>JBAROV010000050.1:0-142827 GCA_049642465.1 Vicinamibacterales bacterium
TTTTTGTCTTTTTAGCTTTCTTCGCGGTGGTTTTGATCGCAATTGGAATCCTGCCGCATCCGTCATTCGCCTGACGCCGCCGCTGTCAGACTGCGGGTTGAAGGTTCGATTCCTTCGCGGCTCACCAACATTTCATCAGGGCACTTAGCGACCGCCTAGCACCCGAAACGTGGAGTTGTCGCAACGGCCGACCGCGGTTACACCCGGCGGAGCACGTCGAGCGCATTAAGACGGGCCGCCCTCAGGGCGGGGATATAACACGCGAGAAGCACCACGGTGCTAATTAGCACAGGCGCCGTAACGAGTGTGGCGATGTCGACGTGCGGAAGCGCGAGATACCTACTCGAGGTCACTCTGATGGCCGTGTAGCCTAACAGAAGCCCGGCCAGTGATCCTAGGGTGGCGACGGTGCCGGGCTGCTTCCGCAGCATGCGCGCGGCGCAGCGCAGATCCTGCGAAAGACCGGCGAGCACATGTCGCGTGGGAGCCCCTGGCGTGATGGACCCGGGCCGAAGTGATCCGCAAGCTGAAGGCTGAGGGATTCGTCGAGGTGCGGTCTGGGAAAGGAAGCCACATGTTGCTGAAGCATCCGACGACCGGCAAGGAAGTCTGGGTCGCCGTTCACACGAAGAAGGACGCCGGTCGGCTGGGCAACCGCATCCTGCGCGAGGCAGGTGCCGAATGACCGTCCACTATCCGTTTGTCCTCGAAACCGAGGCGAGCGGCGCAGTGAGCGCCTACGTGCCCGGCTTGCCGGTCTATGCCGCGGCAGACAGTCACATAAAAGCCGAACGCGCAATCCGAGCCGTGTTGACGGCGTATCTCGAGACCCATCCAGGCAGCCGGTCAGACGCACAGGTACGGGTGGCGCGCTACTCCGACCGGCAAAAGACGAAGGTCCACATCGTTGGCGTCGCGGCGCTCGTGGGAGCGCGCCGAACCGCAACCAAAGCGCGCGCGTCGCGCGAACGGCCGGCTTGGCGGACGACCCCGGAAGACTGCGACGACAGCTCGTCGTGCGAAATCGGCGCGCTGAAGTCAGCTCGAAAATCACAAAGGAGGCGAACCAGGGCGCGCAAGCGTTCCCGATGACTTTTGGTCATTCCGAAGCTCTCGTTGCGGCTGGTCATCGACGGAACGACGGTCGAGCTGACGGGACCTGGCAGCCTATACCGGAACATACCGTGTCTGATAGGGACCGATGACTGCGCGCCGAACGGAGTCGAAGCGGACTTGGAACCGTCGGTTCCCCGGTCGTTGATCATGGCGCGCGCGGTGCCGCAGGGGCTTGCGAATACCCGTTCAGCCGGGATGCAGTTGCGCGACGCGCGTCCTACGTCATGCCGGACAAGGAGGGCCCTAGACCGGCAGCTCCCACCCCTTGCGGTAGCTCCCCTCGATGAACGGCTGCGCTTCCGGCGCGTTGGCGGCCCTCATGCCCTCGGCGTCCCACTTCACGACCTTCCCCGTCCGGAGCGCCAGAGTGCCGAGGAGCACGAACTCGGTGAGTCGCGCGCCGTACTCGAAGTTGCTGCACGCGGGTGTGCCGCCCTTGCAGGCCTGGAGCCAGTCGGCATGATGTCCGGCGACACGGGGGAGGGTCTTCGGCGGGCGCGTGTACGCGCGATGCAGTTCCATCGGGAGCAGTCGCGGCATCCCGGACCAGCCGGCGCACGTGAGGATTCCCTTCTCGCCGACCAGCATGAGGCCGTTGTCTCCCTCGCCGAGCCGCTGCAGCGGGTCGTCCGGATCAATGCCAAGCGGAGTCGGCGGCCTGAGGCCGTTGTCGTACCAGAACAGCGTGAGCGGCCCCCGACCTCCACGCGCGTCGTAATGGTAGGTGATCAGATTGCTACCCGTGATGACGTGCGGGTCGACGAACGACGCCCTGGCCTCCATGGTGACCGGCGCATCGAGGCCGAGCGCGTTGAACGCGGGATCGAAATGGTGCGGTGCCATGTCCGGCATGGTGCCGTTGCCGAAGTCCCACACCCATCTCCAGACGAACGGAGCAAGCGTGCCGCTGTAGGGTCGTTCTGCTCGTGGACCGAGCCAGAGGTCCCAGTTGAGCCCGGCAGGCTTGACGGCCGGGCCCTCGCCCGGCCAGCGACTCTCGGCGGTCCGCGGCGTGCCGCTCCAGGCGTGCACTTCGCGCACGGCGCCGATAGCGCCGTCCCTGATCCACTCGACCGTCTGGCGATGACCTTCGCCCGAGCGGCCCTGGTTGCCCATCTGCGTCGCGACACTCGTCTCCTTCGCGACGCGCGCCACGAGTCGTGCCTCACGGATGTTGTGGGTGAGCGGCTTCTCGCAATACACGTGCTTGCCAGCTTTCATCGCCAGTATCGCGATGTAGGCGTGCAGATGATCCGGCGTGGCGATGAGGACGGCGTCGATCGCCTTCTCCTTCTCGAGCATGACCCGGAAGTCTTCGTACACCGCGCACGTGTGGTTGGGCGTCTTCTCGGCGTAGTGTTTTTCGACCTCCGCCTTCACCGGCCCGCGGCCGGACTTTCCGCCGTAATACCACTCGGAGAGGTCCCACTCCTCCGCGGGATCGGCAATCGCGATGATCTGGCAGTCCTCCTCGTGGAAGAGGGCCCGCGCGTTGGTCCGGCCCTGGCCGCCGGCGCCGATGATCCCCACGTTCACCTTGTCGCTGGGGGCGACGAAGCGTGTGCCGCCGAGGACGTGCCGGGGAACGATGGTGACCGCCGCCGCGGCGGCGGCCGTGGTGGCAATGAACTGTCGCCGGGTAGCTGTCGGCTGCGGATCCATGGGCATCCCTCTTTCGTGGTTGGCGCGGCGGGAGACGCACGCATCATAAACTGAAAACCAGCCGTTGTAAGATCACGGATAACGCCGTATGGCCTCCTTGCCTGTCGGACTCGAAGACACCGACGGCTTCTCGAGGAATCTCTCTATGACCACTCGCACACTCGCATGCTCGCTGCTGTTTTCCTTGACGCTGGCCCCGCTCGCCGCGCAGCCGGATCCCACCAAGGAGGAGCTGAAGCTGAAGCTTCCCAAGCCCATGTTCGTCGGCACGCCCACAAACCTCCGCAGCGCCAACCTCGAGGTGATCACGGGCAAGCCGCGCGGCCCGTTCTACGTGCCCAAGGGCACCGTGCTGCTGTCGGCGAAGAAGAAGGTCACGTCGAGCGACATGCAGCCGGTCATCGGTGAGCTCGACATGGTCACCGACGGGGAGAAGGCGGGCGGCGACGGATACTTCATCGAGCTGGGCCCGGGGCCGCAGTGGGTGCAGATCGATCTCGGCGCCTCCCATCCCCTTTACGCCATTCTTGCGTGGCACTACCACAGCCAGGCGCGCGTCTACCGCGACGTCATCGTCCAGGTGTCCGACGACCCGGCGTTCAAGACGGGCGTGACCACGGTCTTCAACAGTGACCACGACAACACGTCGAAGCTGGGCGCTGGGAAGGAGAAGGAGTACATCGAGGTCGCGGAAGGAAGGCTGTTCGATCCGAAGGGCGCGAAGGGCAGGTACGTGCGGCTCTACTCCAACGGAAACACCACGAATGATCTGAACCACTACGTCGAGGTGGAAGTCTACGGCCAGCCGACAGCGGGGGGTAGGGGCCCCCGGAAGGACGAACCGGGGGATAGGGGCCCCCGGAAGGACGAATGACGCGCGGGTGCATGGGCGCCCTCGTGGCGATCGCCCTGGCTGCCGGCCTCGTGTTTCGCCTGGCCCGGCTCGACGCGCGCCCGATGCACCACGACGAAGCGAACCAGGCGGTCAAGTTCGGCGCGCTGCTCGAGCGCGGCGAGTACCGGTACGACGCGCACGAACATCACGGTCCGACGCTCTACTATCTGTCGTTGCCGTCCGCAAAGCTGCGCGGCCAGACGACGCTCGCGTCGCTTGACGAGCGCACGCTGAGGGGTGTGACGGCGCTGTTCGGCGCAGCGACGATTCTGCTGCTGCCGCTGCTGGCGTCGGGGATCGGACGGACGGCCGTATCAGCGAGCGCATGGCTTCTCGCGCTCTCGCCCGCGATGGTCTACTACTCGCGGATGTTCATCCAGGAGTCGCTGTTCGCCTGTTTCACGCTCGCGTTCGTCGTCGCGCTCGGGCGCCTGGCGACGCGCCCGGCTTCGCGGCCGAGGGTAGTGGGCCGCTCCGGCGAGGCAGGCGAACTTGCGTGGTCCACGCTGGCGGGCGTTGCGGCGGGACTGGCGGTCGCGACCAAGGAAACATCGGTTATCGTGCTGCCGGCCGCGCTCGTGGCCTGCGCGATCTCGTGGCCGTCATTGCCTCGGAATCCGTTAGCCGCCGGGCGATCGGCGATAGCGGTTTTCGTGGGCCTTGGGACGGCGATCGCAGTCGCCGCGCTCTTCTACTCGTCGTTTCTCGCCGCGCCGGGAGCCGTCCTCGATCCGTTTCGCGCAGCCGGTACCTACCTCGATCGCGGCATCGATCCGTCGAGCCACGTGCACCCGTGGCACTACTATCTCGGACTGCTCACGTACTCTTCATCCGGCGGCCTCACGTGGAGCGAGGGACTCGTCCTCGGGCTGGCTATCGTCGGCGCGGTGACCACGTGGCGCCTGCCCGATCAGTCACGACCAGAACGTGTCTTCTGGGCGCGTTATTTGACCTGCTACGCCGCCGCCACTGCGGCGATCTTCTCGGCCATTCCGTACAAGACTCCGTGGAACCTGCTGCCGTTCTACGTGGGAGCGATCGTGCTTGCCGGAATCGGGTTCTCGACATTGCTCCACACGACGACGTCCCGCGTGGTGCGCGGGGCGGTCGTCGTGGCGTTCGTCGTCGCCTCGGGACATCTGGGGTGGCAGGCCTGGCGTGCATCGGTATCCTACGCGTCGGATCCGCGTAATCCCTACGTCTACGCGCAAACCGTCCCCGACGCCGTCCGCATGGCAACGCGCATCCGCGAGCTGGCAGCCCTGCACCCTGACGGCGACCGCATGCTGGTGTCCGTGATCGCGTCGCCGCACGAGCAGTGGCCGTTTCCCTGGTACCTCCGGGCGATGCCGCACGTCGGCTACTGGACCAGTGCGGGCGACGCGCTGGCCCTGAAGGCGCCGGTCGTCGTCGCCTCGATGGACCAGACCGTGGTCCTCGATGGCGCGCTCGGAGATCGCTACGTGTCGGAGTTCTACGGCCTGAGGCCGGAAGTGCTCCTGATGCTCTACGTCGAGCGCGGATTGTGGGAGCGTTTCCTTGCCCATAACGCCTCCTGAACTGGCCCTGGTCGTGCCCTGCTACAACGAGGCGGCGCGTCTCGACGCCGACGCGTTCCTGCGTTTTGTCGATACGCACCCGGGTGTGCGTCTGGTGCTGGTTGACGATGGGAGCGTCGACGGCACGGGAGAGATCCTCGAGCGCATGCGCACGGCGTCACCTGAGGGGGTGACGACACTCCGGCACTCGCCTCGCCGCGGCAAGGGCGAGGCGGTGCGTGCCGGCATCCTCGCGGGGATTGCCGAGCGCGCCGCGCTCGTCGGATTCGTGGACGCCGATCTCTCGACGCCGCTGCGGGCAATCGACGACTTTCTGGCCGTGCTCCGCGACCGTCCGGCGGTCGAGTTCGTTCTCGGCTCGCGCGTGATGCTGATGGGCCGGGACATCAGGCGGAAAGCCACGCGCCATTACCTCGGCCGGGTGTTCGCGACTGCGGCTTCGCTCGCCCTCGATCTCCCCGTGTACGACACCCAGTGTGGCGCTAAAATACTGCGCGTGAACGCCGGGACGGCCACACTGTTCGCCGCGCCCTTCCGCAGCGAGTGGATCTTCGACGTCGAGATCATCGCCCGGTACCTGCGGCTGCCGGTCGCTCCCGGCGAGCCCGCCCGGCGGGATCGGCTGTACGAGCTGGTCCTGCCCGCATGGCACGACAAGCCCGGATCGAAGCTGCGCTGGCAGGACTTCGCCCGCGCGATGGTCGATCTCTGGTACATTTGGCGCGAGCGGGTCGCGCATCGTTCATCAGACGACACTGCGTCGGCCGTCATCACCCAGCCGCTCCGCGAGGTCGGACTAGCGCAGGAGACCATACGATGACCAATGAGAAAGAGTCCCCCACCACGGTGTCCCGACGCAGGTTCATGAGCACCGCCGCCGCCGCGGCCGGGATCACGATCGTGCCGCGTCACGTGCTCGGCGGCCCAGGTTTCCAGGCGCCAAGCGATACCGTCAACGTCGCTATCGTCGGCTTCGCGCACGGCATGGGGACGTCGAACATGGAGAACGTCGCGAAGACCGACAAGATCGTCGCGCTGTGCGACTGCGACGAGAGCCAAGCCGCAAAGGCCGCGATGGCGCAGCGCCTCACCGTCGAGAGGAATCCGAACGCGGTGCGCTACAAGGACGCGCCGCTCTACAAGGACTACCGCGTCATGCTCGAGAAACAGAAGGACATCGACGCGGTGGTCGTCGCGACGCCCGATCACTGGCATGCCATGATCGCGATGGCAGCAATGCAGGCGGGCAAGCACGTGTACGTCCAGAAGCCTCTGACGCGCACGATCAGCGAGGCTCGCGCCCTGACCGAGGCCGCGCGCCGATACAAGGTCGTGACGCAGATGGGCAATCAGGGGCACTCGGAAGAGGGCCTCCGGCTCATGCAGGAATGGTTCGCCGCCGGCGCGATTGGCCAGGTGCGCGAGGTGCATTGCTGGACGAACCGGCCGATCTGGCCGCAGGGTATGCCGCGGCCGGCCGAGACACCGGCGATCCCTCAGGGGCTGGACTGGGATTTCTGGCTTGGCCCCGCGCCGATGCGCCCTTACCATCCCACGTATCACCCGTTCGGCTGGCGCGCGTGGCAGGACTTCGGCGCCGGTGCGATGGGTGACATGGCGTGCCACGTCATGGACGCGTGCTATACGGTCCTGAAGCTCGGCGCACCGACGAGCGTGATCGCGACCCTCGCCTACAACTTCCTGCCGCCGAAACCGGGCGAGCGCGGTTTCGGCCAACGTGTTCAGTACAACGACAGCTATCCGCCGTCCTCGGTCATCCACCTGTCGTTTCCGGCGCGCGACAACATGCCGCCCGTCAAGCTGCACTGGTACGACGGTGGCATCCTGCCCGAGCGGCCCGAGGAACTGGAACCGGAGCGAAGGATGCCCGAGTCGGGCACGATATTCGTCGGCGACAAAGGCAAGATGTGGTGCGAGACCTACTCGGAGAGCCCGCGGCTCATTCCCGAGACCGCGATGGCCGCCTTCGTGCGCCCGGCGAGGAGCCTGCCCCGCGTCCCGGAGGGCCGGCCCGGCCACGAGAAGAACTGGCTGGACGCGATCAGGCAGAAGGGCCAGGCCGTCTCGCACTTCGACTACGCCGGGCCGTTCACCGAGACGGTGCTGCTCGGGAACGTCGCGCTGCGCTACCCCGGCACGCGGCTCATGTGGGACACAGCGACGATGAAGGTGACCAACATGCCGGACGCCGATCAGTTCATCCAGCATCAGTACCGCCAGGGCTGGTCGCTGACGTAGGCCACATATCTCCCAAGGAGCGGGCGCTCGGAAACGGCGCCCGCTCGTGTTCTTCATCCGCAAGGGACGAACGATACGTGCCGGAAGCCGCCGACAGGTATGCAACGAGGCCGCGGACCGAGGCGGATGTCGGTCTCGCGATCGAGAGGCCCCGCGAACTCGGCCACATCCTTCGCTTCTCGCACGAGGCGATGGCCACCGTGTTCGAGGTGTACGCCGAGCACCCCGATGCGCGGTACGCGGCACAAGCGGCGCAGGCTGCCTTCGACCTGGCGGATCGACTCGAGCGGGAGCTGAGCCGCTTCCTGTCCAACAGCGACATCGCGCGCGTCAACCATCTGGCGGCGCGCGGGAGCACGCAGGTCAGCGCGTCGACGCTCGAATGCCTCGTGATCGCGCGCCACATGTTCGACCTGACGGCCGGCGCGTTCGACATCTCGATCGGCACGGGGCTGCCGTCGCTCGAGCTCAACCCCGATGCGTTCCTGGTGCACGCGACGAAAGGCGGCGTGCAAGTCGATCTCGGGGGTATCGGCAAGGGCTATGCTGTGGACTTGATGGCGGAACTGCTCGAGGAATGGGGACTGCAGGTCGCGCTCGTCCACGGCGGCTTCAGCTCCGTCATCGCGCTCGAGCCGCCTGCGGATCGCCATGGCTGGCCGCTGACCCTGAGCGATCCCGCGTCTCCTTCGCGCGTGCTGGCCCGTCTCTCGGTGCGCCAGACAGCGCTCGGGGCCTCCGGCTTGCGTAAGGGGGACCACATCCTGGACCCGCGCACCGGCGAACCGGCGCGGGGACGGGTCGCCACCTGGGTGGCGGTGCCCCGGCCGCAGAGCGCGGGGGCCGTTGAGGACGCGCCCAGGATCGCGGCGGCAGCGGTGACAGACGCTCTTACGACGGCATTCATGCTGCTGAGCACTGAAGAGATCGAAGGACTGTGCGAGCGCACGCCCGGACTCGAGGCCTGGCTCCTGCCGGAGCCCGCCGCTCGTCCGCACGAGGCGAGCCACCTGCTTCACTTCGGCGGTCCCGCAGACTAAGAGCGCTGCTGCAAGGAGAGACGAAATGGCTGGGGAGAACGATAAGGAACCGAAAAGGCTGGATCGGCGCGAAGTGCTAAAGGGACTGTCCACCGTCCCCGCACTCGGTCTCTTCGGCTACGCCTGGAAGAAGCAGCGCGACTATCAGCAGGCGCGGGCGGAGGCGGCCGCGGCGGCGCCCGTAGCGCCCGCCGACCTGCAAGTGATCAACATCGCGCTCCTGGGCGCGGGGGCGCAGGGCCAGGTACTGACCGACGCGATGCTTCGAATCCCAGGGCTGCGCTTCCGCGCGGTGTGCGACATCTGGACGGAGTACAACCAGCGGCGCGTCGTCAACAGCCTGAAGCGGTACAAGCACGAGCCGAACGCCTACGAGGACTACCGCGAGATGCTCGACAAGGAGAAGGAGCTCGACGCGGTCCTCATCGCGACGCCCGACTTCTGGCACGAGCGGCACACGATCGACTGCCTCAAGGCCGGCAAGCACGTGTACTGCGAGAAGGAGATGTCGAACACGCTCGAGGGGGCGCGGAACATGGTCGCGGCCGCGCGCGAGACCGGCAAGCTCCTGCAGATCGGCCACCAGCGCCGCTCGAATCCGCGCTACCTCCACTGCTACGACAAGCTGCTCACCGAGGCGAAGCTGCTCGGCCGTATCGTGACGGTCAACGGGCAATGGAACCGCGCGGTCACGCCGGACCTCGGCGCTCCCGATCGGTATGCCATTCCTGCGGAGCGGCTCAAGCAGTACGGCTTCAAGGACATGCACCAGTTCCGCAACTGGCGCTGGTACAAAGGCCTGGGGGGCGGTCCGATCGTGGATCTCGGCTCGCATCAGATTGACATCTACAGCTGGTTCCTCGGCGCGAATCCCTCGCACGTCACCGCGAGCGGAGGGCTCCTGTACTACGATCCGAAGAACCACGAGTGGTACGACACGGTGATGGCCGTCTACGACTACGAGACGCCGCAGGGGCCGGCCAAGGCGTACTACCAGACGCAGACGACCAACGGCAGCCAGGGCTACTTCGAAAACTTCATGGGTGACCAGGGCACGCTGATCCTCTCGGAGTCTGAACTGAACTACGCCGGCCAGTTGTACCGCGACCCGAACGCGCCCGCCTGGGACGAGTGGATTCAGAAGGGCTACATCAGCGCGCCGCAGATCCAGGAAAAACCGGCGACGAGCGACTCGGGCGCGATCGCGGACGTACGCGAGTCGGTGGCGCCCGATCGGCACACGGTGCCGGTCGCGCTGCGCGACCCGTACCACCAGCCGCACCTGCAGAATTTCTTCGACGCGGTGCGCGGCAAGGCGAAACTGAACTGCCCGTCGGAGGTCGCCTACGAGACGGCGGTCGCCGTGCTCAAGGTCAACGAGGCGATCGAGGCGAAGACGCGGCTGTCGTTCAACGCCGCGGAATTCAAGATCTAAAGGAGATCGGAAAATGGAGGACGCACGGCTCTCCCGCCGGGCGCTCGCGGCGATCACGGTGCTGCGCGTCGTCGTCGGATGGCACTTCCTCTACGAGGGCGTCGCGAAGCTGACGTCGCCCTCGTGGTCGGCCGCAGGCTACATGAAGCAGGCTCGGGGACCGTTTGCCGATCTGTTCAGGTGGCTGGCCAGCCAGCCGAACCTGCTCGCCAACGCCGACCTCATCACGATGTGCGGGCTCACGCTAGTCGGGGTCTTTCTGATCCTGGGCCTGTTCACGCGGCTCGCGAGCCTCGCGGGGATCGGGTTCATCCTGCTGTTCTACCTGTGCAACCCGCCGTTGGTGGGCTACTTCTACTCCATTCCCACCGAGGGCAGCTACTTGATCGTGAACAAGAACCTGGTGGAATTGTGCGCGCTCGTCGTGATCCTCGTGACGGGCAGCGGCCGTTTCGCCGGGATCGATCGCCTCCTGCACGGCGTTTTCGTCCGGCGGCCGCTCGCCGCCGCGTGACGTGATCGCCCGGGCCCTGGCGCTTCAGTGGCCCCCCCGTCCAGCGCGCGTTGCCCATCGCGCCGTTCGAGAGCTGGCCCGTTGACGCGGGGTGTGAAGTGACCGCGGCTGTTACCGGAACACTGGTTCACCGCGGTCGAGTGTACGTTGCCGGACAGGGGACAGCGGACGGCGGTAGAATCCGTGCTCTGCGAGGAGATTCCATGAGCGACATCTCGAGACGCACGTTCCTTTCAACGACCGCCGCGGGAGCAGGCTTGACCATTCTGCCGCGGCATGTGCTCGGCCGCGGGTTCCAGGCGCCCAGCGACACGGTAAACATCGCGACCGTAGGATTCGGGGGCATGGGGGGCAGCAACACGCGTCGGCTCATGAGTCAGAACATCGTGGCGATCTGCGACGTGGATGAAGCCCTCGTCGATGCACAGCTGAAGCGCATGCAGGACGACGCGGCGAAAGCGCCGACCTCGCCGCAGGGACCGCCGCTACGGACCGCCATGTCGAAGGCGCAAGTGACGGCTAATGCCCGCAGGCCTCGAATCGACAACGCGGTTGCGCTGCGGCGCTTCACGAGCGAGCAGATCCCGCGGCTGAAGCGATACCGCGATTATCGCGAGATGCTCGACAAGCAGAAGGACATCGATGCGATTGTGGTCGCGACACCGGATCACATGCATGCAGTCATAGCGCTCGCAGCCATGGATCTGAACAAGCACGTCTACGTGCAGAAGCCCCTCTGCTGGTCGGTCGAGGAGGCGCGTGCGCTGGCGAAGAAGGCGAAGGAGAAGCCCAGCGTCGTCACGCAGATGGGCAACCAGGGACACTCGAGCGACGGCTCGCGCACCGGCTACGAATACATTCGCGGCGGCGCCATCGGCGACGTGCGTGAGGTCCAGGTGTGGACGAATCGACCGCTCGGCTTCTGGCCGCAGGGGATTCCGCGTCCGGCGCCGCTCGAGGCCGCCACCAACGCGCCGCGGCCGCTGCGTTTCCCCTCCGGACGTGTCGCACCGCTGATAGCCGACGCGCTGTATCGCGAGAACGCGTCCATCCCCTCGACGCTCTCATGGGATCTGTTCCTCGGCGTTGCGCCCGACGTGGATTACCACCCGATCTATCATCCGCATCACTGGCGCGGATGGGTGGACTGGGGCCAAGGTGCGCTCGGCGATATGGGCGCGCACCTGATCGATCACCCGTTCAAGGCGCTCAACCTCGGTCTGCCTACCGTGATCGAAACATTGTCGACGCCGTTCAACGGCGTCTGCTATCCGCATGCCACAACGACCTACTATCAGTTCCCGGCGCGCGGCGACATGCCGGCAGTGAAGCTGACGTGGTACGACGGCGGACTCACACCGCCGCGGCTCGAGGAGCTCGGCGAGGAAAAGCTGAACGGCGAGGGCGGCATCATCTACGTGGGCAGCAAGGGCAAGATGATGCAGCTGACGTACGGCCACGAACCGCGGCTGCTGCCGAAGTCGCTGCACGATCGGATCGGCGAGCCGAAGCCCCTGCTCCCGCGCATCGCGCACGCGCAGGACGAGCACGAGATGAACTGGGTCGAGGCGATTCAAGGCAAGGCGCAGATCTCCTGCCCCTTCGAGTACGCCACACGGCTGACGGAGGTCATGCTCCTCGGTATCGTGTCGCTGCGCGCCGGACAGAAGACGCCGGGGGACAGTAAGATCCGCTACGACGGCGCCAGCATGCGCGTCACCAATACGATCAAAGGACCGGGGGGGACAGTGACCGATCCGAACGAGTTCCTCCGGCGCGAGTACCGCCGGCCATGGAAGCTGACGTAGTCGACTGTTCACTCGTCCGGGAAGGAGCCTTTGCGTTCGAGGGGAGCATCGCCGCCTTCCTCGACGCGTCCCGGACCGGCACGCCGCTGTTCTCGACACACCTCACCGGCGATGGGCTGGCACAGGTATTCTTCGGGATGGAGAGCGATCAGTTGCTCGTGCATGATCTCGACTACAGGTTTGAAGCGGGGGACCCCGTGCCCGAGCCTTCCTCGATGCTGTTAATCGGCACGGGCATCGCCCTGGGAGTGAGACGGTTCAGGCGACGTCGCGGAAGTCCAGACGTACCCAGGCGCTGTGCGAGCACTCACGAAAACGACGGTCGGACTGCCTTCGCCGGTGCAGTGAATATTGAGCGTTCTGCCACCGATATCAACTGAACGCCCAATCTGCTTCAACACGTGACGATCACGCCACGCGCCGATGAGCACGTACAAGGCAGCGCCGAGTAGCACCGCCGCTACCAGTACAGCGACCAGCCGAGCGCCTGTGCGAACCAGGCGGGCCAGAAGATTCCCGATGCTGATCATCGTGACGCCCAACATCAGCGGCGAACCGCAGCATATCAAGGAGATTGACTCGCGAGTCAGGCTGTGACGCAAGCCGGCTGAGCCGCCTGGGCATGCGTTCGGAGCGCCGACCGCACTGGCAGCTATGACGCTTGACACCGCCCCCCACCGCGCGGAGATTGCGCACCAACCATATGTGGACATCTCCCCGCGAGAGGGCGCCGTGAGCTACCCCGGGGAGTGGCGACAGTTGCAGTACGATCTCACCTCGCTCTCAGGACGAGGATGTTTGACGATCGCTCGACAGTCCGGTGACGTGGTACCGGTCGACCAACCACAGGTCGTTGTGGACGCGATCCGGACGGTCGTGGAGAGAGCCCGCGGCCACGATGTCCCACTGTGCGCCACGCCTGCTCCGGACGTTCACCGCGAGACACCTCGGTCATGAATTTGCGCTCAGGCAGCGCACTGACAGGAGCCTCACCGGCGAGTCTACGGCGGCCTGTCGCAGCGCTTCGATCCGAAGCAGCAGGGTCGGGAGATGGTTCCAATTTGCGAAATTTTGGCTCACCACCTCACTCAGTCAACACCATCAAGCACTCTCGGACCGTGACGACCGACATCGCTTATAGGAGTCGAACCGCGTCACTTCTTCTTGTAGATCGTCGTCAGCACGCGAGCGCTTTCACAACGCCACGGTCACTCGAGCGTTTCGACATTCCGGAGGGCACGCTGACCCATTCGGTCGGGTGACGACATACGTCGGCTGTCTGGTCTCTTCGGTGGTCTGGGTGCCAGCCGACACGCGAATGGTGACGCTGGCGGGTGTGAAATCGGGGAAGGACACAGGGCAAGTGCCCGTCGCCGCGGTGCAGGTGGTGCTTCTCGTCGATCCATCAGGCGCGGTTACCACGACCGTCGCTGGAGTCTGACCCGGCACACCCGTCACTTCGACGACCAAGCCCGTACAACCGATCAGCGTGCAAGCACCCGGGCCGACGACATCGCATCCTGCGCCACAGGCGGCGACCAATACTAGAATGATCGCCAACACCTCGCGCGGAGTTGTCACTCGCCGAATCGTAGCATGGGATGGCGCGCGCGCCCGGGGCAGGAAAAAGCCTCTGCGGACATCAGGTTTCGCCGCCGTAGGAGATCTGCATGCGCCGGACGGCGACACCGGCGATCCACAGGACGAATGCGGTCAGGAGCAGCAACCCGAGCATCGCGCCTGGACGCGAAGCGGGAGCGGCTGGCGCCGCCAGCAACTGGATCAGCGTCGGGACGTCCTCGTCGATCGGAGCAGGCACGGGACACAGGGACTGCAGGTAGTACAGGATGCTCAGCTTCTGCAGCGCATGCGGCAGGATGCCGTTGACCCCCTCCCAGACGAGCAGCACGGCCGCCGGGATAATGGGATTGCGAACATACAATCCGACCGCGAGGAAGACGCTTCCGTAGCCCACGCAGCCGAGCGCGGCAGCCGCGGCATACCAGAACACGTGTCCCAGGCCACCGGCATTCCAGTAGGACTGGACCTCCACCGCATCGTGCGGCCACATCATGGCCGCAAAGGTAAGCAGGGCACCGCCGGCGAAGATCGCAGCGGACGCAATCAGCCCGGCGGCATACTTGCCCATGAGCAGCACGTCGCGCCGCGCGGGCGCAAGAAACCAGAAGTGCAGCGTCCGGTTGCTCATCTCCCCGCGGAAGAGATACATGAAGATGCCCAGACAGCCGAAGAAGATGGCGAGCCGCAGGTAGAAGTACTGGAAGATGCCCGCGAAGACCATGCGGTCCTCTTCGAAGTCGAGCAGGCGGTGAATGTCTCTGCGCTGCACCTTGCCGTCCACGAAAAGGAATCGGGCGGACCGCCGTCCGTCGAAGTAGATCAGCTCGCGGATTTCGGTCCGCTCATCGACGAACCCGGCGCCCGTGGACGAGGCGACCGTGGTGAATCTCTTTCCGTCGTTGCTCAGCTGAATGTTGAAATCGCGGGTGTCGGAGTCCTCGTTTTCGCCTCCCGCACTGGCGTGCTTCACGACGAAGCGCGTCACGGCACGAGCCGATCCGAGATCCACCTGCAGGAACAGGGGGAAGTCCTCGGCACACCATCGGTCGGCCTCGCCTCCCGACACGCTGCCATTCACGGCCTTCTCCGGCCCCTGATCCGGTTTGCACGGCACACTTCCGGTCGCTGGCCGATTGAGCGCCAGATTCACCCGGCCATTCGGCTCGTAGACCTCGAACTCGTAAATCTTCGCCACCGGCTCGCCGCTGTAAGAAGGGCGGTTGATATTCAGGCGGACGAAGCGGGCTTCGACCGCCGGCTCGATCACGTGCGTCGTCGTCCCCGCCTTCCCAGTGCGTTGCCGGACGCGCCGGTTCCGCACCGACCAGCGTTCCTCGGCCGGCTTTCCCAGCCGCTTCTTCACGTCGTCTGTCAGTTCTCCCTCGCCTACGCTGTCTATCAGGGCCGGGGTCGTCAGACCGCGCCGGGCAAGCCGCTCGCTCCGGAACTTCGCCTCGAGGCCGTGCCCGAAGAAGATCACCGAGGGCAGGAGCGCCAACGCGTAGACCCACAGAGAGCGCTTGGCGAAGAAGACACGTCGGAGTTCGATCTTTGCGATCGTCCACGCCTGCCTGGCCCGTTCGGGGAAGGAACGCGAAATCATGACTCACCCCCGATCAGGTACTCGTATAACGCGTCCACATTCTCGTCGGCCGGCACGACGCTCTCGATTCTGTGGCCGTCGAGGGCGATGCGCCCGAGCGCACGCGCGAACTGCTCCCGATCGCGGGTCATCACCAGCATGACGAACCGGTCGTCGTTGATTTTGATCTCGGTGATGTGTTCCTCGGCGAACAGCAGCGCCGCTACGCCCGATGCGTCCCGGTCGCGGCACCGCACGATGAACTGGCTGGGATGCTCCTGAATCTCCTCGCGCACCTTGCGGATCTTCCCCTCGGCCACGATCATCCCGTTGGCGATCAGGATGACCTGATCGCTGACGAGGTCCACTTCCTGGAGGACGTGGCTCGAGATGATGACGTGCTTTCCCTGGGCGGCCCACGAGCGGAACAAGTCGATCGTTTCTGCGCGAACCAGCGGGTCGAGGCCGTTCAGCGGCTCGTCGAGCACCAGCACGTCGGGATCGTGCGCAATGGCTTGCGCCAGCCGCACCCGCTGCCGCATGCCCTTGGAATACGCCGCGACCTTGCGGTTCGCCGCGTCGGTCAGGCTCAGGCGCTCGAGCGCTTTCCACGCCCGTTCCTCCGCTTCCGAGCGGCTGTATCCGAAAAGAAGGAGACCGGTGGTGATAAACGTGAACCCGGTTGCCCAGCGCGGCGCAGTGTCGTACTGCGTGGCGTATCCAGTGATCCGCATCAGCGCTTCGGGATCGCGTGGCGAGATCCCGCGCATGAGGATGCTGCCGTGGTCGGGGAAGATCAGGCCGGTCATCAGGTTCATCAGCGTCGTCTTGCCGGCGCCGTTCGGCCCGACCAAGCTGGTGATTCCGGGCGGGATATTCAACGAGACGCGGTTCACGCCGAGCACTTCGCCGTAGAACTTCGAGACCTCGTCAAAGATGACCGAGGGGCTTCCCGCCTTCGCCAACGCTACGGCGGGCAGGCGCGAGATCTTTTTCATCGGCCGCTCCGGCTTGGGCGCCGTAGCGCGAAGCGCGAAGGCGGCTCGCGTGGCTCACTCGCTGCGCTCGTTCGCGCTGCCTCTGTCACCTCACCACCTCGACGGGCCGCAGCTTGCGTTCGATGACCAGGACAAGCACAAGAACGAATCCAGCCAGCGCCAACAGGGAGGCCCCGACGCCCGGGCCGTCGGGCGGCTCCACTGCCAGCAGCGCGCACCACACGCGGTTGACCGCCCATGCCGGATCCAGCACGTGCCCCCACGTGACGCGAAAGATCTCGTCGATCATCTCGGACACGCCGGCGAGGATGAAGAAGAAGGCGAGGCTCACCGCGCCGGCCACGACCCTCCACTTCACATACGCGGAAGTGGCGATCGCCACCAGGCTCAGCACCAGCAACCATAGAAGGAACCCGACCACCATGCCGGCACCGAGCGTCCAGTTTGCGAGGAACCACCAGCCGCCGGCGAGGCCCACCTGCAGCGCGAACAGTAAGAGGCCGGGAATCCACGTCACGACCGAGAGCATGCCGACGATGACGGTCAGGCGCGCCAGGGCGTAGCTCCAGCGTGTGAGGGGTCGGCTGAAGTACAGCGGCAGGGCGTTGTTCGCGAGGTCTGGCGCAATAAGGCCGGGGCCTGCCAGCGCTGCCAGGAAGACGGCGAAGCCCGCCTGGACGTACATGAAGATCGAGAAGAACCTGCCGTTAACCTGGATGAACTCGAGAAACTCTTTGTCGAGCCCCTGGAGCAGGTCCACATGATTGGTGAGATAGATGAAGCCGGCGCACAGGAGAGGCCAGACGAACGACACCATCGTGAGTAGAAGAACCAGCCTCTGCTCATACAGCCTTCGCCACGCGTAGCGGGGCAGGACCATGAACCGCGTCCAGCGCCCCGTGAGGGGGCCCGCGTACCGCTGATATCCGCGCTTGTAGACCGCCATTTAGGTGCGATTGACTTCGACGGATACGTTTTCCCCAGGCGTATGAGCCAGGTGACCCATGGCTTTCAGGAAGATCTCCTCCAGCGTGTCTCGACGGTGAGTGAGCTTCCTAACCAGCAGGTTCTGCCGATCGGCGAGCCCCCAGATGGCTTCGACTTCGACCCCCGCCGGCAGGACGATACGCCAGCGCCCTCCACCTTCGGACACGCCCTCTGCTCCGATCTCCGGCAGGGCCATCCGCAGGTTCCGATCGTCGCCGGTCACCTCGAGCTCTACGAAAGACCGGTTCGACCGCCGCTCTTCTTCGAGATTGCAATGGTGCACGATCGCGCCGTCCTTCAGGATGACCGCCTCGTCGCACACCTGCTCGATGTCGGGAAGCAAATGAGAGCAGACGAGCACGTTCATCCCTTGCTCCGTCTTCATATCGGCGACGAGCTTGAGCATCCGCCGGCGCGCGGCCGGATCGAGCCCGTTGGTCGGCTCGTCCAGAACCACCAGCTCGGGTCCGTGGACGATCGCCTGCGCGAGCTTGGCCATCTGCTTCATCCCGTACGAGTAGGTCCGCAGCTCGCGGTAGCGCGACTCGCCGAGCCCCACATGGAACAGGACCTCGTGCGCCTTCTCGAGCGCCGCCTTTGGAGGAAGGCCAGATAGTTCCGCCATCTGCCGCAAGAAGGTGACTGCCGTCATCTCGCCGACGAACGAGTCGTTCTCGGGCATGTACCCGATCCTCGATCGAGCCTCGCCCATGTTGCTGCGGCAGTCCATGCCCAGGATACGAGCGCGACCCGCACTGGGCTTGAGGAATCCAAGCAGTGTCAGGATCAGCGTGGACTTGCCCGCCCCGTTGGGCCCGAGCAATCCCACTGCTTTTCCTGTCCCCGAAACGCCGAGACGGCAGGTGATCCCGTGGAGGATCTCCCGCCGTCCCAACTTGACCTTGAGGTTCTCGAGTTCAACGACTGGTGTCTTGTCCAATCCGCAATCGCTCGAGGGGTCAGATCTTGTTTCTTGCACGATTGTCCTCTTTCCTAGAAAAGGGACAACCATGCAAGAAACAAGATCTGACCCCCCAATTTAGAAGTTCGCGCGGCCCAGGCTTTCGATCAGCATCATGTCCACGATAAGCCCCGTTACACGAGTCCGGCTCGCTGCGTGGATTTGTTCCGGCGTTCCATCGAACACGACGAGAATCGGATCGCGCTCGGCGACGAGTTCCCGGAGCGCCGGGCTCGAGCTCAGCGCCGACAGGATTCCGAGAGCCCCCTTCGCGTTCAGCCAGACGAACGCGGACGGATGGAGTCCGGCGGACGAGGGGAGCTGGCCGAGGAACGCGGGCGACCAGACGAGCGGCGATCCGCCGTTCCGCGTCGCGATGGCACGCTCCGCGACGCCGCGATCGGAGGCTGCCACCATGTAGCCGCCATCGTAAGTCCAGGTGATGCCGAGCGGAAGTCCTCCAGGTTTCATCGTGCTCCAGGTCCGTCCGCCCGCGCTCTCCTGCTCGAACACGATCCGCTTGCCCTGCTCGTCGGGCCCAAGCTCCGCGTTGAACGCTTCCACCAGCTTCTGGAGGGAACTGTCGATGACGGTCGGGTTGTTCACAACGCTCGCTATGACCCATGTCGGACCGCTGGCCGAGAGTCCAGTCACCGCCAACGCCGCTTCGGTCCCCAACGCGGCGGTCAGGTTCTGGATGAAACCGGCGCCGAGCTTTTCCTCCAGCGTGGCCAGACCCCTTTCGAAGTCCGGCTCCGCCCTGGTCAGCTGCGCAGTGAACTCCTCGAACAACTGCAAGGGCTCGCGCGTCGACACGTAGCCGGCGAGGAGCGCATCGACCGGGAGATACTCCGCCGCGCCCCCGGAGCCGGCGTCAGCCAGCCACGACCCCATTCCCGTTCGTGCCCCCTGGAACGCGAACGTTACCTCGTTCTCTTCCGCTCCCGCTGGAGCACGCTGCTCGAGGAAGAGGTACTTCATCCCGATCATGCCGGCAAGCTCGATTGGCGGCGCATCGTCACCGGACGCCGCCGAGACTAATGGGGGCGCATCGATCCCGATAAGCCAGCCCACGCCGCGCCGGTACCGCTCTCCGATCGCTGCAGCGAACGGCGACCCGGCGCCCTGCCCCAGGTGAGCGAGGGCCCACGCCAGGTGCGACGGCGAATCTGAAACCACCATCAGGTCGTCAGAAACCGAAAACGGTGGGGAAGATTCGCCCGCCTCGGCGAAAAGCGCGTTCATGGCGCTCGTGAGCTCCGCACTTCTGCCGGGCTGCACCCGGGCCATCACCATCGGCACGGGCTCGTTGCCTGTGGGGATGCTGGCAGAGAGGACGATTTCGTCCCCGAGCAGCGGGCTCACCGACTGGACGCGATCCGCAAGTTGTCTCAACAGCCGTCCTGTTTCCGAATTCCACCAAGCCCCGAACGTCGCGTTCTGCGCCGACTGCTCCTCGGCAAGGGCCAGGGCGCGGGCGAACGTGACGCCCGGATTCGGGACGGTGCCGTAGACGACTGCCCCTCCGGGAAGATACGAGAGCAGGGCCGAGTTGGTGCGCAGCTCCGCGGGGAAATTCGCCAGCTCGCGTTCGATCTTCGCGAACGACCGGAGCAGCTCCAGGTAGGACTCCGCGTCGGGGCTCCATGAGACGGCTGTCGCGACCGAGCTCGCGAGCGCCGGGATCGAAGCGGCCTGCTCGCCGGGCCTGAGGACCACTTCCCTTCCGGGTTGGTTCACCGCCACCGATCCCTCGACCACCGAGACCACCGAGCCGCCCATACCAGCGGACACCGCGAAGACGGTTCCCTTCACCGAAGCGATCGAATCGCGGGTCAGCACTCGAAGGTGGCCCCTGCGTTGTTTGGCGGCCTTGACGATGATGTCGCCGCGCTGGAGGTGAACCGCCTGGCCGCTCCAGGCGGCGGTGACGAACAGCTCCGTTCGCTCGTTGACATCCACCACCGAACCGTCGGCGAGCCGCAACACCGCGTGCGCTCCGGGGCCCGTGCGGATCGAATCCCGCTCGCCGATGACGGCGCCTGTTTCGAGAGAGCCCTCCGCCTTCGCACCTCGCGCTTCCACCTTCGCGCTGCGCGCTCCGGCGGACGAGTCGGTGGACAAGGCGGCCAGGCGGTAGAGGCCGCCGTCGGCGGAAACGACCGTGGCGCGCGGGCCGCCGGGAGCCATCATAGTGTCGATCGCGCCGCGGCCGAGATACAGGACCGACAGAACCAGTGCGGCTGCTGCCGCCAGCGCTCCGCGCTGCACCCAGCGCGAGGAAGACCGCACCGGCATCGCGACGACCGTCCTCTCGCCCTTCATTTCGGCGATCCGGGCGCGACAAGCGGGGCAGCGGCTGAGATGATCTTCCACGAGGATGCGGCGGCTGCCGCCCAGCTCTGTGCCCAGATACGCGCGGAAGTCCTGCCGAAACTCCGCACACGTGGCGCTGCCGGCGCTCGTCACGTTCTGCCAGACGCGCGCCCGCGCCGCCTCGAGCGTGCCACCGTCCACGCCTTCCTCTTTCATCTGCTGTAGTGCTCGTTCGAGACGCTCTTCGGACATCGCTCACCCCTTACCAGTCTTGACGCACGAGGAGGACGACTATTACAAAGGAGACTAACGTTCCATCTCGCCCTGCAGCCGCTGCCGGATCCGGTGGAGCCTGACCGCGACGTTGTTTTTCTCAATCTCGAACATCCCGGCCAGCTCTTCGATCGACAGCCCTTCGACGTGCCGCAGCAGGAACAGGCTGGCGTCCTCGCTCTCCAGGGAGGCGATGGCGCGCCGAAGCTGCTCCTTCAGCAGCACAGGGGTGGAGACGAGGGCGTGCGGCGCCCGGTCGTCGTACACCGACTCGGCACGAAGCGTCCGGCGGCGCAGCACGTCGACAGCCGCATTGACGGCGGCGCGCCGGAAGTAAGCCGCCGGCAGCGCAACGTTCTCGATGTCTCCACCCTGAGCCAGGGCGCGCAGGAAGACCGTCTGCAGGACGTCCTCGGCGTCGGCCGGATTCCCGGTGACGCGCAGGGCCGCGCGGAATACCGCCTCGTAATGGCGGTCGTACAGTTCGGCAAACCCTGCCAGCGCAGTCGTGGAAGTCATGGGGATCCGCAGCCCGTCGATTTGCGCGCTGGCTGTGGGCACTTTGTCCGCCTTACCAGCCTTGACGCACGAGGAGGCCGACTATTACATGTCGGCCCCGGAAGCGCGAGAGCCGCAGGACGGCCCGAGCCGCAAGATCCTCGAGGTTGCGTTTCATGTCCGGCCCTCGCGCGAAGTCGCCGACACCTCAGCGGGACTGCGTCATTCTTTCACCCCAAAAACGTCGTCCACGCAAAAAGTTCTGAGTTTTGGCGCGTCACACGTTCGAGACGCCCGAGCTCATCGGCAATCGACCCGCATGGACGCCACTCCGATCGGTCGGTGCCAACCGTGGCAACTATCTTGCCCCTCGTTACCGACGAAGACCCTGCTTCAGACGTGGTGAGCGTGTGCGCCGGCTTACATCGGCCCGCGGACACGAGACGCTGGAGGTGTGCGTTGCCGACGGTACAGGGGCCGCGCGCTTGCCGAGCTGACAGGAGCTGTGGTGACGAACGAGCGAGTATGGATTGGGCGGGTGGTCATTTGTCTTGGGTTGATTTCGGCGATGGCGTCGCTCGCGGGCGCGCAAGCGCTCCCGGTGCCGTGGGTCAACACGGACATCGGCAGTCCCAACGTCGCGGGCGCTGCCAGCGTGTCGGGCGGGACGTTCACGGTGACCGGCGGAGGCACGGACATCTGGGGCACGTCGGATCAATTTCAGTTCATGTACCAGCCAGTGGACGGCGACATGGAGATCGTCGCGAGGGTCGACAGCATCGAACAGAGGCACCAATGGTCCAAAGCCGGCGTCATGATCCGCGCGGCTCTGACACCGGGGTCTTCCCACGCGTTCATGACAGGAAGCGCCGCAAAGGGCTGGGCATTTCAATCTCGCCTCGTCACGGGCGGATCCTCCGTCAGTACGCCAGGGTCGTTCGCCAATCCACCTGGCTGGGTGAAGCTCGTTCGGAGCGGCGACACTTTCCGTGGGTACGAATCGATCGACGGCTCGACGTGGGTGCTCGTCGGCACCGAAACTGTTCAAATGGCGCAGACCGTGTACGTCGGCCTGGCCGTCACGAGCCACAATTCGCGGAGGGCGGCGAGGGCCACCTTCACGAACGTGACCGTCGTTTCCACACAACCCGCGAATCAGCCGCCGACCGTGACGCTGATCGGTCCCGCCTCCGGTACGACATACACGGCTCCCGCGACCGTCACGTTCCAGGCGACGGTTGGTGATACCGACGGAACGATCAGCCGGGTCGATTTCTACGCTGGCGCGCAGCTGATCCTGAGCGACACAACGAGTCCCTACGGCGCGACATGGAATAACGTCCCCGCCGGCACCTACGACCTCACTGCGGTTGCGACCGATAACGGCGGGGCGGCGACGACTTCCTCCACGGCCCGCGTGACGGTCAACGCGCCGACCAACCAGTCACCAAGCGTCTCGATCACCAGTCCAACAAACGGGGCGTCGTACACGGCCCCCGCGACGGTGACGGTCAACGCCAACGCAACGGACGCCGACGGCACGGTAACGCGGGTCGACTTCTATCGAGGCTCGACGCTCATCGCGAGCGACACAACCTCGCCGTACAGCGTCACCTGGAGCAGCGCGCCGGCGGGCACGTATGCATTGACCGCCGTGGCGTTCGACAATGCCGGGGCCTCGGCCTCGTCGGCTGCCGTGAACATCACGGTCAGCACCGCGCCGTCCGCTCCAGCGCCGGTCGCCTTCGTGCAGCGGGCGGGCATCGACGCCGGCAGCACGACCTCGGCCAGCCTCACGTTTCCATCCGCCAACACGGCGGGGAATTTCATTGTCGTGGCCATCCGTGCCGGCAGTCTCGACCAGGTATTCACGATCACCGATACCGTCGGCAATCAGTATCGGAAGGCCACACAGTTCAACGTCACGCGCGACGGTGTGTCACTGGCAGTTTTCTATGCCGAGAACATCATCGGCGGAACCAACACCGTCAGAGTCGCGGACTCGAAGTCGGGAACCCTGCGGTTTTCGATCCTGGAGTATGCGGGGGTGGCGACGACCGGTTCGCTTAACGTATCGGCGGCTGCCGAAGGCAGCGGCACCGCTCCGAACAGCGGGACCGCCACGACCACGACCGACGGCGCCCTGCTGATCGGCATCATCATGACAGCGAATCCCGCCACCGTGACGGCTGGCAGTGGCTACACGATCCGCAGCGCCGTACCCGGCACGACCAACGCCAAGCTCGTCGTCGAGGATCGCGTGCAATCAACGGCGGGACCGGCCGGAGCGACCGCAACCCTGGGGATCACCGACGTCTGGGGTGCTGTATTCGCGGCCTTCAGAGTTGGCACAGCCACGCAACAACCCCCGGGCACCCCTACTTCTCCGAGCCCTTCGAATGGCTCCTCCATCACTGGGACGACGGCGACGCTCTCATGGACGGCAGCGGGGGCAACCACCTACGACGTGCGGTTTGGCACGACCAGCAGCCCACCACTTGTCGCGACCAACCTGACGTCGCCCACCCATGCGAGGTCAGGACTCACCAGCAATACGACTTACTTCTGGCAGATTGTGGCTCGTAACACCGCTGGAACGACTACGGGCCCCGTCTGGAGTTTTACGACGGCGGCGACGACGAACCAGCCACCAACCGTATCGATCACGAGTCCAGCCAACGGCGCTTCGTACACGGCACCAGCGACGGTTACCATCAACGCCAACGCAACGGACGCCGACGGCACGGTGACGCGGGTCGACTTCTATCGAGGATCGACGCTCATCGGCAGCGACACGACCTCGCCGTACAGCGTCTCCTGGAACAACGTGGCCGCCGGGACCTACGCCCTCACCGCGGTGGCCGTCGATAACGCCGGTGCATCGACGACGTCTGCGACGGTCAATGTGACCGTGAGCAGCACGGCGCTCCTGCCGACGAAGGTCGCCTTCACGCCATCAGCGGATCACGCCACCGCAGTGACGTCGTACTCGGTCGCCATTCGGCGCGCCACCGACCCCGTCACCGCGACACCGGTCGCGACCAAGAACCTCGGGAAACCCGCGCCGGTGAACAACGAGATCACAGTCGACATCTCGGACATCGTCAATCCGCTCTCTGCCGGCTCGTATTACGCGGTGGTCACAGCGATCGGTGCGGGAGGTGCATCCGAGAGCACGCCGTCAGGATCCTTCACTCGATGATGCACGTGAGTCGGCATGGAGCGGGCGATGTAGCTAGCTGCTAGCGCGGCACCTTGGTGGCCGGTCCATGCAGCACGCGCCCCGGCCGCGCGTCCGTCATGCTCCCGTTCTCCAACACGACCTCGCCGTTCACCAGCACGATGCGCACACCTTCGGCATAACTGTGCGGCTTCTCAAAGGTCGCCGTGTCGCGCACGACCGCTGGATCGAACACAACGATATCGGCCTTGAGGCCCTGGCGCAGGACGCCGCGATCGGTGAGGCCGAGACGCTGCGCGGGGAAGCTCGACATCTTCTGCACGGCCGATTCCAGTGACAAGAGTTTCTTCTCGCGGACGTATACACCAAGCACGCGCGCAAACGTGCCGTAGCTGCGTGGGTGGGGATGGTTTTGGCCAAAGCTCGGGATTTCACCGTCCGATCCGATCATCGTCGCGGGGTGCACCAGGATGCGCTGCAGATCCTCTTCACCAATCGCGTGAAAGATGCCTTGGGCGCCACCGCGTTCGACGATCCAGAGCGCCGTATCCGCCGCGTGCGCGACCGTCACCGGGAGCCCGCGATGCGCGGTAATGGCGGCGAGATCCATGCCAGCCAGAGACGGATCCCATTCGCAGCGTGCGACGACGACATTCTTTGGATCGCCGCCACCACGCTCGTCCAGGATGAGTGCCGTGGTGGCGGCCTCGATCTTTTCGCGGGTCGACGGATCCTTCAGGCGTTTCAATGTGGCATCCCGTCCGCCTTCCTGAGCCCACGCCGGCAGTAGCGCGGCGGCGATACTGGTGCTTGACGCGGTGTACGGATACATATCGATCGTTGCGTCGACGCCGCGCGCTCGGGCCTCGTCCACAAGCCGCAGTGTTTCCACGGAGCTGCCCCAGTACTTCTTCCCGATCACTTTGTGATGCGTCAGCTGGGTCGGCAGCCCGCCGCGCTCGCCGATCGCGATCGTCTCGCGAACGCTGTCGAGGAGGCCCTTCGCTTCGTCGCGCATGTGCGAGATGTAGATTCCGCCCATGTCTCCAGCTACCCTCGCGAGCTCGACCAGTTCGTCGGTCGCCGTGAAGTTGCCGGGCACGTAGAACAGCCCCGAACTCAGGCCGAATGCTCCATCCTCCATCCCTTGGCGCACGAGCGCGCGCATGCGATCCAGTTCGTCCGGCGTGGGCGGTCGATTCACCGTGCCGATCACGTCGCTGCGGATCGACCCCTGGCCGATGAAGCTGAGGAAATTTGGTGTGATCCGCGTGGCGGCCACTTTCACGAGAAACGGCCGCAACGGGATCGGAGAACTGCCATCAGGCCCTTCGACGAGTGTCGTCACCCCCTGGCGGACGTAATTCTCCGCCGTCGGCACGGCGAAGATGCCGCGACGCGCATGCGTGTGGATATCGATGAATCCAGGAGCCACGACGAGTCCCTTCAAATCAATCATCCGGGCGGCGGGCGCAGGGATTGAGGGCGCGATCTGGACGATCGTGTCACCCGCGATCGCAATGTCGCCGCGGTACCACGGGCTGTTGGTGCCGTCAACGATGCGGCCACCGCTGAGCACGATGTCGTAGGCGGGCGCCTGCGGACCCGGCCATGCAGCCGGAGCGATCAGGAGCAGGAGGATGAACAGCCGTCGCATGGCGCGGACTATACGCTACGGAGGCCCTGTTGGGGTGCTCTACAGGTGAACAATGATTCGAGGGAATGCGCCATGCATCCTCGCGCCGTGCCCGGGTTTTCGGATATTCGCCACGCGAGGGAGGTGCCGAAAATGCGCAAAGGATTTCTGGTTTTGTTCTTGCTGACCTTCGGTGTGTTAGCCCGTCCGGCTTCTGCTGAGCCGCTTCAGATCACGAGTGGCGTGTTTCTCCTCGACATCGAAGGGGACCTGTTCACATTGAGCGGACCCGGTTTCAGCCTCACGACGATCGCACCTGACGGACGCTCACCCATTCAGCCTGGTGCGCTCGGGATCTATTCGACGAAGCTGTTTCCAGGGCGATGCGAGCCGTCGGTCGAGCAGTTCGGGTTCTGCCCAGAAGCCGAAGGCTCCCTCGTCGACTGGAGCTTCCAGACCACCGGCGGTGAACAGCTCCTCGGAAGGGGAAACGTCGTGCTTGACGGCTCGAGTGCCACGAACGTGGACTTCGTCGGATCGATGCAATTCAACGTCGTCCCGACACGGCTCTCAACGGGTGGCATCCTGGATTTCGACTTCATGGCGCCATTCTCGTTCGAGGCGACGATTCGCGGGCTTCAGAACGGACAGGAGCTCTTTGCGCGGCAGTTCATCGGCAGTGGCCAGGTGAGCGTCAACTACGAGGGGACCCAGACGCCTGGCGTTCTGGCCGCTGCGGACGAGACGATCGAGTACCAGTTCGCGGCCGCCCCTGCGCCAATTCCGGAACCAGGGACGATGGTGCTGCTGGGTTCAGGGCTGACGGCCGCACTGCTGCGAAAACGACAGCGCGCGAGATAGCGAGAAACGGTCACCAATTCGACAATCGGCTCGAGGATCGATCGTGCCAGAATTTGCCTTCTGACACAGATCAGCGCGAAGGACCGGATTCTCGGCTGCCTCAAGGGCCTTGCAACCGGGGACGCGATCGGCAAGCAGACGGAGACGCTGTCGCACGACAGCGTCCTCCGTTGGTATCCCGAAGGCGTCCGCGGCTTCGAAGGACTGCCTGGAACCGTCATTCCGCGATACGCCGGAAACGCCAAGCGAGAGTGGTTGATTGGCGAAACCACCGACGACACCGAGCGAACGACAGCCGTGGCCAGGGCGATTCTTTGCGATCGGGCGGTCAGACACGTGACGGTCGGGCAGGAGTTGCTCACTTGCACGAAATGCGTGCATCCGGGCCTGAAGTCGTTGTGGGAATTCCATCAGGCCGCGGATCCCGCACGCGTGGCGGATCGCCACGACGGGTGCGGCGCCGCGGTTCGCGTTGCCCCGGTCGGCATCCTCTTTAGGTCGACGCACTTCGAGGAAATCGTAGCCGGAGCGCGGGAAGCCTCCATCTCCACGCACGGCGGTCCGCTGGCGCTCGCGGCCGCCGCCGCAACCGCTGCTGCAGTGTCAGCGGCTATCGACGAAGCCGGGTCGGACGAGGCGCTCGAACTCGCGCAGCGTGCCGCGGATCGGGCGGAGTCTGACCGAACGGGTTCATCAGCAACCGTCTTCGCGACGGCGATCCGAACGATCTCCAGCGACTTGAGCCGATGGCCGCGGCTCGATCCTGCGGCGGTGGCGGCGACGTACTTTCCAGACAATCCTCTGACGATCGTGCCGCTTGCCCTTGCGTTGGCAACCGTCACGCACTCGGCTGAGGCAGCGATTCTCCTGGCAACGAACATCGGCGGAGACAGCGACTCGGTTGCGTCGATCGCGGGCGCGATCCTCGGTGCGCGTTATCCAGAGACCGTGAACGAAGACTGGTACCGAATTGTGGAGACGGTCAACGGCCACAATCTCGTCGCGGTTGGGGAGGCCTTGAGCGATCTCCGCGGCTGATGACGGTCCCCCGCGAGCGAGCGTGTAGGGGAGTTCGAGGGGCCGAAGCCCCCTCGACCAAAAGAGAAGCGCGCCCGACAGGGCTCGAACCTGTAACCTTCGGCTCCGGAGGCCGACGCTCTATCCAGTTGAGCTACGGGCGCAAAATCGTCAAGTCGCTATTCGCTAGTCCTTTTCGCGTGGCCTGCCCACCCGTAGCTCCCGCTGTCCCGCGTGAGCGAAGGGTGGCGCGCCCGGAGGGATTTGAACCCCCGACCTACGGGTTCGAAGCCCGGCGCTCTATCCAACTGAGCTACGGGCGCAGCCTGTCGAAACTCCGATCATACTTCAGCTCCCGGATTCGTTGTGGACTGGCAGACTCTCATCATCCTCGGAGGGCAGCGGGTTCCTGGCGAAGCACAAGTCGTCGACGATCCGGCCGTTGATGAGGTGTTCCTGAATGATGCGCTCCGCGTTTTCAGGCGTCACATTCCGATACCACGTGCCTTCGGGGTAAACGACACAAATCGGTCCCTGGGTGCAGATGCGAAGGCAGAGACACTTGGTGCGGTAGCACGGGCCGTCAGGACCTGAGATGTTCAACGCCTTCATCCGCGCTTTTACATAATTCCAGATCTCTTCACCAGTGGCTGGATCGGTGCAGTCGGGACCAATGCAGATGAACAGGTGCCGTCGCAGCCGGCCGACGCCGAAGCTGGCGGCGGCTTGTTCGGGCGTCAAGTCTTTTCGCTTGGCCATCGATCGTTCCGGCTCGACAGTTCACGCGGCCCCGCGCGCCTCGCGGTCGCTCGTGTCGAGTCGCCTTGATGATAGCCCACGTGTTCGTGGCACCTGCTTTGCTCGGCTTGGGTCACGCGAAAGGAGAGTGCATGGCGAACCAACGCGACCGCGACACGAACGATCTCATCAGGGACAGCGACGAGTTCGGTGGCAGCAGCGCCGATCGGACGCCGGGGGCGCCATCCGGCGAGCGGGTGGGTGGACGCTCGGAAGAGAACATGCGCGGAACGGGAGACGACAGCGACGAGGACGAATTCGAAGATAGCGACGACGTGGAAGACGAAGACGAGGAAGGGACTATCTGAAAGGGAAAAGGGAGAAGGGAGAAGGGAGAAGGGAAAAGGGAAAAGCGTTTTCCCTTCTCCCTTTTCCCTTTTCTAGACCTGTCGAGCGTACTTTCTGAACACGGCCTCGAGATTCGCGGCTTTTGCCGTCCGCAGACGTTGCCACAGATCCCCCACCTGCTCGAATCGGGCCGGTGCCGTTACGACCGTGTAGTCACGCGGATCGATCGGCGCGTCGAGTTCCTCCCACGTGAGTGGCGTTGACACGCCGGCGAACTCGCTTGCCCTGGCGCTGTAGGCCGTGGCGAGTGTCTTTCCCAGGATGTTCTGGAGAAAATCGATGTAGACCGTCCCTCGGGGTCGCGCGCGCACGGCGCGTTCCACAGTCGCGACTTTCGGATGCCGCGACGCAATCACGGTAGCCACGATCTGACAGAACAGCATGCCGGACTCGTACGACGTGCCCGGCGGCAGCGGGATGTACACATGCAGTCCGCTCGACCCCGAAGTCTTCGGTACGCCCGACACCTTGAGGGACGCAAGCTCGTCGCGCACCCACCGCGCCACGTCCAGCACCCGCGAGAATGGCGTGTTGTCACCGGGATCCAGATCGAGCGCGACGTAGTCCGCGTCGAGCGGCGATTGGACGCGCGAGAACCAGGGGTCCTGCGAGATCGCCGCAATCTGCGTCATGTAGAGGAGCGTGATCAGCGAGCCGCCGACGAACCGCCGGGCACCAGGTTCGGAAATCGGGTCCAGTTCATCAGGCAGCGTTTCGATGCGGACGCTCGGCGGAGGTTTTTCCTGACGCGAACGCTGCTGATAGAACGCCGGACCGTCAACGCCGTTCGGAAACCGCTTCATGACGAGCGGTCGATCAGCAACGGCGGGAAGAATGTACGGTGAGACACGAGCGTAGTACCGAAGCAGATCGCCTTTGGTCAATTTCAGCTTCGGCCAGAAAATCTTTGAGAGATTCGTGACCCCGAGTCTCGAGCCATCGGGCAATTCGATCGTGCCATCGCGCCGAGCGTCCTCGAGCCCACGTAACTGATCCACGACCGGCTGGAGGGAGGCGTCGGGGGGCTTCTCTTTCCCGCGCTTCCTTTTCACGGGCACTTCTTTTGTCAGGGCTCGCGGGGCCCCAGCAGGGGCTTCTTTTATTACTTCGGCGGCTTTCTTGTCGTCGCGCAGGCCGAGATAAACGGGGTGGCGCAGCTTGTTGTCGTCGGTCCACTCGGTGAAGCGGACTTGCGCCACCAGATCCGGACGTACCCAATGGGCCGGCTCGTTCGTCTTGATCCGCTCGCGGAACGGCGAGGTCTTCGTCTCGCGTGCCTCGAGCAGCTTCGACACGCGTGCGAGTTCCGCCTGATCGAACCCCGTGCCCGTGTGACCGACATACGTCAGCGGCGCGTGCGGATCCTTTCCGTCGTGAACGCCGAGGAGCAGTGCGCCGAAGTACTGCCGTGTCTGACGAGGCTCGGTCCAGCCGCCGACGACGAATTCCTGTTGCTGGACGATCTTGAGTTTGCGCCAGGCAGGGGTTCGGCGTCCTGAGTGATACGGCGAACGGGCATCCTTGGCAATCAGACCCTCCCAACCCTCCTTTCGTGCACGTGAAAGGAGCGCACGGGCGTCGCCCGCCACCTGCTCGCTCAATCGAAGCGCTTGCGACAGCGCCGGGCGGACGCGCGCTTCGAGACGCTGCCGACGTTCGGTCAGCGCGAGGCCGCGGACGTCTTCTGCGCCATCTCGAAGGAGGTCGAAGAGGATGAGCGCCGTCGGCTGACTCGCGTCGAGCCGCTCGACGTCGCGCGATCCCTTCAGGTGAATGCGTCCTTGCAGCCGCTGAAATCCAGCCGGCCGGCCCTCTTTGTCGAGCGCGACGATCTCGCCATCAAGCAGCAGCGGCCCTTTGACAGAGGCTGCCAGCGGGGTGAGGGCTTTGACAATCGAAGGAAACTGGCTGGTCTTGTCGTTGCCGAGGCGGGACCAGATCTGAATACGCCCGGGTTCCACATGAACGAGCGCCCGGATGCCATCATATTTGGGTTCGTAGACAAGGCCTGGTTGGGTCAGTGGGGGCTCGGACAGCGTGGCCAGCATGGGCCGGACGTTTGCGGGGTTCTCGCGCCACTGCATTCGGCGATCTTACGTGACGGGGCTCGGGGCTCGGGACTCGGGGCGCGCAATTGTGTGCAGCCTCTAAAAGTGTGCGGAAGAGGCACGAAAAGCCGATAATCTGGGCTGCGAAGGAGAGAGTATGGCCGCGCGTCCGACTTGGAAAGGCTTTCTCAAAATCAGCTTGGTCAATATCCCGGTTCGGGTGTTTCCGGCGACGGACTCGGCCGCGACCATCAGCTTCAACCAGCTGCACGCCGAATGTCAGACCCGTATTCAACAGAAGCGCTGGTGCCCGCACTGCGAGCGCGAAGTGCCGATGTCGGAAATCGCCAAGGGCTACGAATTCGAGAAGGGGCGATACGTGGTGATGTCGGAAGATGACATCTCGAAAGTGCGACCGGAGTCGACGCGGGTGATCGATCTGGTGCAGTTCACGGACGCCGCCGCGATCGATCCGATCTACGTCGAGCGTCCGTATTACCTCGCCCCGGACGGGGCGATGGCGCAGGAAGCCTTCGCCGTCATGCGCGAGGGGATGAAGGGGAAAGCGGGCATCGGCAAACTGGCCCTCTACGGTCGCGAGTACCTGGTCGCGGTTCAGCCAAAGGACAAGGGGCTCGTCATGTACACCATGCGGCACGCCAAAGAAGTACGCAGCATGGAACACATCGAAGAGCTCGACAGTGTGCCATCAAAGGTGAAGCCCGACGAAATCAAGCTCGCCAAGCAGGTGATTGAAAACTTCGAAGGCGAGCTGGATCTTCGAGAGTACCGCGACGAGTATCAGGAGGAACTGCAGCGCATCATCGACGCGAAGATCGCGGGCGAGGAGGTTGTCGCGACGGTCGAGGAGACACCACCCAAAGTGGTCAACCTGATGGATGCGCTGCGCCAGAGCCTCGATCGCGTCAGCACCGGCAAGAAGAAGTCAGCCAAAGCTGACATGGAGAAGCCCGTGAAGGCGGCGCGAGTGCCGGCCAAGAAACGCGCGGCGCGCTAGCGGGAGAGCAGCTCGAATATCTGCGCGCGCACCCACTGCGGCGTCGATCCCTGACCGCAGCGGATACTCAGCGACTTATTGTCGAATTCAATCCGCCACACGCCTGGTTGCGACGGAGCCTGGACCACCGTGAGTGTCGACGCACTCACACCCAGCTCCTTGAGCGCCTTGCGCGCGATGCGTTCCACGTCCTGTTGTTCCAAGTGTTCCTCGACTGGGGACGACTGCATTCTCCGCGACGTGACCAGTCGCGTCAAGCGTTCTCGCGCCCGCTCGAATTCCTCCCGGACACAGTTTGGTGTTGTTGACACAGTTTGGTTGACAAGCGTTTTGGGCGCCGATACGCTCGCCCGTCACAACCATAATGCGACATGCCTTGGAGTTTCCGCCGGCGCGGCTCCTCAGACTCTCCCAGCTGGAGCGTTGGCATTTCTGGTTCGTCGCCCGCCGAAAACTCCTCGATCGCTTGCTGAGCACGGCGTGCCCCTCGGGGTTCGCCCGGGCGCTCGATGTGGGTTGTGGGACCGGAGCCAACGTTGCCGTCATTCGCTCGCACGCTCGTCGTGTCGCCTGTATCGATTTCCGACCGGAGGGACTCGTTCAGGCCGCGGAGCAACCCCGCCGAGACGTCCATTTCGTCCGCGGCGTCGCCACTCTGCTCCCATTTTTGAGCGGCGGATTCGACCTCGTGACGGTACTCGACGTCCTCGAGCACGTGGACGACGAGGCCGCGCTCGCCGAGATCCGGCGCGTGCTTCGTCCGGGCGGAGCCCTGGTGATCAGCGTCCCGGCAATGCCGTGGTTGTGGAGTTACCGCGACCGTGATGCGGGCCACCGTCGCCGCTATCAGCGGCACCGCCTGCTGGAGTTGATTCGGGAGTCGCAGTTCGATTTGCATTGGGTGAACTACTTTCAATGCCTGCTTTTTCCATTGGTCCTGGCGCGCGCGGTCGGCCGGAACACCCCGGGCGTCAGGGATCTCGAAGAGACGCCGGCCCCTCTGCTGAACGCCGTGCTGGGCTGGATTAGCCGCGCGGAAGTGCACCTCAGTCGATTCGTGTCGTGGCCGTTCGGATCATCGTTGGTCGCCGTGTGTCGGAAGCCGGACCATGAAGTCTCTCTTTGATCTGTTCCTGTTTTCGACGAACCCACGCGAGATTCGAGAAGCAGTGGCGGCCGGCGTCGAAGGTGTGGTCGTCGACTGGGAGCAGCTTGGGAAGGCGGATCGCCAGCATCACGCGGATACGGAAATCAATAGACACACTGTGGAGGATTTGCGCATCGCGCGTGCAAGCACGCGGGCAACCGTCGTGTGTCGGATCAACCCGGTCGGCGTGACGACCAAACGAGAGATTGAGGACGCAATCGCGGCGGGCGCCGATGAAATCCTGCTGCCGATGGTGCGGTCGGTCAAGGAAGTCAGCGCGGCGGTTGGAATGGCGCGGGAGCGCTGTGGCGTCGGGATTCTGGTGGAGACGGTCGAGGCGGTCGAGTCCGCCGGCGAGCTGGCCCGCCTGCCTCTTTCGCGGGTCTACGTCGGGTTGAACGATTTGATGATCGATCGCGGGCACACCAACATCTTTACCGCAGTACTCGACGGTACGATCGAGCGCATCCGCTCGAACTTCGCTGTGCCGTTCGGCTTCGGGGGCCTGACGTTGGTCGAGCGCGGATTTCCTGTACCTTGCCGCCTGTTGATCGCTGAAATGGCTCGACTCGACTGCAGGTTCAGCTTTCTCCGCCGGTCGTTCCACCGCGACATGGCCGGTCATCGGCCGAGCGACGAGATCCCTCGCATCCTGGAAGCCATCACCATCGCCACGCGCCGACGATCGGATGACGTCGTTCGCGATCGATTCGAACTCACTGACACGATCAACCGCATGCTGTTCGAGCGTCCGGCGCGTTTGGAGATCGCGTGACCAGCCGCTGGCACGGGAGCTCAGTGCTCATCACCGGCGCCGGCGGTTTCATCGGGGCCAACCTCGCTCGTCGGCTGGTGCATCTCGGAGCGCGCGTGCACGCGGTTCTCCGTCCGTCCACTCCGCTCTGGCGGCTCGAAGATGTCGTGTCGAGCCTCGTCATCCACCGCGCGGACATGACGGAGCGTGTCGATCTGGAGCGCGCGGTTCGCAGAGCCGAACCCGCCGTCGTCTTCCACCTCGCCGCCCAGGGGGCGAGCCGTCACGGCGTCGAGGCGGCGCAACTGTTTCACACGAACGTCGTCGGCACTTTGAACCTCCTGGTTGCGACGGAGTGTCAGTCCGTTGCACGGTTCGTCCAGCTCGGCGGGTCGTCCGAATACGGGCCCCGAACGTCGGCGTTGTGCGAGACGGATCGTCTGGAACCTGTTACGCCGTATGGCGTCTCGAAGGCCGCTGCGACGCTCACGTGTCAGCAGTATGCGCGGGCCAACGGCCGTGGCATCGTCATCTTGCGTCCGTTCTCTGTCTACGGCCCCTGGGAGGCGGCGTCGCGGCTGATCCCGACGGCCATGCTGGCTGCGCTGGAGGACCGCGAACTACCGCTGACCCCACTCGGGTATCGCCGCGATTTGGTGTACGTCGACGACGTCGTGGATGCGTGCCTGATGGCAGCGGTTCAAGACGTTGCCCCCGGCGAGATTCTGAACGTGGGCACCGGCCGTCACTGGACCAACGAAGAGGTCATCAGCACGATCGAGCGCGTATGCGGCCGTCCGATTCGAGTCCGGGTGGGTCAGTTTCAGCCGCGGCTTTCAGACACCTCTCATTGGGTGGCGGACACGAGCAAGACCGAACGCGTTCTCGGCTGGAAGGCCACACGCACGCTGGAAGCAGGGCTGGCCGAGACCGTCGCCTGGTTTGTCGCGCAGCGCGAAAGAACCTATGCCCGCGAGTGACGCGCCTCCTGCAGTTCTGGATGTGAGCGTGGTTGTTCCCGTCTACGACAACCGGGACACGGTGTGCGCGCTGCACGAACGACTGCGGCGTGTACTGCGCGATGAAAATCTCACCTACGAGATCCTGTTCGTCAACGATGCCTGCCCGTCAGGCTCGCAGGCGATGCTCGAGCGCCTCGCGTCCAGTGACTCGAATGTCAGAGTGACGGCGCTCTCCCGCAACGTCGGACAACACAAGTCCGTCCTCATCGGGCTCGCGCAGGCACGCGGGCGATGCGCCGTGATTATGGATGCCGACCTTCAGGATCCTCCAGAGGCGCTTCCCCTGATGTTCGAAGAGTTGAGGAACGGGTATGCGGCCGTCTTCGCCGGAAGACGCGGCCGATACGAGTCGGCCGGTCGCCTCGTCACGTCACGGATCTTCAAGACGGTGCTACATCTCCTCAGCGGCGTCCCTCGCGACGCCGGCATGTACGTCGTCACCAGCCGCGCGATGATCGATCATCTCGTGGCCAGGCGGGTGGAGCACCCGTTCGTCGTGGCGATGATTGGCACATCGGGGCTGCCGCTCTCGTCGATTCCCATCCCTCGGGCGACGCGCCCCTCGGGACGGTCACGCTACAGTGGCTGGATGCGGCTCAGAGCAGGGTTGTCGGCCCTCAGCATCGTTCTTCGTACTGCCAGTCGAGCAGATCTGCCGTGACGATACCGATATCCGCGCTCGACAGCGATCACAACGGGCAGCAGCGCGCCTACTTCGAGGGTGCCGTCAAGCGGACGATGATTCCGATCGACTCCCCTTATTTGCAGCGGCACGTTGACGCGCTGCTGCAGTTTGGGAACATCACGAGCGCCGATCGGATTCTCGAGGTGGGCTGTGGCATGGGGCGCTACACACTCCTGCTCGCGAGGCGCGGCATCCAGATCGAAGGCCTCGACTTGTCGCCTGTCCTGCTGGCCCGGCTGCGGGCGTACGCGGCGGGAAGCTTCGACGGCCCGCTGTACGAGGCGGACATCGCGCATCCTCCCAGCGAGCTGATTGGCAGATTCGACGGCGTCATCGCGCTCTTTGCGTTGCATCACATGCGGGACCTCACCGCGATCTTTACGTCGATGTTCCGTCTCGTGAAGCCCGGCGGGCGAGTCGTCTTTCTCGAGCCGAATCCTTACAATCCGCTGTACTACCTCCAGATGCTGGTCACGCCAGGGATGGGCTGGAAGGGCGACGGGGGCATCATCCGGATGCGGCGCCGCGTGATTTCGGAAGCGCTGAGCCACGCAGGATTTGCGGATCCCGAAATGGTCCGCTTCGGATTTCTCCCGCCCTTTGCAGTCAACCGCCCGGCAGGCAGGCGGGTCGAAGCGGTCCTGGAACGGATCCCACTCTGGCAGTGGATGCTGCCGTTCCAATTGATCCGCGCTCACCGGCCGTGATCAGTGCTGGTTCCGACCTCAGACACTTGCGCGTAGCTTTCGCGCCTGCGGGGATAATGGGTCTGGCAGGCGCTGCCGCAATCGCGGCGGTGATGTGGATCACCGTCGTTGCGGAAGGTTTCGCCGCGCCTGACGAGTCCTGGTTCCTGCAGGTCGTGGCTCGCGTCCAGACTGGTCAGACGCTCTATCGAGACGTCCATTTCAATGTGACGCCTCTCTCCGTTTACATCGCGCTCGGTCTCACATCCATCTTCCCAACAGAACTCCTGGTGGTCCGATTTCTTGTCGCGGCGGCGCTCGTGTTCACCATAGCCATGTGCTGGATGTTGTGCCGAGTCCTTGGCGTCGGCCGGCTCGCGCCATGGCTGCTGGTGTGCGCGTGGACTCAACCGACGCCTTACACGCCACTCGCGGTCGTTTTCTTTGCAGCGGCATTCTATGCAACGACGCTTTGGATGCGAGACGTGCACGAGGTCGGGGCCGCCGCGGACAATCGGAACCTGGCATTTGCGGCCGTGTCTGCCGGTCTCTGCTTCAGCGCCAAGCAGAACCTCGGACTGCTCTGTCTGGGCGCCGTGCTCCTCTCGATCCTGATTGTGGCTGGCCGCAGGGCGCCCGCCGTTCGCCACGCGCTGGTCGTTCTGGGCGGCTTCCTGCTCACCGCGATGGCCGTCATGCTGCCGGTGTTCGTAAGCGGAGCGTTGGATCGCTTCGTGGTCTACGGATTCGGAAAGACTGTCTACGTGCAAACGGGAGGCGTTCCCTATAGCGCACCAATCGAACGATTCCTGACTGCCGTCTCAGACGTCTCGAGCGTCGATGCGCTGGCGGCAGCCTATCGCGAGTGTGCCTTCCTCCTTCCGCCCGTGGTGTTCATGCTCCTCGGAGCGGCCTGCCTGCGTGCTCGTTCGCTCGAGCGCCAGACCGCCCTCGTCGTGACCACGTTCGTTGCGGCCGGATACCTCGTCGTGTTCCCGGGGCAGGGCGGCTCGGCGATCATGTTTGCCATTCCCATCCTCGTGGTAGGGCTCGCGTTTGGTTGGAGCCGCGCGCGAGATCTCGTGTCACGCCGGTGGGCATTCACCGTTCAGGCTGCCATCACGGTGCTGTTCTTCGGTCAGATCGGCCTGCGCTTCGTGCGCCACACGAACGCGCTGTTGTCGACGGAATACGTCACCTCTGAGATTCCCCATTTTCGGGGCATCAAGGTGCCTGAGGCGACGCACACCCGCATCCACGCCGAGGTGGGACTGCTCTCGAGCCTCGCTGCCGGTCAGCCGATGTTCCTGATCGGTCCGAACGCAGGTTTCTATTACCTCGCCGCCAACCTCAGAAACCCGGGCGCCTTCGATTTTCCTTACGTCAGCGTGTTCGGCCGCGCGGGCCAGGGGGAAGTGATCGCGCGAATTTTGGCAGATGACATCCGATCGGTGTTCGTCTTTTCAGGCCCTGTCGATCGCCAGACGCCGCGGGTCTTGCACGAGTTCGTGCGGACGTCGATGCTGCGCGTTCGGGATGAGCCGCTCGGTGTGCTCTATCGTGGGCGGAGGAATGCCGGCGGGGAGGCGTTGTTTGGGGTGGACGACGGGGTTCGAACCCGCGACTTCCGGAGCCACAGTCGAAAGGAGTGATAACCGAGGCTGTTCGGCCGAGTTGGATCCTCTCGGTTTTCTTGGCCTCACGTTCCGACCGTTTCCGTTCGTGTCGGCCCGTCTGCGGCGCAGATCACACACAAACCTTGCACAGCGGAGCGGTCCCGAGCGCCCGGCGCGGGGCACTGCGCCCGTTAGCTTCGGCTCTGATCGTCCAAACCACCTCGGCGTGCGGCCCGTGTCGATAGCGCCGCGGAGCGGCCGGGCTCTGAGCCACACAGCGCGTTACGGTTTCGTTCGCTTTCGTGGCTTCCGACGTGAGCCTGAGACGCGCGGTGGGGTGGATGCCTGTGAGCGTAACCGCGCCGCCGAGTGCCGCGCCAGATCCCGCTGCAGTTGACGCGCTTCCGCCTCCAGCGCTCGAAGCCTTGCGCTGATCTCACCCAGCGTCTGCGGCTTCTTCACAGTCGTGTGCGCCTTTTGAGACAGTGTGCGGGGACGAGTGTGGGAGTTTTAGGGCCGGAAAGCAGGATGGACGCCGAGCTGTGAAAAAAGGCAATCCTGCGGCTGGCCGACGCGCGTGTAAACGCCGATAATGGCGCCGACGTGCCGATAGAAGTGACAGCAGCCGATGACGCGGTAACAACCATCACATTCTCGGATCCTTACACGTTTGACGAGTGGCTCGCCGCAGTATCACCGCTGCTGGCGCACGGACCGACGCTGCGAGCGCTCGTCGATCGGACACGCGCTACCGCACCGTCTCGCGAGTTCGTGGATCGGATGGCGAACTTCTTCCAACGGAATGCGGAGCACACGAAGGGTTGGCGCGCGGCCGTCGTGACGGGAACCGACGCGGGCTACGGCGTCGCGCGGATGCTGCAGTTGACGAACGAAGCGCGCGCCGTACCGATGCAGCTCCGGGCGTTTCGAGATTTTGCGGAGGCGCGGCGCTGGCTGGCGAGCAGTTGAAGGCGCCCTCTAGTTCAGTCCACCCCAGCGCGCGAGCGCGGCCGGCCTCGATAGGATTTCGAGTGCCGGGATTAGCCGTGCGAGCACCTCGAAATCAGGAACGGGATCGCGCAGAGAATCGAATCGGCGGAGATCGGTGTCCACGATTACACCTTCCCTCTCAGGTTTTTGTGACCCTTCGCAGCAGACGACGGTACTGCGGAACAAGCCGGTACACCTGCGATCCGTCCGGGTTCGGCGGCAGTTCCTCGACCACATCGAGGGCCACGAGGTCATCAACAGCCCGCCGCAGCGAACTTTCAGACGTATTCTTGTGCCGCTTTATGAGGTCATTGACCGTGGCGGTAACACAGTCCGCGAAGTCGCGCACCACGAGCCGGCGGATCGTGGGCAGCGAGTCGAAGGCGACGCGAGCGACGAGCGTCATATCGGCGGCACTAATTTCCGTTCGCCGTTCGATCACAGCTAAGCCCCGCGCGAGGCCGTGAAGCTGTTTGACGAATCGACCAGGGCCTTCGGGATCGTCGGGCGTATATTCAAACTGGCGCGTGTATCCGTTGCGCACGACCGCACTACGCGCTCGGGTGCTGAACTCTGCAATCTCTACGAGCTGCTGTCGAGAGTCTGGTGAGAGGGTCGGATCCACATACGGGAGCGAGTCAAAGAAGAGAGCCACGCGGCCCTTCAGTTCATCGCGCAGCGGGTCCGCGTTGAGGTTGCTGTCCAGCGCCTGCAAGGCGGAGGCGATCCGATCCGGCTGCTGAAAACGCAGGAGCAGGAATCGCTGCCCAAGCGCTGACATCACCTCGTAGTGTTTGTCGATCTCGTGGGTCACGCCAGCGACGAGCGTGATCCGGCCCTTCCACTCGAAGCGTTTCCCGCTGCCGAAGTTCTTCCGGTATTCGCCGTCGTAGATTTCGCGGAGCTGCCCGAGGATCTCTTTGCGTTTTTCACTCCGCATCGAGAGCACGGTCGTGAAGTCCTTCAGCGACAGTAAGCCGCTGCCGAGTTCGGTCAGCAGGCTTGCGTCTCCGCCGCCGGTCTTGTGCGCCCCCGATGCGAACGTTTTTTCTGTGAGGTCGGAGAGGGGGTAGACCCCAGCCGTCAGGTTGAGCGTCTGGATCAACTCGGTCTTCGCTCCCGAGGATGGCCCGACGATGAGCAACCAGACGGGCGCACCGGACAGCCGGTGCGCGGCCACCGCGGCCAGAAGGATCCGAAACGCAGCGCGGTCCTTCATCCGGAGCAAACCATCAATGCTTTTTTCCAAATCTGCCAGGGACGGTGCAGATTTACTGAGGGATTCTTCGCTTTCCGAGAAATACACTTGCTGATTTTTATTTTTGGTACCCAATGGGGGCTCCGCCCCGTGTTGGGTGTACATCTCGGAAACTGGAGTTTTTGGGCCAAAACCGGCCCCTTCGGCGGCTGCCGGACTGTTCGGTTTGGTGTTGGTAGCCATCACGCGGCCGCCGCCCAGGCACGAGAGCGCGACGGCAGCGGGCCGCCCACGCGGTGCTCGCAGGTAATCCACCGAACCTTACAGCGACGGCAGCGACGAAGGTGAAGAGTCACAACTTCACGGTTTCGGCGGCGGCGAGCCTTACTCAACCGCACCCGGCTCCTGCCACCGCAGAGCGGGCAGCGGCTAGGTTGTTCCATTCGCAGGATTGGAGCCTGCGGTTTCCGTTGTCGACGACGATAATCGTTGAGCGGCTGCCGCTTCGGCCGCGTCGAGCGGTGTCGGGGTTTGGGCGCGTCGGTCTGGGCGGCCAGTTCGGCCCGCCGTTGCGCGGCTTTGCGAAAGTAGCGGAGGCCGCTTTGCTGCACCTCGGTCCCGTTCTTGCAAGGTGCGTATAATAGTTTCAGACTCACTGGAACTCTCCTTCTAACTGGAAACTCGATGGCCGATCCTGGGCGGGGTCGGCTATCGCCGTTTTTACCCAGTCACGTTCGATTTCTCTCCATTCAGTGGTTGGCGTCGGCGGCGCAGCCGAGCGCGGTCCCGCAGCATCGCGTTCTTCCTCGCTCGACGCTCACGAACGTGTTCGGCGCTGACGTGAACACGCGGCCGTTTGTGAACCGCGGGCGCAAAGATCCCACGGGCCCTCAGCGCATCGAGTACGAATTTTTCGGCGGCGGAGGCGTCGCTGTTATAGGCGGTCACGATCCATCCATCTGCACGCTGATACGTTCGGGGCGGAAACAGCGCCCGCACCTGCGACCGCAGACCAGGGTCGGGTTCTGTTCCGTTGCCGAGCCACGCGGTGCGCAACAATTCCTCGCGCGTCTTGATCGCTGAAGCGATGAGAGCTGCCAATTGGGGTTGCCGCTTCGTGACGTCGATATACCTCGCGAGCGCGGCCGAGGGACGCGGCGGGCGCGGTTTCGTGTGCGAGCGGAAGAAACGGCCGGCAGTCACGGTCACGCCTCGCGTCCCGTGGCCGCTCGGTAGCGCGCGAACCGATCGCTCGCGTGCGCCGAAACTGAAGCCTTTGGCGTCGTCGGTTCTATCGTGGCCGTGAACGCCGAGATGCCCACGAGGACGTCGAGCGACACGCCCAAGTACTGAGCGATCTGCGTCGCGCGCTCCCGACTGATAGGCCGCCGGCCGCTTTCAACCAAACTGATGAACGCTGTGGACGTTCCGATCAGGTCAGCGAGTGCGGCCTGTGGCACGTTCAGCCAGCGACGCACGCGGCGAAGGTTTGGGATCGTAAGCAAAGTTCCCCCTTACGAATTCGTGACGATTGAGTTGGTGTTACGAGTCCAGGGTGACGTTTCGAAGCCCGGACTCGGTCAGGAACGGCAGGAGGTTCGTGGCGCGGTTAGAAGGTGCAGGCTGTGAAGGCTTTGAGAATTACCGACCCTGTTAAACAATTCCACTGCATGTGTCATGCCAAAGTAATTGTGGATAGAGCCGCTAGGCTGCTGGAGCCGCCGGCACCGCGTTCGCTGCGACGGTCGGCTGCGTCGGCTGGTCCGCCGAATGCGACGGCCGATACTCCACACTGACGCGGGAGTCGCGGTAGAAGCCAAACGCGACGGCGAGCTGCGAGGAGGGCGGCCGCAGGCCGGAGATCACTTCGGCCACTCTCCACCGCGGTACCTTGGCGAGTCGACTGAGCGCGTACTGGCTACCGGCGCGGTCCACCTCGTGAGCAACCACTGCTTTCATCTGTTCCGGCGTGAGCGTCATGATTCGGCCATCGAAGATCGCGTTCACCGGGACGCCGAGAATCTGTGCGGCCATCTCGACACGGGCGGCGGATTCGGGTCTGAGGCTCTGGTAGCGGAGGACACGACGATCGGTGCGCTGAAACCCTAGCGCGCGAGCAAGCGCCGCAGACACGCGACGTCTACCGACGATAGCGTCAGAGATCGCAACCTGAGGAGTCTTCAGCAACCGCGCCAGGGCTTGCTGGCCGTGCGCTTCGGCGACCCGATCAATCAACCAAACCCTCATCCAGGCGTTATCAAAAAACCCGGCCTGGGCAAACGCGCGTTGGTAGTCCTCAATCGCGAGCGGCGCGTGTTGGCTTCGTTTCCGCCTCATGACGTTCTTTCTCCTGCGACGGTTCTTCGTTTTCGGTGGACGGGATGAGGATGCTCGCTGTAGGTGCGACTGAAAGTAGCGGCGCGTGCGGGGAGCCGCTGGCGCTGGGCCTGATGCCGTCATCGCGGGCGGCGGCGAAACCGCACCTTGCGAGGTTCGACGAACCGATCAAAGCCGAGCGCGAGGGCCACGGATTTGCTTACGGGTCGCAGTCCATTTATGGCCATCGACAGTTCGCGCTGCGACAGGCCGAAGCGGAGCGCCATTTGGCGTTGACCACCGTACATCTGTACGGTGTTCATCAAGTGAATACGCATCGCGTTTGCGTCGAGGACGAGAGGGGACGTTGTATCTGGCATTCGGACCGAACCCACGGCTTTCTGCGCCTCACATCCACGTATGTAGATGAGGCGATACATCTAGTGTATAGCACCTGCGAGGTTGATTGAGTCGCGTCGAACCAACGCAGTCTCCGTCGTCGGGTTGACCGCTAGCGTGCGACTCGCCGCGAACGCCCTTACCACCAAAGCAATAGACGACATTTGGAGCGCGTAGGGCGGCAGAGGAATCGGTGCCGAGCGTGTCGAGCCTGCTCCCCAATCGAAGGACATGATTCAGAACCCCCTTCACTTGGAACCTGCTGCTGCGAGGCTACTAGTCGGCCTTCCAGCGGACTTTCTCAGCCGTATACGTAGACTTCTGGCGAGAGGCCCGCGTAACTACTGACCCGCGCGCGGCCCGATGTTTGCCAGCGCCGCACCGGGAGGTGTGTCCGTGCGTCTGTTTCGCTGGACCCTTGGAGCGTGGCTGCTGCTGGGTGCGGCGCCAGTTCAAGCCAATGTCACGACGTTTCCTCCACCCGGCGCGTTCTACGATGTGATGGGCTCCTTTACCGCGTGGAACGAAGACGCGGCGATCTGGTTGCCAGACGTAATGGCACACCCTGACTTCATTGGTACGACCTTCATCGAACCGGGTTCGGGGCAAGTCGCGCGCGTGAGTCTCTTCACCGCCGACTACAACTTTATTGGTGGCGGAACAAAAGCGACGAACGCTGATGGCAGTTGGTGGATCAATCAGATGTACCACGGCGTCGTGGGCTCGTCGATCGTCTTCTACAACTTTCACTTCGTCATGAACGCCGAGGGTACCGGCGGAATTGTGAGCTGGTTGGGGTACACCCCGGGTGAATGGATCTCTGAAGGCAACACGACACGGCCGCCGGGCTTGTTGTCGGTCAGCGGAACATTCACGGTCGTTACCGAGCCAACATCGATAGCTTCGTTCGGGTTCGGGCTCGCGGTCCTGGCTCTCGCGACACGTCGACGACCCAGGCTGGCACTTCTTGTTAGGACGCCTCCGCTGCGCACCTAGCTGCAGTGTCCGTTCTCGCCCCGATACATCCCGATGGCCATCCCCAACGGCCACGCCCGCGTATTCTTCGTGACGCGGCCCCCGCCACCTGCAGCCGCTTTCATCGCGACCCCCGACACCGCCCACCCGGTATCCTCTGCTTGTCCCCACTGGACGGTGGGATTCGTCGTGGTGTAGTACTGCCCCGCGTGGGACGTATCGCCGTTCACGTTCTCGACTTCCCACAGTTGCGTTCCGGTCGGCGTAATACCCGATCCTGAATCCGAGCCAATGGCACCAACCGTGACCTCTCCGCTCCCCGCCGTAACCGCGACGGACGCCGTCGTGCTACTGCCACCGTTAACGGCCGCCGTTCCGAACGGGACGGTCTGATGCACGCCACTAAAGTTGGTGGCCCCGGCGGCGACTTGGGACGAGGTACCGATGGTTACTGTAATGTCCGCCGTCGTAATGTTCGGGGCGATGAGATACCAGATCGCTGAGCGGCAAAAGTTCCCGTCATCGCCCGCGCTGCTTGGCACTTCTGTGAGCGACTGCGCGCCGAAACTGACCGCCGTGACTGTGCGTCCCGAGGCTGGACCTGACGTGCCCGTCCCAGCCGTGACGACCAGCATGTCCGTCCCGGCCACCGTGGTATGAGACCAGACCAGCGAGCCCGTGCTGCTACTGGAACTTGACGACGAACTGCCGACGCTTATCGCCATATGTCACCTGCTCGAATCATGTCCACCTCCGTACGGCAACTGATAGCCGCGGGGATCGATGTGCCAACATCTTCAGCGCCGACCCCAGACCCCGTCACAAAGGCAATCGCCATATCATTTCCTCTCACCATCTAACGCACTTCCCGAATTCTTCGGTACCTAAGTCCTCGAACGACCAGCGCCCGGTTGGACGCTTCCACTCAGTGAATCCCACCGCACACTCATCCAACGATCGTCGCCCACTCGCGGCCGACAATGTTCGTCGGGTTCGCCTCGAACCACACGTGATCGAGCACGATGTCTCTGAGCGGAAAGGGTGAGCCGGGTTGAGGATCGATCACGACGCCGGCCTTCGTGTTCAGCTCTACGATGCAGCGATTGACCAACGAGATCCCCGCGCCAGTCTGGATCATCAAGCCGTAGGGCGCGCCGCGGAACGCGCAGGCGTCGAATACGATCGTCGTCGCAATGGTATTCCACGGAATGAATACATTGGCCTCCGTCGCGCGCGAGAAGTGGCAGCTCCGAAACGTGACGCTGACCGCGTTGGAGAGCACGAGGTTGATGTAGAAGCCTCTCACCCAGACCCGCTCAAAAACGACGTACGAGGCATCGCAGTGAATTCCGTAGCCCGTCCCGTCACCCTCAAGCACGAGATCGTGGACATACTGGATCTTCGGGACGCCCCAATCCTGATGCGCGACGATGCCGCCGGTGAGGCTTAGCTGCGCCTTCGTCATAGAAGCGGCGCGTGCTGAAAGAGCAGCGGCTCCTCGCCACGCGCGGCGCGTTCGGCGTTCACCTCAGCGATCATCTCGGCAGGCCCGATCTGGATCGTGAGACTGTATATTTCCTGCTGCAGTTGCCGTGCTTCCTTGGTGGCCTTTTCGGCGCACGCGATTGCGCGAGCCCGGAGGTCGCGAACGGTGAGCAATCGGCTCTTCGCCGCCGCGAGCCGGTGTTGAAGTTCACGCAGTTCTGAAGTGTCCATATACGCTCCTGTTGTTCTACTTCTTTACCGAGCCGGGTTGCGGTGCGTCGCGCTCAGCGTCGTTGTTGAGCAGCTCCGCGAGCAGCTCCTTCTGTGCCTGTAACCGCACGACCTGCGTCGCCGCGTTCTGTGCCGCCGCGACTGCTCGCGCGTGCAACTGCTGGGCGGCGGTGAGTTCAGCGTCCACCGTCAGTAACCGTTCCTGAAGTGTCATGGTTCTGTCGCGATGACCTGCACGGCGCCCGTATTGAACCGCGCGACGATCTGCGTCTTTCCAGCGCCGTTGTCGCGGGCGTAGAGTTTGACTTCGTTCGCGCTAGGCGCTGCAGGATCAGACGAGGCTTCATTCAGCTTCAGGTGCATCGCCGCGTTTTCGATCTGCAGCTTCCCGAGATCCGCGCCGGCGCCGTCCTGGAACAGCAGGCTGGCGTTCGTGAACAGGATCAGGTTCCCGTCGAGGCGGCTCACGCCGGAGTCGATCCACAGCGCGTAGTTGTTGGTCGCCTCGCTCGGAGCGTTGACGACATAGAGCGACGCCGCGGAGGTTACACTACCGGCACCCGCTGTGATCGTCGGCTTTGTTACCTGCAGGCCGGAGAAGATGCTGTGCGTGCCGGATGCCGCTTCGTCGAGCGTCCCCGCGATGTGCGCGACTGCGGCACTCACTCCTGCGCCGGGTTGAAGCCGTGACGTGACTTCGAGCCCGTGAACGCCGGTTGCGAGTGTGCCCGCCAGAAGCAACTGACGCGTCGAACTGACCGCGCCTCCTATCGCATGTGGCCCGGCACCGGCAACGTTGAGATCGCCTGCGAGCCACAAGTCTCTGAATTTGAGCGCCGACGTGCCGAGGTCGTACGTGTCATTCGCCTGCGGTTTGAGGTGATGCGCGAAGCCGTCGAGCAGACCCTGCTCGACCGCCACGACCTCGTCTTGGAGGTCGTTGATGTGGGCGGCGGAGAAGATGTCGACGCCGTCGTTTTTACTGGTGTAGGTCTTTACAGCGGTTGGATAGCTTGCCATTGGAATCCTTTGCGTTGTGGCTGCGCCGCCGTCGAAGCGGACGCCTTGATCGGTAAGTCTTCGAGCGGCTGCAGCGGCCCGCCGCCAGCGGGTCGCAGGTAGGCGCGGTGATGTGGGCCGCCGCCGGCCGTGCCGCGTCGAAAAGTTCGTCGATCGTGGTGAAGACGCGCTCGCGGCCGCGGAGGCGCTCAGTGTGACCGGCGTCGGGAGCTATGCCACGGCGATCAGCGAGAGCAGCCAGTTCCGGATGCGACTGACACAGGTTCTCCACGAGCATTGCGGCTCCTGGACACGCCAAGGCATGGTCCGCGGTCAGATTGCCGTCGGCGTCAATCTCCGTCGTCAAATGACAGTCGAACGCTCCGCCGCTGAACAAGTGTTCAAGAGTTCTGAGTGTCTGCGCCGAGGTCAAGCGGAGCGCGGCGGCATCGTGCGTGAACGGGCACGACGCGCACGGTCGGATCAGGCTTGCTGGCTTCTTCGATGCGCCGGACGTTTCACGGTCGGCGGTCATGACAATCCTTTTAGCGCGCGCCTAATTCGAGCCGGGACGGTGGAACGTTGAGCGCGGAGGCGAAGCGCTCCACGACGTCGACCGGATTCAGCGGGCGCAGCCCGCGTTCGAGTTGTGAAACGTACGCCTGTGAGAAGCCGGCGGCTTCGGCAAGCTCGCGCTGGGTCAGCCGGCGACGCTGCCGAAGTGTGCGCAGTGTGGAGGCGAATACGGGACTCATTGATCGAACCCTTCGATCACCGATTGATCTCAGATGCGTGGCGAATCGCGGTAAACGCCAGAGCGCCGAACGGCGCTGATCTCCGCTCTGTCGCGGCGGAGGGACGATGCAGTGTGGATGCGGGACTTGCTGCGCGGGCTCCACATGACGACCCGCAAGTTCTGATTACATTTTAACTATTTTTCTCCGTACGACGACGGGAAAAGACGGACAAAAAACAGCCGAGTACAATTCGCTCACGATGCCGAAAACCAAGGTCGTGCTCATTGGCGCCTCCGGCTACACGGCCGATACCGTGACGCACCAACTTGTGTCGTTCGGTTGGAACCAGCTCGTCAACCTGCCGAATCTCCAGGACTTTGACATTGTGGTGATCAATTTGCTGGAGAACGTCCCTGCTGCGGGCGACGTAACGATCTGGACACCATTCTTTGCGCACGTCACCGAATACACCGCAAAGCAGATCCTCGAACACAACGGCAGCGTCTACGTTCTGGGTGACCCGCGACTGACGGTATTGAGGCTCACCGACGACAAGAAGGACCAAACGAAGCACGCATTTCTCGACTGGACCGGCGCCAAGTTTCACTGGAATGTGGCAGGGGGCACTTTCATCGAGATCACCACCGGAAATACCCAGCTTCGGGAATATCTCGGGCACCTCCAACGGTGGGACTATGCCATGGCCGCAGTAACCGACCGCAAGGGACAGGGATACGGTGTCCATCCGTTCGCCCGCAACCGAACGAATCAACCACTCGCGGCGGGGATTGGCTATGAACGCTTGGTGCTACTGCCCGCGATTCCGCTGCCGAGTGAAGACACTCTCCTTTTAGCACTCCGCCTCTTCGCGGGTATTGACGTAGCGCCGGTTGCTGAACCTGAGTGGGCCGCCCGCCTAGCCGCTCCGGGGCAGGCCGAGATAGACCGACAGATCGCAGACGTCGAGCGCCAGCTTGCCGCACTCCGAACGCAGCGCTCAGAGCTGGCGACGGAGCGGGAGAAGGCTCGTAGCGTTTTGAAAGTGCTGTATGAACGCGGGTCGGCGTTGGAGCGAATAGTACGCGAATTGCTCGCGGCACTCGGCGGCACTGTGACGGACCCTGTCGAAGCAAACAAGGAGGATGGCTGGATTCAGTTCGGCAGCGATGAGGGCGTGCTGGAGATCAAGAGTACTGCGGGATCCTCGTTCGCTGAAGATGGCCTTCGACAGTTGGCCGAGTGGATACTTCGAGGTGAATCCGCAAGCAACAGCTACAAAGGGATTTTCATCGGGCTGCACAATGCGGGGCAACCTCCAGGTTCGGGCGCCTCACCGTTCAGTTCAAGTTTCGTGCGGAGTGCCACGAGGTTCGGCATTGTGGCGGTTTTGACGACCGATCTGTATCTCGCGTACGAGCTAATGAAGGCGGGAAAGCTCACACCAGCAGAGTTCTGGCCGACGCTGTTTCAGACGAACGGGATCTACGATGCCGCGTGGCTTCGGGAGAAGTGAGGGAAGGGTCGCGCAACTCGCGGTTCCGCTTATGCAGCGCACCGCGGACGGGGTTTGAGTGGGCCAATGTCGCCGCGTAGGCCGGCGTTGTACCGGAATCACTCGCTTGCTGAAGGCAGAGTTAACCTCACACCCTCCGAAGCGTCAATCGGATCGCGCGCCGGTTCACGCGTCCAGCGCACCGAGTGCTTCAGCGCCGTAACTGAACAGCTCCCAGCCCGCTAGCCCGTACCGCACTTTCGCGTCGGTCAGAAGTGCCGTGAGGGCGAGCATTTCCTCCGGGCGTACTGTAATTCGACCTGATACGGCCGCAATGTCGATCAGGTTCATGTCGAGCTGTTCCAGATCAAAGGCGAGCGCATCCTCGAAGTCGTCGTAGAAAACTTCTGCCATCCGCTTCAGCTCTTGCTCTGTCGGAGGGCGATAGAGGGTCGGTTCCCGGCCTAGGAACCGATCGGTTTCGTCGGTCGGCGCAGGCTCCTTGTATCGTTCGGCCGCATTCCTCCTTGTTTCAAGCGCCGACTCATATAAATCCCGCAGCCGGCCTTGGTGCTTCAAATCGTAGACGCTGATGTCGTGTCGTCCTTCGGCTGCTAGGGTTGCGAGGTATACGGCTAGCAGGCCAGCCGTGGGAGTGCTCAGTTCGATAGTTTTTACCGCCTCACGGAAGACAAAGTCCTGAGACTGCATCATCCTAGTTACGAGCCCTTGGATCCGGCGATCTGGCAGCCGCAAGAAATTCAGACTGTACGTTGGTTCAATAACAATCGTGCGCTCCGCGCCTCTGAATTCGGCTTCGATGTTCCTAATCGCATCTTTGTCGCGGTCTTCATCCGTACAGAGAACGATGTAGTAACCGGCCAAGTAGGGAATCTTTCTCAAGGCGTCGTCGCGCTGAGCTTTCAACGCCCGAAATAAATCGCTCCGGCGGAAGTCCTCAAACGACTTGATTTGAAATCCCAATAGTTCTGGGGCCTCTTGATCAAGGCGTTCCTGATGGCGAATGCGCACCACGATATCTGCGCCATGATCAATTAGCCCTTGGGTGTCGTAGACTACCGGCTCAAACTGCCCAACAGCGCGAAGAACCGCCTCCAGCTGGAGCTGAAATCGGGGGCAGAGGTCATCGTTGTGACGGAGATCACGAAATTCTCTCGTCTCGATGATGAGCGTGCGGTGCAGACGCAGAAAGTGATCGACGGTGTGCGTCGGGCTGATCCGCAACCTTAACCTCTTCTAGAATCGGGGCACACCAAGTCACCTGTCACGGTGTAACCTACCCCAGACGATGATTCGGAAGTCATCGACAACAAACGACGTCTGCGACCCGTTATCCTCCTGCGACGCCGGCTCGCACGGCAACAGCAATCGAACGATTTGAGCCGGGTGTGCGGACGCGACACAGCGTGGCTGTTAGACGAGTCGCGAGAATTGCCTCACGCGAGCCTCCCACGTTAGACTGCACCACCCCTCAAAGGAGCCGCTATGCGCAGGCTGCACGTTCGCGCGGTGCTGGTCCTTCTCTCGCTTCTTATCCCGATCTCTGCGGGACTCGCCGCACGGCAAGCCGCGGCCCGTGCACCAGTGCCGACGGACACCGTCTACGTGACACGGACCGGCGCGAAGTATCACGCCGCAGGCTGCCGCTCGCTTTCACGCAGCCGGATCGCGACCACGCTGGGCGAGGCGTCGAAGCGGTACGGCGCGTGTCGCATTTGCAAGCCGCCAGTGCTCTCGACAGGAGCAGCGCCTGCAACGGCCGCTGCCGCGCCGCGCGAGTCACCACGGCCTGCTGCTCGCTCAGCGCGATGCGCCGCGATTACGAAGAAGGGCACTCAGTGCTCGCGGAATGCGAAGCCGGGCAGCGCGTACTGCTGGCAACACGGAGGCTGATACGCACAGGCGTGCGGGTTTTATGAGGACAGCGTCTTGCGGACACTCACCAGAATGCGATCGACCGAATTTCTGGAAAGGAGCCGGTCATGAAGCGAATGCTCGCCGTCGGGCTCATCGTGTCGTTCATCGTGGCGGAAGCGCGCCTATTCGCTGTCGATTCGAACAAGGCTCAGTACATGGGTGGCACCGTCGCCGGCCTGAAAGAAAAGGCGCAGGGTAGGTTCTCGACTTCGGCTGAGGACGCAATTACGTTCACCCCCGACGGAAAGAAGTCCGTGCCCGTGTCGATCCCTTACGCGGCCATCACCGAGTTGGAGTACGGCCAGAAGGCGGGTCGGCGTGTCGCCGTCGGCATCCTCGTCTCACCGTGGGCCCTCTTTTCCAAGAAGCGCAACCACTACCTGACGATCAGCTACAAAGACGCAGCGGGCAAAGAACAGGCCGCAGTGTTCGAGCTGGGAAAAGACATCGTGCGTACGACCGTGAAGATCCTCGAAACGCGGTCGGGCAAGGATGTTCAGTACCAGGACGATGAGGCGCGCAAGTCGCTCGGTGGCGGAAAGGGGAAGTAGCCGCAGGGGATCGGTTGACCTCACTAGCGAAACGAACAGCGCAGGAGGGGCCTCATGATGCGGTTTACAGGTTCGGTCGGAGCGATCGTAGTACTAACGTGGGCCACCCTTTCGATTCTGCGTGGAGATGGACAGCTACCAAGCGACTTCGAGACGTGCGCGTCCGAAATTGACGATCTTCAAGGCAACGCAGACGAAGCCCATTCGGCCGCCGAGGAGGCAGCGTCGGCGAAAGACGAACTGGAAGATGCAGCTTCGGCAGCTCGCTCGCGGTGTTCGTCTTATGGCGAGTCGAATTACCTATGTGAATCCGCGCGGCGCCTGGCGAGAGATGCAAAAAACGAGTTCGAGTCCGCGGCGGACACATTTCTAAGCGCGTACGGTGAGTTGACGTCCAGCATTCGATCCGTCCAATTGGCCTGTGGAGTTCGTACGCCGATTGCTGGGATTCCTGATCATAAACAGGGATTGTGCCGAGCCGTCAGGAACTTGGGCAATGTCTTCTCAGGCTCGTTAACACCCGCCATGCGCGAACAGTTTTGTAAGGGCCTCACGGCGGCGGAGTGCTCTACCTGCCTCTCCCGGTGATATTGACTGGACGTTCTTCAGCGTCTCCGTCTCACTTGGAACGGCGATCCGAAGGAACTCGGCGACCTGTTCCGCCTGCGAAAGAATCGCCGGCAGGCACGCGCGGCCCTCTACTCGCACCAATTCGGCTGGGAAGTGCGTCTGCTGGTCGGTGCGCAACCTGAGACTGTGCAGTCCCGCGTGTGTCGGTCGCAGGAGGAAGTGTTGTGGACGGGCGAAGAGTGGAAGGCAGCGATGATTGAGAAGGGGTGGCGGTGACACGCCTTCGGCGTACGCCAGTCTTTCTCTCTCCAGGTTTGGCATCATTGTGAGTCTGCTTCTCCTGCTTCGCCATCACGGGCCTCCATATCATCTGTCGTTGCTCGATGTCGCCGAAAGCCTGGTAACGGACCAGCGCAATGCGGAGATCGTCGTAGTGACAGCACAGATGGCCTGCGAAATCCAAATCGAGCTCGCATTCGCCAAGGTGATGGCTGCACGCAGTCTTGGCGACGTGGTGGCAAAGTCCATCCTCGACTTGCTACCGAGTCGGAATATTGCGAATGAAAGGGTGCGGCGGCTCTATACAGCACTCAGTGGCGACAGCATCCAGCATCAAGCATTTTGGCCCGCCTACGTCGAACTCTCGCGTCTGCGCAATCGAGTGATTCACAGCGGCGCTCGCGCGACGCTTCAGGAAGCGCGGGCGGCCATCGAGGCTGCGCGCGAACTCACGAGCCACGTCAGCGCTTTGTTGGCGCGCCCGGAATGGCGTTGAGCAGCCCAGGCGCACCGGCCGCTTTACGTCGCATTTCAGGCTTGAGCTGTTTTGCTGAACCCAGTCTTCTCACAATGATCGAAGAACTCGATCGCGTGAAAGTATTTCGACTCGGCGCCGGCCGGTACTGGCTGTGTGCCGAGAACGCCGAGGAGAGTGGCCCGAGCGCGCACGGCGTCCTTCTGGTGGGTGAGATAGAGCGTCTTGGGCCAGTTGACGGCCTTCAGGTGCATCCTGCTCTTGTCTTTAAGGGGAACGTTGTAATCGAGCAGGACGTGATCGAGCGCCTCGGGTTTTTCGCACAGCAGGGATCGTACAAAGACTGTGGCCTGGGGTGTGGTGTGGATCCCGATCCAATCGGCGCGCGTATACCAAGCCGCAGCGTCGCTGATCGCTGGCCCCATGACGGTGTTTGTTTGTTCATCCGCTCTGTAGAGTTCGCCGATTGCAAGCGCACCGCGAAAGAAGATGCGCTGCCTCAAGAAGTACGCCTCGACTGTCCGTAAGAGCCCGCAGAAGCCGTTGATGTCGTCGGTATTCAAAGGCTCGCGACGCACGTACGTCAGTACTACGGTATCGCTAAAGATAAATCGCATGAGGCCGCTTTTGTCGATCCGGAAACTGGCGGTGGTAGCGGTTTCGTTCAGCAGCTTCATCACCTGATCGCGCGCCTGGAGGAATCGATCTGCCTCTTCACGCGAGTAGACGGCTGCGCCTAGTGCGTCGAGAACCGCTACCACACCCTGAACGGGCTCGGCGGGGGAACCGACCGACGTGTTGGCGGGCATGCGCCAGCATTTTACAGTGCGGTTTGGATCCTGAGACCATCGCCCTCTCGGCCGCTTAAAACCTAACGGCCAATGCCTGCACCCCTGCAAACTTGCAGGGATCAAATTTTCACCCCTGCAACTCGCGCACGCGAACGGTTGCTCGATTACGATGCGGGCATGCCGGAAGTCACACTCACGCGCAAGGAACTCTACACGCTCGTCTGGTCGGAGTCGCTATTCAAACTCTCGAAGCGCTTCGACCTATCCGACGTCGGCCTGCGAAAGCTCTGCGAACGGCACCGCGTGCCCGTACCGTGGCGGGGTTATTGGGCGCAGAAGGCCGCTAGCCAGCGTGTCTTTCCTGCGCCACTCATTGACGCTCCAGGATTGCGCGATCAGAAGATCGTTCTTCAAGAACGTCAACCGAACGCTGCCGCCGCCGAATCGGCACCGTTGCCGCCGGAGATCGCCTTTGAGCGCGATCCTGCGAACCTCATCGTCGTAGAAGGCCAGAAGCCGATTGCTCACCCGCTCGTTCGCCGGAGAGCCGAAGAATTCCGCCGGAGCGACGCGGCTTCAGATCGCGACGTGTTCTACAAAGGGCGGCGGTGCATCAGCATTGGTGTGTCGCGCTGCCTACGTTCGCGTGCACTCCGAATCTTTGAGGCCCTCATATATGCCCTCGAAGCTCGCGGCTATGCCATTGCTGTGAACGACGCACGCGCGTGACCGTCCTTGGTCAGGCGGTCAAAATTCATTTGGGAGAGCTAGCCCGTCGCGTACCTGCTGAGCCCAAAAAGTACAGCACCAGACGTTACAAGACTGAGCTGACAGGTCGGCTCGGCCTCTTTGTCGACTCTTGGAGCGGGTTGCGTCCCGCCGCAACCGACGGGAAGGCGCAGCGACTAGAAACCCGCCTGAATCATTTCATTGAATCGATCGTACGCCGTGCGCTGGTGCTCAACGCGAGGGACGCTGAACTGGCGCGCCGGCATGACCTGAGGCAGCAAGAGGCAAAGCGCCGCACCGACGCGAACAACCGGACCTACATCGAGGCGGGCCGCCACGATCACTTTGACAAGCTGGTCGACTATTGGGTTCGTGCGCGAGAGCGGAGGGCGTTCCTGGCACGGCTTCGTGAGGTCGCGGGCGAGGTGACGCCGGAATCCGAAATCGGCTGCTGGCTTGCGTGGGCCGAAGGCTTCGCTCGTGCCCCCGATCCACTCGCTCGTTTCTCCGAACGTGGCAAGACTCTGAAGGTTTATTACTACGATCCAGGGTTTGGGTTGGTCGCCAAGCGCATCGAGGGTTTTACCGACCCTCATCCAACACCGGATCAGAAACGCGGTGCACTGATCGGCATCACGCTGACCAGTGCGCCCCCGGACAACTTCGAACACGCGATCGAGTTTGAACTTGCCCTGGATGACATATTGCCGTACGAGACTACAGAACCGGGTTGGGTTCCACGTCTGTTTGTGGTGCCAGCGCGCGTACTGAACGCTGCGCTCGTGATCGGTTCGACGAAGTCAGATGCCGGCGGTGCTGCTGTAGTTGGAGCCTGACTGCGTGATCATGCACGCGCAGTGATAGCAAGAACTGTATCAGGCTTGAGAAATTTTCATATAGCTGGGAGAAACCCCACACGACCGGGCGCTAAAGGTCGGGGGATCCGTAAAAGGGCGAACCGGGGGGGGTACGTGCGGACGGCAGGATCCCTGCGGCCGCGCGGATTGCCCGCGAAACGTGCGAGGAGCGGTTAGGAGCTGCGCGGAGCTGAGGGGCTGGCCGAGGTGAGGTAGGGAAAAGAAGAGGGCAGCATTGTCAGCCTGCCCCTGTCTGGCGGGAACGTCGCGCGCGTGCGCGCGTTACGTTGTTGCTGCCGGGATACGCTGCCGTGACGCGAATGAGAGCAGGATGCTGCGGGACTCAGTTCGATTGATAGTAACCAGGCGCGCACCGGAGGCGTGCACGCGGACAACGCGGGTGTGCTGGCGAGGCGTCGGCCGGTTGCGGTTGATCATCGGAACGTCCTTTCTGACTTGTTTGGCATGGAAGAGGGTGCCGGGGGAACGTGTGTGCGGCGCTCCCCCGGCTGTAGGCGGGTTTACCGGGAGCGAGTCGGGATCGGGAGGTATCCGAGCGCGGTCAGCTCCGCGCGAAGCGGAGTCAGCAGAAACGATGCCGGGAGTTTCGAGACGATCGACGCGGTCAACGCGAGCGTGCTATCGGCGCGCAGGAACGCGCGCGCAGCAACGGACTCGGGAACCGGAACGGAGAGGTTGAACGCCCATCGCGGAGTTGCCATTGTCAGCCTGCCTTTCGTGTGGGTTGAGTGTGTTGGGACGTGTGAACATTGGGTGCGTGTATTGCCGACGGCAATATTTGCTGATGGCAATATAGGTCCGTGCGTCCGTTGTGTCAAGCGGAAAGCATTGCTGACGGCAAACTATATTTTTGCCGCAGGAGTCTCAATCAGTAGGTATCTGGCGTCTCATTTGCAGGGTTCTTCTGGTTTGGCAGTCGCATCCTTCAACAGTCCGGACGATGGGCGTAGCGGTCAACGGTCGCGGCCGAATGCGGCGGACGTGTGTCCGCGCTCAGTCGCCGGAGTCTGCTCGGCCCCTCGCGAGCAGGAACGCAGGCGGGGGACCGGGACCGGGATTACGGTGTTCAGGTGCGACTCGCGGCCAGTGCGCGCAACGGTTCAACTCGTTTGCGCGAGCACGAAGGATCCCCGGCCGGCGGGGCGGGCGGTCGCGAACGGTGTCGAGCAGAAGAGGAAACGTGCGTAGGGCTGCGCTCGCTGCGTTGCTCGCACTGATGGTCGCCTGTGGCGGATCGCCCACGCGGCCAACGCAATCGGGACCGCCGCCGGGCGCTCCGCGTGCGCGCCTCGTTGCCGTACCGGATCAGCAGCTCGCGTTCCCTGATTGGCCGTGTCCTACCGGCGAGTGCCGCTACGGCTTTGACTTCCGCAATGAGGGGCCGGACTGCGCGACGAGGATTGCCGGCACGCTGAAGGTATTCAACGCGGACCAGACGACACAACTTGCGATGGATGAGTGGACGATCGATCCGACGAAACGTGTGCAGCCGCAGGAGACGGTGCGCGTGGAGGACGGGCCGCTGCCGTTCAGTGTCCTATCAGGCTTGGATGGGCGCTTTACGGTGGCGTTCGAGTTTGACGCCGTGCGGTGCTTGTAAGCTATCCGTCACCAGCCCGGATCACAATTCTCTCCGCGCGGCTGGCACACCTCGTGCTGGGTAGCCCCTAAACGCACGGACGCAACCGTACAGCGCCCGCGCCGAACCCGGAAGGATCGAGGAATGACACCAGACCACACATCTGCGGCGGCGGCGGAGCCCGCGCGCGTGCCGTCGCCTTGGCTCACGGTGGCCGCGGCAGCCGACTACGCGGCCGTTTCGACTGACACCATTTACTTCGCGTGCGGGCGCGGCGAGCTGCGGCACGTGCGCGTGGGAGGCCGGCGGAGCATTCGGCTGCGGGCGGAGTGGATCGACGCGTGGCTGGAGCGTGGAGCGAACAGGGAAGCGAAGCGTCTGCAGTGAGCAACGCCCCCACGAAACGTCTGAGCGGCCGTTGACAACCGTGGCCGTGGATCCTATATTGCCGTCGGTATATTGCCGTAAGGTGGGTAAACGCGCCGCATGAGAACGAAACGCCCGAAGGGCCAGCGACCGGAGTTGGCGACAGCGGCCGAAGCGTGGAAGCGCCGCCGGACGAACCTCGGACTGACGCAGGCCGAGTTGGCCGAACTCCTCGGGGTCAAATGGAACACGGTGGCGCGCTACGAGACGGCGCAGCACGAGATCCCTGAGATGGCGATCAGGTTGTTGGGTTATATCGAGCGGGACGCGCGCGAGAAGCGCCGGAAGGAGCGGTAAGGGTACGGGCCTGCACAAGCGCTGCGAGCACAAGGCCCGCGCGCGCGATCGCTGCGCGCACCCGTGGCACGGGTCGTTCCAGCACCGCGGCACGCTGCACCGGGTCAGCCTCGGCAAGTGGGCCAATGAGGACATCACGTCCAAGGCCCAGGCGCAGGCGATTTATGAGCGGTTTCGGGCCGCCGTCCGCGCCGGGCGTTTCACGCGGGAGCGGGAGGAGCCGGCGGCTGCTGGGATGACCTTCAATGCACTCGCGGATCTCTACGTCGAGCGGTACATCGAACCCAACCGGCTCAGTTCGGCGGACACGATCGGGAGTCGGCTAGCGCCGCTACGAGCACACTTCGGCACGCGACCGATCGCCGACATTCGCACAGCAGACGTGGAGGATTTCATCGCGACGTTGAAGGCGCCTGCGCTGCTGGCTCCGCACCATAAGACGCCGCGCATTCGACGACCGGCAACGATCAACCGATACCTGTCGCTGCTGCGGCATATGTTCAATTGGGCGGTGGGACGGGAGTACCTGGAGCGCACCCCGTTCCGGCGCGGCAACGCGACGCTCATCAGGCAGGAGCCGGAGGACAACCGCCGGCACCGCCGCATCCGTCCCGAGGAAGAGCGCGCCCTGATCGACGCGTCGGCGCCGCACCTGAAGCTGTTGATCATCACGGCCCTCGATACGGGCATGCGACGCGGCGAAATGCTCGCCCTGACGTGGAGCGACATTGACGCGCGACCCGGCTGGATTCGGCTGAGAGGGGAGACGACGAAGTCGGGGAAAACCCGGTGGGTGCCGATCTCGACGGTGCGCCTGCAGGCGGTGCTTAACTTCCTACGGCTGGACGCCGCCGGAAAGCGGAAGCCTGGGAATGCGCCAGTGTTCAGTAACGCCGCCGGGGAGCCGATCCGGTACTACCAGACCGCCTTCCGCGCGGCCGTGCTGCGAGCGCACGGCGTCGAGCCTAGGCGCGCCGGAGAGAAGGGTGCGCGGCGCGTCGGCCGGCTCCGTGAGGACTGCCGGGAAGCGCTGCGGCGGATCGACCTCCGCTGGCACGATCTTCGGCACGAGTACGCTTCGCGGCTAGCCGAGCGCGGCACCCCGCTGTCGCAGATCCGCGACCTCCTCGGGCACCACTCGATCGTGACGACGGAGCGGTATGACACGCAGACCTCCGAGGCGCTGATGACGGCTGTAAAGCGCCTCGACACTGGCGAAACCTTCACACCGCCTTCACAAAACGCCAACGAGGACCTAGCAACGGTCGCCGTGCACACCAATGAGACGAGCTGCAACTTGTCGGAGGAGAGTGAGTTGGGGAGTGGGGTGGATGACGGGGTTCGAACCCGCGACTTCCGGAGCCACAGTCCGGCGCTCTACCGCTGAGCTACACCCACCATTGAATTCGGTTCTGTCGCTTGTCAGTCGCTAGTCGCTGGTCGCTAGTCCACGTCTGACGCGTATCAGTCGGTGGTCGCTGGTCAGCGACTGACCGAAACAATGATTGTACCAAAAAGGGAGACTTAGAGGGCTTCGCGGGTCTGACGTTCGCGGCGCTGCTGGCGGCCTTCCATGTCTTTGAACGCGTCGGGGATTTCCACCAGTTCTCCTCGATCGATCCGGACGGCCGTGGCATACACGTGGTCGGCGCGAGTGCCTTTGGCGTCGTACATCAACGTATCCGCACGATGGATTAGTTCCGCGGCGAGCTTGCGCGCGACGCCGCGCCGCTCGATCACACTTCCGAGTCTCAGGCACACGACGCCAACATCGACCTGGACCGGTCTCGAGGAGAGACGGCGATCATCGCGCGTCCAGTCGTGCGCCTGCACCGAATCCTTGAAGCGGTCGGCAATTTCGAACGCTTCCGCGCAGCCAGGGAGATCCGGGATCAGGAAGCAGAACTCGTCGCCGCCAAATCGTGCGTGCAGATCTCTCGCCTCGCCGCCGCGTTCGAGCGCCAGGAAGTCCTCCGATCGAATCTGATCGGAGAGAATCCGCGCCACGCGCTCAATGATCCGGTCGCCGGTGGCGTGCCCGAACGTGTCGTTGTACCACTTGAAACTGGTGATATCCACCACGCCGATGCCGCACCACCGGACTCGCTGTTCGACGGCCAGAAACGACTCCAGGCGCTCCATGAACCAGTCGAAATTCAGCAGTTTGGTTTTTGGATCGTGATGCGACTTTTCGGTGAGGTCCGCGACAACCTCCTCGAAGTACCGGGCGATGTTGCTGACGGTGACGTCTTTTTCCGTCATCTGCCGCTGCAGCCGCTCCATCTTGGCGGCAAACCCCTCCGAAAGCGCCCGAATGGCGTCGTGCTTGGACTCTTCGAGGAGCTGGCGTTGACGTGCCATGACGTGCTCGATCGCCTGAAGGAGCTGGTGCGCGCGCGCCTCGTCGAGGCCGAATCGCATTCGGACCCACTCTCTCAGGTCCGCCGTGCTCCGGGGGAGGTCGGGAGTCCTCGAATCGTCGTTGGGGTCCAGCTGAACCGTGGCCATGATGCGAGAAATATGCGTATCAATCGCTGTGCCGTAATCGCGAGACGCGGCTTCCGCGGGAACTTCGGCTCAATTCGTCAGGAAATCGCCGTCTCTGGAACGGCGGCTACAGCTTTTCGGCAACCGGTCGCCGCTCTTTGGCTACCACGACGGTGACGTCATCTCGACGGCGGCTGAAATCCCTATACAGGGTCGCGGCAACGGTCGTGGCCGAGTGGCGCCGCAGACCGGGATAGGCGTCCAGGTTCCAGTGCGTTCCCAGGCCGTCCGACGCCATCACGATCAGCGAGGCTTGCGGAACGACATAATTGAATTCCTGGATTCTTGCCGCGGTGTGTCCAGCCGTCCCGTTGTGTGAGATGAAATTGCGCCGATGGGCGCCGTCGGGAACCACGCTCGCGAGGATGTTGCCAAGCCCCGCGTACGCCGCGATTCCGCGCTCGAGGTCCATCGCGACCATTGCCGCGGCAGCGCCGCGCGTCGAGCGCAGCGCCAGATGAATATTTTCGATCACGGACGCCGGCGCGTTTTCGTGGCTCTTACGAAAAACGTCCAACGCAGTTCGGGCCGCTTCGTGAGCGGGGTAGCCATGACCCAACCCATCGACTACCAAAATTGCAAGTCGGCCTTCGCGCAACGTCCACGCCCACCCGTCACCGCAAACGTCCTCGCCGGTCTTACTGACGTGAACCGCCCCTACCTCGACCCGTCCAACAGGTGGGGTTAGGCGGCGCTGGCTTCGACCGATCGACGCCACGATGACGGTGCCCGTCGCGTGTGTGTATAAATCGAATTCGTCTGCCTGTCGCTCTGCAGCGCCGAGGCCGTGTCCGAGCGTGCCGGCCGCCGAGAATCCGTCGGTCCGCGACTGAGCGACATCCTGCAGTCCAGGTCCTTTATCGACGGCAACAATTTCAATCCCGTCGGCTTCCGAACTGTCGAGAGAGAGGGGACGCAACAACACCTCGCCCTGCTTCGCATGTTTGACGAGGTTCGTGGCGAGCTCCGAGACGATCAGCGCCGCCTGGCCGGCGCGCTCTTCGCTGAAGCGAAGCTGGTCGGCAAGCCAGAGAACGGTCCGCCGTGGCGCCGCGATTTGGCTCTGTTCGGTAACGGCGAAGGCCGCCGTGACGTTCATCGCCAACGAACGATGGTCACTCGTGTGCCCTCCCCAGGGGCGGAGTGGATGTAGAACTCGTTTGAGAGCCGGCGCGCGCCGCTCAAACCGAGTCCCAGGCCACCACCGGTGCTGTAGCCGTCGCGCATCGCCATGTCCACGTCCGGAATCCCGCCTCCTCGATCTTCGAACGTGAGCCGGAGGCCGCGGCGGCCAGCGTCTTCGAGTGTTTCGATCGTCACCTGCCCGCCGCCGCCGTGCTGCACCGTGTTGCGGGCGAGCTCGCTGGCGGCGGTGACGATTTTGGTTTGGTCGATCAGGTTGAACCCGAGCTCCACAGCCCGCTGTCGCACCGATTGCCGAACGGCGACGACATCTTCGGACGAGTGAATGGTTCGGTGATCGCTAAGAAGGACCGTCACTCTGGCGACGCTCCTTGATACGGTCCTTGAGCAGATCCATGCCACGCTCGACATTCAGCGCCGTGCGCACGCCGGTCAACGACAATCCGAGTTCGACCAGTGTGATCGCCACGGCCGGTCGCATCCCGACGACGACGGTTTCGGCATCGAGCACGCGTGACATGGCTGCAGTGTCGCCGAGCATCCGGCCGATGAAGGAATCGACCATTTCCAGAGCCGAGATGTCGATCAGCACGCCCTTGGCACGCGTGCTGACAATTCTCGCCGTGAGATCGTCCTGCAGCGTCATGGCAAGCCGATCGTGCATGTCCACCTGGATAGTCACGAGGAGGTACTCGCCCATCTTGAGAATGGGGATCCGTTCCACGGTCAGTTGTCCTCTCGCTCAGCGGACCGTTCGTCTTCGCCTGGCATGCGCCGTTTTGCCGGCGCCTGACCCTTTGAGATGTTCAGACCGAGACGGCGGAGCGCCACCGCGAATGCGTCCGCCAACGTTGCCTTCGTCATGACCGTCCCCAGGTCAACGCCGAGGTGCACGATCGTTTGCGCGATCTGCGGACGGATCCCGCTGATGATGCAATCGGCCCCCATCAGCCGCGCGGCCGCCACTGTTTTCAGCAGGTGCTGTGCGGTCAAGGTGTCCACGGTCGGCACGCCCGTGATATCGATGATCGCAATCGACGCGCCGCTCTCGACAATCTTTTGCAGGAGGCTCTCCATCACGACCTGGGTGCGGGCGCTGTCAAGCGTGCCAATGACCGGCAGCGCGAGCACTCCCTCCCACAGCGTGACGACAGGCGTGGAAAGTTCCATCAACTCCTGCTGCTGCCGGACGATGATCTGCTCCCGGCTGCGCTGGAACACTTCCGTCGTGTAGAGACCAAGCTTGTCGAGCAAGGCACCCACGTCGCGGACAGCCTCGTTGAGCCCTTCCACATCGCGGCCTGCCTGCTGGCGCATCGTGTCGAACAGCGTGTCCTTCAGCGAAAACACAAAGCTGGCCGTTTCGGAAGGGGAAAAGCCTTGGTGCGCGCGACTGGCAGACAGATCTTCGAGCATCTGACGGGTGTTTGCCCATGCTGGTGATTGGATGTCCGAGGTGCCACTCGCAGACGCCTCACGCAAGAGCGAGAGAAAGCGTCGCGATTGCTCGGCAAGTTCCGCGCGGCTGATCCTGTCTCCCCGGAAACCTGCGGCCGAAAGCTGGCTCTCAATCCAACGCTGAACGATGCCGGCTCCGTCCTGCTCCAGTACGTGCTTGAGGAGAATCGTATCCTGCGCCATCGTCGTCGTTCGGCTCCTTCAAAAAGAGATCGATTATATCGATTGCGGGGACGCGGCGGCGGCAGCCGGGTCCGTGGGTCCCGTATTTCGTTTCACGAGCGATAGCACGACCGACGTCAGCGCCTCGCGTGAGATGTCGGATTTTGCAAGGAACCCGTCTGCCTGTTCGAGCAGCCGTTGGCGCGTGTCGGCATCGAGGGCCGCGGAGGTGACGACCAGGACGGGGATCTTGCGCGTGTCTTCCCGCTGACGAAGGCGCTGCAACACTTCGTAGCCATCCGGGTTCGGCATGAGGAGATCCAGCAGGATCACGTCGGGAAGCTCGCAACTGATCATGGCCAGGCCGTCCTCGCCATTCACCGCTTCGCGCACTTCGAAGTGCGGGGCCAACAAGCAGTGGCGTACGAGGAAGCGCATCCCTTCGTCGTCATCAATGGCGACCACGCGAATCGGGGCGTGGCCCCGCAGATTGTTCAATGTCTCAAGCACAAGGCGGCGATCGATCGGTTTCGGCAGGTAGACATCGGCGCCGAGCGCTGCGGCCTTTTCCCGTTCGGCGAGCGAGCTCACTACGATCACGGGGACATCCCTGAGACGATCGTCGCGTTTGATCCGCAACAAGAGATCCCACGCTTCTTCATTCCCCAGCAGGATATCCAGGATGACCGCCGCAGGCTGAATGGACTGCAGCGCGACCTCGGCGTCCCGTATCGAGCGGGCCGGATAGATCTGGAAGGAGGAAGCGCTCAGCGCCTTTGCGTAGAAGTACTGCGCCTCGGCAGCATCGTCCACGACAAGGACCGGCTCTTTTTCCGGCTCGGGCACCCACTCGAAGCTCTGCGCCAGTGGCGCGCGGTAGTGCATGGGGATGCGGAGCGCGAATCTCGAACCGACACCGTGTGCGCTCGTCACGGTGAGTGTGCCACCGAGAAGCTCCGCGAGCCGCTTCGACAGAGCCAGACCCAGTCCCGTGCCCTTGACACGTCGTTGTACCCGGTGCTCGAGCTGCGTGAACTCGTCGAAGATCCGCTCGAGGTCCTGCGCATGGATGCCGATGCCGGTGTCCGAGACTTCGAACTCGACGGTGTCGTTGGCCGGCCCCACGCGCGCGGCAATCCGCACTTCGCCGCGTTCGGTGAACTTCAACCCGTTCGAGATCAGGTTCCGCAGGATCTGCGAGACCTTGCCTTCGTCTGTGTAAAGCGGCGGGAGATCGTCACCACCTTCGAAGACGAGCGCGACCGACTGATTGAGGAGCAGGGGCCGCAGCATGCCGCGCAAAGCACCGAAGAGCGCGCTCACGTGGAACTCGCCCGGTCGGACCGTCGTCTTTCCCGCTTCGACTTTCGCAAGATCCAACAGATCGTTCACGAGCTCGGACAACTGTTCGGCTGCTTCCCGGATGTACTTGAGCTCGGGTTCGGCGTCACGACCCTCGCGCTGCCGATCGTCCATGAGCAGGCGCGTGAGACCGATGATGGAATTCACCGGAGTGCGGAACTCGTGCGTCATGTTCGACAGGAACCGTGACTTCAATTCGTCCGCGCGACGGAGGTGGTCGGCCTTTTCGTCGAGCTCGGCGTACAAGGCCACGACGCCGCGATTCGTGTCCTCGAGTTCACGATTGACGTGCACGAGCTCCTGCTGTTTTCTCTGCAGATCGTCGAGCGCTCGCAGCAGATCCTGATTCTGCCGTTGGATTTCCTCGACGAGACCCGCGGGCTGCCTTTGCAGCAGGTCTTCAGTGATTTGCTGTAGACGGACCGTGCCCAGGAGCGACCCGCGAGCGGGCAGGAACTTCTCGAGGAGGACCGTAGTACCCTCGGGAGAGGACTCGATGCTGAAGCGGTCCATCAGACGCCGTGAACCCTGAATGCCGATGCCCATTCCGGTATTCGACCGGTACCGGCCCGAGAGGACGTCATTCAGCTTGGCAATGCCCGGCCCACGATCGCTTACCCGAACCAGCAGGCGTTGCGGCCGTGACTCCTCGTCCACTGCGAAGGTGACGCTGCCCAACGTCGCGTATCTGAATGCGTTTCGGACGATTTCGGAAACCGCTGTCGCAATGCGCGTCTGTTCGGAGAGGTCGAAGCCAAGTGCCAGCGCCAGCGCGGCTGCGCGCTGCCTTGCGGTGACGACGTCTTGATCGTGGTGAAGAGCGAGGGAGAGAACCTGGTGCATCGAGGGGATCGCTACTGTAACACGGTCCACACGGATGAGCTTTGTAGGACTGGTGCTTGCATGCTGGTCGGACACTTGTCGCTCGACCAACTCCTAGGACGAACTAGTAGGACCAACTAGCGACTAGCGACCAGCGACTCACAACCGTAAGACGATGAAATCGGATCCCATTGCGTCGTCCCTCGCCGGGTACACCCTGGCGAGGGTTCCCGTTCGCACTCCGCACGACCTCGTCGCACTCAGCCGTCGCACCCGTGCGGCGGGCGACGACCTCGGTCTTCCGGCCGACGACGTGCGTCGGCTGTCGGCCGCGACGTACGAAGCGGCACGGCTGCTGGCCACCTACAACGATGTCGTCGCTGAAATCCGTCTCGCCGAGGATCCCTCATTGCAGGTCATCTTTCGGCTTCCCGTGTCCAGCGAACGAGCGCGGGCCGGTGTTCGCCGAAAGATCGAATCCGCGCTCGCTCTTGTCGAGCCGCTCGTCGATCGACTCCAGGTGGAACAGACGACCGAAGGACTTTGCGTGTCACTTCGTTCACTTCTCCCGACTGGCACATCCCAGCCAAACGAAACGGCCGTATCGGACGCTCGCATTTCGGAACCGAGTCTCGACGTCCGGCCCACGCTCGACACGCTGTCCGAACGTTACGCGGCGCTGCAGCGGGATTACCGCGATCTTCAGGCAGAGTTGCAGGAGACCAATCGCGGCGTGGTGGCGGTCTACACGGAACTCGAGGGGCAGGCGGAGCGGCTGCGACAGGCGGAGGATCGGCTCCGATTGCTGCTCGACAGCGTTCACGATTACGCGATTTGCATGCTGAGCCCAACCGGAGAGGTCGCGAGCTGGAACGTCGGCGCCGAGCGTCTCTTCGCATACTCGACGGAGGACATCATCGGCCGCAGCTTTGCGTGCTTCTACACTGAAGACGAACGCGAACAGGGAGTGCCGGCCGAGCACCTGCGTGAGGCGCGCGAGCGCGGACGTTATGAGGGGGAATCCGTGCGCATGCGTCACGGCGGGCTGTCGTTCGACGCACATGTCGTGCTGACGCCGGTGCAGACGAATCGCGAACTGCGCGGATACTCACTCGTCGTCCGCAACATCACGGAGCGCAAGCGGCTCGAAGACGATCTGCGCCGGCGGGCTGAAGATCTCGCCGCGGCGAACCGTGCGAAAGAGGATTTTCTCGCGACGCTGTCGCACGAGCTGCGGACGCCGTTGAACGCGATGCTCGGTTGGACTCGTCTCCTCAGAATGAGGAAGCTGCAAGGCGATGCCGCGGAGCGCGCGCTGGAGACCATCGAACGCAACGCCCGCGCGCAGGAGCAGCTCATCGCGGACATCCTCGACGTGTCGCGAATCGTGACGGGAAAACTGCGGCTCGAATTGATCCCATGCGAGCTGGCGCCCGTCGTCGACGCCGCGCTCGACGCCGTGCGTCCCGCGGCAGATGCGAAAGGCGTCCAAATCGCCTGTGATATCGCGTGGTCAGGGGCGGTCCTGGGAGACTCCGACCGCCTGCAGCAGGTGCTGTGGAATCTCCTGGTCAACGGTATCAAGTTCACGCCGCCAGGCGGGTCCGTCTCGATTGCGGTCAGCCGCGTGGGGCCGACCGCCGGGATCACCGTGACCGATTCGGGCGAGGGCATCTCCGAGGAATTGCTGCCGTTCATCTTCGATCGCTTCCGTCAGGGAGACAGCTCGGTGACGCGTCCGCATGGGGGCCTCGGTCTCGGGTTGTCGATCGTTCGGCACATCGTGGAACTCCACGGCGGCAAGGTGCAGGCGTGGAGTGCGGGCACGGGCGCGGGTTCCACGTTTTCGGTGTACCTGCCTGTTCACTCGACGCGTGAGCGCGCGTCGGCCAGTGCTTGATCCGCGGCGTCACTGCGCGCCTTCGCGGCGTCCCGTTTGTTTCTGGCCTGTTCGGCCTCGCGTTCCGCTTCCTTCAATTCGGCTTCGGCTGCTTCGAGCCCTTCGCGGGCGCGAACGACGCGCCGGTCTGCTTTTTCGGCCTCGCGTGCCGTCCGGGCGGCCTCGAACTCTTCCCGTCGCGCCGCCTGCTCGGCAGCGGCCACGGCCTTGGCTACCGCTTCCGACTGTTTCCTGGCGCGCGCCTGCGCCGCCTTGTCCTCTTTGGTCGCAGCAGCGCGTGTGTCTTTTCCGGCCGCGCGCTTTGGCTCCGTTCGTGCCGGAGTCGCGATGACCCGTCCGCCGGAGGGAAGCCCCGACAGCATCTCAAACCCGCCGGGAGCGAGAGCCTGCCGAAGACGACCGGGGGGATCGTCGGCGGGCAGCGCGCGCAGCGTCGTCCCGATCGTTTGGCGCGTCGCATCGCTCGGTGGGTGACCGTCCTCGCTGGCAATCTCGAGCGTGGCTTTGAGCGCGGCTTCGAGCGCTTCTTCATGAGCCCGGCCCGCCGCTCGTAAATCGGCGCGGCGCCCGGCCATGACGGCTTTGTGCGTCGCGCGAAGATTCTCTGCGGCCTGGACCAGTGAACGGTACAGCGCTGGCTTGCGCCAATGCAGTTGGTTCACGGCCCAGACCGCTGCGGTGGGTTTGGGGAGGGCGCGGATGTCAGCGGCACCATCGCCGGCACGTTTCGCAATCGCGTTACGCTCGGCGATGAACTCCGAGGGTTTCAGCTGGTATAACCGATCGAGGTCCGTGTCGAGGGACATAGCGGAGAATTGATGCAATGCCGGAATTTCACGCCGAGCCTTACATCTATCTTGCTGGACTATCCCACAAGTCGGCCTTGATTGCCTGGGGCGCGTTCTACTTCCGGACGAAGAGCAACGGAAGAATGAAGATCGTGGACGATCACGATCTCCAGTGGATCCATCCGCCGCGTTGCGACTCGATCGGGTGTCGCTCGAAGCCATACGGCCCGGCCAGAGTGGAAATCACCGATGAGACTGGCGCCGTGGTTGCGTCAGCGCTGACCAACGACACGAACCACGTGGCGATTTCCGGTTTGAAAGCTGACACGCGATACACCTATTCGGTGCGGGTCAAACACGAAGAATGGGCGAGCGGGGTGCGATGGGATTGGGATCCCACGGCCCAGGCGCTGGTGCAGAACGGCGGCGTGTATCGCAACGAATTCCGTACCCTGCCCGATCCGACCGAGCCGCTGGCGGCGCCATTCACGTTCGCCGTGATCGGGGATTTTGGCACGGGCGTCCGCAAGCCCTCGACACCGCTGCGTCGACAAGGCGAGGTTGCGCGCGCGCTCGAGCGTGCCGTTGCCGATCACGACGTTCGCCTGATCCTCACGACTGGCGACAACATTTATGCGTCCAACCGGTTTCTTCTTTGGACCGGCGACTCGGGTGGAGAGGACGATGATTGGTTTTTCACGTTCTTTCAGCCTTACCGCTACGCGATCGCTCGCGTCCCCGTTTGCCCGTCTATCGGCAACCACGATACGGGCGAGACCGAGGAGTGCGACGACCGGGAACAGGTCCTCGACAACTTCTATCTCCGGGAACGCCTCGCGACGGAGGAAGCAGCGGGCCGAGCGTCACTCGGGCCTGGACTCTTCTATCGATTTCGCGTCGCGAGCGACGTGGAGTTTGTGTGCATCGACACATCCAAAGAGCACTTCTTCAAACGAGGACGGTTGTTTGAATATCCCAAGCATCGCGAGTTCCTGCGTCACGCGTTCCCAGGTTCGGCGGCGGGAGGCATCAGGTGGCGTATTCCCTTTTGTCACCACCCACCGTTCTGCGCCGGTCCCCAGCATCGCAACACCGACCGGATGGAAGAAGTGGTGTCGCTCTTCGAACGCGGAGGGGTTCGGGCCTGCTTCAGCGGGCACGAGCACAATTTTCAGCACTCGCTCTGGAACGGAATCCACTATTTCGTCTCGGGCGCGGGCAGCAAGATTCGCTCCGGTGCCCCCGGGCGCATGGATGAGGCGCATACGGTGAGCTGGGCGCCAGTCTGTCATTTTCTGCTCGTCACGATTGACGGCGATCGAATGACGGTAAGAGCGATCGGTGAGTCCGACTACGGCCTCGTGGACATCGAGCGTTTCGATGTTGACTCGAACCGCGTCAGCGGCCCCATCGTGGTGACGGGCTGATGACAACGCCGGCTCAGTGACGGTGCCCGCCGGCGCCAATCGTCCGCCCCAATAAGCCGACGACTGACATCTTGGCCATGATCACTGCCGCTCGCAGGGACGAGAGTGGTGTCGTTCGAAGTTCCACCCGTCCGGCGCGGATCGCTTCGCAAATCGCGTCCGGGTGAGGCTCGGCATCGACCAGCGAATATGTCGTGCCAAGCTGCTCCAGGCGATGGAGGTCCGTATTGCCAACAATCGGCTTGCCGCGAGCGCGAGCCCACGTCGCCGCGCGCTCGTTGAAGTTCAGCCAGCGCGTGTACATGGCGTTGTACTCAATCGCGTCGATGAGACGGTGATGCGTGTCGAGGTAGCGTCCCAGACTGGTTCCGGTCGGATAGAACGCGTGCGGCACAACTACCAATCCACACTGCCCCTTCAATGCGGCGACGTCTTCGAAACTGCGCGCGCCTTCGACCTCTTTGGTGAAATTGAGCAGAAGGACGTGCCGCCCGCCGATGGTGCGTTCGATCCCGGGGATCAAGACAAGGCCGCGCTCCCGGGCATAGGAGGCGTCAGGCGTGGGATCGTAGAAACGGTCGTGCAGAGTGATCGCGAGTCCCTGGTAGCCCAGCGACGCGGCATGATCGATTAATTGCCGGGATGTGTGTGGAATTCGATCAAGCGGATCGAAGTTGGTATGGGTATGCAGCTCGACCTTCAACATTGATTCCGCATCATTTTGACCCGGATACTGCATCCCGAGACTCAGGAAGAAGCCGGAGTTGACCTTGAGTGGCCGCGGACGGATAATACAGGCTTCCGATCGGAGCCCAACGTGTCAGTACTGAACGTCGACGATAACGCGCCGTCGCGTTTTCTGCGTTCCCGTATCCTCGAACGCGCCGGCTACGAGGTGAGAGAAGCGGAAAACGCCGAACAGGCTATTGCGAGCTGCCTTTCCGGCAAGCCACCAGAGTTGATTCTGCTCGATGTGGCGCTTCCGGACTCGGACGGCTTCACCGTCTGCGAGCGCGTCAAAGCGGCGGGCGGACAGATTCCGATCGTAATGATTACCTCGGTCTATCGCAGCGCCCAGGCGCGTCGCGACGGATTCGCCGCTGGAGCCGACGAGTACCTCCTCGAACCGATCGAGCCCGATCACCTCGTTGCGTCCGTACGCCGCTTCCTCGACCCTTCGCGCCGGGGCGAAGTGTCGCCTCCCGCCACGATCATTACGGATGCGACGGGACAGATTCTGTCCGCGAATGCGGCCGCTGGACGATTGCTGAATCTCTCCACGCGCGGGATGACCGATAGGTCGCTCCTCACATTCTTTGCCGCCGCGCGCGATCGCGTCAGCGCGCATATGCGGCGTGCGCTGCAGGGTCAGATCGTCCAGGAACAGGCGAGCATTCGTCCCAGGGACCGTAAGCCATTCGACGTGCGCATCGACGTCAGTGCGACGCCCTTCGAGCAGGGTGGCGAGCTGGAATGGCGGATCGAACCGATCAACATCTACACGTCTCAAAACTGATCCGGCCTTCGGCAGGCCGACGTTGTCATACCGCTTCGCACCGTTTGCTGCGCTAGTACTGACGGTCCTGTCCGCCGCGATCATGCCGGCCCAGGAGGGGACCGTTGTGAGCCCGGGTCTCTTTGCGGAGATGCGCTGGCGCAACATCGGTCCGCATCGTGCGAGCCGGACGGTCGCGGCGGCTGGCCACCGGGCGCGTCCCTTTACCTTCTATGCCGCGCAGGTCAACGGCGGTGTCTGGAAGACGACCGACGCCGGCCGCACGTGGAATCCCATCTTCGACGACCAGCCTACCGGATCGATCGGGACGATCGTCGTCGCTCCTTCCAATCCAGACATCGTTTACGTCGGTAGTGGTGAAGGGCTGCATCGTCCTGACCTCTCAACTGGCGACGGTGTGTACCGGAGCAGTGACGCCGGCCGCACGTGGACCCGCCTGGGACTGCACGACGCGCAACAGATCCCGGCCATTGCCGTGGATCCGCGCAATGCCGATCGGATCTTTGTCGCAGCATTGGGCCATCCATACGGACCAAATCGGGAACGCGGGATTTATCGGTCGACGGATGGCGGACGGACGTTTCAACAGGTCCTCTTCAAAGATGAGAATACCGGCGGCAACGACGTTGACATCGATCCGTCGAACCCTGAGATCCTCTACGCGACGATGTGGGAGGAACGGCAGGGTCCCTGGGAAAACGCCGTGTGGGCGGGTACCAACGGCGGCATCTTCAAGTCCACCGACGGTGGCGCGACGTGGAAACCGCTGACGAAAGGCCTTCCGATTGTCGTTCAGGCCAATCTTGCGATTTCACCTGCCAATCCAAAACGCCTCTTCGCAACCGTGGCCGGCGCCGATCAACCCGGCCCGCTCGATCAGTCCCGCGGAACCGCCGGCGTCTATCGGAGCGACGACGCCGGAGAGAGCTGGACGCGAATCACGACGGACAATCGCCCCACCGGACGGATTGGCGGAGGAGATCTGCCGATGCCGATCCCGCATCCCACCGATCCGGACACCGTGATCATGGCAAGCACTGTGTCGTGGAAATCCACCGACGGCGGCAAGACGTGGGCGGCGTTCAAGGGGGCGCCAGGCGGCGAGGATTACCAGAACGGGTGGATCAATCCCGACACCCCAGACATCATCCTGCTTGCGGCCGATCAAGGCGCGGTCGTTTCTCTCAACGGCGGCGAGACCTGGAGCTCGTGGTACAACCAGTCGACCGCGCAGCTGTACCACGTGGCTGCGGACAATGCGTTCCCCTACCGCGTATGCAGCGGGCAGCAGGAAAGTGGTTCGGCCTGCGTGTCGAGTCGTGGCAACTACGGCGCGATCTCGCTGCGCGACTGGCTGCCAGTCGGCGTCGACGAGTACGGGTATGTCGCTCCCGATCCGCTCAATCCGGACATCGTGTACGGCGGCCGCAACGTGACTCGTTTCGATCGGCGGACGGGGCAAGTGTCGGCGGTTGGCCCGGTCGCCGGCCGCGGCGGTGGCCCTGGTGCGCAGGGAAACTTCCGTCAGGTGCGGACGATGCCCGTCGTCTTCTCCGAAGTCGACAAGCGCGCCTTGTTCTTCGCGAACAACCACTTGTGGAAAACCATCGATGGCGGGAATGCGTGGAAGCTGATCAGTCCAGATTTGACCCGCACCACATGGGAGATTCCGAAGAGCGTTGGCAAATATGCCAGCCTGCCCGGTTCGCAGCCGACACAGCGCGGCGTGATTTACACGATTGCCCCGTCTTATCAGGACATCAACCGTATCTGGGTAGGCACCGACGATGGTCTGATCCACGTCACCACCAACAGCGGTGTGTCGTGGAAAGACATCACCCCTCCAGCGATCGGTCCGTGGGCGAAGATTTCACTCATCGATGCGGGCCGCTTCAGTGCCTTGTCGGCATACGCGGCTGTGAACACGCTTCGACTCGACGACCTCCGGCCGCACATCTTCCGCACCCACGACGGCGGCGCGACCTGGAAGGAGATCGTCAGCGGTATACCGACAGGCGAAACCGTCAATGCCGTCCGCGAAGATCCGAAAAAGAAAGGGCTGCTTTTTGCGGGCACTGAGCGTGCGGTTTATGTATCGTTTGATGACGGCGAGAATTGGCAGTCGCTCCGACTGAACATGGGCGTGACGTCGGTGCGCGATCTGATCGTCAAAGACGACGATGTGGTGGCCGCCACTCATGGGCGCGGATTCTACATTCTCGATGACATCACGCCGCTTCGACAAATCGATCGGGGATCGGCGAATCAGAACGCGATCTTGTTCAAGCCGACCACCGCGTGGCGCGTGCGCTGGAACACGAGCACCGACATGCCGTGGCCGGTGGAGGAACCAACCGGTGAAAACCCGCCCGACGGCGCGATCATCAACTACTACTTGAAGGCTGCGGCAAAGGGGCCCGTCACGCTCGACGTCGTGCAGCAGGATGGACGCGTCGTCCGCCGTTACTCGAGCGACGATCAAGTGACGCCGATTCCCGAGGCCCCCAGCGCACCGGTTCCGCCTTATTGGTATCGGCGACCGCAGGTCTTGTCCACGGCCGCGGGCATGCATCGCTTCATCTGGGACGTGCACTACCAGGCATTGCCTGACGCCGGTGGAGGCGGCGGCGCTGGATTCGGCCGCGGCGGCCTGCCAATTCAGGCGATTCCGCACAATACCGCGGCGTCTCCCACGACGCCGTGGGTCGCACCCGGCACCTACACGCTCAAGCTCACCGTTGATGGCGCCGCGCTTACACAGTCCATCGTCGTCAAACAGGATCCGCGCGTAAAAACACCAGCCCTGACAATGCAGCCGGTCTACACGCTGACCAAAGAGATGTACTTCGGGGCGCGTGACGCCCATGAGGCTGCAGTCATGCTCGGCGAGATGCGGCGGCGCGCCGAACAAAAACGAGCGGCGGCATCCGGTGCCGAGGCGTCGGCTCTCGAAGCTTTCGTCAAGAACGCGCTTGCGCTGGAAGGCAGCCTGCCGCCCGCGGCTGGGCGAGGTGGTGGTCCTGCCGCCGGGGGACGCGGGCGTGGCGGCCGCGGCGCGGGCGCCCAAACCGGGGCTCCGGACACGTTGTGGGGGATCCGATCGTCACTTGCAGGGCTGATGAACGCGATGCAGGCAGCAGACGTGGCGCCTACGGCCAACACCCTTGCCGCTGTGAATGAGGCACGCGCACGTGCCGTGCGCGTCATGGCCAGATGGCGTGTCCTGCAATCGTCGGCTTCGACCCTACGCCTGACAAACTGAGACGGCTACGGAAACCGCACCTGACGGACGGCGCTCGAGACGACGAACACACGAAGATTGTTGCCACGCACATCCGCGGGAATGATGAAAAACCCGGTGCTGTCGGCACGGTAATTCAGCGTGGTGCCAACGAGGACCTCGTTGTCGAGCAGCGTCACTTCGATCCGGCGTCCGTGCGCCGGCGTCTCGAACATCTTGCGTTCGATGTGGTCGGGATTGCCGCTGAATTCGCGCACGAAGAAGACTGCTTTCAATCGAGCGAACGGTACGACCACTCGCTCGTGCGAGGCGGCCGTCGTCGATGGCCAGAGCGAGAACTGTGACTTGGATCCGTGAAAGTCGTGGGTGTAGCCCTTCAACAAGTGCCCATCCGTGTACCGCACCACCACTTTTTGCCATACGGCGCCTTGAGCGGGTGACTCGGTTTCATTGGCGCGCGTAGCCACCGGTGAGGCCACCGAAGGATTCAGCCGCTGCACGAGCGCGATCAGGCGACTGCTTGTCCTGAGCAGCCGTGCCTGGGTGTCGTTGAGGACGATGTCCGCGGGGAGGTCGATGCTGACTGGAATGACCTTCACTTCACTGCCCGGCGGGCTGATGAGGATCGATCGTGATCCTGCTGGAGCCGGCGCGGCCTCCGGCAGTCGTAAGCTCGCGTCAGGCAACGCGATACAGAGTTGCCGCTCGATCGCACCGAGGATTGCCGGCAGTCCGTGATGGTGCCGGAGGGCCGGCAGCAGGTCCTGCAACATGTTGCCGACGTGTTGTCCAATCGGATCCATGGCACTCGTCAGGGCGCGACGACTCAGTGCTTGCAGCACGAGCAGCACGTCACCCTCTGCGAGCCGGTGCGAGTCGTTCGCCGCATACGCGCGTTCGACGAGCCGTTTCAGCGCCGCGTCAACCCCCACAAACGGTTCGGGACCAGTGCCGAGTGAAAGCTCGTTGTACGGAGCCAGATCAGGGAGTTCGAGAGGAGAGGCAAACTCGCAGGCGCCCCGAAAGCGCATGCTGTCGGCGGTCAGCTCGCTGACCTGCGCCCGCAACACATGCACCGGAACGATGGTGTCAAGGCCGCGGCCTACGATTTCGAGAGACATCACCGATCCCGGTCGCAGTGGAACGGTGGCATCGAGCAGCGCGCCGCCAGCAGACAGGTCGATCAGGGAGACCTCACCGCCCGCTTTGAGCCTGGCCGAACGGATCCAGGAGAGATCGTGATGCCGTCGCCGGGAGTACTGCCGGCGTTCTTCCACGAGCGGTCCTGGTGCGAGGGAGACGTATTTCGAGGCGAGACGGACCGAGTACAGTTCGTCAGAGGGTGACGTAATTTCCGGTTCCTTTTCTTCCGCTGCGGCTCTCACTGGGATCACGGGGAGCCACGCAAGATCGCGGCCCGCGCGGTCCGCGCTGCCAGGGGCGAGTTTCTAGGCTCTAAACTGCTGTGGCAGGACTACTTAGCTGGCACGTACTCTCCCAAAACATTGCCGGGTCAGGATGTACTGGTTCGATTCGACACACCCGACTCCGAAACCGTCAGGCGACACACCGATTCTGTCAGGCGTTGCGCAGAGCCGCCGATGGGTCGACGCGCATCGCGCGCCGGGCGGGGATGAGGCAGGCCAGCGCCGCGACGATCCCGAGCAACACGCAGCCCGCGACGAACGTCACCGGGTCGGTGGGGTGTATGCCGAACAGCTGGCTCGAGATCCAGCGCGTTGAGGCGATCGCGCCGAACAAGCCCATCGCGGCGCCGACGAGAACGAGCCGCATCCCTTCCGTGACGATCAATCTCAGGATCGAGGAGGGGCTGGCACCGAGCGCAAGCCGAATTCCAATCTCCGTCCTCCTCTGTCCGGCAAGATGCGCCATCACGCCGTACAGCCCAACGGCGGCGAGCGTCAGGGCGACGACGCCGAACAACCCGACGAGTGTGGCCAACATGCGCTGCGCTGCCAGCGAATCTTCGAACAGGCTTCGAAGCCGTTGCGGCCGCGCAACGACAACGGCGGGGTCAACCGCGCGCACCGCTGCGCGTACGGCGGGGAGGAGGCCGAGCGGATCGCCCTGCGCGGCCCGGATGTGAAGCGCGACGCCGGCTTCGTAGTTCTGCGCGAGCGGCAAGTAATAAAAAGGAGGAGCGTCCCGCTCCAGCGCGCTCCGGTAAACCGTGTCGGGAACCATTCCAACCACGGTCGCGGTCTGGCCATCGACGAGCGTTTTGCCTATCGGATCCTCATTGGGCCACAGCCTGGCTGCGAGGTGCCGGCTGACAATGGCCACGCGCGGCTTCTGCCAATCATCAGCGGCTGAAAAATCTCGGCCTCGCACGATTGGTATGCCAAGCGCGTCGAGGTAACCGTCGGTAACGATGTTGACGCGAACGTCGATCGCGTTGCTGCCATCCCGCTCCAGGGGGCGGCCGTCGACGCTCACCCAGACGGTGCGCGCCCCGCCGCTCAGGACTGTGACGCGCGCCGCACCGGCCGCTCTGACACCGGGGATCGCCCGCAGACCATCCAGCACCTGACGATACGCGACCCGACCAGCTTCCTGCGAGTAGCCGCGAACGTCGAGATTGATGTCGGCGACCATCGTTGAATCCAGCCGATAGCCAAGATCGACCGCGTGGGCGTTCTGCAGCGTGCGGAGGAAAAGGCCGGCGCCCACGAGCAGCATCAAACTGACCGCGACCTGAACCACGACGAATGCGCGGCGCAGGCGGCTCGCATAATTTCCCGAGGCAATCGCGCCGCCCTCGTCACGCAGCGCCGACAGAGTGTCGCTGCGAAGCGTCTGGAGCACTGGCGCCAGTCCAAAGGCAATTCCGCTGACCACGGCGACGGCGAAGGTGAAGACGAGCACTCGGCTGTTCGTCCCGAGGTGCACCGCTTCGGGGATTCCAGCCAGGTGGAGCAGCGGCGCGCTCCAATGGGCGAGGAGCAATCCTCCGGCGCCGCCAACCACCGAGAGCATGACCGATTCGGTGAGCCATTGCCGTATCAGGCGCGATTGTCGCGCGCCGACGGCCATCCGGACGGCCACTTCACGGCGACGCGAGACACCGCGCGCGAGGAGGACGCTCGCCACGTTGGCACAGGCAATCAGCAGCACGAGCAGGACTGCGGCACTCAGAAGGCCAAGCAGCGGCCGCGCAGACGCGCGGACGCCCGGGCCCTCACCGAGCGGCACGACATTCACGGCGCGGTACCGGTTGGTGTCCGGGTAGGCGCTCTGCAGGCGGCGCGCCACCACGTCCGCGCCGGCAGTCGCCTCCGATCGCGTCGTGCCGGGCTTGAGCCGTGCGATCGCACTCAGCCACCGGGGCCCGCGCGCGTGAAGCAGGTCGGCGGAGCCCAGAGAACGGCGAAGTCCGGCAGATGGCGGCCTGATCTCCTGCTGGTGCGCCATGGGAACCCAGACCTCCGGCGCGCGGCCGATCGTTGCCCCCACGAACAGCGGAGGAGCCACGCCGACGATCGTGTATAGCTGACCGTTCAACGAGACCGGCGTACCGATGACGCCCGGGCTGGCTCCCAAGTGGTTCTGCCAGAACGCGTGCGACACCACGACGGCGCGCGTCGCCGTGCCGCGCTCGTCTTCGGACGGCAGAAAGCCGCGTCCCGGCGAGACGCGTGTTCCCAGCACGTCGAAGAAATTGCCGGTGACGATTTCCCCCTGGATCGACTCGGCCTGGCCGCCGCCGTCGTAGGCGAGGATGACGCCGCCAAATGCCGCCAGATCCTGAAATACCCCGCTGCCGCGCAGGTCGGCGAAGTCGGGATAGGACAACGTCGAGAAGCGCTCGCGTCCGTCCGTACTGGCGTTGTAGACGCTGGCCAGCGACTCGGTGTTCGACACCCCCGGCGTGTTCAGCAGAATGGCGTCGATCGCGGTGAAGATCACCGCGGTTGCCCCGATGCCCAGCGCAAGCGTCAGGAACACGACGATCGCAAACGCCGGGCTCGCCGCAAGCGAGCGGGCAGCATAACGGACGTCCTGTCGCAGGTCGCTCAACATTCTCAATCTCCGCGTGTCGGTCAGTGGTTCCGAACCAGCAAGCCGCCAGCGATCCGCGATCAGTCCCGGAAGCGCCCGGCTCGCCGATTCGATGTCGCTCGCGAGGCGGTCGCCGCGCTGCGGCAGCGCGGCATGCGCGCGCGCGACCGCAGCCTCGTGCGTGGCTCCCTCCGCACGGGCTTCGTCGTAGACGTCCGAGAGGTGCTGCGCCAGCTCGTGGAGAATCTCCGGTTCCCGCGCGATGGTCAGCGGCGGCAGACGATCGCGCACGTAGTCATGGAAGTCCACGAGTCACCCGATCGGCTCGATCCGCGCGACCCGCTGGAGCGCCGTCAACAGTTCGTGCCAGCTGGTGCGCTGTTCGAGCAGCACCTTCCTGCCCTGTGCGGTCAGCCTGTAGTAGCGGCGCCGCCGCTGGCCGCTCTTTTCAATCCACTTTCCATCGATCCACCCGCGGCGCTCCATTCGATAGAGCATCGGGTAGAGCGATCCGACGTGAAAGCGGAGCACGCCGTTCGATCGGTCGTCGATGAGTTTGGCGATTTCGTAGCCGTGACGGGCCCGCTCCTCGAGGACTGCCAGGATCATCAGGTCAGCGCTGCCGCGCTTGAGTTCGGTATGCGGCGCCATATGTGGTGGGGAAGTATATCAGAGAGGGTTCAGAGGGGTTCAGAGGGGGTTCAGAGAGGTTCACAGGAGGTTCAGTGAATCTTTCCGGTGATTCGGCCGAGGAGTTTCACGCCATACAGCGCGACGCGTTCGCGCGCTTGTTCGATGTCGCTCGGGCCGTTTCCGAGCTTGAAGACCCGGAGTTCGTCAACCGCGGAATCGTCCCCCTGATGCGGGTGCAGCGCGATCCAGTACAGGATCTTCGGGAGATCGCCGGGCGGGATGTTCTGTTGCAGATGATCGAAGACGACATGCGGAATAAACCGCTCGAGCGGCTCCAGCTGAAACACGTCAGGGACGGCGGCCACGAAGAGAACATTGCGCACCCGCTGGACGGGGTCGGTGACCTGCGCGGGCTTCCACGTCAGGAGCGTAGTCGCGATGTATTCGAGCTGATTGGCCACGTCGGTGTCGGGCTGTTCGTCCGACGGCGCGATCGGAGACACCACACCCTCGTCTGGCGGCAGGCGATCGAAACGGAGATCGCGATCGATCTGTTCCATCGTGACTTCGCGCCAGGTCGCGGCTGTGCCAGGGCTCGCGGCTCGGGGCTCGGGGCTCGGGACTCGGGGCTCGGGGGTTCGGGGCTCGGGGGCTCGGGGCTCGGGGCTTGGGGCTCTAGGCTCGGGGTTCGGCGTTCGGGGCTCGACGCTGGCTCGATCCGTAGCACCTGCAACGCGGGGTTCTAGCCCCGCGTCCGCTGAACGCGATAACGCTTGCTCCTCCTGCGGAGAGAGCCGCGGCGGCTGTTCGACCGGCGCTGGTGCCGGAGTGGGAGCGCCCGTAGCTTGCGGGGCGGCGCTGGCCCGCTTCACGCCAAAACCGCGTGTCTCCGCAACGACACCGACCGCAATCCACGCCGCCAGCGCGACCATCACCCAGCCGTAATCTGCGGCGGTCCCAATGCGATGTTCTGCGTCCCATCGGAACAGCCTGCCGCCCGCAAGACAGCCGGCCGTCCCAATCAACACCAACGCGAGCAGGCTGAATCGTGCAGCGTCCGGGCCAGCTCCGTTGACGGCTGTTTGGATGGCGTCCACCGCATATCGACCGGGGAAGTACGAGGCGACTCGTTGCGCCCACGGCGGCAGACTCCCCAGCGGCACCGCCACCCCGCCGATGATCAGCATTGGCAGGAACACACATTGTCCGAGCGCCTGCACCGCGGGAACGGTGTTGGCAAGCATCGCGATCACGAGCCCGAGACCCATGAACGCGAAGGCCACACATGTGAAAGCCAGCCAAAGATCGAATGGATGCTGCGGAAACGGCATTCCCAGCAACATGGCCAGCGCCACCTGCAGCACGCCGGCAATGAGCAGGAGCACATATCGTGCGGCAACAGTCGTCGCGACGAATGCGCCGGTCGGCACCGGTGCCAGACGATAACGGCGCCACACGCCTCGCTCCCTCTCACTCACCATCGTCGTCGGCAAGCCGAAACATGCCCCGCCAAGCGCGGTGACGGTGAGCAGTTCGCCCATGTGCCGGACGAGTGGTATCTGGTCGTACTGGTAGAGCACCCAGAAGGCGATCAAAAACAGTGTGGGGAAGAGATAGCTGTAGAGGAGCGCGAGCCTGTTGCGGAAGTGAAGACGAAGGCTGATGAGGAAATAGAGCAACATCGATCAGTCCCGGAGATGCGTTCCGGTCAGCTCGAGGAACACATCCTCGAGGCTTGCCCTCTCGACGTGCATCTCGACGACCTCGATCCGCTCTCGGTCCAGAAACCTGAGCAGCTCACCGAGCGTGCGGTTCACATCAGTGGTCGTGAACCTGACGCGTTCGCCCTCGTCTTTGACCTCCCCAATTCCGCCAAGCGACAGAAGACGATGGCGGTCTACCGGATGCGAGGCGAGGAGCGACACGGATTGCGACGATTTGGATTGCGCCATGAGTTCGCGCGGAGTTCCTGCGGCGACGATTCGGCCGTGGTCGATGATTGCAACCCGGTCACACAACTGTTGCGCCTCGTCCAGATCGTGAGTGGTCAGCAGGATTGTGTGGCCCTCGCTCCGAGTCTTGGCGATTTGCGCGTGCAGCTCGCGTCGCGACTGCGGATCGAGGCCCGCCGTCGGTTCGTCCAGGAACACAATCTCCGGTTTGTTGACGAACGCGAGCGCCAAGGCAAGCCGCTGCCGTTGTCCGCCAGAGAGCGTGTCAAAAGCGGCGTTTGCTTTCTCGGCGAGCGCAAATCGTTCGATGAGCTCGTCGGTGGTGGCACGTCGTTCGTAAAACGAGCCAAACAGATCGAGCGCTTCCCGCGGCGTGATCTTGTCCTGCAACGCCGTCGTCTGGAGCGCCGCGCCGATCCGCTGCTTGACGTCGCGCGGCCGTCGCCGTGCGTCCAACCCGCAAATCTCAACCGTCCCCGAATCAGGCTCTCGCAAGCCGATGACGCATTCAACGGTCGTGGTCTTTCCAGCTCCGTTGGGGCCGAGCAACCCGAGGATTTCACCCGCCTGGACCTCGAAGCTGACGCCACGGACGGCTTCGACGGCGCCGTATGTCTTCCGGAGTTCATGCACGGCCAGGCGCGACATAGGTCATTGAGTCCTGAGAATTTGGCGTCGATCACCTATAATCATTTCATACGGCTCAACCGATGAAACGATCAGCGGATCACCGCGCGTTGAGACGTGGGTCCAATCAGCATGCGTCCAACAGACGTTTCCGTCCCGGATTACTACCATCGCGTCGTGGACTGCCAGTGGGCGTGTCCTGCGCACACCAACGTTCCTGAGTACATTCGGCTCATCGCGCAAGGCCGTTATACCGAAGCCTACCTCGTTAATCGCGAATCGAACGTCTTTCCGGGCATTCTCGGACGGACCTGCGATCGGCCGTGCGAACCCGCGTGCCGTCGCGGGCGGGTGGACGGCAAACCGGTCGCTATTTGCCGGTTGAAGCGCGTCGCCGCGGATAACCGGGGCGAGATCTCGCACCTGCTTCCTACTGCACCGGTCCAGAAGAACGGCAAGAAGGTCGCCGCAATCGGCGCTGGCCCTGCGTCGCTCACCGTCGCGAACGATCTGATGCCGCTTGGCTACCAGGTCACGATTTTCGAGAAGTTGCCCAGACCTGGCGGCTTGATGCGCATCAACATTCCGGCCTTCAGGCTTCCCGAACAGGTTCTGGACGATGAGATCGGCTACATCGTGGGCATGGGCGTGGACGTTCGCTACAACTCGTCGGTGAACAGCCTCAAAGCGCTCGTCGAAAGCGGCGAGTTCGATGCGGTGTTTGTCGGAAGCGGCGCACCGAAGGGCAAGGAGTTGGAAATTCCAGGCCGGCACGACACCGATCAAATCTTCATTGGTATCGAGTGGCTCGAGTCGATTCACTTCGGGCACGTCGATTCGGTTGGCAAGCGCGTGCTGATCATCGGCGTTGGCAATACGGCGATGGACTGCTGCCGCTCAGCCAAACGTCTCGGCGCGACGGACGTCAAAGTGATCGCGCGGAAGACCCGCAAGTACTTCAAGGCATCCCCCTGGGAACTGGAAGACGCCGAAGAAGAGCAGGTCCAGATTCTCGAAAACCTGCAACCCGTCCGCTTCATCGTCGACAACGGCGTGCTGACGGGCATGGAGTTCGAGAAGTTCAAGTCAACAGAGACGGACAAAGGGCTGAAGCAGGAGGTCATCGGGCGCGAAATCATCCCCTGCGACACGGTCGTGCTCGCGATTGGCCAGGACAACGCGTTCCCATTCATCGAACGCGACATCGGGATCGAATTCGGCAAGTGGGACATGCCCGTCGTCGACAAAGTGACGTTCATGTCTTCTCGCCCAGGCGTGTTTTTCGGGGGAGACGCGGCATTTGGCCCGGCCAACATCATCTGGGCGGTCGAGCACGGACACCAGGCCGCGATCTCGATTCACAACTATTGCTTCGGCATGCCCCTGACGGAGCGGCCACCGCAGGGGATGACGCTGTCGAGCACCAAGATGGGTCTCCACGAGTGGGCGTACAGCAACAACTACGACCCGGTGCAGCGGCAGAAGATGCAGCACGTCGATCTGCAGCTCCGGTTTCAAAGCATGACCACGGAGGTGGAGAAGGGGTTCACGGCAGAGCAGACGATGGCGGAGGTGGAGCGATGTCTCAACTGCGACATTGAAACCCACTTCATCGAGTCGCTGTGTATCGAGTGCGATGCCTGCATCGACATCTGCCCGGTTGACTGCCTGGCGATTGTTCCCGACGGCGAGGAAGGCGCACTCCGTCGGCAACTGAAAGCCCCGGCCGACAACCTGGATCAACCCCTGTTCGTCTCCGACAAGCTGAAGCAGACCAGCCGCGTCATGATCAAAGACGAAAACATCTGTCTGCACTGCGGCCTGTGCGCCGAGCGCTGCCCGACCTACGCGTGGGATATGCGGAAGTTCGCCTTGCAGCTGCCCTATGCCGGGCGAGGCCAGGTCATTCCGCTAATGGCTGTGTGATGCTGTCAATTCCCCATTCCCAACTCCCAACTCCCAAGCCGGATGGCTCGAAACAACCGGGCAACCCCATGGAACGAGTCAACGACTTTGCTTTCAAGATCGCGACCGCGAACGGCACGGGATCCGCCTCTGCGAATACTCTCATCATGCAGGCGATCTTCCGGATGGGCATTCCAGTGACGGGGAAGAACGTGTTCCCCTCGAACATTCAGGGTCTGCCGACCTGGTACGAAATCCGCGTCAACAAGCACGGCTACACCGCCCGCACGCCGCACTTCGATCTAATGGTGGCGATGAACCCGGCGACGTACCAGAAGGACGTTGCAGAGATTCGGTCCGGCGGATGGCTGGTCTATGACTCCACCTGGCCGCTCGACCAGCGATTGAACCGACCCGACGTCACGTATCTGGGAATTCCGCTTGCCGAAATGTGCAACGCGCAGTTCAGCGGCGTGCGCGAGCGGATTCTGATGAAGAACATCGCTTACGCGGGGGCGCTGGCGGCTCTCCTGGGGATCGACGCGCAGATTATCCGCGCGCTCCTCAAGGAGAAGTTCTCGAAGAAACAGGCCCTCATGGACTCGAACGGGAAGGCCGTGGACATTGGCTACGACTATGCGAAGGCGCACTTCTCGTCGCCGCTGCCGATCCGCCTCGAGCCGATGGAGAAAACCAAGGACTCGATCCTGATCGACGGGAATACCGCCGCAGCGCTCGGCTGTCTGTACGCTGGAGCAACGGTCGGCGCCTGGTATCCGATCACCCCCGCCACATCGTTGATGGAAGCCTTCAAGGGTTTCTGCCAGAAGTACCGTCGCGAGCCCGATACCAATCGCAACCGCTTCGCGATTCTCCAGGCCGAAGACGAATTGGCCGCCATCGGCATGGTCATCGGCGCCTCCTGGGCCGGTGCGCGCGCATTCACTCCGACGGCAGGTCCCGGCATTTCCCTGATGACCGAGTTCATCGGTCTCGCGTACTACGCCGAAGTGCCCGCCGTGATCTTCGACGTGCAGCGCACCGGGCCGTCCACGGGGATGCCGACCCGCACCCAGCAGGGAGACTTGCTCCTGTGCGCGTACGCGTCGCACGGCGATACCCGACACATCTGCCTCTATCCGGCGGATCCGCGTGAAGCCTTCGAGTTCGCCGCCGCCGCGTTCGATGTGGCCGAGCGGTTTCAAACCCCCGTCTTCGTGCTGAGCGATCTCGACATCGGCATGAACGACTGGATGATCCCGAAGTTGACGTGGGACGATGGGTATCGGCCCGATCGGGGGAAGGTCCTCACGGCCGAGCAACTCGAACAGGTGAAGACGTTCCACCGCTATCTGGACACCGACGGCGACGGCGTGCCCTACCGCACGCTGCCCGGCACGCATCCGAAAGGCGCCTATTTCACGCGAGGCTCCGGCCACAACCGCTATGGCGCTTACACCGAAGACAGCGACGAGTATGTTGACGTGCTCGATCGCATCGATCGCAAGATTCAGCTCGCCGCTCGCGCGCTGCCGCCGCCGCTTGTTCGCACCTCGCCTGGCGCCAAGCTGGGTCTCGTCACCGTTGGCGGCTGCCACGCTGCATGCATCGAGGCGCTGGACATCCTCGCGCGCGAAGGCATTGCGATGGACTACCTGCGCGTCCGCGGGTTCCCGTTTTCGAACGAGGTGCGCGCGTTCCTCGATTCGCACGAGGTGAATTTCGTGGTCGAGCAAAACCGCGATGCGCAGCTGCGAAGCCTGATCATGCTCGAGACCGGCGTGCCGATCGAGAAGCTCGAGTCAGTCCGCTATTACGGCGGATTTCCAATGAGCGCGCAGCACGTGATTACCGGCGTCAAGGCCAAGCTGGAGAAAGCCGCATGACCTACATCGCCAAGCCTCAGGTACGACATCCGGCCCTGCAGCCGAATGCCATCGGGCTGACGCGCCGGGACTACGAGGGATCGATCACGACGCTCTGCGCCGGCTGTGGCCACGACTCGATTACCGCTGCCGTGATCCAGGCGTTCTGGGAACTGTCGATTCCGCCATACCGGGTCGCGAAGTTGTCGGGTATCGGCTGTTCGTCCAAGACGCCGGCATATTTTCTGCGCGAGGCGCACGGGTTCAACGGCGTCCACGGCCGGATGCCCGCGCTCGTAGCGGGCGCCAACGCGGCCAATCGCGATCTGATCTACATCGGCATCTCCGGAGACGGCGATTCGCTGTCGATTGGATTGGGCCAGATGTGTCACGCGATCCGCCGTAACGTGAACGTGCTGTACGTGCTCGAGAACAACGGCGTCTACGGCCTGACGAAGGGGCAGTTCTCGGCGTCGGCCGATCCAGGATCCGTCAGCAAGAAGGGGGAGGAAAACACCATGGAGGCGATCGACGGCTGCCTCCTCGCGCTGACGCTCGGTGCGACGTTCGTGGCCCGGAGTTTTTCGGGGGACAAAGGGCAGCTCGTTCCGATCCTCAAGGCCGGGCTCGCCCACCAAGGATTCGCCTTCGTGGACGTCCTGTCACCATGCGTGACGTTCAACGACCACGAAGGATCGACCAAGAGCTACGCCTACACGCGCGAAAAGAACGTCGAGGTCGTCCAGGCCGACTTCGTCGCGCCCGCCGCGTCAATTACCACGCAGTACGACGCCGGCAGCGTCCGGACTGTGATGCTCCACGACGGCAGCTGGGTGCGGCTCCGCAAAGTTGCCGAAGACTACGACCCCACCGATCCGGATCGTTCCTACAGCTACATCAGGGATCACCACAAAGACGGAGAGATCGTCACCGGACTCCTGTACATCTCGCCGGAGTCGGCAGACGTGCATGAGCAACTCAATACCGTTGCGGCTCCCCTGACGCAGTTGCCCTTCGAGGAGCTGTGTCCCGGCAGCGCGGAGCTGGAGAAGCTGCAGCGGCGTTTCCGGTAAAAGCCCGGACAGCAGTAGCGCGGCGAAGGCCTGTCGGGTCAGCGTCGCCGCGGCGGTGACCGCTCCGGCTCGGGTGATTCGCGCACCGGTGCACGGACTAGCGACCAACGACCAGCAACTGCCAGCGTCAGCTCAGTCCAATTTCACGAAAGCTCACGCCCCGCTCACGACGCTGACCACATCCGGATCGTAGTGTCGATCCAGATATGGATCGCCACCTGCGCACGATGGTCGTCGGCCTGGCGATGGCGCTGTCGGTGGTGGGCGTCCGCGCCCAAGGGCCCGCTGATGTCGTCCGCGACGGGGCGGCTGAATCCAGGCGGCTGCGCGCCAAGGCGCTCGAACTTGGCTACAACCTCGATCACACCGAAGCGCTCGCCACGTTCGCCGCCGCGATCGCGGCCGACCCGACGGACCCAGCATCCCACAGACTGGCCGCCGCCACGATCTGGATCCATTCGCTCTTTCAGCAGGGCGCCGTGACCGCGGACGACTACCTTGGGCAGGCGCGGTCGAGCGTCGAGCGCAACCCCCTTTCACCCCAACTCGCGGCAGCATTTCGCGCGCACCTGGATCGTGCACTCTCTATCAGCGAGGCGCGGCTTCGGGCCAATCCCCGTGACGCGAACGCACATTTTCAGGTCGGCGCCGCATACGGCTTTCTCGCCTCGTACACCGCCACGGTCGAGGGACGCGTACTCGGAGGGTTCGGCGACGCACGACGCGCATACCGCGAGCACCGGCGCGCGCTGGAACTCGATCCTGCTCGCGCCGATGCCGGTCTCATCGTCGGGATGTACCGCTACGGCGTGTCCCAGCTGCCGTTTCACTGGCGCCTGCTTGCAGGGCTCGTGGGTTTCGACGGCGGACGTGAACAGGGCGTGAAGCTCGTCGAACGCGCAGCTGCCGCGCCGAGCGACATCCAAACCAACGCCCGCTTCACGCTCATCGTCATCTACAACCGCGAGGAGCAGTACGACGAAGCGCTGCGAGTCATCGAGCAGCTGCAAACGCAGTATCCGCGGAACCGTTTGCTGTGGCTCGAAGCCGGGACGACCGCGCTGCGGGCACGGCGGTTTTCACTGGCGCGAGGAGCGCTGGAGCAGGGGCTGGCGAAGTTCGGCGCCGATGCACGGCCGCGTGCCTTGGGAGAAGAGGCCCGCTGGCGCTACGCCTACGGCGCGGCGCTCGTCGGGTTGAACGAACGCGCCACAGCCGAGCGCGAGCTGCGCGCGGTGCTGGTTGCCGAAGGGCCAGGATGGCTGCGCGGACGTGCGCACAAGGAACTCGGCAAGCTCGCCGATCTCGCAGGCAATCGTTCCGCCGCCTTGGCCGAGTACCAGACCGCCGCGCGGCTCTGCCGCGCCGGACACGATTCGGCTTGCGTGGAGGAAGTCATGAAGTTGACGCGATCAGCTTATCGGTGAAAGCGCCTGCGGCCCGAGCGAGGCGCCGGCTTGCCAGCCGGAGCGCCGGCCCGCCTTCGCTAAAGCTACGGCGGGCAACCTTCGCGAAACTCGGCGCGAAGGTTGGAGGGCAGCGGCGCGGCGCGCCGCCGCCGAGCGAGAGCAAGCGGGGGTGGGGCCCCGCGAGCACTGAATGAAGAGGTTCCTATGCTGAAGCGACGTTCCACGGTTGTTGCCATCATCGTCGCGCTCGCCGTCAGCGTCATCGCGTTGTCGCGGTCCAACCGTACGCATGCGACGAGTGTCTCCGACGAGGTGCTGATGGGTTCGTTCGAATCCGACCTCCGCAACGTCGTGCTGCACTGGGCGCCAGACGATCCGCGGCCGCCACAAGAGCGTCAGCGCGCACTGTTCGACTTCGTCTATCAGACCTACGAGAGCTCGGCGTGGATTCCGCAATCGCTCTTCGATCGGAACCTCGTGACACAAGCTGTCGTCGGCAGCGTGGACACCATCGTCCGCGACAAGGTGGGCCTGGTCCTCTGGCGCGATAACCAGCTCGTGCCGGCGTTTGGTATGGCGCCGAGCCGGTCAAACGGAGTCACAGGGCCCGATCCTCTGCGATGGACGGTGAATTGCCTCGTGTGTCACACGGCGGAGATCGACGGAGTCGCGTACTTTGGTGCGGGGACCAAGACGTTCGACGACAAGTTCCTCGGGGAAGCGCTGAAGCTGCTGACGCATGATGGTCTGCTGCCGCTCACGTCGCGAGGATCGGCAGATCACCAGTATGCGACGGATGCCAACAGGATTCTGAACAGCCACCACCACGACAAGATCGATTCGCTGACGCGCGGACGTTCCACGGCTTTCGCGGCGTCGCACGTCGAGCTGTATATGCGGCCGAACCACGGACGCATGCCGGCGGTGGAGGAGGTTGGCCGGGGTGACACGAAGACGCCGCCGCTGTGGCATACGGCTGCAAAGCTGCCGGTCGGTCGTTGGTACTCCGACGGCAGCTTTCACGGCGCGATTCCGCTGATGGCCTCGTCCATGGAATTGGAGAAGGATCGTTCGTTCGATGCGCTGGTGAATTCGGTGATCCCACGGATCAAGCAGGAATTCGACACCGTGATTCGCTACCTGCGTCCGCCGCGCTATCCCTACTCCATCGATTCGGCACTGGCCGAACAGGGTCGGCAGCTGTTTTACGCGAAGTCGGTCGGGTGCTCGCGCTGCCACGGTGTGTACGACGGGCAGGGGAACGTTCGATGGCCAGGGGTTCATACGGATGTCGGTACCGATCCCGGCCGCCGCGATCTCGTGTCGGCCGGGTTCATCGAGGCGTTCAAGAACAGCCCCATCGCGAAAGAGGGAGCGCTCATCAAGAGCCGCGGCTACGCGGCCACGCCGCTCACTGGTGTGTGGGCCAACTACCCCTACCTTCACAACGGCAGCGTTCCGACGCTTTACCACCTGCTCGGGCCGGAGTCGGAGCGCCCGAAGATCTTTCACGTCCTCGCGGCTCGAACCTTCGATCGCGACCGCGTCGGTCAGGGGCTTCACGCGAACCCCGCCCACGATCGGTTGAGTGAAGCGGCGCTATTGAAGCGATTTGGAGACAATCGCGACTGGTTCAATGTCAACCGCCCCGGCTCGGGGAAGGAGGGACACGATATGTGGCCGCGGATCAAGACGGATGCAAATCGGAGGGCGTTGATCGAATATTTAAAGACGTTGTGAGTCCTTCCGGCTTGAGCCCCGAAGGAAGACCTCTCTATCCAATGTCCACGCGCGACCCGGGCGTCTCCGACGTCATCGTCATCGGTGCAGGGCCGGCGGGACTTGCCACGTCGCGCGAGCTGAGACACCACGGCGTCGATCACGTGGTGCTCGAAAGAGGTCCTTGCCTCGGGCACACGTGGGCGAACCTGTACGACGGCCTGGTGCTGCACACGGGGAAGCACCTGTCGTCACTGCCGGGTCTGCGCTTTCCACCCTCGACGCCGCTTTTTCCCACGCGCCGCAATTTTGTCGAATATCTGAACGATTACGCCACCCGTTTCAATCTGCCGGTCCGCACGAATGCGGAGGTCGTCCGCGTGACGCACTCCGATGGCGTGTGGAATGTCGCGTTGGCGGGAGACAGCCGCCTGGCTTCGCACGTGCTCGTCGTCGCAACCGGGATCGTGTCGAATCCGAGCGTTCCTGACTTTCCCCATCAGAATCGGTTCCGCGGCCGGATACTCCACAGCGTCGAGTATCGCCGGCCAGACGCACACAAGGGACGCCGCGTGCTCATCGTCGGGGCGGGGAACTCGGCGGCGGAGATCGCAGCCGAACTCGCGCGTGCGGGGGCGGACGTCACCGTTTCGGTGCGTTCCGGGGCGCGGGTCGTGCCGCTGCGGTTGCTGGGTATTCCCATTCAGTATGTCGCCGCGACGTTGAACGGGCTTCCGCTCCGTGCACAACGGCGAATCGCGTCGGCGATTGCCAAGCTCAGCGAAGTCTTCCGCGGACCCGCCGTTTTACCTCCGCCCGTGGATACCGATTGTCCCGATGTTCCATTGATCGGGTTCCATCTCGTTGATGCGGTGCGTGCCGGTGCGGTTCGCCTCAAACCGGCCATTCGGGAATTGACCGAGGATGGCGCACGTTTCGTCGATGGCACAGAGGCAGAGTTCGACGAGATCATGCTTGCGACGGGATACAAAGCGGCTGTCGGAATGCTCGGCGGCCTGGTGCACGTGGATGACTGCGGCTTCGCCGCACGTCATTCACGAGTGGTCAGCGCCGATCAGCCGAACCTGTATTTCGTGGGCCACAATTACGACGTGCGTGGCGGGTTGCGAAATATCGCAATCGACGCGCGGGCAACGGCGCGCCTGATTGCGAATCAACTCGCTTCGTCTTTCAAGTCGATGCCAAAGCGCTCCGCCATCCGGTAGAGCGTGCGACGATCCACGCCGAGCACATCGGCCGCCCGCGTGCGGTTTCCCGCCACAGTGCTGAGGACGTGCAGAAGATAGCGGCGTTCCAACTCCTCGAGGCTTGGCAAGTCGCTGAACAGCCGCTCGTGCACTGGCGTGCGGTCCGCGATGAGCCCAGGCGGCAGATCGGCGACCTCGATCGTCGAGGCGCGTCCGAGCACGACGAGTCGTTCGATGGTGTTCTCCAGTTCACGCACGTTGCCTGGCCAGTCGTAGGCGGTCAGCGCGTCTATCGCGTCAGGTGAAACATCGACGCGGCGCCCTGCGCGGCGACAGGCATCTTGAAGAAAGGATTCGATGAGGAGCGGGATGTCGGATCGTCGGTCTCTCAAGGGAGGCAGGTGAATCACTATCACGCTCAGGCGATAGAAGAGATCCTGCCGGAAGCGGCCTGCGGAGACGGCTTGTTCCAGATCCGCGTTGGTCGAGGCGACGACCCGGGCATCGACACGTAATGCCCGCGTGGAACCGACAGGCCGGACTTCGGATTCTTCGAGCACGCGCAGCAAGCGCACCTGCAGCGCGAGAGACGTGTCGCCGATCTCGTCGAGCAGCACCGTCCCCCCGTGCGCCTGTTCGAAAATCCCCTTTCGATCCGCCACGGCACCGGTGAACGCGCCGCGCGTGTGGCCGAAGAGTTCCGATTCGAGCAGCGTTTCCGGAATGGCCGCACAGTTGATGGCCACGAACGGCCGCTTCGCCCTTGCGCTATTGTCGTGAATCGCCCGTGCGACGAGTTCTTTGCCGGTACCGCTCTCGCCAACGACAAGCACGGGCGCCATGCTATCGGCCGCGTGCGCGATCTGCTTGTAAACCGCCACCATTCCGGCCGTCCGGCCGATCAAGCCTGGCGCCACCGTCGCGCCAGCGGGAAGAGGCGCCGATTGCGCCAGGCCCGCGTGCGCCAGCGCCCGCTCGGTCGTTGACTTCACCTCGTTGATGCTGAAGGGTTTGCTGATGTAGTCGAAGGCCCCCTGACGCACGGCTTGGATGGCCGTCTCGAGCGTTCCAAATCCACTGATGAGCAGCACCTGCCCGAGCGGGTTCGATTCCTTGAACGCCTTCAACAGATCGAGGCCCGACATTTCCGCGTTGAGATTGATGTCCGAGATGACGAGATCGAAAGCCCGCTCACGCATCATCGCCATTGCCGCGTCGGGCCGGCTCGCAGAGTGGATCTGGCGGTCCGGGCCGGACAGCAGCTCCGCCATGAACCGGCACGTCTCGTTATCGTCGTCGACGATGAGGATGCTGGACATCGCTACACGACCCGGACGGGCAGCGCCGTGACAGGGTTGGCCGGGCGCACTACTGCGGGCAACTCGATACGGAAGATCGCGCCGCCGCGAGGCAGGTTGCCTGCCGAGATCGATCCGCCGTGAGCGGCAATCACTTCCTTCGTAATGCTCAATCCAAGTCCGGTACCGGCGCCCCTCGGCTTCGTCGTCAGCCAGGGGTCGAAGATTCGTGGCAGCACGCCTGAGGGAATCCCCGGGCCAGTATCCGAAATCTCAACCCAGATGCCGTGAGCGGCGTGAGGGTCGCTGCGGAGACGGTCGGTCAGGGACCCAGCTTTGACTTCGAGTGTGCCGCCGAGCGGCATGGCGTCGAGCCCGTTGGCGACGATATTCAACAGCGCCAGCTCGAGCTGCACCGGATCCGCGAGCATCGGCGGCAGGGCATCGGGGATCGATACGGCGAGCTCGACGCCCGTGGCATCGAACTTCGGCCGGGCGAGCTCACACACGCGTCGAATCAGTTCCCCAGGATCCACGATCTCGCGCGGCGACGACTGGCGCGACCGATCGAGCAACGTTCGCACGATCGTCGTGACTTTTGCGATTTGCTCTTCGATGACTTTCAACCGCGGATCGGCGTCAGGTTGCTCGTGCATCAGCTGCACGTAGCCGGAGATCAGATTCAGTGGTGTGCCAATCTGGTGCGCGACGTTGGCGGCCATCTGACCGACAGCGGCCATTTGCTCGGCACGTGCGAGCGCCTCGCGAAGCGCAAGAATGCGGTGGTAATCCTGCACCAGCTCCTCGTTGCGTGCTCGCAACTCTTCAGTCGCGTCAGCGACCCGTTCTTTCAACGCCACGTGATGGTGTTCGAGTTCGTCGAGCATTTGGTTGAGGCCAAGCGCAATCGCTCCAATCTCGTCGAGCCTGGCCATGGGGGCTCGTGCACTCAGGTCTCCGCCGCCAGCCCGCGTCATGGTCTGACTGATTTGCGCAAGCGGCCGGTGGATGACGCGTCTGGCAGCCAGGTCGATGACCACAGTGCTGAGGAGGATCGCGGCAAGTGAAAAGCCCGCGCCAAACAGCCGTCCACGTGTTCTGAGTTGGGCCACCGATCCAAGCGACACCGTCACGACAACGGCGCCGACGCGTCGTCCGTCGCGCTCGAGCGGGACCGCGACGCGAGGCAGTACTGTGCCGCCATCCTCCCATAGTGCCTCTGGTTGGCCGACGGCCCGGCGCGCGAGGTCGATTTCCTCGCTGTGATCCCCCGACGAGGTGCTCGCGAGCACGCTCGCAGCCGAATCCGTGACGGTCACCGCCGTCACCGTGCGCAAAGCGGGAAAGGCTTCAATGAACTCGTGCAAGGTCGCGTGCAGCTCGTCCGGAGTCGATACCGGTCGCAGCTCGAAATCGTCCGCCACCGCGTCGGCCGTCGACTGCGCCGTTTGATGAAGCTCTCGCTCGAGCACGCGTTCAAAGGTACGCGTCTCCCAATAGGTCGTCGCCCCAATCACGAGCACGAGCGCCAGCGCGACGAGGAGCGACAGGCGGATGCGAAGCGGAAGCTGTCGCAGCCAACTCGCCACGCCGTGGCGGAATTGCCGGTGCCCGCGATACAAGGCGTCCCCTTCGTGCACGCGTAAGCTCCACGAGAAATGCGACTTGTCGATTCTATGCCCAGCCCGCCCGATTCGGCATTGACCTTGTGTTCATCCCCAGTGCCGCGCAGGAGCAGCGGGGTCAGATCTTGTTTCTTGCACGTCCGTCCACTTTCTTGGAACGAGGACAAGTCTGCAAGAAACAAGATCTGACCCCCCGCCAGCACGCGGTTAGGAGGGCACGATAATGCGAGTTCGAGCACTAATTGTTACGGTTGCACTGGGATTGGCCCTGGCCAGTCATACCGCGATGGCGCAGACCACAAAGTCAGCGAAGCAATCAGCCAGTCACGGATCCATTTCGGGGAAACTTGAAAGCTACGATCCCGCCACTCGGACCATGAAGATCAAATCGGGCAAGTCCGAGCAGCAGATCATGCTGTCGAGTAACGCCGTCGTGCACCAGGGTGCGAAGACGCTGAGCACTGACGAGCTGGCCTCGAGGCAGGGCCAGAACGTCAAAGTTCGGTACACGGTCACGAATAACGAGAAGACGGCCGATTCTGTGACGCTTGCGGGTGCGCCGGTCCACCCGGCCACAGCCAAACAGAAGTAGCCGTTCCACCTCACTTGCGCGCGGGGCATTTGGCTCGCGCACAAAAGCTCGGCGAAGCTCCGGCGTGGTGGTGGGGCGGCGTCGGGTCGTGGCGGAGGAGACGGATCTCCTCCCACTCCTCCGCCATTTTTCGAGCGCAGTTCGTCGGGCCACTCGTTCAGCGCCAGCACGATGTCTTCAACCCACCGTTTCGAGACCGTCGTGACTGCCGGCACTGCCGCACTGGTCGTCTACCTCATTGCCAATGCGCTCGAGTTGCTGCTGATACGCGAAGGCTTGAGGCCGGCGCTCCTCCTGTGGCTGAGCGATCTCGTACCCGCGCTGGCCTTCGGGCTGGCGACTGCGCTGTGGCTCGACCTCCGCGCGACTCGCGCCGCGCGCTCTGCAGCGGAAGCAGCCAATCGCGCCAAAGACGAAGTGCTCGCCATCGTCGCGCACGAACTGCGCAATCCGCTGACGGCAATCAGCGCCGCCTTCCAGGCGCTCGAAGTTGCGCCGACCAAGGAAGCGCGCGTCCGCCCGCGCGAAGTCATCCTCACGCAGGCGGCGCACCTTTCACGCATGATCGAAGATTTGCTGGATTTGGGCCGCGTGATGAATGGCAAGATCAAGCTCCAGCGCGTCCGACTCGACCTGGGTGCCGCAGCACGCCACGCCGTCGAGATGCTGCAGCAGGCGGGGAAGCTCCAGCAGCATGACGTGACCGTGGATACGGAGTCAGCGTGGGTTCACGCCGATGGCTTGCGGATTGAACAGATTGCCGTGAATCTGCTGTCGAACGCGATCAAATACACGCCAGCCGGCGGATCGATTCACGTCACGGCGAGGAGCGAAAAGCGGGACGCGGTGCTGCGAATTCGAGATACCGGCGTCGGGATTTCACCGGAACTGCTGCCGAGCGTCTTCGGTCTGTTCGTTCAGGGGGATCAACGACCCGGCCGTCAGCCCGAAGGGTTGGGGATCGGGCTGTCTCTCGTTCGTCGGCTTGTCGAGGTGCACGGCGGAACAGTGCAGGCGTTGAGCGAAGGACCAGGTCAGGGGACGACGATCGAGATTCGGCTGCCGCGCGCCTCTCCGCCGTATCCGTTGTTCACCGACGCGGTGAGTCGCCAGTCGAGCATCGAGCACTCCGTCAACTGATGTGGTAGCGGCCGAACGTCCACAGAAACGCGGCGACGACGCAGTGAAAGATGATCGGAATCGTCCCGCCAAACCATCGCTGGTCCGGACGTTCGATCATGCGGACGATGTATCGCACGATCATTCCGGCAACATACAGGTAGCTGAACCAGATCACGAACCGACCCATCTCGGCTCGCTTTGGGTTCACGAACACACCCACCCCGCGGGTGAAGTCCATGCAGATCCACACCATCAGCGTCAGAACGACGGCCTGACCCGCGAGGAGGACCGGGTACGGCAGGAGCCCTGATTGCCATTGCTGCATGGGGGGCAGCCATCGCGGCGCCCAGAGGACGACGGCGATTTGGCCGATGACGCGCAGGAACAGCAGTCCGGTAAAGAGCCAGAGATAGAGGCTGTAGTCCCCCGGGCCGTTCATCACCGCTTACGGTACACGAAAAAAGGGGAAAGCCTGGAAAAGGGAAAAGGGAAAAGGGAAAAGGGAAAAGTGTTTTCCCTTCTCCCTTCTCCCTTCCCTAGCGGCGGGGGTCGCCTTCGGCGGGGGGTGGCGGGATGGCGGTGAGGCGCCACGTTTCGCCGTGCGCCTCGAGATCCCAGTTGAAAAAGTCCACGGTCAGCTGAATTGCGTGCGCGGCATCCGTACCCAGACCGAGCAGCTGGCGGTTCTCACCGCTGGAGGACCCAGGTGCCTCGTGCGCGGTCGTCACGTACCGGCAGGCAACCCAGAGCCCGGCCCAGTGCTCATCCGTCAAGCGGTAGACGCGGTACTCGGCATCCGGATCCCACAGCGATCCGACGCGGAATACGGCGCAGTGCGGCGCGGCATCGCAGGCCTGCAACACCGCATCCTGCTGCTCGCGGGTCAGCGGCGCCCAGCCTGACGGCAGTACCGGAGTGCGATATGGTTCGGGATACGCGATAACGCTCCCTCCCTGATCGATGAGGCGCACGCGCCGGGTCGGACGGAGATCCGAATAGGGCCGACTGCCGGGCATGCCTCGTGATTTTTGATCTGATGGGCCCATAGTTCCGAGTGCCTGCCTCACTGTCTGGTGCCTGAGAGATTGAATCCATTAAAGAGCGGCGACGGCTGATTCGCACGCGCCAGCGCGGCTTCGTAGAGGCGAATCCACATCTCGGCGGATCCGGCGAGGTCGGCGTTCTCCTGGCGCAGACGCTCGTTTTCTTCCAGCAAGCGCAGGTTTTCGCGCGCGAGTTCCACTGCCCGGATCTGATCGTCCACTTTCGCGCGGCCCGTTCCGACCCTGCGCATCTCCGTCCAGTTCAGTGCCATTGCGACGTCCATTTGAGCCCCCTTTAGGCCGTATGTCTTATGAAACGATGGGTGGGGAGGAAACGAACAGGGTGCCAGGGTGCCAGGGTGCCAGGGTGCCAGGGTGCCAAGGTGCCAAGGTGCCAAGGTGCTACGGCCCAGGCGAAGCTCGGGTCCGCCAGGTGTCAGACCACCTGACTATTGTCGCGGGCGCAGGTGTGGGTTCTCGCGGACGGGGAGGGTGCCGCGGGGGCGGGGCGCCCACGAGGTGTTGCCGGGGGGACGGCCGACCCCCGCGGCGTACAGGACGGTTTCGGTGATGCCGTCGATGCCGAGATCACGCTCGATAAGCGAATCAGCGAGCGCCATTACCGAAAAGGGCGCCAGCCCAAGCGCGGTAGAGGTGAGGCAAAACATCTGACACACATGTCCGGCCTCGATGAGCGCGGCGCGATACGCGCGCGAATACGGGTACCGCCAGAGTTGTCGCTCGAACACTGCGGTAAAGAGCGCCAGCGCGGAGGCGCGCGCGAAGTACCCGCTGTGCGGCAGGTAGGAACGAATCTGCGCCGCCGTCGCCCCGGGGCGGAGCCGCGTCAGCGCATGCGAACCAGCCGAATAATGGTAGAGACCCGAACGAAGCCCCTTCACGTCACGGACGACGACATAGCACTCGATGGGGTGCCGGGCTCCACCGGACGTCGATGTCTTGAGCGGCACCTCTAACCGTGGAGTCAACCGCATCCACTTCTGAACTCCGACGCTGAAGCCCAGGATGGTGGCGAGCTCCTGGCTCGTGACCGGCACGGATGAGAACCGTCGCCATGTGCGCCGCTGACGGGCAACGCGCGAAAACTCCGTGGGGCCATCTGGCGTCGGCAGATCGATACGGGCCAGGCTCGGGTACGACTTCACGGGACGCGGTATGGTGGCTAACCGCGACGATACGTGCCGTTTCGACTCTTGGCGCGACCAAAAGCGCACGTCCTTGGTTGCCATGTGAAAGAACCCTGCTTCAGGATTCCAGGGTTCCAACACCTTCATGGCGCGTTCCGCGGCAGCTTCAGGGCGATTCGATTGCTGTAGAAACGATCGCCGAACGAGTTGTCCGATCAGAACCCTGAGCTCACGCCTTGGGACGAACACGAGGGCGCGGTGAATTTGCTCGGTCGTCTTCCATTCGGCGCAGCAGTCGAGGATGTTACAGACTACGAGCGGGATCACCGCGACGGCGCCCGTCGCATAATTCCGCAGAATGAGGTGGTTGCCGCGCCAGTACCAAATCAGGTGTTGAGAACGCCGGACCCGTACCTCGGACGCCCGGCGTTCGCCACGGCTCAAGCCAGCGGATCCATCGTCGGACCGCAGGGGCTGCCCTCTGGGTCGGTGCAGATGAGGTCAATCTCGCTTTGCCAGCGCTTGAACATCGTGACAGCGCGTGCCACAGGCGGCTCGCTGATTCGCCTATTCAAGTTGCCGATGGCAGCTTCGAGTTCCAGTCGCAGGTCTCTTAGCGGAAGACTGGTGCGAGGGCCGGTCGGTTCCGCGAGGGACCTCGTCTTCCGGGTCGTCCTCTTTCTGGCACGTGTCGGACGTGCGGACCTTTTGACGGTCTTTCTGGACTTCGGTCGTTTCGCCACGGGCTACTCCTCGAAAGTGTGGATGGAGTCTAGGGGAGCCTCGACGCACGGTCAAGTACTGGCAGACCGAGCACCTTCAGTAGATTTTGAAAACGCGGCTCTCGCCGCAGCGGATCGACGCGCGGATCGACGGCGAGCCACAATAAGTCGGAATCACGCTCTTCGGCTGCGCGCTCGAGGAACTGAAGGGCCGGCTCGTGCTCGCCTAAAGCGGTGTGAATGTAGGCGAGTTGACCCGGTCCGATCCGCTCGTGTCGCGAGGCGACATCTGTTGTCAACCGGCGGAGTGCCGCCCTTGCTTCATCTTTCCGGCCGGCGCGCGCCAACAGCACGATTAGGTGAGCCCGCCAGCCAGTTGCGGCCCGTCCCGCCAGGTCCACCGCGCGTTCATTTGCTGCCATCGCATCCGCGAGTGCCCCGCGCGCGGCCTGTATCCGCGACATGACAAAATACACCCCCGGCGATCCTGGGTCGAGTTGCAGCGCTCGAGAAGCCTCTGCGAGCGCCCGATCGTGGGCGCCCGTGTAGTACAGCATCAACGCCTGCGTCGATGCGGCACTCGGAGAGAGCGGGTCGAGCGTCACCGCCCGCTCCGCTTCGGCGATCGCAGCGGCGCTGCGTCCGCGCGCGATGAGGAAGCGTGCATATTGCGAGTGTGCCCGATCGGAACTCGGATTCAGCTCGATCGCTGTTTGATATTCGGACTCGGCACCATCCCAATCCCAGTCGTAATAGAACTTCAAGTCGGCAAGCACCTCGTGCGCGGTGCTCGAATCGGCATCGAGCGTAACTGCGCGTGATGCCGCGGCAAGCGCAGAGGCGCGCGCCTCGGCCTGTGAGATCACGCGCATGAACCCAAGGGTAATGTGCGCCCGTGCCAGACCCGCATATGCCGGCGCGTGTGCGGCATCGAGCTCGATGGCGCGCTGAAACGCAGCAACTGAGGCGCGCATGTTATCCGCGCCCAACTGGTTCAACTGATACAGCCCTTGAAAGTACGCCTGTTCAGCCGCCGCATTCGTGGTTCTGACCTGGGTCAGGCGCCGAGTCTCGGCAGGCGTCAGCACGGCGTGTACAGCCTCGGCAATTGCGCGCGCGACCTCCGCCTCGAGTGCGAGCGCGTCTCCGAGCCCACGCTCGAACGTCCGTGACCAGACAACGGCGCCGCTCGCCTCGACGAGTCGCGCGTTCACTCGAACTCGTTCCACACCCCCCGGGCCTCGCGAAGTGTTAACAGTCCCTTCGATCGCTGCGTCGACTCCGAGTTTCGCAAACACGTTGTCGCTCGCCGCCTTCGAGTCCTTGAACTGCATGACCGATGTGCGAGATGCCACCCGGATGGCCTTGATCTGGCCGAGTGTTGCGATCAGTTGATCGGTCAGCGCTTCGGCCAGGTGCGGGGAGGCAGACGCCCCCGACACGTCCGCCAGCGGCAGCACGGCGATGCTCGTGATTGGAGGAGAAGTTGCTGGTGGGGGCGCCACGCCGCCGCGCCCCGACCACACGATTGCGGCCACCGCGGCCAACAACGCCAGGCCCGCAATAATCAAGCTGGCCAGCTCCGGCGTCCGGACAACCGTCCGCCACCACGGCTGGGAGGTTACCGTGGGGGACTGAAACCTGATCGCTCCCTCGCGGAGCGCGACCTCCATTTCGCCGGCCGTGCGATACCGCTTCGCCGGATCTGCGTCGAGCGCCCGCTCGACCACCTGGACGAATGAGGGGGGAAGATCCGGTCGCAGGTCGCGCAACCGTCGTCTTTGCCCATGCGCGTGCGCGCGGGCCAGCTGTTCGATCGAAGCGGCAACGACGGGGTAGTGACCGGTGACGAGATAGCAAAGCAGGACGCCGAGTCCGTACAGATCGCTCTGAACGGTGGCTGGCTGACCGCGGAATACTTCCGGCGCCACGTACAGAGGCGTGCCGGCCATGCGCGCCGAGCCGCTGTCGTCTTTCAACTCTTCGCCCGTGCCGAAGTCCATCAGGACGGTGCGACCGCCGCTCTCGCGCAGGACGTTCTGCGCCTTGACGTCGCGATGCAACAGCCCTGATCCGTGCACCGCCGCCAGTGCGGCGCAGAGATCCTGGCCGATGACCGCCGCTTCGGCGGCGCCGAAGGTGCCCCGCGACGCGACAATCTGCTCGAGCGATTCGCCTCGCACGAGCTCCATCCACAACCCGACACGCCCGTCATGCTCTTCCGCGCCATACACCTGGACGACATTGGGGTGGCGGACACGGGCCAGGCGCCGGGCTTCCTGCAGCACCCGCGCGTGCCGATCGCGTCGTTCGGCCGCCGCCGCCCCGCCCGAGTCGTGCAGCAGCTTGAGCGCCACTTCGCGGTGCAGTTCCGTGTCCCACGCCCGGAACACTTCGGACGAGGCGCCGGTGCCAATCCGGTCGAGCATGACCAGCCGTCCCCAGCGCGGGCCGGTGGGCTCGCCAACCGTCACGTCCGAGGGCGACGGGAGTCCTCGGTCGAGCGGTTCGTCCTCGAGCGGGATGCTGCGGTAGAGCGACGCGATGTTTTCGACGAGCCGCAGGTGGCGGACGATGCGACGGTCCGAACCGCCCGCCCTGGACTCGACTCGCTCCCAGTCGACCGGTTGGCCGTCGGCGACCGAAGCGGCGAGATCCGCGAGCGCGCGATCGTCAGCCTTCAACGTCCATCTCCTCCGCGAGACGCACCAGCGCCCGCGTGACGGCCATGCGCGCGGCGTCCGGGCTCGACTTCCCGTGCGTCGCCGCAATCTGCTGATAACTCTGTTGCATTTCTACACGCGCGATGATGATGTCGCGTTCCTCCGGCTTGAGCCGCCCCATCGCAGCTTCGTAGCGTTCCAGGGCTTCCTTGCCGATGGCCTCTTCGAGAGGGGACGCCGCCGGGTCGGCAAACCGATCGCTCTCTTCGAGCGTGGCGGCAGGGGGATAGCGATTCAGCCGGCGCACCTCATCGCGTACGCGATTGATGAGCGCCTGACGCAGGTACGCCTGCAGCGCTCCCTCGTGCCGCGGTTCGAACACGTCGATGCGACGAAGCGTTTGCGCCAGCGTCTCCTGCACGAGATCCTCCGTATCGCGAAGGTCCCGTGTCCAGCGCGGCAACCGCCCGCGCGCCCAGCGGCGCAGCGGCGGTAAGTGCCGGCGAAACAGATCGTTCAGGGCCTCGGCGTCTCCCGCCCGGGCACGCCGGAGGAGATCGGCCGTGGAGGACACGCCAGGCGAGGGCGGCACCGGCTCATCCATGGGCGCAGGCACAGTGAGCCGCCATGGACGCCGATCATAAACCCTTAACGCCTGCGATTTGGCCTCCATGAGGGTGTAACGGTGGGACGAGTGAAAGCGAACAAACTACCCGCCTTCGCGGCTTCGGCGCGGTAGTCTCCGCCTTCGCCATCAGCTCCAGCTTCCCAGCTTCCAGCTTTTCGACCCCCGAGCCCCGGATGAGCCCCGGATCCCGAGCCCCGGATCCCGACTCTTCTCTGTTACGGTACCGAATGCTCTTGCGCTTGATTGCACTCGGTCTATTGACACTCGCCCTCGTCAAAGCGCCAAGCGCGAGCGCCGAATCCCAAGTGTCCTCACTCGCCGACGTGGCGAAAGCAGCCACTGCGATTCCTCGTCTCCACAGCCTCATCGTCAGCCATCGAGGGACGATCGTGCTCGAGCACTACGCATCTGCTCGCGCACGCAGGCTGACCAATATCAAGTCGGCGTCAAAGAGCATCATTTCCGCTCTCGTGGGGATTGCCATCCAGCGTGGTCACATCAAGGGCGTGCAGCAGCCAATCTCGGACTACTTTCCCGAGCTCCGCACGGATCCCGATCCGCGAAAACAACGGATCACCATCGAGGATCTGCTGACGATGAGATCGGGATGGGAGTCGACGAGTTTCGACAATTACGGGGAGTGGGTGCGGAGTCGGAATTGGGTGAGATACGTGCTGGGTCGGCCGTTGATCAGCGAGCCAGGCACCGAGATGGAATACAGCACGGGCAGCACGCACCTCCTGTCAGCCATACTGACGAAAGCGACTCGCAAGAGCACGTGGCAGTTCGCGCAGGAGGCTCTTGGCACGCCGCTCGGGATCACCATCCCACGATGGCCGAGAGACCCGCAGGGGATCTATTTCGGTGGCAACGAGATGCTGATGACCCCTCGGCACATGCTCGCCTTCGGTGAGTTGTACCTGAACAACGGCCGCGCCAGGCCCGTCCGCCGCAGCGCGGCCGAAGGCGGGGGACGACAGGTGGTACCGCAGGATTGGGTCGAGACATCGTGCAAGGGACGCGGGCGATCCCGCTTCAATCCCGACCAGCTGTACGGCTATGGATGGTGGCTGCGCGATTTTGGCGGGGAGGAGTCATGCTTCGCCTGGGGCTACGGCGGTCAGTACATCTTCGTCTTCCGCCGCCTCAACCTTGTGATCGTGACAACTTCTTCCACCAACGTCAGCGAGGAGCGGCGCGATCATCGACGCGCCCTGTTCGACTTGATCCAGAGACACATCCTGCCGCAGTTCGCAGGCAGCTGACCAGTTGATCCGTTGCGTGTTGATCCGTTGATCGATTGATCCGCTAGAATAGCCGTTTCAGGTCCGAGAAGGAGGACAGCAATGCGTTTCGCTCACGCGTCAGCCGTTGCGATCGCCGTCGCCCTGTTCATGCCCGTCGTCCAGGCCCAGGACGCCGACCGCAAAGTGGCAGGCGGAGGCATTACGGCCAAGGGATGGCAGGGGAAGGTCGATGCCGGCAACAAACAGGGATTGACCATTAACGATTCCAAGTTTTCGCCCGAGGCCAGCGGCTTCCACATTTCCACTGGTGCCGCCGGAATCTACTGGAATCCCGCCAACACCGCGAAGGGTGATTACACGGTCAAGGCGACGTTCAAAGAGCCGAAGATGACCATCAATCACCCGCACCCTTACGGCGTTTTCATTGCCGGGAAGAACCTCGACAGTGACAAGCCCAGCTACATCTACTGCGTCGCGTACCGCGACGGGACGTATATCGTCCGGCAGTTTACTGACGGTGCCGTGAGCACAATCGTCAGGAAGACGCCGCACGCGGCAATCGACAAGGCCACCGGCCCTGAAGACGATGTGACGCAGGAAGTGGGTTGGACGGTGAAGGGTGGGAAGGCCGACTGCACCGTCAACGGTCAGGTGGTGTATTCGCTCGACTCGGCCACGGTGAAGCTCGACTCCACCGACGGCCAGACCGGCATCCGCCTCAGCCACAACTCCGACGTCAGCGTTCCAAACTTCACGTTGTCGAAGTAACGCCGCCAATTCGATCAGCCGACGTCCGGCGCCCACATGTCGGTGGGCGCCGGCGGTTCGTCGCCCCGTCATGAATTACATTCACATTCTGACGGTCCTCGCCGTCACGCATCCGGTCGGGAACACCGTCTCGGCTCAGCCGGCGCTCTGCATGGCGGATTCGTCGAATACCGCGCCGGTGCCCGCCGCATCCGGCTCGCCGGTTGCGCACGCGACGATCGACCAGCTGACGTGGCTCTCTGGCGTCTGGACTGGCCCCAGCGGATCCGATGAGCGATGGACGCCGCCGGTGAGCGGTTCGATGCTTGGCCTCTCGCGCACGCTCAGAAATAACGTGCTCACCGAATTCGAGTTTCTCTGCATCGTCCAGCGGAACGGAGGGCTCGTGTATCAGGCGATGCCGAACGGCCGGTCGCCCGCGACGGACTTCACGATGACGCGCATCGGGCCGACGAGCGTCACGTTCGAGAATCCCGCGCACGATTTTCCCAAAGCCATCCGCTACAGCCTCCGGCCGGACGGGACACTCGAAGCGAGGGTCAGCGGCGGGCCCGGCGAGCGGTCCCTCACGTTCACATTTACGCGGCGGGGGCCGTGAAGCTGGGGTCTGGCGCGGTGCCTACACACTCTTCAGCTTCCACTTTCCTCGCCGGAAAAGGACGACGCTGATGACGGCGAGCGTGGAGTAGGCGACGGTCAATGCGATGAACACGCCGTGTGCGCCCAGGCCCTCGCGTGTCGACAGCCACCAGGCGAGCGGAATTTCCCACAGCCAGAACACAAACAGATTGATGAGCGTTGGCGTCCAGGTGTCGCCCGCGCCATTGAATGCCTGCGTCAGAACCATGCCGCACGCGTAAAACACGAACCCGAGGCTCACGATCCGCAGGCAGCCGACGGCGTACGGCGTGACGGATGGATCGTCTGTGAACAACCAGGCGATCTGTGGCGCCGCGATCAGGAAGATTGCGCCAACGATCCCGAGAAAAACCATGTTGTACCTGGCAGCCGTCCACACCGCGGCCTCGGCCCGATCCGGTCGCTTCGCGCCCAAATTCTGCCCGACCATTGTCGCCGCGGCATTGCTGATACCGAATGCAGGTAGCAGCGCAAACACGATCACGCGGATCCCGATGGTGTATCCGGCGAGTGCCGCGCTGCCCGACGTCGAGAGAATTCGAACCAGGCCGACGTAGCTGGCGGTGCCGATCAGGATTTGAATCGTGCCCGAGCCGGAGAGCCGCAGCACTGTGCGAAGCGTGGGAAGGTCGATGCGCAGGTGGCGGGCCGCAAGGCGAATCCGGCCCCGGCCGCGCGTCAGCACGAAAAACTGATAGAGCACCGCGGAACCGCGTCCAATGTTGGTGGCGACAGCTGCGCCCATCACGCCAAGCTGCGGAAACGGGCCGAGGCCGAAGATGAAGCACGGGCCCAGCACAATATTGAGAACGTTGCCGGCGATGAGCACGCGCATCGCGATCGCGGCATCTCCAGCACCGCGAAAGACGGCGTTCTGGAGAAAGAGCAGCACCACGGTGGCATTCCCGCCGAGCATGACGCGGGTGAAGCCGCTGCCTGAGGTCACGACGTCCTCCGCGGCCCCCATCAGGCGCAGCAGCGAGCTCGCAAACGGCGCAGTGCCAAGGGCGATTGCGGCCGCGACGCCAAGGCCGAGGAAAACGGATTGCGCGGCCGCGCGCGCGGCGCCTTCCGGATCGTGTTGCCCCGTCCGCCGCGCGACGACTGCCGTTGCGCCGATCGAGAGTCCCATCGCCGCGGTGTAGATGATCGTCAACATCGACTCCGTCAGGCCGACGGTGGCGATGGCGTTTGCGCCCAGGTGCGCGACCCAGAAAACGTCGGCGACGGCGAAGATCGATTCCATCGCCATTTCCAGAACCATCGGGACGGCGAGCATCACGACAGCGCGCCCGACAGGCGCAGTGGTGTAGTCGATGCGTGCACCCCGAATAGCCTCGCGCAGCGTCGCCCACGCGCTGGACGAGGTGTCGAGTGGCGGCTGCCCTGCCGTCGGCGGTTCCGTGAGGATCGACATGAACCGCCAATATTGCCACGGCGCGAAGGCGGAGGAACGCGAGTTCTGGCGGCGCTCGGGTTACCGGTTGGTTCTCCGGCCAGCGAACTTGAGTCGAACGCCCCCGTGGATCAGCCGAGGCGTGCCCGTCGTGGTCGGCAAGGTGCCGACGAAGTAGTTGCGGTCGAACAAATTCTGTGCGCCGAAGAACAGTTCGACGTTCTGTCCGAGCGCGCGGGACGCACTCAGATCCATGAGCGCGTAGCCCGGCAATCCGGGCTCACTCCGGCCCGGAACGATGCGGCTGTTCAAATCGTCGTCGTACTGGCGTCCAATCGCCTGAAGGCCGACGGCCGCGTTGAGATATCGCGGATTCGTGTAGCTGAGTTGGGCAGAGCCGCGGTGCCTGGGCACCTGCGGCAGAAACTTGCCAACGAGGTCCGGGTTCGTGATGAACTCAGTGACCCGCGCGCGCCCGTAGAGATACCCGCCGGACAGTCGCAGGAACGAGCCGATACGGTACTCGGCGTCCGTCTGGATCCCGGAAACGCGAGTCCTTCCGAGATTCTGCCGTTGCTGGGTCACATTGGCGCCAGACGAGGCGATCGTCACGTTCGAGACAGGATCTTTCACCCGGTTGTCGTACCAAGTGGTCCGCACGCTGAAGTTTGGAAGCGGCGTGATCCGAACGCCGAGTTCGCCGCCGACGAGACGCTCGGGACCGAGCTGATTGTTCGCGAGCGTGAGCACCGTGCCGACGCGGAACTGACGATACAGCTCGTTCAACGTCGGAGCACGGAAGCCCCAACCGAGGTCGCCCCAGAGACTCAGCCACGAAGTGGCGTGATAAAGCGCAGCGAGGCGTGGACTCGCAACCACATCGTCCCGTTCGGGCAAGGTAGGCCTGTTGTTTGCCGTGGGTGCTCCGCTTGGCAGGTTGGTTTCGAGATTGTGCCCGTCGTAGTTGCGCCAGCGATCGACGCGGGCCGCGAGCGTGATCGTCAGGTTCGGCGCCGGTGTAAGGAGATCCTGTACGTAGAATCCGATGCTGCGCTGCGTGCCGCCGGAAATCCTCGCGAGCGTGACCTGGGTCCCGGTGACGGCGTCGAGGCCGTTTTCTTCGCTGTCGCCGTCAACCCAGCGCACGTCGGCGCCGGCGGTCACGAACTGCCGCACGCCAATCGGGCGCGACCACTGGAACATTCCCCCCACCCCCGTCGTGGGGACAGTCTGATTGAGCGTCATGCGGCCGATGCTGCGCGGAGGATTCGCGGCCGGCACCGCCAGAAAGTTGCTGCGGAACCGGTTGAAGTCTGAAAAGAGATTGACCTGGAGGTCGCTCGAATCCGGCAGTCGAGCGCGCAAGCCACCGCTGACTGTCTTCCAGCTCGTACTATTGGCCTCTTCCGTTCCATCAATCGTGCTGGCCTTGCCGTTGTCACGCTCCTCGCGGAAATAGCCGCCGCGCACGAAGGCGTAGACGCGATTGCTGACGTCGTACTGCAGTCTGATCCCGACGTTTCGGAAATTGACCGCGGCGTTGTTGTCAACACGGCCGCGTTCCGTCTCGGCGACGATCGGATAGCCATCCGTGTCGAAGAGGCTCGCGTCCACAGATGCACGCAGGCGTCCCCACACGTCGCTGCCTGAGACATCGAGCTTCGGCGTGTTGCGGTTCCCATACTGCGATCGGAGTTCGACGGTTCGCCGAGCCGGCGGGACGGTCACGATGTTGATGACTCCGCCCATCGCGTAATTGCCATACGCGCTGGACGAGGATCCATCGACGATCTCGATTCGTTCGACGCCGCTGAGGGGCACGCGCGTCCAGTACACCCATCCGCCGAATGGATCGTTGAACGGGATGCCATCGAACAGCACCAGCGTCCGGCTCACCCCGCTGGGACCGACGCCGCGCAGCGACACGCCCTGCGCCGTTGGGTGAGCGGCCAGGCTGCTCGTCCGTCTGAACAAACTGAACGTTGGCACCTGGCGCAGCACATCGTCGGCAACTACCGCGGGGGAGCGCGCGATGGATTCGCGTTCGAGCAGATTCATGCTCGCCGCCACATTGCGTGTCAGTTGCTCGGTCCGTGCCGCCGTCACGGTGACCGTTTCGGTCACGGTTGCTGGCGAGAGTGTCACCTCGAGACCTTGGCCAGTCGCTTCGCTTCGAATGGTCTGGCGATGTTCCGCGAATCCTTCCGCGCGGACGATGACCATGAGGTCCGCGCCGGTTGCGACCGTGGCGCCAAAGCGACCATCCGGTCCGGTGGTTGTCCGCTCTTCGCCGCCGGATATCGTGCGGATGAGCACTGTCGCGCCCGCGAGCGGCGTACCGGAGCTGTCGCGGACGATGCCGGTGATGACGGAGCCCGGAGAAGATTGCAGCGCGAGCGCGAGGAACGCGACGGCAAACGATGCGATCATCTAGCGGCTCGCGCGACGTCGAGGCCCCACGGACTTCCACCGACGGCGATTTGACGTGCGACTTTTCCAGACGAGATGTCGATGACCGAAACGTCAGCCGACGAACCGTTCGCGGTAAAGAGCTTCCGGCCATCGGGGCTGACGCCGATACCCCACGGTCTGGCTCCCACCTCGTCGATCGCGCGCATGAACGTGCGGCTGGCGACGTCGATGACGGCCACGGACTTCGCGCGTCCGAGCGAAACGAACAGCTCGCGTCCGTCCGGCGACAGAATCGCACCCATCGGCCGTGGGGCTGTCGGCGCTCCAGGGCGCGGCGGAATCACGATCGATCCCGCAACGGTGCGAGTCGCTGAGTCGATCACGTCAACAGCCGCCCCATTTTCAGCCGTGACAAATGCCGTCCTGCCGTCGGCCGTGAACGCAACCGAGCGCGGCCTGGGTTTGACCTTGATGCGTCCGACAACTGTGTTCGTGGCGGTATCGACGGCGACAACCTCGTTGTTGCCTTCGCACGTGACGTAGACTTCGCGTCCGTCTGGACGGACGGTCACACCTTCAGGCTCTTCGCCAACGGACACGCGTGCGCGAACCGTGCCGCTCGTGAGATCCAGCACCGACATCTGCGCAGCGTCTTCGTTTGAGACATAGAGAGTCTTGCCGTCCGGAGCCATATCGAACGATTCGGGATCCTGGCCGGTCTCATACGTCCGAACCACCTTGAGCGTCGCGAGATCCACGACGCCAATGCCATCAGCCGAACGATCCGGCGGCGGCAACGTCGATTCGTCGACGCCAGGTCCTGCAATTGGCGACCCCGAAAGCGCGACGAAGAGCTGAGCGCCATCGCGTGAAATCTTCAATCCGCGCGGACGTTTGCCAACCGGAATGCGTTCGATGATCTGACCGCTGTCGGGATCGACGACGACCACGTTCCCGCCGGTTTCGTCCGAGACGTACACACGCACGCTGGGTGATGGTGCGGGCGACGGTGCTGAAGACGGTGTCGAGCTGGACGTCGATGCGGGCGGGGCCGGTTCCCGGCTGCAGGCGGTCAGAAGAATCGTGAGCGCCAACAGCACGCCGCCGGTCGGTCGGAACGCGTGCATACAAGAAGGTATCATCGATCGGTAATGATACTGCCGGGCCCAATCCGGTGCGAGACCGCACGCAGAGGCGGATTAGTCTTGCTCCTGGTCGTCGCGATCGGGTTGGTCTTGCCGCGACCGTCGCTCGCGCAGCTCCAGATCTCGTCGGTGCGCGGTGTCGTCCGTGATCTGCAGCATCAGCCCCTCGCAGGCGCGCTCGTCCTGCTGCAGGACAGCGCTGGCAACGTCGTCCGATTGCGGAGCACCGGCGTTGACGGATCGTTCCGCATCGACGACGTTGCGCCTGGATCCTATACGGTCCGTGTGGAGTGGCAGGGCGCGATCGTTCTGACGCGATCGCTCGTTGTCCGTGGATCGCTGCCGGTCGATCTCCAACTCGCGGCGGGACTGGTTCGGCATGACGAAGTCGTGGTCCGCGGCGATGCTGACGTCAACACCGTCGAGCGTCCGTGGACCCTTGCAGGCGACGCCCTGCGCAGCCAGGCCGAATCGCTGCCAAGCCAGCGAGTGCAAGCCACGCTTGCCAATCTGCCCGGATGGACATTCGAAGACAACGGATTGCTGCACGTTCGCGGTGTGGATGACGGCCTCTTGTACGTGCAGGACGGCATTCCAATCTACGAGCGAGTCGATCGGTTATTCGGGCTGGCGCCCAACCCCTCGGGCATCGCGTCGCTTCACGTCATCAATGGCTACATCCCACCGGAGTTTGGGCTGAAGAGTGGCGGCGTCGTCGAAGTCCGGTCGGAGAGTGGCGTGCGTGAGCGTTGGGCCGGTACGATCGATGCGGGGGCCGGTCGCTTCGAGACACTCAGCCTCAGCCTGCTTGCCGCGGGGCCGCTGGACGACTCCACCGGCGTCATGTTCACCGGATCGTTGGAAGGGTCGTCGCGGTTTCTCGATCCCGTCGATCCCGGGAATTATCACAATCGGGGTCGTGCAGCGAGCGCCGGTGCACAAGGGATGCGACGCACGGCGGCGAATGCGTTCACGATTACCGCGCAAACGGGCTGGAGCCGCTACGACGTGCCGCACGCGCGGGATCAACAGTCCGCCGGTCAGGATCAACAACAGCGCGTGACGCAGACGCTCGTGTCGGCCTCGTGGCAGCGAGTGTTCTCACCAGCGGCCGTCTGGCAGTTGTCGGGCTACTCACGCGCGGGTGCTGGCGCGCTGTTTGGATCCCCGCAGGATACGCCGGTCAGCGTGGACGGAGACCGAAGCGATCGCCGCCTGGGATTGCTGGCGAGGGTCACGTATCAACACGGCCGCCACACGTTCAAGGCCGGAGGGGAGATTTCACAGCTGCGCTTGCGCGAGCGGTTCCTGTTCGCCGTCACCGACCCGGATGCCGGTGAAGACGCCGGGCTCAGCGAAGGCGCGATTGCTCACGATCGCGAGCATCCGTTCATGTTCGAGGAGAGCCGGCGACCGATGTTGTGGTCCGGCTTTGTGCAGGACGTCTTCCGAGCCTCCAACCAGTTCACGTTCAACTTCGGGGTGCGGTTCGACCAGAGCCGCTTGTTGATTCCGGCATCGCAATGGAGTCCGCGGGTCGGGCTCGCGTACGAGCTGCGATCGGGCACGGTGTTGCGAGCCTCGTTCATGCGTCTGTTTCAGCCGCCACAGGCGGAGTACCTGCTGCTCGCCTCGTCCGGTGAAGCGCGCACCCTGTCGCCATTTGTCGAAGACGGAGGGGGCGGTGGTTCGGTGATTCCACCCGAGCGGCAGACGGCGCTCGAGGCATCGCTGTCACAGCAGCTGGCCGGCGGGTGGGACGTGGAGGGAGCCGTCTGGCGAAGGCGCGTGCGCCACGTCGGTGACCCGAACGTCTTCTTCGGCACGACCGTGACCGTGCCGAATGCCGTCGCACGTCAGCATGGGTGGGGATTCGATGCGCGCATCAGCATGCGTCCGCGTGCAGGCTGGTCGGGTTCGGCGAGTTACACCTACGCACGCGTCGAACAGTTTGGTCCAGTGACGGGTGGTCTGTTTCTCGAAGACGAATACCTCGAGATTCGCGACGGCACGCGGTTCATCCCGGATCACGATCAACGCCACGCGTTTGGAGGATCGGTCACCTACGCGGACGGCCCGCGCCAGTGGCGGGTGACGGCGGGCGTGCGTTACCAGACAGGCACGCCGCTGGGAGTGGACGAAGATGATTTCGACGAACTGCTGGATCGACCCGGATCCGAGGTTGTGGACGTCGAATCCGGGCGCGTCCGGCCACGAACGCTCATCGATGCGCAGGCTGCGTGGACGTTCCATCGCGGCCGCCGCAGCGTTTTCCTCCTCAGCGCGTGGGTGACGAACCTCGCCAACCACACGTACGCGTTCAATTTCGGCAATCCCTTCAGCGGCACGCATTTCGGCGCCCCCCGCCGCGTCGGGGTGAATCTGACAATGAGATTCGGGATCAGCTCGCGAGGGAGCTGACGTAGTAGAGGGCGAAGGCGGCCATGACGGCGGTGGCCAGCCAGAGCATCGCAGTCGTGCCGCGGGAGGGTTGGATGTCGTGCGGCAGGTGAGTGTGCCGCAGGTAGACGGCCGCAATGCCGATGAGCGGCAGCAGCAGCGCTTGCGCCACCCCGCCGGCGACGACCATCTGGACCGGAGATTCGAGGAACCAGTAGAGGACGGCCGGCACGCCCGCCAGGAGCACGACAAATCGATTCCGCCACTTCAGGCGGCTCCGGCCATCTTCCCGCGCGTAGGCACCGGTGAGCCGGACCATGTCGGCGAACAGCCGCGAATGCGCCGCGGTCGACGCGAAGATCGTTCCGTACAGCGTGACGACGGCCCCGACATAGAACACCCATAACGCCCATTCACCGAGCGTCTGCGTGTAAATCTGCGAGAGGACCTGCACGGTATCGCGCGCCGCGGGCACGGTGCCCATCCGGTACAAGATGCCGGCGCCGAGCAAATAGAACGCGACGGTCGCCAGACTATAGATGACGAGCGAGCAGAAGATGTCCACGTGCATGACGCGGATCCAGCCGCGCGCGCGCGATACCCAGGCGCCGCTCCCGTCACGCGGGCCGACGTAGCGCGCGTAGCCTTTTTCGATGCACCAGTACGGATACATCACGAGCTCGGTCGCGCCCACGCCGGTGATTCCGAAGACCGCGATGGCGGTCGCAAGCCCCGCCGCTGGCAACTCGAAGCTGAATCCTCGAGCCAGGTCGCTCGCAACAACCGCACCGGGGCGGCGCATGAGAACGGCCGCCGCAAAGATCGTCAACATGGAAAAGATGCCGACCTTGACGAGGGCGAGCTTCTCGATGCGGTTGTAACCGCCGCCAAGCAGCACCGCAATCGTGACCGCGAGGCAGACCACCACCCACGCCTTGATCGAAATGGCTGGAACCAGCAGGTGCAGCACCTGCGCGACGCCGCCATACATCCCGCCGACCTGCAGCAGCGTGAGCGTGACGGTGAGTGCCCATCCCCAGACGAGCCAGCTCACACCAAGCCGAGGTCCCGGGATGCGGTTGAACCCCTCGAGGCCCGTATGACCCGTCGCCACGGTGTAGCGACCGAGCTCTCCCTGGACGACCGGTTTGATCGCGCAGCTGACGAGGATGATCCACAACGCGGCGAACCCGACCTGCGCACCGAGCGTCGTGGTCGCGATCAACTCACCGGAACCCACAATCGAGGCCGCGAGCACCATCCCCGGGCCTATTCGACGGATAACCGAGCGGAGCGATGTGGGCGGAGACTCGATCGCGTCGAGCGTGAGGACGTACGCGTCCACAGGCGCCGGGGGCGCGGGAGCGACGCGGGCAGCCGGAGAAGTGACAGCCACGGTTCACCGTTTCATGATCGGCGCCCGGCGACTTCACGCGTCGCTCGGGTCGCAGGCGCTTCGAACACTCTCATACGACGAAGCAGGATATCGGAGAACCAGAGTGCCAGCGCGAGCACGATCAGAGCCGGCGCGATCGGCCGTCGCGCGGTTCGCCGATCGCGCGGTGCCTTCGCGAGCGTTTCCGCCGTCGGCACCCATCCGCCACCAGTGGCCTGGGCGAGCGATTTCAGCAATCCCTCATCCGCCGCGCTGAAACGATATTCGGCGGCTGGATCCGGTACAACCATGCGCGACGCTCCTTCGCCCTCGCCGCCGACGGCCGTCACCGTTAACGGCTGATCGGCATCAGCGACCACGGTTGCCTCATATCGTCCTGGTGCCACTTGTCTGAGCTGAAGACGAGAGGTAGCCGCGCCGGCCTTCACCTCGACCGCCGGCCGCAGCAGATCCTTGTAGCCGCCCTCCGCGTCCCTCGTTTCGACGGCGACGGCGACAGAACGCACCCGGCCACGAATCGGGCCCGGTACCACGTCGAGCGCAACAGCTGGGGCTTGCCGCCGCTCCAGCGCCCGCACGAGCGATGAGAAGAATGGCCCGTACCCGCGCCAGCGGATCCAGTTGGCCGCCCACCGGTCCTTCACGTCCGAAGCGAACACCGCCGCGCGTCCCAGGCCAACGGGCCAGAACGCGAGCAGCGGATCCTCTTCGTCCGTGCTGATGACCTCGAGTGCTGTGTCCTTCAGCACCGTTGCCGTTCGTCCCTTCAACAGCGGCACGCGCGTCAGATCGACGCCGGAGAGAAACGCGGGGGCTTTGACGATCGGCTTGATTTCCTTCTCGTCGAATGCCGGCGTGGCCGCGTTCTTCGCCTCCTTCACGAAAATCTGCGGCAGTTCTTTTGCGTCCGAAACGGCGTAGGTGCGCCCCTTGCCCCACTTTGCGATGTTGCCGAGCAGTTCAGGGTCCGCCGAGGGACCCACGGCGACAGACGACACTGTGATTCGCGCGTCAACCATCTGGCGAACGAGCGACTCGTAGTCGGCAGGGTACGAGCGTCCGTCAGAAAGAAGCAGGACATGTTTCGCCCGCGCTTTCGCGGGTTTCAGCGCCAGATACGCCTGCTCGACGGCAGGGTAGATGAGCGTATGTCCACCCGGACCGATCGCCGAGATCCGTTTGCGGATGCTGTCGCGATTGTGGCCGACGTTGCGGAGCGGCACGTCCCAGTTGAAGCTGTCATTGAAGGTGAGAATGCCCACCGACTGCTCGTCAGTCATTACGTCAACCGCCGCTTGCGCGGCCGCCTTGCAGAGTTCCATCGACGCGCCCGCCATGCTCCACGATCGATCGAGCACCAGCACGAGCGCGACTTCCGGTTCGTCCTTGCGCTCGAAAGTCACGGGCGTCAGCCGTTCAATCTGGGATTTTCGGTAGCCGCCTTCACCAAACACGGACTCCCCGCCCGCCACGAGCAGGCCGCCGCCGTGCCGCTCCACCCACTCGCTCAAGGCGGACATCGAATTGTCCCGAATCAACGTCCGGCTGACGTCGCTGAGGATCACGACATCCCACGGATCGAAATCGGAGAGTGTTGCGGGAAGTCCCGCGGGGGGCCGGACCGTCACCTCGAAGCCCGATTCGGTCAGTGCTCTCGCCAAATAGTGCGAGCTCGACGGTCGGCCTTCGACGTAGAGGACTTTCGGCCGCGTCGCCGCCCAGATCGCCTGGCTGAGCGTGCTGTTGGCCGGCAGCGGATCGTTCGCAATCACTACTCGCGCCTGCAGGACCGATGCGCCGGCAGCATCAACCGTGACGTCCATCGGCACCTGCGTGACGCCTTTGGCAAGCGCAAGCTGTCGGCTTGCGAGCACGGTGTCTCCGGATCGCACCTCGATATCGCCGACCACATTCCGCTGCGTCTGGACGGTCACGGTAGCCGTGAAGGGGGCGCCAGCCACGATGCGGTCCGGCAGATCGAGTGCGTCAATCCAGGTATCTCCCAGCGAGCGGACGGCGAGCGGGTCGATGAACACAGGAACGCGATGTTCTGAGAGCCGTGTGGTTGCGGCAGTCAGATCACCAGCCGTGGCTCGGCCGTCTGTGAACAGCACGATTCGAGGGATGTGGCCGGGCGCGAGTTCTGCCCGGGCGGCATCGAGTGCGGCTTCGAGATCCGTGCCGCGCCGATCCACGCGCTGGACGTTCGGCTCCGTCGATTCGATCTGAGCCATCCGACGCAGGGCGTCAGTGCTGTCCAGGGTGGCTGACGTCTTTCCGAATGCGACGATCCGTGAGTGCGCCGGCCGGAGCGAGGCTTTCAGCTCGTCGATCTTTCCGGCAGCCGACTGAATCGCCGCGCCCGATACGCTGTGCGAGACATCCACGACGAACACCATCGACTGCCGGTCTGACATCGTGGAGACGACGGGTCTCGCCATGGCAAGCACGAGTGCGACGATGAGGAGCGATCTGAGGCCTGCCTGGAGTACACGCTGACGCGGGTTGAAGGTTGTGCGTGCTGCCACGTGAGCAAGCCACACGAGCGGGACGCACAGTAACAGCCAGAGCGCCGCAGGAGTGGTGAGCGTCATACCGTGATCCGCCGGTTCCAGGTCCACCACTCGACAACCGCCAACACGAGCGCGCACAGCACGAAATACAACCACCACGGCCTCGCCGCTGCACCGGAGGCAACGGTGCGGGCGTCGGGCAAGGTGCCGAGCTTCGTCTGCGTCAGGTTCGAGAGCTGCGGCTCACCGGCATTGACCGCGAACGTCGTCCGGGAACTGCCATCCTGAGCCACATACAACCCCGGGGTCCGGAGGATCGCGGTCACCACGCCGTTCAGCCGCGTCAGCGGCACTCTGTCCTCGGTTGGGTCGGTGACTCCCGACGTCGTGGCATCGAACGATACGAGTCCGGGGCGGCGGCTGCTTTTAGGTCCGGAACCGCTCGTCAGCCACTCGAGGGCGTTGCCGATGAGCACAGGAAATGCCGGTGCCGCGGTCAGGTTCGATTCGTGCGGGCCGAACGTCACCAGGATCAATCGTCGGTTTGATTCGCTGACGTAGACGAGCGGTGTACCGCGAGACGAAGTGACGATCGCGCGGAGATCGGGCCAGCGATACGCCCGAGCCCCGTCGATCGTCAAGGTGAACGGATCGACGCCGCGCACCACGGGATGTGCTCCGGCGCTCTCCCATCGGGGGCGCTCTTCGCCTGTCGCACTCCGGCCCGATGGTGGCGAAAAGTACAACGCCGGGCGAGCGGGTGGAGTACTGGGGGCCCAGCGATCGAAAATGATGACGTCCGATCGTTCGGCAGTGGCCGAGTACGCCGCCGACGTGGTGGTCGATACGCGGACGCCCTGATCGCCTTCGAAGAACTTCGTCAGCCAAGCGGTGTTATCGCCGACAATGGCGATAGACAGCGGCCGAGGCCGCTCGATCCATCCAAAGGCTTCATCGTCTATCGCGAGCGCGTTTCCGTTCGCATCGACGTGCGCCCGCAGAGCCGAGTCGGCCGCATGCGCGAGCGGGATGACCTGCCTCAACGTTTCACCGGCCTCCATCGCGACGGTCCGATCGAGGATTGGCGTCGAGCCGCGCGTGAGTTGCAGACGCACCTGTTGTCCAGCGCGAGCGTAGTTGGCCACTTCGAGATAGGCGTCAGCCGCGTGGTCGGGTCTCAGCGCGCGACGAACGTCGAACGCGGTAATCGCCACGTTTGGCGCGGCTTCGAATACCGAATGCAGCGTGATATCGCTGGCGATCGGCCGGCCGATCGCGCCATCCGTGATGAAGTGCACCTCTTCCGATCCCGCGACTCGTGGCCAGAAGATCGCCTCGGACGCCGTGGGAGCAATCCGCTCGAGCGACGTATCGATGAGCGCGCGATCCGCCGTCGGGCCCTCAACCAGCCCTTCTCCCGTCGTCGCGACCGCAACCTCGCCCGCGGTAGACGCCGCGAGCCGATGGGCCTCTGCGACAGCGCGCTCCCAACGGGTTTCTCCCGTGCTCGTCCGCGCCAGCATCGAAGGCGAAGAGTCGAGGACGATCAACATCCGCGCGAGTGACCCGGATGCGCCGGGCTTGCGGCGACTTGGTCCCGTCGCGGCAAAGGCCAGCAGCGCGGCGAGGAGAACCGTCACGACGAGTGAAACGGCACGCCGAATCCGTTCCCAGAGCGTCTGCTCTCGCGTTTCGTCGAGCACGCGCTGCCACAGCAACAGCGACGGCACGAACATTCGTGGAGGACGAAGCTTGAGCAGAAACAGCCACGTGGCCACCGCGATCGCACCCGCCAGGAGCGTCCAGGCCTGCCACGCCGCCATCGCCGAGAACGTCACGCGAGAAACCTGCCCTGACGAAATGCCTTGAGCACGACGTCTTCGAACGGACGCTCGGCATCGGCACGAACGTAGCCGATGTCATACCGCCCGCAGAAGCGTTCGAGATTCGTCGCGTGTGCCTGCCACGCGCGCGCGTAAGCGGAGGCCAGCCGCGGCGTGACTTCGATCACGCGTGCATCGCCGCTCTCCACGTCCACGAAGCGGACGTCGCCGAGCGTGCCCGGATCCCTGTCCTGCGCAGACGCGATGTGGACGGCAAAGACGTCATGGCCGAGGGTTCTGAGAATCTTCAGTCCGCCCTCAGCGCCCGCGGTATCGAGGAAATCCGAAACGACAACGGTTAGTCCCAACTGCCGAGGGCGCGCGGCGAATTCCTTGAACGATTCGCGCAAATCCGTCGGCCCGGCCGGCTCGAGCCGTTCCAGCCTCTCGAACACACGGAAGATTCGCCCTTTTCCGCGACCGGGCGTCCACTCGCTCGAAAGTCCCTTGCCGAACGCCAGAATCGTCAGCCGATCGAGGTGCGCGAGGCCGATGTAGCACAACGCTGCCGTAACCCGCCGTGCCATGTCGAACTTCGCCGGTTCGACCATCGATCGACTGACGTCGAGCATCAAGTAGATCGGCAGGTCGCGCTCTTCGTCAAACAGTCGCAGCAACAGCCGGTTGAGACGCTTGTAAGCCTTCCAGTCGATGTGGCGGAAATCGTCCCCGGGGGTGTACTGACGATGGTCGGCAAACTCGAGGCCGCGTCCTCGCTTTGGCGTCAGCCGATCGGCGCGGTTCTGTCCTGCCAGCGCCCGCTTCGACACGACGTGGAGATACTCCAGCTTCTTCAGGAATTCATCGTCAAATCGAAGGGACATGGGTCGGTTCCCGGCTTCCAGCTTGGTTAGTCAGTTCTCACCTGATCCAGGAGTTCGCTGACGATCGTGTCGGTATCGACCTCGTCGGCTTCCCCTTCGAAGTTCAGCAGGATGCGATGCCGGAGAGAGGGGAGTGCCATGGCGCGGATGTCGTCCACGGAGACGAACGCCTGTCCGCGGTTCAGGGCGTGAATCTTTCCAGCGAGCACGATCGCCTGCGCGGCGCGCGGGCTCGCGCCGTAGCGCACGTATCGCTTTACGAGCGGCGTCGCATAGTCCGATTCCGGATGGCTGCCCAACGTCAATCGAATCGCATACGCCTGCACCGGCCGTGCGATGGGCACGGACCTGGCGACGTGCCGCATTTCGAGAATCTCCGGTCCATCCACCACGCGTGACACGACAGGATCGGTGTCCTTCGTCGTTCGTTCGAGGATGTCGTGCATGGCCTCTTCGCTCGGATAGCGAACCTTCAACTTGAAGAAGAAGCGATCGAGCTGTGCCTCGGGAAGCGGATAGGTGCCTTCCATCTCCAGCGGGTTCTGCGTGGCGAGCACGAGAAAGGGCAGCTCCAGCTTGTAGGTCGTCTTGCCAACCGAGACGCTGACGTCCTGCATCGCCTCGAGCAATGCCGACTGCGTTTTCGGCGTGGCGCGGTTGATTTCGTCGGCGAGCACCAGGTTCGCGAAGATCGGACCGGGCTGGAATTCGAAGAAGGTTCCCCCGTGCGAATGCTCCTGAACGATATTGGTCCCGACGATGTCGGCGGGCATCAGATCGGGAGTGAATTGAATGCGGGAAAACTTCAGGTGGAGCACATCGGCGAGCGTGTGGACGAGACTTGTCTTGCCGACGCCCGGTATCCCCTCGAGCAGCACGTGACCACCGGCCAGCAGACTCGTGACGGTGCCATCGACGATATCTTCGTGGCCGACGATGCGGCGTCCTACCTCCTGCGTGATCCGAAGGAACCGTTGACGGAACTGATCGATGGACTGAGCGACGACAGTTGTGGTCATTGTTTGCGGATGAAGTATCGCTGTATATCAGATCGCCGTCCCTCGGGTACCTGCGGCGGTGCGGTGGCGCGGCTGCGATCGGACCGTTCGGCGGCGCCATGGGTAAACGTCGCAGTCGCCTGGCCCTGCTCGGTCTTTCTCCGCACCTGCGCCTCGACGTTTGGGCCCTCGGTGTCGACGTTTGCTTCGATCGTTTCCTGCCGAAGGGCGGCTTCGATCTCGGTTGGTTTCGCCGCGCCGCTCGTGGACCCCGATCCACCCACGCCGAAGCCAGGCGGTCCGGCAGCGTTCGCGTCCTTGTTCGACATCATAATGACGCTGTCGGCGCCGGCCGCCGATTGCGATTCCTTCAACGACTGAATCGTCGGCTCGTTGGCACCGCTGGCGTTTGGCGCCTGGCTCAGCTCTCCCGGCTCTTCGGAGATTCGGGAGTTGCGCGCGTTCTCGATCTCCCTGTCTTCAGCAGCGGCGGCTTCCGACAGGTTCTTCGCCAGCTCCTCCACCGTCTTGCGGAATTCACTGGCACCCGGGTTGATGTCCGCGGCGTGACGAAGCCGTTCGGCGAGCGCCTTCATTTCCTCGGCGGACCGCTCGGGAGGAGCGCTCTCCGCATCGGGATTCATCGCATGCGACAGTTCCTTGAGCGCCTCGGTATCGCGAAGCTCGCGCAGCTTCGTCAGCAGCTCCTGCATCTCGGCACTCGAGAGGCGTGCGGCTTGCTCATCGAGCGTTCCCGCTTCAGCCGCTGCGAGCAGTGCCTCGAGCGCCTGTTGCAGGTCCTTTGGCAGCTCGCCGGGTGCCGCCTGAGTCGCGGGTGTTTGGGCGGATGCGCGCGATCGAAAGCCCGTGTATTCGGGGAAGAGCACGGCAACGCCAATCGCCGCAACCACCAGCGCGGCTGTCGCAGCACGTGCGTGTGGAGACCGTATCGGCGGATACAACTCGGACCAATCTGTGCCCTCGAGGCGATGCGCCGCACGTTCGAGATGGAAGTCGATCCATTCGTTTTGCTTCTCCCGCGCGGCGAACCAGCTTGCGCTTCGCAGTTCGCCGGCGAGTGACGCGTCGGCATCGATTGCCGCGGCGATGTCGTCGGAAACGGATCGCGGACGGCCACTGAAAAAGACGAAGAGGCAGAATGCAACAAAACTTGCCGCCAGAATCGAGAGTGGAACGAAGGCCGGCCACCCGACGAGGCGACTGACTCCCGCAAGACCAAGGCAGACCGCGGCTCCCCACGGTGCGGCACGCCAGAGTCGCAAGGCGGCGTGATGCCGCCGCCGGCGTCGATCGGCCAACGCAATCGCGTCACGCACGCGCCGGGCTGGGGAAAGGGGTGAAATCTCAACCACTCAGTCGTTAACGATATCCCGCCTTCGCGCTCTCGCGCTACGGCGCGGCAAGCCCGCCTTTCTTTCCCGCCTTCGCGCCTCCGGCGCTACGGCGCGGCAAGCTGCGAGTGATCAAGGCAACCGCTTCTGCAAGTCCGCCAGGTAGGCCTCGATGGTGGCCGCGTGGCCCATGATGAAGCGGGAAACGAACCGGAAAATGGGGTTGTAGACCTCACCGTGTTCGGTAATCGTGACCTCCGTCCGTTCCGGGCTCCCCTGGCCCGCCGGCACGGTCTTCAGGTTGTAGACCCATCGCCCGCCAAACGGGAGGTTCTTGTCCGCGATTTCCGTGACCAGCCGTGTCGGTTCTCGAAATTCGATGGCCTCGAAAGTCAGTGGGCCCTCGGGGCCGTCCTCCCGCCAGCGAAGGGGGTCCCGTCCGAGCAGTTGCACGCTGCTGACTGAGTGCCGCCACGCAGGAAAGTCTTCTACGCGCGTGATTGTCGCCCACACCTCGCCGATCGGCCTGTTGATGGCCATGCTGCGCGACGCCACGTGACCCTGCGGCAGCGCAAAGCCAATGAGCGCCACGATCCCGAGGAGCAGGATCAGGCAGAGGACGGCGAAGCCGGCCCATTTCAGGATGGTCATGACGTGCGGCGATACCTTACCGCGAAAAGGACGGGAGGACGGGAGGACGGGGCAACGGCATCGAACTGGAAGCCGGAAGCTGGAAGCTGGCAGCTGGAAGCTGACAGCGATAGGATGACGCCGTGCCGAGACACCCATTTGCCACGATTGCAGCCGTCGCACTCCTGACGAGCGGCAGCGCGCTCTTTGCGCTGCAGACGCCGTATCGCACGCTCGACGACAAGTTCGCCCCGCCGAACCACACGTCGCTCGACGCGTGGCAACCGCGTGCGGCGTACCTCAAGGAACACATTCTCGCGACGGCCGGGCTGCTGCCGATGCCCGAGAAGACACCGCTGAAGCCCGTCGTGTTCGGCGAAATCCGCCACACGGACTACACCGTGTCGAAGGTGTACTTCGAGAGCCTGCCTGGATTCTTCGTCACGGGCAATCTGTACAAGCCAATGGGTGCGGGACCGTTTCCGGCAATTCTCTCTCCGCACGGGCACTGGGCGTACGGGCGACTCGAGAATTCAGACGTCGGATCGATCCCGGGTCGCGCGATCAATCTCGCGCGACAGGGGTTCGTCGTGTTGACCTACGACATGATTGGCTACAACGACAGCCGTCAACTCTCGCACACATTCGGCGGTCAGCGGGAGAACCTGTGGGGTCTGAGTCTCGCGGGTCTTCAGCTGTGGAACAGTATCCGAGGGCTCGATTTTCTCGAGTCGCTCGATTACGTGCGACGCGATGCCATCGGGGCGACAGGGGCCTCTGGCGGCGGCACTCAGACGTTTCTGCTGGCCGCGGTGGACGGGCGGGTCGCTGCCGCCGCGCCAGTCAACATGATCTCGCTGCACATGCAGGGCGGCTGTTTGTGCGAGAACCAGCCGGGCCTGCGACTCGAGACCACGAACGTCGAGATTGCGTCAACCATTGCGCCGCGACCGCTGCTGATGGTGTCGGCCACTGGCGACTGGACGACGAACACGATGAAGCTCGAGTACCCGGCGGTGCGCGGCATCTACCGGTTGTTCGACGCCGAAGATCGCGTGCACGGCGTGCAGTTCGAAGCGCCGCACAACTACAACAAGAATTCCCGCGAGGCGATGTATGCCTTCATGGCACGCTGGCTCCAGAAGGCCTCGCCTGACGTCAAACGGCCTGAACGCAACTTCACTCCCGATCCGCTCCCCGACCTCCTCGTTTTTCACCGGCGATCGCTTCCCGAAAATGCGGTCACACCCTCGCAGCTCACGGAAAACTGGATTGCCGCCGCGCGTCGTCAGCTGACCAGCACAAACCGCGATACGTTCGATCGCGCGCTGCGTCACGCGCTCGGATTTGTCGAAGCCCCCGCTCCCCCCGCTCGTCCGCAGACGCGGACCCGCAGCAAGGCTCGGCACGTCATCCTGAGCGACGCGGATCCAGAGCTGGAGAAGCTGCTCAAACGTGCCGGTTTCACCATCGATATGGTCTCGTTCACGCCCTACGACACGGCGGCTGCCGCCAAGATCCGCCATTTCGACACCTACAACCGGACGGCCGCCTCGCAGCGTGTTGCCGACCTTGTTGCTGCCGCGCGCGCCCATCCGGATTCGGTGATCGTTGCCCGAGGGGATGCAGCGCTTGCTGGAGTGCTGGCCGCTGCCGTGGCGCCGGTTCGCCTCGCGATTCTGGATGTCGGGAACTTCGATACGTCGAATGATGCAGAGTTTGTCGAGCGTCTTTACATCCCGGGTCTGCGCAGGGCAGGAGATCTCGAGACTGCCGTGCGCGCCGCTCGGGATCGAGTCGTCATCCACAACGCGGGGGAGAAGTTTGTCATCACCAGTGGGAGTGTCTCGCGGACAAAGCTGACGCCGCGCGAAGTGGTGGAAAGGGTTCAGAAAGGGTTCAGAAGGGGTTCAGAAGGGGTTCAGAGGGGTTCAAAGGTTCAAGGGTTCAAAGGGTTCAAGGGTTCAAGCGGTTCAAGCGGTTCAGACGGCTGAACCCCTTCTGAACCTGTTCATTCGCGAAGCGTCGCAGCCGGATCGAGTCGCAGCAGCCGGAGCGCCGGAGCCAGGCAGGCAATCAAGGCGACGATCAGGAAGAGCCCTGGAACCGCGGTGAACGTCACGGGATCCATTGCGCTGACCCCCCACACGAAGTGCTGAACGAGTCGCCCGACAACGACTGCTCCAGCCAGCCCGATCACCACGCCAATTGAGGTCAAGACGAGGCCGGGGAGCGCAACCGCGCGGACGGCGCTGAAAATGGTCGAGCCAAGTGCGAGGCGGATGCCCATTTCTCGCGTGCGTTCCGCCACCGAAGTTGCCACCAGGCCGTGAATGCCGACGGCCGCGAGGAGCACCGCCGTGGCGGCGAGCCCGACGAGTAGTGCCATGAGAAAGCGTGGTTGCGCGAGCGACGCGGCGCGCACCTGCGTCATGCGCTGCACCTCGGCGAACGGCAGCAGCGGGTCCACAGCGTCGACGGCGTGCCGCATGCCAGCCGTAATCTGCTCGAGCGGGCCCCCTCCGCGAGCGACGAACACCGGTGAAAACCACGTGTGCACGAGACGCATCATCCCGTCGGTGACTTGTGTGACGGGCACGTAGGCGAGCGGCATCGCGGCGATCGGGCCGTTATCACCCCACCCCGGCTTCACCTGCACGCTGCCCACGATACCGACGATCTCGCGTTCCCGGCCCGCGAAGGCAATCCGTCGACCTATCGCGTCCTCGTTATCGAAGTACGTTTTGACGAACGCCTCGTTGACAATCGCGACGCCGGGCGATCCTGAGGTATCGCGCGCGTCAAAAATGCGCCCACGTCGCACGGGAATGCGAAGCGCTCGGAAATAGTCGCCGCCGATATACGCGGCATTGGTGATACCCCGATCTTCTCCGGAACGCCGGACTTGACCGACGTGGCGGAAGCCGAGGTTCAGGACGCGCTGATAGGGGAGTCCAAGAGAAACGCCTGCGCTCTCGACTCCAGGCAGAAGCGCGATATTTCGCAGCGCCGCTTCGAACAACGCGCCGACGCGTTGCGCCGATTCATAGCGCGCATCCTGAAGCGAGACACTTGCCGCGACGACATTCTGTGGATCGAAACCGGGATCGAGATTGCGCAGATGGACGAACGTGCGCAGCAGCAGCCCGGCAACCACGAGCAGGACGATTCCGAGCGCCACCTGCAAAACGACAATTGCCTGGCGCGGCCAATGATGACGCGCGCCTGCGACGCCCCGGGTTCCGGCGTCGCGCAGCCCTGCCTGCACATCGAGCTTTGATGCTTGAACCGCCGGTCCGAGACCGAACAAGAGGCTCGCGACGAGCGAGAGGGCTGCTGCAACGGCAACCGCCCGCCAGTCAAGGGTCACGGGCTGCCAGATTTTGAATGCGTGCTCGGCGAGCGCGCTGAGCGCCTGCAAAGCGCCGTAGCCAACCGCCAGGCCCGCGATCCCTCCCATCGCGGCCAGGACGAAGCTCTCGGCAACCAGTTGTCGAATGACGCCAATGCGATCGCTGCCGAGCGCCATTCGGGTGGCAATTTCCCGTCGGCGGCTCGATGACCGCGCGAGCAGCAGCCCCGCCAGGTTCACACACGCCACGATCAGCACGACACCGACGGCGGTCCACAGCAGCACGATCGGCTGTCGCAGATCGGCGGTGAGGCCTTCTTGCAGCGGCGACAACGACAACGTCATTTCACGAGATCCGGCGGAGCGCGTCGCGGCAAGCTGCCGACCGACGTTATCCAGATCCGCGATGGCTTGCGGCCACGACACGCCCGCGCGAAGTCGGGCGACAATCGTGTAGTTTTCGCCGCCTCCCTCTCCTTGTTGGCTCGCGCGGAGTGGCGTCCAGAGGTCGGCATCATCTTCGGACCGGAAGTCGTCCGGCATCACTCCAACAACCGTAAAGGTCTGGCCCCGAAGCGTGATGGCCTTGCCAATAACCTTGGGGTCTGCGTCGAAGGCTGACCGCCAGAGGGCGGCGCTCAAGATCGTCACGGCAGGACCATCGGGGCGATCTTCGGCGGCCTCGAATTCACGGCCGATGACTGGACGCACGCCAAGCACGGAGAAGAACCCCGCGCCGACGCGCTGTTGCGAGACGTGCCGGACGACCCGCGTCCCGGCACGGTCGGCCAACAGGTTCACGCCGGTCGGCCATCGTGAAAACACTGCGCGATCGATGGCCGATGCGCGATCGCGGACGTATTCCCATGTCCGACCGTCGTGTGCGACGTCCTGCGCCGCCGCTCCTGCAATGCGCCGGGCCACCAGCGCCAACCGTTCGGGCTCGGGATAGGGGAGCGGTCGTAGCAGCACCGCATCGGCAATGCTGAAAACCGCGGTATTGATGCCGATGGCGACGGCCAACGTCAGCACCGCGGCAATGGTGAAGGCCGGCGTGCGTCGCATCATCCTGAAGGCGTACCGCGCGTCACGCAGTCCGCTGTGCAGATCGTGAAGGGTCATGACTGTATATAGACGGGACGGCCGTCAACAGGGTTGACTGGGAGCGCTCTACTCATGCCGCTCCTGGCTCGTGAGGTACTATCGTCGTTCGGCTTATGGAACCGGTCGATCTATTAGTGTTCGGTCCGCACCCGGACGATATCGAAATCGGCCTCGGTGGGACAGTCGCCAAGCACGCGGCGCTCGGCCACCGAGTCGGATTATGCGACTTGACCGCGGGCGAAATGGGCAGCAACGGGACTGTGGACGAGCGGCTCGCTGAGGCCGAAGCGGCGCGCGTGGTCCTGGGCGCAAGCTGGCGAATCAACCTGCGATGGCCCGATCGGGCGATCGGGCAAGACGCCGAGCACGTCCGCGCCGCCGCGATCGTCATTCGTTCGGCCAGGCCGCGGGCGATCGCGCTTCCTTACGGCAAGGATCGTCATCCGGATCATGTCGCGGCGCATCGGGTGCTGAACGATGCGGTTTTCAATGCAGGGTTGCGCCGCTTTGAAGCGAGTGGGCCGTCGTGGAAGCCCGAGTGGGTCTGCTACTACTTCATCAATGACTCGACGGTGCCTTCGTTCGTCATCGACGTCACGGACCACTACGATCGCAAGCGGGCCGCGCTCGCGTGTCATCGAACGCAATTCGCTCCAAGCGATGGAAAGGCCGTGGATACGCGCTTGACCTCACCCTTGTTCCTGCAACTGGTGGAGAGCCGCGACGCGCAGTTCGGCGCCCAGGCAGGCGTCCCGTTTGCCGAGGGGGTCATCGTCGGCGAGCCAATCGTTCGCAACAGCCTGTTCAAAGAACAGGCTGTTCCCTTTCGAGTCCCGGATCCCGCGTGAACATCGGCATCATCTGCTACGCATCGGTTGGTGGGAGCGGCGTCGTCGCCACCGAGCTTGGAAAGGCGTTGGCCGTCAGGGGCCATCAGGTGCACCTGATCAGCACTGACACACCATTCCGGCTTGGTGACTTCCAAATGGATCTGTGGTTCCACCAGGTCCAGACGCCGAGCTATCCGCTGTTTCGCGAACCGCAATACGTGCTGTCGCTCGCAAACAAAGTCGTCCAGGTCTCGCGCGAGTTCCGTCTCGACATCGTTCACGCCCACTACGCCATCCCGCACGCAACCGCGGCGCTGCTCGCCAAGCAAGTGCTCGAAGCGAGCGGCCACGTGCCGGTGCCAAAGGTCGTGACGACGATGCATGGAACTGACATTACGGTGGTGGGCAACGATCCGTCGTACTCGGAGATCGTGGCGTTTTCCATCGAACGCGCCGATGGTGCGACGGCCGTGTCCGAGAGTCTGCGGCGTTCGACCGCCACTGAACTGAACGTCCGCAGGAGCATCGAGGTGATTCCGAACTTTCTCGATTGCACGGTGTTTCAGCGGACCGAGACGCCTGAGCTGCGACGACGGTTTTCGCGCGACGACACGTCCAAGGTCGTCATTCACGTCTCGAACTTTCGCCCGGTCAAGAGAATCGACGCCCTCGTTTCGATCTTCGCGCGGATCTGCAAGCAGGTCCCCGCAAGGTTGTTGCTGGTCGGGGACGGTCCTGAGCTCGGGACGGTATACCGCGTCGGCCGCGAACTGGGCGTCAGCGATCGGATCGATGCCGTCGGCGCGCAGGAGGCGATCATCCCGCTGCTCTCTGCGGCGGACGTATTCCTGCTGCCTTCCGCGCAGGAGAGTTTCGGGCTGGCCGCCCTTGAGGCCATGGCGTGCGAGGTTCCAGTCGTCGCGTCGCATGTCGGTGGATTGCCGGAAGTGATCGAGCATGGCGTCAGCGGTTTTCTGCACCCCCCGAGTGACATCGAGGCGATGGCGTCGAGCGCCGTCAGCCTCTTGACGGACCGCGCGCTCCACCGACGTGTTGCCACAGCGGCGCGCGAGAGAGTCAGCGACCGGTTCTGCTCCGACCGGGTGGTCCCGATGTACGAGGCCTATTACGAGCAGGTCCTCGAGCGAACCCCCGCCCGGCGGTAAAAAAGAAAATGGGGACTGTCCCCTTTTCGCGTTTCGCGAAAAGGGGACAGTCCCCATTTCTCGGCGATAATCCCGGGATGGCAAAAACTGCGACGTTTGACGCCACCTTCAACACCCTGCGCGGGCTACTGCAGCCCTTCGAGAAAGACTTGCTCATCCAGGTAGACAAGCCGGGCGTCTACGAACTGTGCTCGAAGACGATGACGGATCGGATTGGCCGGCCCCTGTTCGTGGCGGCCGTGCAGGTGAAGAAGAACTACGTCTCCTACCACCTGATGCCCGTGTACGCCGTGCCGGAACTGCTCAAAGGGCTGTCTCCGACCCTCAAGAAACGGATGCAGGGGAAGTCGTGCTTCAACTTCACGACCATTGAACCCGCACAGGCGAAGGAGCTCGGTGCACTCACCAAGGCTGGTATCGCGGCGTTCAAGCACGTGAGCCTGCCCTGGGCGAATACTGACAAGCCGCCGAAGAAGCGCTGACTCACCGGCCGCTTGACGCCGGACGAACAGGCCGCAGATGATCCGCCTGTCATGATGCGCACCGTCTGGATCATCGCTGCGCTGCTCCTCCTCCAGCAGCAACCGCCGCCGTCCCAACCGCCGCCGCAGCCTGCCTCGCCAGTGCCCGCGACGCGGTTGCAGACCCGCTGGGCTGCGAACGTCGATCGATCCCAGGTCCTCCCTGAATACCCGCGTCCGCAGATGGTGAGGAAGAGCTGGCAGAACTTGAACGGCGAATGGAGCTACGCGATCACGCATCGCTATGCCGGGAGGCCGTCTGCGTTTGGCGGCCGAATTCTGGTGCCATTTCCCATCGAGTCGCAGTTGAGTGGTGCGGGAGTGTGGGTCACGCCCGACCAGCGGCTCTGGTATCGCCGCACGTTTACGCTCCCCTCGCTGCCCCCCGGCCATCGTCTATTGCTTCATTTCGGCGCGGTGGACTGGGAAGCGGTTGTGTCAGTCAACGGCAAGGAAGTCGGGCAACATCGCGGCGGATACGATCCGTTCACGTTCGATATTACCGACGCGTTGAAGACAGGCGCGACGAACGAGGAACAGGATTTGATCGTCGCCGTTCGCGATCCGACGGACGGCGGAGATCAGCCTCGTGGGAAGCAAGTGTCGCGGCCGCGTAGCATCTACTACACCGCGGTCACCGGGATCTGGCAGACGGTCTGGCTCGAACCGGTGCCCGACCCGCACGTGACAGCGCTGCGTATCGACCCGGATGTGGACCGCGGCAGCGTGAGCGTGACGGTTTCAACCTCGAAGACTGCCAACGTCACGGTGACGGCGCTCGACGGGGACCGCGAAGTCGGACGTCAATCAGGCGCGTCGGGTGCAGCCCTGACGTTCTCGATTCCGAACCCGCGAAAGTGGGATCCATCGGATCCATTTCTGTACCGCCTCCGCGCGCGGCTGGAGACCGGCGACGAAGTCGAGAGCTACTTCGGGATGCGCAGTATCGTGGTGCGAGCCGACGGGTCCGGCGTCCGTCGCCTCCACTTGAACGGACAGCCGCTGTTTCAGCTCGGCTTGCTCGACCAGGGATGGTGGCCCGATGGCCTTTATACCGCGCCGACGGATGAAGCGCTTGCCTACGACATCGAGAAGACGAAGGAGCTGGGGTTCAACCTGATTCGCAAGCATGTGAAAGTCGAGCCCGCGCGGTGGTACTACCATTGCGACCGTCTGGGGATGATCGTCTGGCAAGACATGCCGAGTGCCGAAGACATGTCATCTACCGGCGAGCCGATTTTCACCCGCGAGCTGCGCGCGATGGTCGATGCGCTTCGCAATCATCCGTCGATTGTGATGTGGGTGCCGTTCAACGAAGATTGGGGCCAGCACGCGACCGAGAAACATGTCGCGTGGTTGAAATCCTACGATCCGTCGCGCATCGTCAACAATGCGAGCGGTTGGGACGACATGAAGGTTGGTGACGTCGTCGATCTTCATGCCTACCCGGGGCCGGCAACGCCCCCTCTCGAACCGCAACGCGCTGCGGTGCTCGGGGAATTCGGCGGATTGGGCTTGCCGCTCGACGGCCACACCTGGCTGGATCGTGGAAACTGGGGCTACCGCAGCTACACGACACAGCCTGAACTGAACACCGCGTACCAGAACCTGCTCGCGCAGTTGCGCCTGCATGCCGGCGACGGCCTCTCTTCGGCGATTTATACCCAGACGACAGATGTCGAGATCGAGGTCAATGGAGTGATGACCTACGATCGATCGACCGTCAAGCTGTCGCCAGAATCGATTGCCGCCAACAAGCGGATGTACGACGTGCCGCCGACGATTCGCCACATCGTTCCCGCCTCGGATCGCTCGGCGCAGACCTGGCGCTACACCACCAGGAGTCCCGCCGCTAACTGGTTCGATCCATCATTTGCCGACACTGGATGGAGCAGCGGCGCCGGCGGCTTTGGTGCCCCATCGACCCGCCACGCTCGGGTTGGCACTCCGTGGCAGACGCCGGACATCTGGCTGCGCCGCACGTTCAATCTTTCAACGACCGCGAAGAATCCGCATCTGCGGATTTTTCACGACGACGATACGAAGGTATATCTGAACGGCACGCCGATCGCAGAATTGCCGGGTGCGAATGCCGGGTATGCATTCGTTCCGCTCACGGCAGCCGGGCGGACGGCGCTACGAGCGGGTAGCAACACGCTGGCGGTCCACACACACCAGACGCGTGGCGGGCAATTCATTGACCTCGGCATTGTCGATGTGATCGAACGGTGACAACTCCCAACTTCCAACTCCCAACTTCCAAACAACGATGCGAAGAATCCTATTCGTCCTGCTCCTCGTTCCAGCGGCGCTCGCGGCGGAGTCGCGCGCCAAGAATGTCATCCTGTTCATTGCCGACGCGGGAGGGACATCCACGATCGCCGCGGCGAGCTGGCATGCCTACAACGAACCGCGGCGGCTGTTCATTCAGCGCATGCCGCACGTCGCCCTTTCCGAGACGTCGACCGCCTCGCAATTCGTGACCGACTCCGCCGCCGGGATGACGGCGATCGCCACCGGACAGCGAACACACAACGGCGTCGTAGGGCAGTCAGCGACGGCGGTCCGCGGCAAGGCCGATGGCGAGCCGTTGAAGAGCATCCTCGAGTACGCGGAGGAACGCGGGCTGTCCACGGGGATCATCACCGACGATGCGATTACCGGTGCGACGCCAGCGTCGCTTTATGCGAAAGCCAACAACCGTTCGATGACGGCGGCGATTTTCAGGCAGGTGTTCGCGCCGAGATTCGGCGACGGCGTCGACATCATGATCAGCGCCGGTCGCGGCGCCATCGCGAAGGCGCTTCAAGCCGAAGGCATCGTCCTCGAGGACTTCGCCCGCGAGAAGGGCCGGCCCATTCTTTCTTCCGTTGCGGAAATTCAGCCATCCACCACTCGAGCGATCGTTTTGCTGGAATCGGGGGAGTTCGACAAGACCGAAGCGGTGGATGCCGCGGTTCGGATTTTGTCGCGAAACAAGAAAGGCTATTTCCTGATGGTCGAGGCCGACACGCACACCGACCCGGTCCGCCGTGGTCTCGACCGGCTCGCCGCGTTGGACCGCGCGATCGAGAAGACCGCTCGAACCGTCAAGTCGGATACGCTGCTGATGTTTACCGCCGATCACTCCTTTGACATCCGGATCCGCGGCGGTGTCCACGGCAAGCCGATTCTCGAAGGGCTTGAAGCGGCCGAGAAGGAGACACCCAAGGGCCCCATCAGGATTCCTGCGGTCCGAATGGAGAACGGTCACACAGGCGAAGCCGTGATGGTGGCGGCTCAGGGCCCTGGAGCATCACGCGTGCACGGCTATATGGCCAATACCGACATCTTCCGCGTCATGATGGACGCGTTCGGCTGGCGGATCCCGAAGACACCCGTGGCGACTTCGTCAACCAACGCGGGCGCTCGCTGAATCACCGTCCGTTCGTGTCCGGAAAACTGTGATCAGGAAGACCAACGTCCCCACGGCGCTGACGGCGAACGCCGTTTGAAGCGGCAGAACCGGATCTTTCTGCCAGAGCAGGCCGCCGATGAGACCTGCAGGCACGACCACGAGATTGCGGATCGTGTAGTAGACGCCGACGGTGCTCGCGCGCCGATCGTCCGGTGCACAGTCGACGATGAGCGACTTCCGCGCCGGTTCACCGATTTCCTTGAAGCCGCCGATGACGAATGCCGTAACGAGCATTCCATACGTGCCGGCGAATCTGACTGACAGCGGAAACAGCGCAAAGAACGCAAAGGTCGCGGCGACGACCGGCGTACGCCCGGAGCGGTCTGCGAGTCGTCCGCCGGGCAGATAACACACGATGGAGACGAACTGTTGAGTCGCATACAGCAGGCCGTAGTCGGCGGCTGAGTACCCCAGGATTCCCGTCACGAACAGCAGGATGAAGGACGCTGCGATCCCCTCCCCAATCCGCACGAGACAGTCGGCCACCAGGAGGCGGCGCAGGGGCGGCGGCATCGTTGCGAACACAGCGGTCGCGCTTCCAGTGTTCGGTCGCGGATCCGACTCGACCCCCTCGCGGAATCCATAGGTCTGCAGCAGAAGTACCACCCCCGCGAGGGCGATCGTGATCGTTACGGAGAGCCGCACACCGCCGAGAATCCCGAAAGTGGCAATCAGCAGGCCGCCAGCTGGTGCGCTGATCACACGAGGGACTCTCACCAGAATCGACTGGACCGAAAACGCCACCGATCGCCGTCCGCGAGGCAGCGAATCAGCGATGACGGCAAATGTCGTGGGGAACGCCCCGGCCTTCCAGGCCATTACGCCGAGTAAACCGGCGAAGACGAACGGCCAGGCAGGCGCGGACGCATAGAGCGCGTAGCCGGCAGTCGCCAGGCTGGTGAACACGAGCAGCGCACGTCGTCTGCCGAGGCGATCGGCCAGCCAGCCTCCGGGGTACTGATAGAGGCTGTCGAGCAAATCCTTCGAGGATCCGAAGAGTCCCACCGCCACGCCACCAGCGCCGAGCGCCGTCAGGTACGCCGGCAGATACGCTTGCCAGAGCTCCTCACCAAGTGAGAGACCGAACAGACTCGCCGCCAACACGGTGACGTTGCGGTGATGAAACACGGGTCGAACAAGAGCCGGTTCAGCCATAAGTGGTATTGCGGTTGCTTCTCTGCCGCGCTGGAAACGTGGCGTGCAGCAAACAGCATCGATTGTGTCGCACGGTCAGGACGTACGAGTCCTCGAATAAGGACGTCATGCTGTCGCGAACGGGCGATAGAACTTTTCGCTGCCATGTCGGTCTAACAAACAAGGCCACGTTCCGCAACGGTCGGCGGTAGAGCTTAGCTGAGAGCAGAAAACGATCGAGGCCCAATATGGGAATGCCCCTCGTACAACGACAAGGGTTCAGTGTTCGACGCGGACCGTCTCTCCCTTCGGAGCGCACGGACAAGCCGTTCGTCACCGCCCCAACCGCCGCGCTCCTCTTCGGAACGATCGGTCTCATCGCCGGGCTCGGAGCGCTGGTTCTTGCGGCCTTTTACGTCGCGGGGCGGGGTGCCGCGCTGCCATTCAGCTCGCAACCAGTAGCCAGGCTCGGATTGGCGGCGGCAATCGGGATTCTGGTGACGGCCGTTCACAAGCGCGTCAGAGGCACTCGCGCGCCTGGATATTCGCTGGCTCGCGCGCAGACGCTCCTGTGCGTTGCCGGCGCACTCACGATGATCCTGATCGACAACTCCGTCGCACGTGCCTTCGGTATTGCGGGAGCCGCGAGCATTGTGCGATTCCGCACACCTGTCGAAGACCCCACCGACGCGACTGTGCTGTTTCTGCTGATGGCCCTCGGGATGGCCAGTGGTGTGGGTTCGTTCGGACTGGCACTTGCCGGTGCGTCCGGTGTGTGTCTGCTGCTCCTGGCCTTCGGGACGTTCGCGCCCGAACCTCGGCGGCGAAGCGTCACTATCGAACTCGTCGCCAAGGGTTCGGAGTTCCCGTCGGCGCACGTTCAGCAGGTGTTCGCGAAGTACGGGGTTGCGACTGAACCTGCTGAATGGCTCCAGGATACGGCGACGCACGTCAAGTATCGGGCAATGGTGGAAGAGAACCTCTCGCTCGAAGCGCTTGGCGCCGATCTGATGACTACCGGAGACGGGACACTGCAATCGGTCGGGTGGGAAATACGGAAAACAACGCCCAGCGCCTGAGCAAGGTGGAAGGGAGGCCTATGGGCGCAAGAGTTTTTGGCGCGCTGACAGTCGCGGCCCTCACGGCGGCCCTCGCCGCACTCACACAATCTTCGACGGCACGCGCCGCCAGCGGCTGCGACGTTGCCGGCCCCGGCACCGACAGGCTCTGTTCGGGCGGACATCTTCTTTCCGATCACTACATCGTCTCCGCCAACGGCCGGTATCGGTTCTACTACCAAGGCGACGGACATACGTTGATTTACGACACCATCGACTGGAATCATTGGGTGCACTCGACGCCTCTATTCCGCCCGCACGAAAACGCGGGGTACCTCATGTACGGCGTTGACTCTTCCGGGCAGGCGACTACTCAAGTCAACCTCTGGACCTTTACCCATTGGCAGGCGTCCGCGCTTCCCTACTACCTGTACTGGGGCGAGGCTCCAGGTCCGGGCCATTACCTGAAACTGGACGATGATGGTTGCCTGAGGACGTACCAGTCGGACGGCAGTTTTCTGATGAATGTGTGGTGCTGAGCCGTTACAATTCAAACAGTCTCAGGCTATGCGCCGGCTTCGAACGCGTCAGTCGCTCGTAATTTTCAGCATCGGCGTCGCCGTCTTCTCGGCGTTTCTGCCGCTGGTGGGCTCGACGTTTTCGGCCATCCTGATCCCGTTATGGGTCGGCGTGCCGGCCGTTCTCGTGGTCGCGATTCGTTGCAGGGCGACTCGCTGCGACGAGCAACCGGTTTCCTTCCTTTCGCTTCTCCTTTCCCGCGCACCTCCAGTTCGCGTCTCGCTCGCGTAGTTCATCAATTTGGCTGAATTGCCCACGAGTGGGCATTCACCACGTCTTCCGAACAATGCGACTGGAGGCTCCATGGAACCCGTGCGTAATCCCATCGGCTGGCGCCAACGGCTGGCGCGGCTTCGGGGTGTTCCTATTGAGTTCGATCTGCAGCGTTACGACGTTGCGCTGACGGCCATCAACGATCTCGAGAGTGACCTCGCAGGCCTTGACGATGAGGAACTCGACCGCCGCGCGCGTGCGCTCAGGGAGAACGCTCGCAACGGCGCTGATTCCGAAGGCCTGCGTCTTCAGTTCTTCGCGCTCGTTCGTGAGCTCTCACGCCGCGCTCTGGGCTTGCGTCCTTTCGACGAACAGATCGTCGCGGCCCTTGCCCTCGACCAGGGTGCGGTTGTCGAGATGCAGACCGGTGAAGGCAAGACACTCGCGGCCGTGCTGCCGGCGGCAGTGAATGCACTGACAGGCGAAGGCGTGCATGTTCTTACGTTCAACGATTACCTGGCACGTCGTGACGCTGAATGGATGGGGCCGGTCTACCGGCGATTGGGACTCTCCGTCGGGTTCGTTCAGCAGGGGATGAGCGCCGAGTCACGTAGAAATGCGTACCTGGCTGACGTCACGTACGTGACGGCGAAGGAAGCAGGGTTCGATCATCTCCGCGACCTCCTGGCGATGGACGTGGCCTGCCTGGTCCATCGTCCATTCCACTTTGCGCTGGTAGACGAAGCCGATTCGCTGCTGATTGACGAAGCGCGCGTGCCGCTCGTCATCGCCGGACGCATCGCGGAGACGGCATCCTCATCCCGGCGGATGGCAAATATCGTTGCGGCCCTGACGCCGGGAGTGCACTTCGACACCGACGAATACGCGAGGGACGTCGCGCTGACCGAAGCGGGGCTCGAGCACGTCGAGCGAGTGCTCGACCGCGGGAGCCTCCACGACGAACGCAACTACCAGCTGCTGACCGAACTGAATTGCGCGCTGCACGCGCGTGCGCTGCTGCGACGCGATGTGGATTACCTGGTTCGCGACGGTCGCATCGGCATCATCGACGAACTCACCGGTCGTGTGGTTCCAGACCGCCACTGGCCGGACGGACTGCAGGCCGCGCTCGAGGCGAAAGAAGGCATCGCGCGGCAAGCGGACGGACGGATTCTCGGATCCATCACCCTGCAGCACTTCCTGCAAGGTTATCCGCGCCTGTGTGGAATGACGGGCACTGCGCAGCCAGCGGCAGCAGAACTGCGAGAACTGTATGGATTGACCACGGTCGTGATTCCCGCGCACCGCCCAGTCATCCGCATCGATCACCCGGACATCGTCTTTACTCATCGCGAGGCCAAGGAGGCCGCACTCGTCGCGGAGGTCGTGCGCACGCACAACAGCGGCCGACCAGTGCTGGTGGGGACGCTCACCGTCGAAGAATCCGAACGACTCGCGGCCAACCTGCGAGCCACCGGCGTCGCCTGCGAGGTCCTGAACGCGAAAAACGACGCAGCCGAGGCGCGGATTGTCGCAGCAGCGGGTCACGTCGGGGCCGTCACGATCTCCACGAACATGGCCGGGCGCGGGACGGATATTCGCCTCGGCGGGGAAGACGAGCGTGAACGCGATCGCGTCGTTGCTCTCGGTGGCCTGTATGTAATCGGCACCAATCGACACGAGAGCCGCCGGATCGATTTGCAGCTCAAAGGGCGAGCGGGCCGTCAGGGAGATCCTGGCGACACGCGGTTTTTCATCAGCCTCGAAGATGACCTCCTCGTCCGGTACGGCATCGAACGCCTGCTGACCGGCCGCTTCGTGTCTACCCGGCGTGCTGAACCAATCGAACATCCTGTCGTTCTTCAGGAGGTCGCGCGTGCTCAACGGATCGTCGAAGGACAGACGTTTGAGATCCGGAAGACGTTGTGGCGATATGCGTCAACGCTGGAGCAGCAACGGCGCATTCTAATGGAGCGTCGTCAGGCAATCCTGACCGGTGAGGCAAAGCCCGACCTGTGGCCGCAGTCCGAACGCTGGAGCGACCTGGTGTCGAGCGTCGGGGCCGACGCCGCCCAGCGCGCGGAACAAACGGTCACGCTGTTCGAAATCGATCGCGCCTGGCGAGAACACCTGGCCCTGGCTGCGGATTTGCGCGAGGGCATCCACCTGGTGTCGCTCGGCGGTCACGACCCGCTCGCACGCTTCACAACGGAGATTACACGGGCTTTTCAGCGCCTGGAGGAGTCGCTGGACGAATCGATCCTGGAGGCCGTCGAGAAGCTGGAGATCAGGAGCGGCCGCGTTGATTTGCGTCCACTCGAAATCAAGGGCCCCTCCGCAACCTGGACCTACCTGATTAACGATGACGCGTTCCGGAATCAGATTGGGATGCTGTTAACAGGCCCGGGCCGCGCGACATTTGCCATCGGGGCGGCGGTTGCGTCGATGCCGTTGTTGATCCTCTGGGGATTGATCGATCGGTGGAAACGAAAGCCAGCGGCGTTCGCTGAAAGCGCAAAACGGGAGAATGGGAGAAAGGGAGAATAAAATGTTCTCCCTTTCTCTTGTTCTCCCGTTTTCTCTTGGACCGCGAAACGCTATCAGCGAAGGGCGCCTAGAAGATCACCAAGCCGCTAATCACCATACTGCCGCTCGTCTCGCGGAAACGCGGTCTCAGATAGAACAACTTATCCGTGACTCCGGTCATCCGATCGAACCACATGATTCGATACGCGTAGCCGACGCTGACTCCAAGGCGCGGATGCGGAAACACGGTGACACCGCCCTCCGTGTTGAGCCCGTAGCCCCGCCATCGGGCGTCGCCAAGATTCGGTTCCAGATAGCTGCCATCTTTGATCATCAACCATGGAATAGAGGCGCCCACCATGACGTGAGGCTGGACGCGTTTCTCAGACAGGAAGAAGAACCGGCCGTCGACGTTGACCGCCTGGAACGTCGTGTCCACAGGAATCTCGTCCGCAAACGTGCCGTTATGGTGGGTCCGCTCGTAGCTCACTTCGAAGGCCGCCTGCCGTCCGCGGTACCCCAGAGCGCCGCGGAACATGTTGCGCTTGTTCAAACGGGGCAGGATGGCCAATTCCTCGCCGTCGACCTCTTTGTACAGAGTTTCGCCGTCGAACGTGTTGCCATCGAACGTGAAATTGGGCAGCCCCGAGAAACCGACGTATCCACCTTCTTTGGCGTAGCCCTTCGGAAACTGCGGTTCATATTCCTCGACCTGGCTCCACGCGGGCGTGGCGAGTGCGGTCAGCAGGAGAAATACCGGAGCGACTCTCAGCAACCGTTGGTAATGGATCATGCGCGCGGAGACATCAATAACGATGCCCGGCAGGGCTGGCAAAACACGTCCCTCGAAGCGTGAAAAACTGCGCCGTTCAGCGCAAAACATCAGACATGCGACTCTTCCCCCCAGACGTCCCACACCAAAACCGTGACGCGCATCACGGGATTGTCCTGCCCAACCTTCGCGCTTCGCGCTACGGTGGGCAAGCGGTCCTCCCCGCCTTCGCCAAGGCTCCGGCGGGCCTCGCCGTAGCTGTCGCCTGCATTCCGCGCGACAGCGAAGGCGGGCCGTCCTCCCGATCCGAGTTACAGTACACACCCGACTCTTCAGGACAAACCAATGGTCACAGACATGCGTCTATTGAGCAGTCGAGGCACCACCACGTTGAACCTTTCGCTTGCGCGTGCCGTGTGCTGTTGCGTGACAGCAGCAGCCGGTACTCTTGCCGTTGTGCTGGCGCAAGCACCGCCCCCGGCACCCGCCTCCCCCAGCCCGGAAGCCATCAAACGAGCAGAGCAGATTCTGGCTGAGGCGAAGACCGCGCTGGGCGGAGACAAGCTGACCGGTGTCAAAACACTGGTGGCGTCAGGTCGCACCAAGCGGGTTCGCGGTAACAATCTGGTGCCGATCGAATTCGAGATTCTGATCGAGCTGCCGGACAAGTACCTGCGGACCGACGAATTCCCGGCCGAGGACACCGATCCCACCTCGTCGGGCTTCAATGGCGACGCACTCATTCAAGTGCCGCCGTTGCCCGCGGGTCCAATGCCTGGTCGTGGAATGACCCCACCTCAGGGCGCTGGCGGCGCGGATGCTCCGGCCCGTCCACCCGCCGCCCCTGCGCCTTCGAGCCCGCCGTCTCCACCCGCAGGAGCAGGTGGCATGCAGGCCCCGCCACCGGGCCAGGGCCCGCCTCCCGGCGCGATGATGGGTCGGGGAGGTCGCGGTCCCGCCGTGGATCCTCGGCGTGCCCGCGTCATGACCGTCAAACAGGATTTCGCACGCCTGGCTTTGGGGTTGTTCGCCGCGTCACCAGCCTATCCACTGACGTTCTCGTACGCCGCGATGGCGGAGGCGCCGCAGGGACAGGCTGATGTGCTGGACGCAAAGGGAGAAGGCAACTTCGCTTTGCGATTCTTCATCAGCCGGCAAACGCATCTCCCGATCATGGTGACGTGGAATACGCCGCCGACCAATGTCATCGTGACGGTTCCGGGGCAGCCGCCGCCTCAAACCGTGGCGGCGGGTGCCGTGGTTGTACCGGGACCACCAGCCCCACCCGCGAATGCCCCGAAGGAGGAAACCGATAAGTACGCGAAAGAGGTTCTCGCCATCCGCTCCAAGGCGCAGGGAACTCCGGTCGAGCATCGTCTGTATTTTGGCGACTACCGCGAGGTTGAGGGTGTGCGGTTCCCGTTCAGGTTGCGCCGCGCCATTGGCACCGAGACGACCGAAGAAACGACTTTCGATCGTTTTCGTATCAATACCAGGATCGATCCCAGGAAATTCGAGTCAATAAAATGACGGTTGCTTCCGGGAGGAAGTGATGCGCGCTTTCGTCCTGCTCTTTTTCGCGTGCCTCGCGTCGATCGACGCATTCGCTCAAGCCGAGCGCAACGCGAACCTGCTGGTCACCGTGCTGGACGAGACGCGCGGCGTTCTCCCCACTGCCACGGTTACCCTCGCCGGTGTTGATTCCGCCACCAAGGCCGCCGCCGTCAAGCCGGCCCAGACCAACCAGCAAGGTCAGGTCACGTTTGAAAACCTGACGCCGGGCCGGTACTTCCTCACCGCTGAGTTTTCCGGATTTCAAACGCGGACGTTGCCGGAGGTTCGCGTCCGCAGCGGGGACAATCGCCAGGTTGTGGTGCTTGCGATCGATCGTGTGCAGTCCGCAGTGACAGTCGAACGCGACCGCCAGCAGGCGGCGTCGGATCGTGACGTGACCTTCGGGACGGTTCTCACGCGCGAGCAAATCGAGGCGCTCTCGGACGATCCCGACGAGCTTCGCCGGCAACTGATGGACATGGGAGGGCCGGACGCCAAGATTCTCGTCGATAGCTTCGAGGGCCGTGAGCTTCCCCCGAAAGCCATGATCAAGTCGATTCGTATCACGCGCGATCAGTTTGCGCCGGAAGCGCACTACGCGGGTGAATTCCGGATTGAGATTCTCACTCAACCAGGGATCGGTCCGGTTCGCGGGAACGTGCGCATGGGGTTCTACGACAGTGCCCTCGACGGCAAGAACCCGCTGGTCGGTCAGCGTGGACCCGCGCAGAGTCTCATGTACGGCGTCGGCCTGAACGGCACGCTGGTCAGCGAGCGTGCGTCGTTTCATCTCAACTTCAACGGCCAGGACAGCTACTCCACGCCGGTGCTCTACGCCGCGACACCCTCCGGCCCGATCAAAGGCAATTCGTCGCTTCGCAGTCCGGCCGACAACGTTTTCTACAACGGCGGATTCGATTACGCCTTGACGCGCGATCAGGTGCTCCGCGTCGCCTTCAATGGCTCGAGGTTCAACAGGAACAATGAAGGGGTGGGGACCCACGATCTGATCGAGCGAGCCTATTCGTCGGAAAACAGCTCGTTCGGTCTGTTCATCCAGCAGAACGGTCCGCTCGGGCGCCGTTTCGTGCTCAACACGCGAGTCTCGATCTTCGGCAGCGACTCGGTCGCGCATTCGGCACTCGAAGCTCCCACGATCGTGGTGAACGAATGGTTCACGAGCGGTGGCGCCCAGCGGCGTGGCGGAATCCACGGGCGCAACTACTGGCTCAATTCGGATCTCGACTACGTGCGTGGCATTCATTCGGTGCGTACCGGTATTGAGATTCAGTACGCACGCTCACGCACCGACTCGGAGAGTAATTACCTCGGCACGTATGTGTTCGAAGATCTCGCCGCCTTCGAGGCTGGGCGGCCGCGAAGCTACAGCCGTCGCATAGGCGATCCACGGGTGAGCTACACGAACGTTCAGGGCGGGATCTACATCCAGGACGATGTCAAGGTTCGAAAGGGACTGACGATCACAGGCGGCGTCCGGTACGAAGCGCAAACGCACGTGCCGGACGCGCTGAACTTTGGTCCGCGGATTGGTTTCACGTGGGCGCCATTCAAGGCCGGCAAGACGACGCTGCGTGGAAGCTGGGGGGTGTTCTACGACTGGCTCCCGACCGGCATCTATTCACAGACGTTGCAGATCGACGGCTTCCGGCAGCGCGAGCTGAACATCTTCAATCCGTCCTATCCCGATCCGGGTCCGGTTGGCGCGACGCCGCCGACCAACCGCTACCTGCTCGCCCAGGATCGCGTCATGGCGTATTCCCAGCGGCTGAGCGCCGGAATCGCGCAAACGATTTCACGTCGGGTGAGCACGAACATCCTCTACAGCCTCGGGTATCGGTACTCCTTGCTGACGGGTCGCAACCTGAATGCCCCGGTCAACGGCGTCAGACCCGATCGCGATTTCGCCAACATCGTCCTGGCTTCACCTGACGGCAAGGGGAAGCAACATTCGGTCAACGCGTCGATGAACGTCAACCTCGGACCACTGGCGGCGCAGGGTGCGCCCGGACCAGGTGGAGTCATGGCGGTAAGGATGGGCGACGGTCCGATGATGGTCATGATGGGGGGCGGCCCGCCGGCGACTTCAGGACCGCTCTTTTCCTGGCGGCGCGGTCTCACCATCGCGAGTTTTTATAACTACGGCCGGATGTACGACAACACTGACGGTCCGTTTGCGATCCCGGCGAGTCTGAACCTGGCTGACGAGTGGGGACCGTCGGCCTTCGATCGCCGGCACAACGTGCACCTGGCGATCACGAGCAACGCGCTGCGAAACTTCAGTGCCCGCCTCGGCTTCGGCGGGACTTCCGCGACGCCGCTGACGATCCGCACCGGGACGGATGACAACGGCGATCTGATCTTCAACGATCGTCCGATCGGCGTGGGCCGCAATTCCGCGAGGACGAGGGGAATTTTCAACTCGTCGGCCAGCTTCGGCTATTCGTTTACGTTGGGCAAGAAGCAGGTCACCTCGGGCGGTGGTGTCCAGATCATGGGTTCGCCGGCCGGACTGACGGTGAACACGACCGGCGCCCAGACGATGCCCCGTTATCGGTTGAACGTGTCCGTGAACATCCAGAACCTGCTGAACCAGCCCGCGTACACCGGCTTCAGCGGGATCATGACGTCGCCATTCTTCCTGCAGCCGACGCAGGCCACAGGCGTGCGGCGAGTGACGCTCAACACCAATGTGAGCTTCTAGCGACTCGCGACTGACCAGCGTCAGATGCGACTTAGTCGTCGCATTCAGTCGCGAACTGGGCATACGACCGCCGCGGCGTAATGAGTTCCGCGGTTCCCGATACCCATCCCCGGAATTCGCTCACGCTCATGTGGCAGGTGTCGATCAATCGAGGCAACAACAGCGGTGGCGGCGCGCGCGATACCAGGCCCGGGTCGCAGGTCGTCGCGGAGACGACGCGCGCCTCGGTGAGCCACGGCCCGAACTCAGGCGCGTAACCCCCGCCGGGATAACAGAAATGCCGCGCGTCGGTGCGGGTCATCTGACAGATCCGCGCACGGTTGGTTTCAATCTCCTGAAGGAATCTCTCTCGATCGCGGGGGGCGTTGTGCGTGTGCGTGTGCAGTTGGAAGTCGACGCCTGCCGCCGACAACCTCGTCACCTGGTCCGGCGACATGATGCGGAGCAGGCGCCGCTCGACAATCGCGTCGTAATCGACGCCGAGGCGCCGGGCGACGGATCGGACGAGTTCGTTCTTTTCAAGCATCCGTTTTCCGCCGCCGGCTTTCCGCAGGGCGGTTAACGCGTCGCTCCGTCCCGAGGGAGTGGTCAGGTCGAGGGTCGTTCCGCCAAGCTCCGGGACCACGGTTCGCTGGCCTCGTGCTTTCCACAAGACATAGGAACACGCGATCTGAAAAATCGGATAGTCGGTTCCGCACCTTAGCGTGGGCAGGTAGACGGTGACCGGCACGCGATGTCTTTGGAGAATCGGAAATGCAACGCCGTCAAAGTCGTCGTAGCCGTCATCGAAGGTGATCGCGACGCTTCGCTCAGGCAGCGTTCCGCCGTAGAGACGTTCGACCGCTTCGTCGAGGGGGAGAATCGAGCACTGCATCTCGTGAAGGATTCGCAGGCGCTCGTCGAGAAACCCAGGCGGCACGTAGAGGCTGCCGTCCCAGAGATGCTCGTCCTCGTAGGCGACGCCGTGATAGCAGAGAATCAG
>JBAROV010000084.1:0-13823 GCA_049642465.1 Vicinamibacterales bacterium
AGTTCTCGGTCCAGCAGTCGCAGCACACGATGCGTGCCCTCCACCACGAGCGCGAGCGCGCCGAGCGCGTGGAAGAGGCCATCCGTCAGCTCCGGACTCGCGAACGGTCGCCGCGCCCGGCCGACACCGCCATGACTGACAGCATCATGTCGTCCTGACGGTGCGGCTGTGTCTGTTGCGAGGGCCTCGTGGCCTCACGGGTGTCTTCGCCGGCACCCAAATTCCCCTTTTTCGATAAACAGATTCGTACCTCGAGCCCCGACGCGCAATTCCCTCAACGGCAAATGAAGACATCGCAGGCGCGCTTTGTGCACCGCCGCTACGCCGCCGGTGCAGGTGTCAACCTCGAATAGCTCGGCTGTTTGAGTTGACCTCGCGCCGCGATCGGTCGCTTTCGTACTCTCTGTTTTTTGAGGTGACTTCATGCGTGCAGGCATTTCACTCGCAGTCGGGCTCACGCTTGTTACCGGTCTGCAGAGTGCCGCTCGGAACGCGCCGCAAGTCGAGGCCCAGATCGTCGGCTCGTTTGGCGGATTCCAGTGGACGGTCCCGACCGCGATCAACAACAAGGGCGACGTCGTGGGTTCCGTCTCGCCCACCGGAACGATGGCGGGACACGACGCGTTTCTATGGACACGCAAACACGGCTTTCAGCGGCTCGCGCAGGACGCCGTGGCGACGGATATCAACAATCGCGGCGACGTGACGGGCTATCGGTTCGTGTGCACGACCGATCCGGACGGCGGCGGATCGTGCGCCCTCCGCGGCTTCGTCTGGAACGCGCAGACTGGATTCACCGAACTCGGCACCTTCGTGCCGATGGCGATCAACAACAGCGGCGACATGGCGGGGGAATGTGCGACGGCCACCGGCGTCGACGCGTGCGCGATGCACAACGGCGTCGTCACGGTTTGGACCTGTGAGTTGGACAGCTGCGCTCAGGGCGCAAGGGGCATCAACGCGCGCGGGGATGCTGCCGGATGGAGATCCTCGCCGGATGTCGAGCTGGCGATGTTCTTCCCCCGAGATGGGGAAGCCGTCGTCCTTGAATCACCGCCGGGTGCCATGTTCGGACCGCTGACCGCGGAGGACATCAATGATGCGGGGACGATTGCCGGTCGGGCGCCGACTGACATCTCGGCAGCAGCTGCTACCCTCTGGACGAGCACAGGACTCGTTCAGGAACCGAGCGCCGCCAGCAGCGTCGCGTGGGCGGTGAACGCGCGCGGATGGACAGCAGGGGTCCGCTTTGACGGAGACGATGCGTTCTTCTGGGACGGATCGGAGAGCGGCCTTGTATTACTGGCCCCGGACTCGACGACCTCCGAGGCGACAGACATCAACGACCGCGGTGAGATCGTCGGCTCGGTTACATCGGGGTTCCAGCGGCTGCTCGTGATCTGGCGTGTCGGTTCCTAGCGCGGCGCCTGGTTTACCGCCAATTCACGGATGAGATCCGCCTACCTCACCTGAATGTTCCCACCTTTCAGGACGCCGCCCGCCGAGTAACCACTCGCCGTCACGATCGTGAAGCTGTCGACGCCACCACCGGGCTCACCGATGTCTTGAACGTCGATGCGATAGGTCGTCTCAGCGCCGTTGAGTGTCGCGTTTCCAAAGATCATCGCGGAGTTCCCCGAGCGAACAAGCGAGACAACGTCGACGCATTTGATGCGCACACGCGCAGTGCGATCGACCACATTGCAGTTGCCCGTGAACCCGCCGTCTGAGCTCTTGGCGTTGAACCCGAAGGCGATGCTCTGAACCTCCGACGCCGCTGCGGTCTGCCCTCCGCCTGTGACCTGACCCGCACCGGCCGTGGGCAGCAACCAGCTCTTGGTGGCCGAAGCGGTGGGTTCCGGCGCATCCACAGCGCCATCTCCATCAAAGTCCGCATGGGCAACGATCGCGTCGGCACCGGGCAGTGTGGGCCCCATGTAACAGAAAACGGCCCGCCCTGTTGCATCGGTCACGATGCTGCCGCTGCTCTCGATTGAACCCGTCACCGTGAAGCGGACGGTTACCCCCGGAACGGGACCGTCCAGCGCTCCAGTGACCAGGGCGGTCACGCAGTGCTGGGTCCCGACCACGTTCGTGTCGGTCGGCGGTGTGAGCGCCATCAGCAGCCCTCTCGCCGGATCGAATGGGAACGCATCGATGGAATCGGGAATGCCGTCGTTGTCATCGTCCGGATCGGCGTTGTCTCCGGTGCCGTCGCCATCGCTGTCCCGCGATTCCAGCGGGTTGAGCGGGAAGGCATCCGTCGCATCAGGCACTCCGTCGTTGTCGTCGTCTCCGTCGGCGTTGTTGCCTGTGCCATCGCCGTCGGTGTCGGTCGTCTCGCTCGGATCGAGCGGGAACGCATCGGCGACGTCGTTCACGCCGTCGTTATCATCGTCTGCGTCGGCGTTGTTGCCCGTGCCGTCGGCGTCGGTGTCGACCCATTCGCTGGCGTCGAGCGGAAACGCATCGTTCTCGTCCGTGACGCTGTCGTTATCATCGTCGGGATCGCACGCGTCTCCCTGTGCATCGCCGTCTGTGTTCGTTTGATTGGGATTGGCCACTGACACACAGTTGTCCACCGAATCGCCGATGCCATCGGCGTCTTGATCGTTCTCCACGTTGTCGTCCACCCACGTTTTCGTAGCGGATCCATCTGGCTCGCCTGCGTCGCGTACGCCGTTACGATTTGTATCGGCGAAGCCGGCAATAGTGTCTGTTCCGGCCGTGGACGGCCCATCGTAGCTGAACGCGCATTGTCCCGTGGCGTCCGTCGTGCATTCACCGTCGGTCGTGACAGCACCGGACACACTGAAACGGACAATCACGTCCTTCAGAGGCTGACCGCTCACGCTCACGACGGCCGCGGTGACCGTGTGCGGCATATCGATCGGACCACTCAGTTCTGATGGCGACAGCGTCAGCGTGGCCGGGTCATCCCGGAGGAACACATAGGCCGAGCCTTGATTGGGGAACGTGACGTCGTCCATATTGGCGCCCACGACAATGAGTTTGTCGTTGACGGCAACCGAAGTTCCGAACTGATCAAGCGCAGCGCCGTCGGAGGCGGAGAGTTTGTCGTTTTCTTCAAGATCGCCGTTCCAACCACCAACCGGCCGCAGAAAGACGTAGACGGAGCCCTGCTGGTTGTTCGCGCCGACATTGTGGTGGGCGGCTCCCACGACAATCGTGGGTCCGCTCACCGTCACTGCATTGCCGAACTCCGCGCCAGCACCGGCAGCCGCATCGGAAGCAGTCAGCTTGGCATTCGCGGGCGGTGTTCCGCCCCAACCACCCGGCGGCATGACGAAGACGTACGCCGACCCATGACTGAGGGTTGTGCCCGTGTCATCCCCGGACGCTCCGATTGCAACCGTGTCCCCGGCCACCGCCACCGACACACCAAAGAGGTCGCCAACCGCCGCATCTGCAGCAGTGAGTGTGGCGTTTGGATCCAGGCTTCCGGTCCAACCCGCCGGGGGCTTTACGAAAACGTAGGCAGCGCCTCTCCCAGCGAACGTTCCCAACGCTCCGACAACGACGGTGTCGCCGTGGATCGCAACCGAGCTCCCGAACTGTGCGGCAATGGAGGACTCCGACGGGTTCAGAGTCGCATTCTCGATGTTGTCTATCCATCCTCCTGCCGGCTTCACAAAGACATAGGCCGAGCCGCGGTCAGAGAGCGTGTCGATGTCGTCGGCTCTTGCGCCAACCACGATGGTATCGCCGTCGATCGCGACCCGGTCACCGAAGATGTCGTTTGCCGCGCCGGCGGCAGCGGTCAACTTGGCAGTCTGATTCAGCGTCCCGCTCCAACCGCCCTCTGGCTTCACGAAGACATACGCCGAACCCTGGTCAATCCTCCCTTCAATGTCGTCCCATCTCGCGCCGACGACGATGGTGTCGCCGCTGATGGCCAACTGCAGGCCGAACGTGTCGCCCCCTGCGCCATCCGAAGCAATCAGTCTTGCCGGCTCGCCCGGAGCGCCGTTCCAGCCGCTGGCGGGTTTCACGAAGACGTAGGCGGAACCCTGGTCGATGTTCGGACCGATGTCGTCGAAGGGCGCTCCCACCACGATGGTGTCGCCATCGATTGCCACGAACCCGAACTGATCGCCGGCCTGACCGTCAGGCGCCGTCAAATGTGCCTGCTCGATGAAAGGGTCGACCATAACCGGATAGTGGGCGTCCATGTCATCCACGCGCAATGAAAGCCGCTGGCCTTCCACTTCCAGCCACGCCGGCAATTGGCGGCCAGTGGCATCGTGAGCGGTCAAGCCGCGGTATTTCAGAGCTCGTGTTCCGTCCGGCCGCGTCAGGGTGACGTCTCTTCCGCCCTTGTCAGCTCGCGCGGTGAGATTCCCCGAGAGGGTAAAGGCGAGGGTCAGCGGGTCACCGGCTCTCTCGCCCGGCGGCCGCGGCAGAGTAAACCCCTGTTCGAGTCCGAACGGGCCGTTCACGTACCACTCGGTCATCCCCTCGCGTCGATACTCGACGCGATTGGCGATGGGGCGCGGGGTCGTCTGCTGGGCGGCGCGCAGGTCGTCGCCGTACCCATAGCCGTGCAGCGCCACTCCCCACGTCGCAGCGCCGTGGCGAACGTGGACGTTCGTCGGAGTGAAATTCACAGCGAGGCGATGATCGGAGTTCTGCATGCGCAGACCCTCTCCATCGGTGACCGCGTGATATCTCGATTGATCCCGGCCTAACGCTGCGGATATTTGCGCTTGCGCGGCCGGAGGCAGTGTGGAAAGCATCTCCCGCTTTTTGGGGGAGCGGCCGCGGTCAAAATGCGGATTGACCTGCCCGACGTCTGACGGCGCCCCTGTCCAAATCCAACAGAGCGCCAAACAAGCAATGCAGAGAGTCCCGGCAGCCGTGTGCTTTTTCACAGTGTCCCCCCCGTAGTTGACTTATCGGACCGTGGCGGAATTAGAAGAGGTGCGTGCCTCAGCTATATAAAGGATGCGGCAGCTGGTGGAGATGACACCCTTCGCGCCCGATGCGGGGAATTACTGATGGGCTCGCAGGTGTGCGGCCTCTCGTTGCGGTGGGTCAGGCCGCGGCTTCGATCAGCGGAAGTGCTCGACCAGCATGATCTCGCTGGACTGGTAGGTGCGCTGCGAATACACCACCGTGCGGCGGTCGCTCGATACAGTCAGACCTCCGACCCACTCCTCGATAGTGCCCGTCAGCATTCCAAGATCCGTCGTCTGCACACGAGCGAAGTCGGAGAACTTGAGATGATGGACGAGGGTGCTGTCCGGCAGCGACTTGCGTACCACGTAGTAGATGCCGTCGTTGACGACGGTCCAGTATCCTGGAAGAAACCAAGTCAAATCCGGGATAATTCGCGTTTCCTCCGCCCCAGCCACCCGACGACGCCAGATACCGTCCACTCGTACGAAATAGTATCCGCCATCGAAGCTTCGAGATAAGCGGGACGTTCCCAGCCCGAATTGCAGCGAGCACTTCGTCGCGGTTCGTGCCTGCGAATGCTTTGCGTCCGGTCAGCATCTCGAACAGCACCGCGCCGGAAGCGAAGATATCCGTGCGCCGATCGGCTGCATTGCGGTCGAGCTGCTCCGGTGCCATGTAGTACGGAGTGCCAACGGTGAATCCAGCGATCGTCAGGTCGCCTGCCGTGTCACTCTGCGATCGCTCGACGGCGGACGTCGTATCTGGTGCGTTCGCCTTCGCGACCCCAAAATCGAGCAGCTTCGCCTGGGTTGCACCATCCGCGGCGGCGTGCAGCATGATGTTCGCCGGCTTCACATCTCTGTGTACAATGCCAGCGCGGTGCGCTTCACCGAGAGCGGACGCAATCTGCTCCGCGTAGCGAAGGGCTTCTGCGACCGGCAATTCGCCTCGGGACAGTCGTGTCGCGAGGCTCTCGCCGTTGACGAGCTCCATGACGAAGTAATCAACACCGTCATGGCTGCCGATGTCGTAGATGGCGCAGATGTGGGGGTGATTAAGCGCGGCGACGGCACGCGCCTCGCGTTCCATCCGCTCGCGGGAAACTGGATCGGCGGTCGCGCGCACCGGAAGTACCTTGATCGCCACAGACCTTCCGAGTCGCGTGTCACGAGCCTTGTACACTTCGCCCATTCCGCCGGCACCGATGCGCGAGAGGATCTCGTACGGGCCGACGCGCCGCCCGTTGAGAGTGGCCGGCATCGGGATGTCGTCGGCCGGGAGCGGCGGTGGCGTTTCGAAACGATCTTCGGCCGCTTCCATCGACGCGACGAGCGACAACACTTCGCGGCGCAGGGCCTCGTCGTCCGCGCAGGCGCTCGTGACGCACGCGACCCGCTCGGCGGCCGGTCGCGCCCACGCGTCCATCGCCACGGCCTTGATCTGTTTCCAGTTCTGAGACCACGACTCGATCGCGTTTTTTTTCACTCGGTTCCGCTCGTCAGCGCGCGGTGCAGCCAGCCCTTCGCCACGACCCACTCGCGTTTAACCGTTGCCGGCGATACCCCCATCGCTTCGGCGGCTTCATCGACCGTCAGACCGCCAAAAAAGCGAAGCTCCACCAAACGTCCCTGATCGGGATCAAGACGTTCGAGCTCCCCGAGCGCGGCGTCGAGCGCGAGGACGTCCACGGTATCGACTGGCGGCCCGGGCGCGGCCAGGTGATCGAGCGCCAGCGACACGCTGCCGCTGCCTCTCTTTTGGCTCAGTCGGCGACGCGCATCGTCAACCACAATTCGTCGCATCAGCTGTGCGGCAATGGCAAAAAAGTGGGCGCGGTTTTGCCAGTCAACGGACCGCTGTCCGAGCAGCTTCAGATACGCCTCGTTGACCAGCGCGGTCGTTTCGAGCGCCTCATCCCGCCATTCACGCGCGAGCCGGCGTGAGGCGATCACCTTTAACTCGTCGTAGACGAGAGGGATGAGCTGATCAAAAGCCTCACGGCTTCCGCCGCGCCAGCGGTGGAGGAGTCCGGTGATTTCCTCGGCCGAAAGTTTGGGGGCGTCCACGGATCCCTTGTTAGGAGGCCCCGATTCTTTCATCGGGGCCGGCGGGGTAAATCGGCGAGCTGCGCCCGCGCGAGGCGGGCCGTCATGAGCCCATTCTTCGCCGTTTCACGCGTAAGGGGCCTACAAGGAGTCTGACCATGGCCGGCCACCTGCGCTTGCGCGTCGCTCTCGTCCTCCTGGCGCCTTGCGGGTTCTCCAAACGGCGACCTTATCGATGACGACATCGCTGGTGAACCACCAGGAAATGGGCAGTCAACTCCCAAGGAGAAGAATCATGACATTCGCAGGTGTTCTCACAACGAAACGGGTGGCTCTTGGATGTCTTTGCGCCGGAGCGCTGGCCGCTGGAGGATGTGCCGACGGATCTGGCGTTCCGACGCGTCCGAGCGCAGGGCTGTCCGCGTCTGCATTGGCGGCGTCCTCCCCTCGAAGCGGAGACCTGTATGTGACGAAGGAGTGCTCGCAGTTCGCGGGTCTGGCGGACCAGTTCTGCACGATCACGTCCTCGAACGTCGCCGCCATTGAGGTCGGTTCGAGGGTCATCTATCTAACGGCGGTCGGTCCCTCAGGCCTGGACACCGACGTGATCCTCGAGCCGCCGGGGCCCGGCAACAACAGGGCATTCGGCCACTGCACGCTCATTGCGCCCGTCCGCATGTGCACGTTCTCGGGTGGGACCGGGAAGTTCACCCACTTCCAGGCGACGGCGGCCGTCTCTCTGCCGTTGGGTGACCCGGCCGCGCGCAACTTCAGCTGGACGGGCACGTACAGCTTCCGTCCACAGGGCTGACCACCGGCTGGACGCCCGAGTTGCGGAGGGGCGCTGCCTGAGCCTTAAAAACAGATGTGCGCGTCGCACACGTCCTCGTGCCCGCGCACATACGAGAATTGCGTTTCGAGCGGTCGGCTGTCGGTGTCGAAACGGCGGCAGAGGATGGCCAAGACATCACGCCTGCTGCCGGTGCGGGACGGTGTAAGCTAGGCCCGCAACGTGAAGCGCTACCACGACATCGTCGGCGACGGAGGGTCCGGGATCCTCGAGCAGATTGCCGAACAGCGCGCCCGCATTACTGACGGGCTCGCAGGGGTGCGGCATCTCGTGGCGGTGGGCTCCGGAAAGGGAGGGGTCGGCAAGAGCACCCTGACGCTGCATCTCGCGGGCGCTCTGCGCGCACGGGGGCTTCGGATTGCGATCCTGGATGCGGACTTCAACGGTCCCTCACAGGCTCGCATGGCCGGTGTCCAAGCGGCGCTGTTCGTTCCCCCGTCTACGCCAAATGGCTTCGGCCCTTCGGCGGGCCCAGGGGCGTCCCGGGCAACGTCGAGGGACGGCGCGGCGAGCGGCAGCCGCAAAGTCGCCTTGCCACGGACAACGAACGGGATCGGGGTCTTTTCGATGGGCTCGCTGATCCCGGAGTCAGACGCGCTCGACTTCGAGAGTTCGGCGAAGGGAGAGACCCATACGTGGCGCGCCACGAGGGAGTTCGCGCTCCTCGGCGAGATCCTCGGAGCCTTCGAGTGGGGAACGCTCGATTTGCTCATGTTCGATTTGCCCCCGGGAGCCGAGCGGACCGTCCAGTACGCCGACTTCTTCGGGCCACGGGCCTCGTTCGTGCTCGTAACGATCCCTTCCGATGTGGCCCAGGGCGTGGTCGCGCGCTCGGTGGCCGCGCTCTCGAAACGACCCAATCGCCTTCTCGGTTACGTCGAGAACATGAGCGGCTACTACTGCCGCGACTGCGACGACATCAAGCCGCTGTTCGGCTCAGGCCGAGGGGCTTCGCCCGAACTCCCGGACCTGGGAATCCCCTGCCTCGGTACGGTTCCGTTTGATCCCGAGCTAGCGCGGCACTGCGATGAGGGGATCTCTTTCGCAGAACTGCCCGACACGCCCGTTCGTCTTGCCCTCGACCATGTTGCCCAGCAACTTCTGGACAGACTGTCATGAAATTCCTCTGCGTCCCGTGCGACAGCCCAATGAAGCTCCAGTCCATCGGTCCGCCCGACCGCGGCTCGCTGTCGGTCGTATACTCCTGTCCTGAGTGCGGCTACGAGATGGCGATGCTGACAAATGCGTACGAAACACAGGTCGTTCAGTCACTCGGCGTGCGCATCGGTCCCGACACGAGCGCGTCGAGCACCTCCGGAGGTAAGTGTCCCTTCTCGGCGATGATTCCTGGGACTGAGGACGTACGTCCCGCCGAAGCGGTCCCCTTTCGGTGGACGGCCGCCGCGGAAGCGAGGCTCGCGAACATCCCGGAGTTCGTCCGCCCCATGGCACGTACCGGTATCGAGAAATTTGCGCGAGAGCGAGGTGCCGTCGAAGTGGACGAGAATATCCTCGACGCGGCCCGCGAGTTCTTCGGAATGTGAACCCGAGCCTCCGCCTTCGCTAAAGCTCCGGCGGACAAGCCGAGTCTCCGCCTTCGCTGAAGCTCCGGCGGACAAGCCGAGCCCCGAGCCCCGAGTCCGATGAACACAAGCCCCTTCGCCCGGCCCTACGTCGTCTCCTGGAACCTCACCTACCGGTGCAACCTCGCCTGCGAGCATTGCTATCTCGACGCCGGCGGCACGCCGCTCGTCGGCGCGGAGAACTTCGCCGATCGGAGCGAGCTTGGCACCGAGGAGTGCTTCAGGGTGATCGACGAAATCGCCGCCTTCGCGCCCGAGTGCCTGACGATCCTGACGGGCGGCGAGCCGCTCCTGCGGCGCGACATCCTCGAGATCATCCAGCGCGCCGCTGAGCGGGGACTCTGGGTCGTCGTCGGTACCAACGGTGTGCGCATCACGGAGAACGTAGCGCGGCGCCTGGCGGACGCCGGTGCACGGGGGCTGTCCCTGTCGCTCGATGCGCTTGACCCCGACTGTCACGACCGCTTCAGGAAGGTGCGTGGCGCCTGGCGGAACACCGTGGAGGGAGCGGAGATCCTCGGCAGGACTGGGCTTCCCTTCATCGTCCAGACGACCGCGGGCTCGCACAATGCGACCGAGCTCGAAGCGATCGCCGACTTCGCGCACGATCGGCTCGGCGCCAAAGTCTGGAACCTCTACTTCCTGGTCCCGACGGGACGGGGGCAGTTCGTGTCGGACATTACCCCTGCGCAGTACGACGAGGTTCTCGACTCGCTGTACCGGATCCAGAGGAAGTACGACCGCCGGATGCTCGTGAACGCGAAGTGCGCTCCGCACTACATCAAGACCGTGCTCGAGAAGGCCGGCGACGGGATCGATCCGATCCCGTCACAGATTCGGACCTACTCCGGAGGCGCCGGAGGGTGCCCGGCGGGGACGCACTACATGGGGATACGGCCGAACGGCGACGTGACGCCTTGCCCCTATCTGCCGGTGTTCGCCGGGAGCCTTCGCAAATCGAGTCTCACGAACCTCTGGACCTCGTCGGAGCTGTTCGCCGGCATTCGCCGCCGCTCTTCGCTCGGCGGGCGATGCGGGGATTGCGAGATGAACCCCCACTGCGGTGGTTGCCGCGCCCGGGCCTACGGAATGACCGGCGATCTGATGGCTGAAGACCCGCTCTGCACCCACATCCCCGGGAAATTTGTGGGGTCTCCCCTTCTCACCGTCCACACGGATGCGTCCGTGTCTGCACCGCGCGAGATTCCTGCTGTCGAGTATGGGGCCGAATCGCCGACAACCATCGCGTGGGACGATGCGGCCGCGGCGCGCATGAAGAAGGTTCCCGCGTTCGTCCGGGGTATGGTCGTGAGGGCTGTCGAGGAGTCCTGCCGCAGGAACGGCATCAGTCGCGTCACAGCCGAGGAGCTCGAGAGGATCCGCGCGCGGATGCCGACTCCAAAATTCTTCGGGTAGCGGGTCAAAACGAGACTGAGGAGTGACACCATGAACCTGTCGACTGCTCGCCGGCGCGCACTCGTTTGCCTCCTCATTCCGGCTGCTGGCGTGCTGACCGCGCAAGCGCCCCCGGCGGCCACGCCTCGACCGCGGCTCGTCGGCGTGCATGCGACGACGGCAGCCGAGTTGCGGACGTGGGACACGGCGATCAACCAGATGGTCCGAGCGAACCAGCTGATCGTTCTGGATTCTCGTGCCGATCCGGACATCGAAGGTCGCAGGCACGAGAGCCTCGGACAGTACCATCAGGGCATCCCCGTGTATGGTGGGAGTCTGTCCCGGCAAACCGCGCAAGGCGTCACGGTGTCGATCATCGGCACGGTCTTCGAGGATATTTCAATCGACCCTGTCCCGACCTTGAGTGCCGACGAGGCCGTTCTGGCCCTCGGCAAAACATCGGGCGGCCAGCGCGTTGGCGATGCGCCGCGACTCGTGCTCTTTCCGACTCTCGTTGGCGAGTTTCGTCTCGCCTACCGCGCCACGATGAGCGATATGAAGACCTACATCGTCGACGCGGACTCGGGTGTGGTGTTGTGGACGACAGACGAAATCCAAACCCAGAGTCAGGTTGGCGTCGGCATCGGCGTGCTGGGTGACACGAAGAAGATCAGTACGACGCAGGCGGCGGGTGGGTTTCGAACCCACGACCAGCATCGGCCCGCGCCGATCCGGACTTTCGATACGCGCGGGTCGGAGGAAACCCTGAATCGCCTTCTTCAGCCTCCCGGTGCAGCGTTCGACAGCGATTTCCCCGTCGACGGTGATAACACCTGGGCCAACCCGCCGGTCGTGGACACGCACGTCCATTCCGGCTGGACCGAAGACTATCTCTTCAAGCAGTTCGGCTGGACCGGCATCGACAACCGGCGCGGCACGATCACTTCCGCTTTCCATACGGGGCTCCTGAACAACGCCTTTTTCATATCTCCGCCTTTCGGCGCCGATGGCCGAGGAATGTTCGTGTACGGGCGCACGTCGGCCGGCGTGCCGCTGACCGCCATTGACATCGTGGCTCACGAGATGATGCACGGCGTCACGCACGCGGCCCTGACGCAGCGAACTGGCATCGGGCTCCTCAACGCCCTCTTTACCGATCGCTTCGGACCGACGACCGTGACGTCCGGCGGCTCCGCGTTCTCATGTGACTCGACGGAAGTGGTGTTCACCGGCGGCAGGCGCCTTCCCCTGCTGTGCAACGCCGGTCGCTTTGTCCTGGTATCCAGTCATCCCGGTGCGATCAACGAGGCGTTCTCCGATGTCTTTGGGATAGCTGCCGAGTTCTTTCACCAGCCCATCGGGGCAGGACCGCTGCGGGCCGACTACAAACAAGGTGAGGACGTAACGGGCTTCGGTCCCGCTCGGGCAGCCGATACACCCGCGTCGCTTACCGCCATGACGTCATCTCTGGGCGCGATCCCTTATCCCGATCATGCGAGCCGGACGTTCAGTTTTCTCGCGGCGATCACGCAAGGCACGCGAACGAATCCGACTGCGATACTCGCGCTGCCGTGGGTGTTGGTCGGCAACCAGCTCGCGATCCTGCCGTCCAGTGACTCCGGCGGTGTGCACGTGAACTCGACCGTCCTCAGTCACGCGTTCTATCTGGCTATCGAGGGCGGACGGAACGAGACGTCGGGGGTGACCGTTCAAGGCGTTGGCGCTTCGAACCGCGGACAGATCGAGAAGGCATTCTTCCGGGCCATGACCTTGATGATGCCCAACGTCCCGTCGATGCAGACGGCAGCCGAAACGATCGTCCAGGCAGCGGTCGATCTGCACGGGCCTGGCAGCTCTGCCACCGTGTCAATTCGCCAAGCGATGCAGGCTGTCGGCCTCATGAACTAGACACGGCACTACTCGACGGAGCGACGAGATGACTCGACTGCTGCACAACACGCCAATTCTTTTCATCGCAGTGCTGGCCTCCGCGTCCCCCGCGTTCGCTCAACAGCGAACAACTGACGGCCGCGGCTTTATCGTCGTGAACGGCGGCTACCAGATGACGCGTCACGACTTCGAGAAGGCTTCGACCTTCCGCGCCAACGCAGAAGATGGAAGCTTCACAACGGACTACGAGGTCAAAGGCGGTCCCACCTTCGACGTGGCTGGGGGCGCCAGGCTGTGGCGGCGTCTGGCCATTGGTGTAGGCGTGACGAGATTCTCACGTTCCACGCGCTCGACGCTGAACGGTTCCGTGCCGCATCCGTTTTCCTTTAACCACCTCCGCTCGGTCACAGGCGACGTGGCCGGGCTTAAACGGGAGGAACTCATCGTTGATGTGCAGGCGCGCGCCATCGCACCAATCGGGCCGCGCTTGGAGGTCGTGGCCTTCGGCGGCCCGTCGTTCTTTCAGGTGAAGCAGGGAATGGTCACCGCTTTCACCTGGGCTGAGTCGTATCCGTTCGATGAGGCCACCTTCGGGAGTGCAACGACCGCCAGGGCAAGGGGATCGAAACTCGGATTCAATGCCGGAGTGGATGTTGCCTTCTTCATCTCCCGGCAAGTGGGGGTCGGCGGCACAATCCAGTTCTCGGGAACGACACTCGACCTCGAGAGCGCGGCCGGCACTCAAGAAGTGAAGGCCGGCGGCGCGAGAGCCGGCGGCGGATTGCGGCTGCGGTTCTAACACGCAGTCCTCAAGACGAGCTCGCGGCAGGACCGTCGCTTGCATCCAGAGATCGATAGCACCGGAAGGAGCTGAGCAATGGATCTCTGGACTGGCCTCGTGCTCGCGCTCGTGCTCTGTATCACGCTTTTTATTCCGTACGCGATCTTCTACATCCGTCGAGGGAAGGCGCACGGACACACCTGGTTCACCTGGTGGAAGCCGCGGGGTCACCCCGACATTGGCCCGGACGTCGGGTTCCGGCAGACTCGACCGGGCGCAGACGATGCGCGGGGGGCGCGTTACTGAGCGGTACCGGGGGTCAGATCTTGTTTCTTGCAGGTTTGTCCCCTGAAAGAAGG
>JBAROV010000098.1:0-15342 GCA_049642465.1 Vicinamibacterales bacterium
TCACTCGCTCCCGCTTCGCCGGCTCGCTCCGTTCCGCTCGCGGTTGGCGCTCGAAGGGGAACCCCTTCGGGCCGCGCCCGCCGGCTGCTCGCTTCGGCTCGCTTCACTCGCTCCCGCTTCGCCGGTCGCTCCGTTCCGCTCGCGGTTGGCGCTCGAAAGGGAACCCCTTCGGGCCGCGCCCGCCGGCTGCTCGCTTACGCTCGCTTCACTCGCTCCCGCTTCGCCGGCTCGCTCCGTTCCGCTCGCGGTTGGCGCTCGAAGGGGAACCCCTTCGGGCCGCTTCCCGCCGGCTGCTCGCTTCGGCTCGCTTCTTCAGTTGCCACTGATCACTTTCCAGTCTCCGGTGATGACCGCCAATTTCCAGCCTGCTGTGTCTATTCGGTCTGAGCTGGAAACTGGCAACTGGAAGCTGGAAACTATTTCTCGCGCCGCTCCTGAAAGAACTCCTGCATCACGGCGCGACAGTCTTTCTCGAGCACGCCCCCGATCGCGTCCATCCGGTGATTCAGCGACGGGTGTTCGTGCGCGCGCATGGCTGATTCAATCGCGCCGGCCTTCGGTTCGCGTGTGCCGTAAACCAGACGCCCAATGCGCGCGTGGATCATCGCGCCGACGCACATCTGACACGGCTCGATCGTGACGTAGAGCGTCGCGCCGGTCAGCCGATAGTTGCGGATGCCGCGCGCCGCTTCACGAAGCGCCACGATCTCGGCGTGCGCGGTCGGATCGTTCGAGCCGATCGGTTGATTGAACCCGCGGCCGACGATTGCGTCGTTCAGCACGACCACGGAACCGACCGGGACTTCGCCGCGCGCCTTCGCCTCGAACGCCTGCTCGAGCGCGGCACGCATATAAGTTTCGTCGCCCGCGGACGCGTCGCGGTCGGTCACGGTCGTCGACCGAGGTGGCCGCTGCAACACATGATTATAACATCCGGGAAAACATCGTCTGCACTGCACCCGGGCCAGCGCCGCCCCGGCCGGATTCAGGCGGCCGCGTGATCTGGCCAGCCAACCGATAATACCGAGTATGGCCGGTCGGGAGCGAAGCCGTCTTGCCGTCCTCCTGTCGCTCTTTCCGCACCTCTACGCCCTCCGTGTGCCCATCGCCTTGACGCTGCTCCTGGGCCTTTTGCCAGCACTCGCGTTTGCCACCGCCGCCAGACCGATGCTCGCAGGGCTCTACGACGTCGCGCCGAGCGGCATGTTCGTGCTGACGCTGCTCAACTTCACAGCCGCCTGGACGCTGCTGCTGACCTCGTGGATGATCCTCGCCTACGCGCCGCTGCGCCTGCGGTGCGCGGCGCTCTTCGACGCTCCCCCGGTACCGCCGCGCGCCTGGTTCGTCTGGAGCCCCATCGTCGCGCTCCCGAACATCGTCGCCGCGATCGTCTACTCGCGCGCCGCGTCTCGCGCTGAACTGCTCCCCCTGATTCTGTGGTCGATATCGGGTGTCTGTGCCTCCGTCGCGCTGCTCTGGGTGATCCGGCGGACGGCACGACAGATGCGCGGGCGACGCCTGCCGATCGCCGGCACCGTGGCCGACTGGCTGTACGAGAATCCGTCGCTCGGCGCGGGGTATGTGAGAAAGACGCCTGACGGACCGGTGTTCCGCCGCGGACACGGCACGGCGGCGCTCGTGGCGCTCGTCGCGTTCGTGGTCTGGGCGGTAACCGGCTGGTTCACGTTCAACGTCGACCTCGGATATCCGAAGTGGGTGTTCACCTTGTCGTACGTGGTGATGTTGATCCTGTTGCTCTGCGCGACGCTGCCCGGGGTCACCTTTCTCTTCGATCGCTATCGAATGCCGGTCATCGTTCCCATCATCGCGCTGCCATTCCTGGTCGGCCAGTGCACCCGCAGCGATCACTTCTACGAGCTGCAGACGATCGAGGCCATTCAGCCGGCGACTGCCGGAGAAACGCTCGGCGCAAACCGGCGTGACAAAGCGATCGTGATTGCGATCAACGGCGGCGGCATCCAGGCCGCCGCGTGGGCCGCGCAGGTCCTGACCGGACTCGAAGAACGCGCCCGGGCTGAGAAGATCGGCAGCTTCGCCGAGGCGGTTCGTCTCATCAGCTCGGTTTCGGGCGGATCGGTCGGCGCCGCGTACTTCCTCAACCAATACGACCCGGCACGCGGTTTCAAGCCGGCCGCCGAGATGGAATCGATCCGGGGCGCCGCGCAGAGCTCGAGCCTTCACGCGGTGGGCTGGGGCCTCCTCTACTGGGACATCAGGCGGCCGTACATTCCGTGGTCCGTCGGGCTGTTCAACGACCGCGGCTTCGCCCTCGAACGCGCCTGGCGCCGCGTCGAAGGGCTGGACGGGAAGTTGTCCACGTGGCGCGCGGGGGTTCGCGAGGGCCATCGACCGGCGGTGATCTTCAACGCGACCTCGGCGGACATTGGCACTCGATTCCTCTTTTCAAATGCCCGCGTGGGTGAAAAGGAAGGCCAGGCGGATTTCCATCAGAGCTACCCGGGAAAAGATGTTCTGATCTCGACCGCGGTGAGACTCTCGGCGACCTTTCCCTACGTGAGCCCGGTCGCCCGCGCCTACGACGGCCGTCTGCTGCCAGACGAGCCGCACATTGCCGACGGCGGCTACTACGATGCGTACGGTGTCGCCAGCCTGGTGGAATGGCTGAACGCTGCGCTGACCGACGAACAGTCATCAACCGCAATCAAATCAGTACTCGTCATTGAAGTGCGAGGCGATCAACGTCCCGAACCAAAAGAGGATCAGACCAATCATCCTCAGTCTCGGGACAGGGACCGCGTGACCGGAGCCGAGCACCGTTCGTGGAGTTATCAGCTGCATGCACCGCTCGGTGCGATGCTCGAAGTCCGCACGGCTGGACAAATTGCGCACAACGAGGCCGAGCTTTGCCTGCTCATCAAGAGATGGCAACTCGATCCGCGTCGGATCCACATTCGCCGGTTGCTGCTGGAATTTCCGGAGGCGAGTCCTCCGCTGTCGTGGCACCTGACGCGCCGCGAACGCGACAGGATTCGTGACGAGTGGAACCGGCTGATGGCGCAGCCCTGTCCGTGGGGTACGGTCCGATCGTTCCTGACCAACGAAGGTGTGACGACGGGAACCTGTGACACCCCGCGATGTACGGCGACGAACTGACTCGCCGAACCCCACTTCCCTCTTGACCGACCATTTTGGTCGGATATAGGCTAACGCCTTGGGATGTGAGGCACTTGGATAGTGACTAGGTGCCCATCCGGAACAGAAGAAAAAGGCCCGCACGGTGCTGTCACACCCGCGGGCCGTCGAACGTGGTCTGGCAGACCTATCAAACGCGTAGCGCGCCTGACGCATCCGACCCCCGCATTCTACGGACTCGGACGCGTCCGGCGCAAATCGTAGTGGAGTGCCTCGCATGCGTCGCTCGTTCGTGTCGTCCGTCTTTCTGATTGCAGGTTTCTACTTCGTCCTCCCCGCCGCGGCGCAACACGCCTCGCCGAACTTGACGCTCACCGGCAGCGTCCTCGACCCGAGCCGCGCACCGATTGCTGGCGCGCGCGTAACCGTCGTCACCAGCCACTCACGCCGCACGGTGTCCACGCAAACGGATGAACGCGGCCAATTCACGATCCTGATCGATACGCGAGATTTCGTGCTGACCGTTGCCGCTAAGGGATTTGCCACGCTCACAGAAACCATCAATGCATCCACGGTGGCAGTTACCCGCGAGTTCGTTCTTCAGGTGCAAGGCCTCCGGGAATCGATCAGCGTGAATGCCGCTGCAGTGATCACCGGTGGCACGAGAATGCCCGCGCCTGCCCGGGACGTGCCGCAATCAGTCACGATCGTCACCGAGGACGCAATCAAAGACCAGTTGATGACGAGCATCGGTGACGTGGTCCGCTACGTGCCCGGCATCAGCGCGCATCAGGGAGAAAACAATCGAGACGACGTGATCATTCGAGGGAACCGGTCGTCCGCCGACTTCTTCGTCAACGGTGTGCGTGATGATGTGCAGTATTACCGGGATCTGTACAACGTGGAGCGCGTCGAGGCGCTGAAGGGTCCCAACGCCTTGGTCTTCGGCCGGGGCGGCGGCGGCGGTGTGGTGAACCGCGTGACTAAAGAGGCCGGGTTTCAGCCGCTGCTGGCCTTCACGCTACAGGCTGGTGGATTCGACCACAAACGCGTCACCGCCGATGTGAACGAAAAAGTGGCAGACCGCGCGGCGTTTCGGTTGAACGGCATGTTCGAGCGGTCGGAAAGCTTCCGCCGGGGGGTGGCGCTCGAGCGAACAGCGGTCAACCCGACTCTGACAGTGACGCCTGGCGCAAACACGAGAGTCATCGTTGGCTACGAGTACCTGCGCGACCGCCGCGTCGCAGATCGCGGGATCACTTCCATCGACGGACGGCCGGCGCCGGTCGATTCGCGCACGTTCTACGGCGATCCCGATCGAAGTCACGTCCGCGCCGACGTGCACGTGGCAACTGCCGTGCTCGAACGGCAGGTCGGAAGATTCACGCTCCGCAACCGGACGCTCGCCGGCAACTACGACCGCTTCTACCAGAATTTGGTCCCCGGAACACCGACTTCGGATCGTACGCGCGTATCGCTAACGGCGTACAACAATGCCGCGGAGAGAACGAACGTCTTCAATCAACTCGATGTCCTGGCGACGTTTGTCGCAAATGGGGTGAAGCATACTCTCCTCGTTGGCAGCGAGTTCGGCCGTCAGGCAACCGGCAACTTCCGGAACACCGGTTTCTTCAACGACCTCACGACGTCGATTCAGGTGCCCTTCGAGAATCCGGCGACCAACGCCTCCGTCACATTTCGTCAGAGCGCGACCGACGCGAACAATCATGTTCGAGCACGTGTCGCCGCCGTTTTAGTCCAGGACCAGGCCCAGATCTCGGAGCGCCTGCAGGTGCTCGGCGGTCTGAGAGCCGACCGGTTCACGCTTCGGTATCACAACAACAGGAACGGAGAGACGCTCGCTCGTACAGACAACCTGGTGTCGCCGCGTCTTGGCGTCGTATTCAAGCCACTGGGCAGTGTCTCGACGTACCTGAGCTACAGCATCTCGCATCTGCCGAGTTCCGGCGATCAGTTTTCCTCGCTCACCGCGCTGACGCAGCAGCTCAAACCCGAGCGGTTCAACAACTACGAGCTTGGAGTGAAATGGGAAGCACCAACCGGTCTGGCGCTGACTGCGGCCGTGTATCGGCTCGACCGCCTCAACACTCGATCGGTCGATCCCAACGATCCGACACGCATCGTCCAAACCGGCGCACAACGGACGAAGGGCGTTGAGCTCGGAATCAGCGGACGCGCGAGCAACCGGTGGAACGTCATGGGAGGCTACGCGTTCCAGGATGCGTTGGTGACCAGCGCCACTGCGGCCGCGGCCGCGGGAGCGCAGGTCGCGCAGGTGCCGCACCACATGTTTTCGTTGTGGAACTCGTACCAGCTGCACCCTCGCGCATCAGTCGCCGCCGGCCTCAGCTATCGCTCCGATATGTTCGCCGGGATCGACAACACGGTTACGCTCCCTGGTTATACGCGCGCGGATGCTGCAGCCTATTTTTCGCTGACAAAGCGCTGGCGGCTGCAGGCGAATGTCGAGAACCTGTTCGATCGTCGCTACTTTGTGAATGCGGACGGCAATACGAACATTTCGCCTGGCTCTCCCCGGGTGTTGCGGGCTGCTCTCGGTATGACGTTCTAAAGATGAAATGTTTCATGATTCGCGCCTACTGGATCTTCAGCAGAAAGATGCCGTAGCCGACACCGGCCGGATCGCTGCTGCGTGCCGACTGGAACGCGATCGTGCGCCGGTCGGGGCTGACGACCGGGTTGGAGGCCTTGTAGCCGGGATAGTCTCCCCAGCGTGTTATCCGGACGAAATCGCTACTGTTTGGCTCGAGCCGCAGCTTCCAGATGTCGATGTAATTGGAGTTCTGCTTGATCTGCTCGCGGCTTGATTCGACAAGCGCGTACTCACCATCCGGAAAGATTCCTTCCACCTCGTTGTACTCATCGGGAATCTTCCGGTAGGTGGCAATCTTCGATGTGTTCAGGTCGATGCCAAAGACATCGGCAAATGGCGAGCGATAGCAGGTGTAGACCAGCTCGGTGTCGTTTCTTCGGAAGTCCTGAGCTTCGAGCGTGCACTCCGGGGTTTTCGCGCGCAGCACTTCTTTCTTGTTTGCGAGTCTCCGGCGACCTCCCTCCTCGACGATATCGGCGGTGTAGATGACCGATTCCCCCTCGGCTAGGATGTCGGGGTACTGACCGCGCGTGTTCGACCACGCAATTTTTTGGGTCTTCCGCGAAATGGCCACGCCTTCGGAAATCTTGTGTTGCAGGGGAATCGGGCGGCCCTTGCCGTCGGCTGGCAACACCCACATTTCCTGATCTCTCGAGCGTGTGCTGTTGATGTCGGTGAACGTGCGTGCGCCAATCAGAAAGAGGTCGCCGTTTGGAAGGTACTGGACGCGCAGGAATCCGGCGTTCGGATAATGCGTCAGCAGTCTGATCATCCTGGTGCCAACATCTACGGCGAATGCGTCGCCGAAACTCTTGGACATGAAGGCAATGCGCCGGCCGTCTGGCGACCAGGACGCGCGCTCGCCAAACGCGGTCAGTTGTGTGATGTGTGCTGGCAGGTGATCTTCAGGACTACCGGTCTTTGTCCCCTGCGCTGCGAGTAGCGTGGACAGAATGGCGATGAGAGCAATGCCGCTGCGCGCTTTGCGCATGCCGCCTCCTTCTTGTTTCTGGTGCCGGCCTCAAAAATCAATGGCGATGACTTCGTGAATCTCGACGGACGGAACGGTGACCGTGAGCGCGCTGCCATCCCTTTGCACCTGCGGCGCCACGCCGGCCGTGAGTAATTGCGTTCGTCGCGGCTGCACGCCGTCGGGCAGCCGGATGCGCGCACGCAGCGGGCCGATGGGAATCGCCTCGCGCAGCGGGCCTTTCATCATCATCGGGTTCGACAGATTGACGAGGTGCACCGTCATCGAATCGCGCTGGCGCCATGCCGTCACGTCGATCACTCCCGGACCTTCGATCTCGACCGGCTGTGGTTCGTTGGCGGCCCACTTGATGGCATTCCGCAGCAGCCGCAAATGGTCCACGCACATCACGTCCCAGAAGGTGCGATCGATGTCCCAGGGAAAATAGACGACGCGGCCGCGGCCGACTTCTCGCAGGTACAGCTCACGCGTGTCCGTTTGCTCCACGCGCGGATACACGTCCTCCATCGGCAGATCCGGATAGGTCGGGATGAGCGTCAGCGGAGACGGGAATGCCATGAACGGCCGCACCTGCAGCCGGAAGACGCCGTTCACGATTCGCGGCGTGTCTTCGAACCCTTCGAGAATCGGATGGCGCCGGCCGGTTGCCGCATCGGATTCGAGTTTGAGATACGAATTCTGCATCGGGCCATCGATCTGCCCGGCGAACGAGACGCCGAACAACTCCGCCAGGCCGAAATCGCCGCGTGCGCGACCCTTCTCGTTGGATATCGAGGTCGCAAACGTGGCGAGGATGCTGCCGCCCCGGTCGACGTAGTCGCGAATCGCGCGGCATTGCGCGTCGGAGAGCGCTGCGGCGTCCGCCAGGATCAGGAGTTTGAAGCGATCGAGTCGATCGGGCGTGAGAAACGCCTCGTGCACGAGCTCGAAGGGCACACGCGACTCGACGAGCGCGTGATACATGCCGAGCACGTGATCCTCGTGACGAGGACCCTGGTTGGCGCCCAGTTGATAGCTGGACGTCTGCTCGGAATGCAGCAGCGCGACGCGCGCCAGTGGCATCTCGTTGCGCAGATATCGTTCGTGCGCAAAGTGCCACTGGTAGATTCGTTCCACAACCGGGAGCCAGCGACGGTCGTACAACACGCCGGAAAACTTCGTCACCCACGGCCGCATCCCGTTTGCGGTGCCTTCGGCCACCCACAAGCGCACTTCGGGCTCACTCTGAACGGAGTCCTTCCAGCGGTAGGGCTCTTCGAGACCCACGCTGAAAATGCCGCCCACCGGTTTCCGCCCCATCACGGATCGGTATTCCTTCGCTCGCCTGCCGTTCGCCCACGGCGGCATCACGCCTCGACGCGCCTGATAGTCGGCAAACTGAATGTGCGCCAGCTCGCCTGCCGTTTTCATGTCCGGCGGTCCGTTGGGAATGAAGCGCGCATCGGGATTTGCCCGTTGAATCGTCGCGTCCCAGTGCTTCCACAACTCGGTCAGCCGCGCTTTGCGCCATTCGAGAAACTCGCGGCGCCGCTCGAGTCCATCCGCGCTCCTCGGAAGTTCTCGCCCCGTTGCCGCCTTGAAGTTCTGCCTGCAATGCACGCAAAAACAATCACCGCCTTGCGGCGCCCACCTGTTTGCGAAGATCCCATCGACCTTGTAGGTGCTGACGATCTCACGATGAACCTGATCCATGAACTCGAAGTTGTAGGGGCCGAGCGCACACGAGATCCACAACTCGCGATTCGCCCAGTGCCGTCTCGGTTGGCCGTTGGGGTCGACGGAAATCCAGTCGGGATGCGCGGTCTTGACCTCCTCGCGCACGGCGTGCGGATCGGTCCTGGCGACGATGTTCATGCCGAGCGCGCGGCAGCCCGAGACGAGCGTGCCGAACGGATCGCTGTCACCAAGCCAGGCGCTGCGATGGTGCAGCGGCACCTTGGTCGGATAGTAGGCGACGATACCGCCCGCGCTGAGCGTCGCGGCATCGGCGTGCAACCGGCGAAAATAATCCAGCCAGAACTGCGGGTCGAATCTGCCGGGGTCGTTTTCGACGAGCGTGAGCTGCACCCAGCGCATCGGACGATCGAACCAGCCCGGCAATTGCTGCCAGGTTGAAACCCCGATTGGCTCGCCGGCAGCGCCACGGTCCTCTTCGGACCCCGCCGCCAGTCGTCCAAACGCGCCAGCCGCGGCGGTGACGTGGAGAAACGCGCGACGAGAGAGTTGGTCTGGCATGTGCCAGATTCTAGTCCTCAGCGTGGCGCGGATCCTACGCGGTATCGGCGGTATAGTGAAGGCGCTCTTCCGGAGGCCGTGCTGATGACCACACGTCGTGATTTCCTCCGAGTCGGCGCACTGGCAGCCGGCGGCGCAATCCCTTCCATACACGCTTCGGCCGCTCGCGCGCTCGATCGCGGCGTCCAGTCCTCCCTGACGCCGGCGCCGACGTCGCGGATTCTCGATCGCAGCGCTTTGCCCGCACCGGTTCACATCGCGTCGATTGAGCTGCTCAAAGCCAAAGATCAGTTTCTCGTTCAGGTGCGCTCGCGTGATGGCGCAACCGGACTGGCCGTCGGCCATCCTGACGTGCTCGAAACGACGTGGCCCATCCTCGTTCATCGCGTCGCTCCCTTCTTCGTCGGAAAGGACGCGCGTGACCTCGAGTCACTCATCGATGGCGTCTATCTCGCCAACTCGAACTACAAATGGCAGGGCCTGCCGTTCTGGGTACCGGTCGCCAGCGTGGAATTCGCCGTCCTGGATCTGCTTGGCCAGATCGCGAAAAAGCCGCTCGGCGAGCTGCTTGGGGGCGTGGTCCGGCGGGACATCGCGGTGTACCGCGCGAGCGGCAACCGGGGCAATTCGCCTGAGGCGGAAATCGCCTACCTGCAGAAGCTCGTGAGCGACACCGGCGCGAAAGCCATCAAGTTTCGCCTCGGCGCGCGCATGCGCTACGACGAGGCATCCACTCAACGTGACTTGACGCTAATCCCGTTGACCCGGAAAAGGTTTGGCGGCGAGATGACGATCTATGCGGACGCGAACGGCTCGTATGACATTCCGACCGCGCTGCGCATTGGCGCCGCGATGCAGGAACACCAGCTCGCGTTTCTCGAGGAGCCCGTCCCCTTCGACTACTATGACGAGACCAGGGAAATCACCGAACGGTTGCCCCTGCCCGTCGCCGGCGGCGAACAGGAGAGCAGCCTGCGGCGCTTCCGCTGGATGATCGAACACAAGTGCGTGGACGTCGTCCAGCCCGATCTGTTCTACTTCGGTGGATTCGTTCGATCGATTCGGGTTGCGCGGATGGCCGCCGCGGCGGGCATGACGTGCACGCCGCACATGTCCGATGGCGGGCTCGGCTACCTGTACGTGGCACACTTCGCTTCATGCGTGGCAAATGCCGGCCCGTTTCAGGAATACAAGGGGCGCGACACCACGCTGCCCGTCAGTTCGTCTTCTTCGTCGCTCAACAGCGAGCGGGGCATGTTGCGAGTACCAACAGGCCCTGGGTTGGGCGTCACGATCGATCCGGCGTTCGTGAGAAACGCCATTCGAATGTCCTGAGCCGAGAACGAGGCCTGTAGCGACTGCAGGACGCAGCAGGAGACCGCGTGGGGGAACCGAACGAGTTGTATCGGGATTTGGTGCAGCATCTACCCGTGGCCATCTGCATCATCCGCGATACACAGATCGCATTCCTCAATCCCGCCGCGGTGCAGTTGTGTGGCGCGTCGAATCCAGCCGAGCTCATCGGACGCTCGCTGTTCGACGTGTTTTCGCCAGACAGTCGTGCCGAGGTCGAAGCGCACCTCCAGCGTGTCCGGGCCGGGAACTCAGCCCCTCGGCTCGACGCCAGGATTGTCCGGCGGGACCAGGTTGCGCTCGACGTCGAGGTCACGAGCGCGTTGCTCGATCGTGGGGAACCGCCCTCTGTGCAGATGGTGCTGAGTGACATCACCGAGCGCAAGCGCACAGAAACCGCGCTGCGCGAGAGCGAAGAACGACTGACGCTGGCGTTTACCGGCGCGCAGGAAGGCGTGTGGGACTGGAATCTCGAAACCGGCGCCGTCGTGTACTCGCCCAGGTGGAAACAGATGCTCGGATACGATCCCGACAGCGACGAGATCGAGCCACACGTCAGGGCGTGGGAACGTCTGCTGCATCCCGACGACAAGGCACTGGCGGACCGCCTCAACGAGAGCATCAAACGCGGCGCACGAACGTACGAAGGCGAATTCCGTCTCAGACACAAGGACGGCCACTACATCCACGTACTCTCACGCGGTTTTCCCGTTCGCCGGGAGCCAGGCGGCGACGCCGTCCGCATCGTCGGAACGCATTTCGACCTGACCGAACGCAAGCAGGCGGACGCGGAGAGGGCCCGTACCGAACTGCTGACGAGGCTGGTGTTTGCACAGGAGGACGAACGTCGGCGCATTTCGCGTGAGATGCACGATCGTTTCGGCGAACAGCTGACCGCGCTCGCTCGCCGTGTCGGCATGCTCAAGGAGAGTTCCGCCGCGTTACCGGAACTGCGCACGGCCGTTGAAGCCCTCGAGTCGGTCTCGCAAGAACTCGATCGTGCCGTCGATCATCTCGTGTGGGAACTCCGGCCGACGGCGCTGGATGATCTCGGCCTGCGTGCGGCGCTCGCGAACTACCTGCAGGATTGGTCGAAGCGGGTCGGCATCTCCGCCGAGCTGCACACAGTCGGACTGTTGGACGATCGACTGCCGCCGGATGCTGAAACCGCGCTCTACCGCATCGCACAGGAGGCGCTGACCAACGTCGCGAAGCATGCCCAGGCATCAAATGTTGACGTCATCCTCGAGCGTCGGGCGGATCACGTCATCCTCATCGTTGAAGACAACGGCGTGGGGTTCGAGGCGACCGAGGTCGAGGAGGCGCCGCAGGGATTCGGTCTACTCGGCATGCAGGAACGCGCCGCACTCGTCGGAGCCACGCTGCAAATCGAATCGGCTTCCGGAGGAGGCACGACAATTCTCGTCCGCATGGACGTGCCGAAACCCGGAGGAGCACAATCCGTCCATGCCTGACGCCTCTCTGCCGATTCGCATTCTTCTGGCTGACGATCACGTCACCGTCCGCCACGGACTCAAGCTCCTGATCGAGGCGCAGGCCGACATGAAAGTCGTTGCCGAGGCCAGCGACGGCGCCAGCGCCATCAAACAGGCGCTCGCCGTCAAACCCGACGTCATCGTGATGGACATCTCGATGCCTGGCATGAACGGACTGGTCGCCACCCGCAAACTCAAACAACAGCATCCCCGCGCTGCGATCATCACATTGACCCGGCATGGAGACGATGCATACCTGCAGGAGCTGCTGCGGGCTGGCGTTTCCGGCTACGTGTTGAAGCAAAGTGCACCGGCCGAATTGCTGCAGGCGATCCGCGCCGCGGCTGCGGGCGGACTGTATCTGGACTCGGCGCTCACGGCGCGCGTCACCGCTGGATTCCTGGGGCGCGAAGGCAAAGGGGTCAAGGGCGGCGGCTCGCTGACCGATCGGGAGGCTGACGTGCTGCGGCTGATTGCGGCGGGTTACAGCAATAAGGAGATCGCCGGCCGGCTTTCACTGAGCGTCAAGACGGTCGAAGCCCACAAAGCCAATGCGATGCGGAAACTCGGGTTGACTGGAAGAATCGACATCGTCAAGTACGCCGTGCTCCAAGGGTGGCTGCATAACACCTGATGGGTCACCATTTCCGGGGCACCCGCACCCTAGGGATTCTCCCTAGCCCTCTTGCGTGACCTTCCCGATAGACCGCACCGAGCCTCCAGCGTAAAGTCCGCTCAATTCCATTCCCGGCCTTTGGGGGCACCATGGCGAACCCAGCGATTGCATTCACCCCATTCTCCGAGTACGACGATCCGCTGCTGATGCGGATGCCGCCGGTGAACGTGCTTCTGACGGGCGGCCACGGCGCAACGCGCGAAGTGCTCGCCCGGCTACTGCGGGATGTGGGCGGCCCTATCCTGGCTTGGTATCCCGGGGAACGCTTGATCCTGCCTCGACATCCACGTGTGGGGACGCTGATCCTTCACGAAGTCGGCATGATGACCGAAGAAGATCAGCTGCGTCTTCTCGACTGGCTCGAGACACGTTCGCGCCGCATTCAAATCGTCAGCACCACGTCGGCACCGCTTCAGCCGCAAGTGAACGCCGGCAATTTCAACGACACCCTGTACTTTCGGCTGAATACCGTCCGCTTCGACCTGTAAACGGTCAGGTCTTCGCGCTAACGTCAGGCGGCAGTTCGTACCGCCACCCCGGCTGCCATTTCCACGCCGCGGCAATTGTGTCGGCGAGCGGCACTCGTCGAAGCAGGTGTTCCAGGGCGTAGAACGTCGCGCGGTGGCCGACAACCAGTACCGGCTCCGCGTACGCTCGTGCGATGTCGGCGAGACACGCCGAGACACGCGCGGAGACGTCCTCGTAGCTCTCACCATCAGGAAACGGAGTCGCGATCGCCCGTGTCCGCGCGGCTTCGATGGCCGCGGCCGGTCCCCGTGTGAGCGAGCCGTAATGGCACTCTCGCAGTCGCGCGTCGCGGACGATCGGGACGGCACGTCGCGCAAACGCGATCTCCGCGGTGCGATAGGCGCGGCGCAGGTCGGAGCAGAAGACGACCGCCAGTTCGCGATGCCGATACCGCTCGCCGAGCTCGTGAGCCTGCGTCTCGCCGCGCGGGGAGAGGTCGACGTCGTACCAGCCCGAGGCCAGACCTGCCTCGTTGTCGAGGCTGGTAGCATGAGTTTCGAAGAAGAGCGGGATGTCGGGCACGACTGGATTCTAGTCTTGGCAGGCCTCGATCCCGTCCTCCCGATCTCCCGTCCTCAATCTGCGCGCTTGATCCTTCGTCGCTCTTCCTTCATCCTTCCCTCTTCCATTCACCCATGTTCGTGCTTCCCTCACCCGCCCTGGCACCGTCCGTCGCACAACCAGCGGCCGCACCCGGTCGCGGCCAGCTCGAGTTTCTCGACACCGGCACTCGCACTGTCGTCACACGCGCGTATGCGACGGCCCCGCTGCGGCTGCTGACACCGGCGAATCACGGTCGCGCGGCCTGGGTCTACACGTCGAGTTACGGCGGTGGACTCGTGGACGGCGATCGAACGGTTATCGATATCGATGTGCGGAAAGGGGCAACGGCGTTGCTCTCGTCGCAGGCTTCAACGAAGGTGTATCGGTCGCCTTGCGGCACGAGCATGGAGCTGAACGCTCGGGTCGACGACGGCGCGGCCTTGATGGTCATGCCGGATCCGGTCGTCTGTTTTGGCGGTGCGCGCTATCGTCAGGCGCAGCGATTCCGCCTGTCCGCCGGTGGCACGCTTGTCGTCTGCGACTGCATCCTGGCGGGTCGCTATGCCGCAGGTGAACGCTGGGAGTTCGTCGAGTACCGAAGCCTCCTGGAGATCACGCTTGGCGATCGGCTCCTGGTGCACGATGCGATGATGCTTCGCGGTGAAGACGAGGAACTCACACGGCGTTTCGGGCGGTTCAACGCGCTGGCGCTCGTCGCTGTCGTGGGTACTGTGTTTCGCAGCCACACCGACCGTCTCCTGGCCTGGTCGGCTGAGCAGAAAGTGGTTCCGCGGCCGAAACTGCTCGTGACGGCCTCAAACCTCTCGGACGAAGGTTGCCTGCTCCGCATCGCCGGCACATCCGGCGAGAAGGTGTCCGGCACGATCCGGACGCTCCTGGATTTCATTCCGCCGTGGCTCGGAGACGATCCCTGGGCTCGAAAGTGGTGAAAGGCCGTTCATGCATCTGACACCGCGCGAAGTCGACAAGCTCGTTGTTCATCAGGCGGGCGTCCTGGCCCAGAAGCGGCTGGCACGAGGCCTGCGGTTGAATTACGTCGAAGCAGTGGCGCTCATATCCGCTCAATTGCTCGAACTCATTCGGGACGGCCGCCCGGTAGCCGAGCTGATGGATCTCGGACGCCAAGTGCTCGGGCGCCAGGACGTCCTGGAGGGCGTGCCGGAAATGATCGCGGAAGTTCAGGTGGAAGGCACGTTCCCCGACGGGACCAAGCTGGTGACCGTTCACCATCCGATTGTCGCCGAGCGCGGGGACGTGTCGCTCGCGCTGTACGGCAGCTTCCTCAGCCGCGTCGCAGACGGCAAGGCCGTGGGTCAACCTTCGGTGGCGATCGAGACAGAGCCCGGGGATGTGCAGGCGGTCCACGGCGCCATCACGCTGAACGAGGGGCGCCGCACGATTAGTCTCGAGGTGGCAAACCGTGGCGATCGGCCGATTCAGGTCGGCAGTCACTATCACTTCAGCGAAACGAACCGTGCGCGGCGCTTCGATCGAAGCGCCGCGTATGGGATGCGGCTCGATATTCCCGCCGGCACCGCGGTCCGGTTCGAACCGGGCGAGACGAAGACCGTCAGTCTCGTGGCAATCGCCGGCGACCGGGTGATTCGAGGTGGTAACGCATGGACCAGCGGCCCGGTCACGAGCGCCCGCCTTCGCGGTCGCGAATAAGGGCGACCGGCTCCGGCGGGGTCCGCCGCAGCCTTGGCGAAGCAAGGCAGATCTGGGGGGCGCGAACGGAGCGGAGCGAGCT
>JBAROV010000108.1:0-5009 GCA_049642465.1 Vicinamibacterales bacterium
TTTGCGGTTCCACTCTGGGTGAGGCAGGCGCAATCACTACAGCAGGTTCTTTGGGCGATGCCTGGACCCACGGCTGCAGAGCCGCGACCGGCACCACAGCCGCACAGCAGACCGTCGTGGCCGCCGCTGCGCGCAGCCGCGTAAGGGCCGCGTGAGGGACACGCGGGTCGAGGATGGCCATGAGCCGCCCTTCGAGCTGCGAGCGGTGCGCCATCGCCAGCGTGGCTCCCGCAAGGACTCCCGGGTACCGTCCCGCGCGCATGACGCGCGCGATTTCGAGCAACTGATCAGCGTAGTCGGGGCCACGCGTGCCGGCGGCGAGAACGAGGTCGTCGCACGCGCGCTCGCGCTCAGTGCGCACCTGCCGTGCCGCCATCCACGCCAACGGGTTGAACCAATGGAATGCGCAGGCGACCTGCGCCACGAGGTGCGTCAGGCAGTCGTGGCGCTTGACGTGCGCCAGTTCATGCAAGAGCACGATCCGCAGCCGGTCGGTCGGCCACTCGTCGGCTTCCTCGGGCATGAGCACCGCCGGCCGTAGAACGCCGCACGCCATCGGCATGGACGCACCACGATTGCGGAGGAAAGTGATGTTCGACGACACGCCCACTTCGGACGCAAGCTGCACGGCCATCTTCATCCACGGCGCGTCGAGCACGCGCTGACCGCGTCGTGCCATCCACTGGACGGCGATGACGCCGATGACGACTCGCGCGATGATGAGCAGCACGCCGAGCGCCCAGATACCGAGGAGCGCCCGTTCGAACGTCATGTTGCTCAACCTGGTCCAGAAGGTGTCGCGCGCGGGCGTGGCGGAGTCTATCGAGGCCGAAGCCGCGACACTCGGTGTGGTCGGAAGGTCCCGCTCACGGCTGATCGCGGGTGCTCGAAGTGCCTTCGCGTCGCTCACCGGCGGCATCTCTGAAGATGCAACGGTGACGAGCGGGAACTGCCAGCGCGGCAGCGCCAGCGACAGCATCGGCATCAGCAGCGCGCTGACGAGCGCGATGGTCCAAATCAGGTGACGAAGCGCCGCAGACGCGCGACGAAGAATGTGGGTCGCGACAGCTGCTGACATCAGCACGAGGCTTGCCTTGAGGATGCTGTCGGCGAGCGGCAGCCACGTTGACGGGAATTCGACGTTGGTCATGATTACACTCCCGCCTTGCGCGCCCGTTCGATCATGCGGGCGAGCCGGTCGAGCTCACGGTCGGACAGTCGGGCGGAGGAATCGTCCAGAAGCGCCGAAATCGCCTGCTCGGCCGATCCGTCGAAAAATGTCTGCAGCATGTGCCGCAACGCCGATCGCTTGGCATTGTCGCGGGCCACCGTCGGCAAGTACACGTACCGGGGACCGTCCTGCTCGTGACGGACGTGGCCCTTTTCTTCCAGGATTCGCAGCATGGCCCGGACCGCCGAATAACTGGGCGGATCCGGGAGCGCAGCCTGTACCTCGGCTGCCGTGGCCCGCCCATGTGAATAAAGGATATCGACGATCTGCCGCTCGCGCCGGCTGAGGTCGAGGTGGGGTTGCTTTGTCATGCGTCGCTCAGGGTCTTAGACGAGCGGACCTCGAAAAAGGTGCTATGAAAATAGCATGGGGCGAGAAAAATAGCACGCCACCCCTCCCCCGATCGCATAGGATGCGGCCGGGAGGTGCAGAATGTTCAAGGAATTCCGCGATTTTGCGGCCAGGGGCAACGTGATTGACCTGGCCGTCGGCGTCATCATCGGGGCGGCCTTCGGAAAGATAATCACCTCCGTTGTCGACGACCTCATCATGCCGCCCGTCGGGATGGCCCTCGGTCGCGTCGATTTCAAAGACCTGTTTGTCGCGTTGAACGGAGCGGTCTATCCATCGCTGGAGGCCGCGAAAGCTGCCGGGGCCCCCGTTGTGGCCTACGGCAACTTCATCAATACGGTCATTCAATTCCTGATCGTGGCGGTCGTGATTTTCATGATGGTTCGCCAGATCAACAGACTCAAGACTCCCACGCCAGGCGTGCCGCAAGATGAGTCGCGCGATTGCCCCTTCTGCATTTCGAAGATCTCCAGAAAGGCGACAAAGTGCCCGAACTGCACCTCCGCGCTGCAGCCGGCGTGATGAGCGTCGCCCGATGCCTTCCCGCGTGCGGATTCGCAGTGGCGATTCTCTTCACGTCCGCGGCCGCGGACATTGCGCAGACACCGGCGAAGCCAGACGCTCCGGTCTGGCAGGACGAATTCGATGGCGACGGTCTGCCGGATTCAACCCGGTGGGAGTACGAGGTCGGCTTCGTTCGCAACAAAGAGCGGCAGTATTACACGCGCGATCGGCGCGAGAATGCCCGCGTGCAAGGTGGGATGCTGATCATCGAGGCGCGGCGAGAACCTTATGAGAACGCGGAGTACACATCCGCAAGCGTGACGAGCCGAGCACAGTGGACGTACGGGCGAATCGAAGTTCGAGCCAGGCTGCCGAAGGGCCGTGGCACCTGGCCAGCGATCTGGACGCTTGGCACCAACATTCACAAAGTCGGCTGGCCAGCGTGCGGGGAGATCGACATCATGGAGCACGTCGGGTTCGATCCGGGCCGCATCCACGCCAACGTCCACACGACGGCGTACAACCACGTGAAGCGAACCAATAAGGGGAACAACATCCTCGTCTCGCGGCCGGATGAAGGGTTTCATGTCTACTCGATTACGTGGACCCCGACGCAGATCGACACCTTCCTCGATGGCCAGCGCTATTTCACGTTTGCGAAGGAGCCCGGCGGCGACGCCGTGTGGCCATTCGACAAACCGCAATACCTAATCCTCAATCTGGCAATCGGCGGCAGCTGGGGAGGCCAGCAGGGGGTAGATGAGGCCGCCTTTCCGGCGCGGTTCGAGGTCGATTACGTGCGAGTCTATCGCTGATGGAGCAATCCTGGAGGCGGCCGTTACTCGCGACAGCACGCCTTCGAGCAGCGGCGTCATGAGCCGCAGTTGTTTCGCCCGAATGACCAGATCCCACAGCGGCTCGAACTTCTTCCAGCCAGCCGCATAGAAGAAGTGTTTCGCCTGGTGCTTGATCGTGCCGTGAAACAGTGATCCGCGCGCAATGTTTGACCAGCGATAGAACTCCTCGTAGGCCCAGTCGTATCCCTGTTTCAGACGTTCAGGTGTGAGCCGCGCCGGCTGAAATACGACATGCCGCGTGTCGTACAAATCCCAGTCGCGCGTGAGGATTCGGTTCGCCGCATCCATCCGGGCGAACAGTCGGGTGCCTGGATAGGGCGTCTGGATGTGAAATGTGGCCGTCGTGAGGCCGTGCTCGACGGCCCACTCCACCGTCCTCGCGAACACGCTTTCATCGTCGTCATCCATGCCGAAGACGAAGCTGCCATTGATCATGATTCCGCAATCGTGCAGCCGCTGCGCCACGGCGGCATAGTCGCGGCCAAGGTTCTGCCGCTTGTTGCTTTGCGCGAGATTGCTTGCGGCGAGCGTCTCGAATCCGACGAACAGGCTTCGCAGGCCGGCCCTGGCTGCGCGCTCGACGATGTCGCCCCGCAGGATTGAATCGACGGTTGCGGCGCCCTGGAACAGACGCCCCAATCCTCGCATGGCGTCGAAGAGCGCTGTCGCAAAGCGCGCGTCGCCGAACAAGTGATCGTCGAGAAAGTAGAGATGGCGACCTGGCAACCGATCGATCTCAGCGAGCGCGTCGTCGACACGTTGGGTGTAGAACGACCGGCCGCCGGCGAAAAAGGCGTCCTTGTAGCAGAAATCGCAGTGCTGCGGGCAACCCCGGGTGACGACGATCGAATTCGGCACGAGGTACGACCAACGACGAATCAGATCGCGGCGGATGGGGGGAAGACGTTCTAACGTCCGACCCGTCGTGGATACGTAACGACGGAGCGGGTTTCCGGCCCGGAAATCGCCGAGAAACTGCGGGAAGGTTTGTTCGCCAGGACCGAGAAAAATGGCGTCTGCGTGCGCTTCGGCCTCGTCCGGCAGCGCGGTCACGTGCAGCCCGCCCAAGGCGACGAATACGCCCTTCGCGCGGTAAGCGTCGGCTACCGCATACGCACGTCTGGCGTTCGTGATGTAGACCTGAATGGCGACCAGGTCGGGACGATCGTTCGTATTTAACGGTTCCACGTGCTCATCAACGATGCGGGCCTCCTCATCGGGACGGAGGTAGGCGGCGAGCGTCGCCAAACCGAGCGGCGGAAACAGCGAGTACTTGATGGGGCGCCAATACGGACTCGTCGCTTCGGTCAGTGCCGGCAGGATGAATTTGACGCGCACGCCCTCCATTACAGACTACTTTGTATAGCAAAGTCAAGTGACCAATCAACCGGGGCGCGCTGGACGCGCGGCCTCGTCACCGTCGGCAAGACGAATCGCGCGATTGGCCAGGGACCAAGAGTCTGCTTGTGAGGTGACTTAGGACCTGCTGCGGGGTGTCGATTGTCTTACCTCCCCGGATGGTTTGCCGCACACACGGTGAGAAAGAGGCGCTCACCTATGCATCTTTCAGTTTCGTTGGTGGCCCTCGACTTGCTCTTACCGGAGACATTCAACAAGGATGCGCCGCGCGGGTCCTACGGCCCGACGAGGTGTGCCGATACGTCCGAAGTAATGAATACGATTTTGAAGTTGCGATCGGCGCGCGTGGATTCCCAACCCAAGGGCCGAGTCCTCGCGATCGAATCTGATCCCGCACGCGCCGCGGTGCTCCGCGAGATTCTCAATGCTCATGTCAGCGCCGATTTCCAGATCGTGCAGTCGGTGAACGACGCACTCGTGTCGGTCGCTCACCACATGCCGGATCTGGTGCTGACTTCCACGTTCCTCCCTCCGCGAGACGAAGCTGCACTGATGGTGCGGTTGAACGTCATGCAGGGAGCGGAAGACCTGCAAGTCATCACGACGCCTTACTTCATCGATTGGGAAGGTGCCTCGTCCGAGCCGGAGAAGATTCTCAAGTTCTGGAAGCGCCGTCGCGCGCAGATGCGCCCCGCCTGCGATTCCGA
>JBAROV010000117.1:0-7019 GCA_049642465.1 Vicinamibacterales bacterium
CCCTCACCCACCTCGAGTACTACTATGGGTTCATCGGCGTCGCGGTCGCATGGCAGGTGGTGTTCCTGATCATCTCGCGCGATCCCGTCCGGTATCGGCCGCTCATGATCGCGGCAATCCTGGAAAAAGCCAGTTTCGGCCCCCTCACCGTCATACTCTTTCTCGTCGGGGGGCTGGGCGCGCAAATGCTCGTGGCAGGACTGCTGGACTTGCTGCTCGGTACGCTCTTTGCGGTTGCGTATCTTCGGACGGCACCGACATGAGTCCGTTCACTGGCAGGTGGATCGCCAACATCGAGAAATCGCATCGACACGCGAACCATCAATTTCAGAGCGCCGCCCTGACGTTTGAAATCTCCGGCGACCGCGTGACGATGACCCATTCTGGCGTCAACATGTCTGGCAAGCAGGAGTCCGGCACGACCGTGCTGCAGGCGGACGGCCGCGAGCACGAGGTGTCGCCGCAGGCTCCTGGCGTGGTCGTGGTGACGCGATGGGTCGGTTCCCACGTGCTCGAGTCCGAGGCCCGCAGGGGCGGGCAGAGTCTCGGCAGCGGAAGGTATGCGGTATCCGCCGACGGCAAGACGCTCACCGCAACCGTGTCGGGTGTCGACGCGGCTGGTAAGCAGTTCGAGCAAGTGATCGTCTTCGATCGTGAGCAGGACGTATGAACCTTGCGCCGTTCGTGCCTGAGAAAGCTGTTTATCTCCTGGTGTTCACCGGCTTTGCCGACTGGGAACCCGCACACGCTGTGGCCGAGCTGCGGCGTAATGGCCGGTATCGTGTGGAAACAGTTGCTCTCACGCGCGACCCGGTCGTCTCGATGGGAGGCATTCGTGTGTTGCCTTCACGAACGGTCGCTGAGGTCGATCCGGCCGACGTCGCCTGCTTCATACTTCCCGGCGGGGATCGGTGGGAACAGGTCCCGATGGAGAGCGAGATCGAGACGCTAGTGAAGCGGCTGGACGAGCAGCACATTCCCATCGCGGCGATCTGTGGCGCGACCGTCGGTGTGGCGCGAATTGGTCTGTTGCGCGGCCGTCAGCATACAAGCAATGGATTGAAGTACCTTCAGGCGCACGTTACTGATTACGCGGACGCCAAGAGCTATGTGGACGTGCCCGCCGTGCGCGATCGCGGCCTCATTACCGCCAGCGGTTTGGGAGATGTCGAGTTCGCGCGCGAGTTGTTCGAGGAGCTGGGCGTACTGAGCGCGTCCGACCGCGCGCTCTGGGCGCAGATCTTTCGAAGTGCAAAGTTGCCCGAAGGATCGTCGTGAGGAAGCTACCCCACAGCGATGCCGACATTTTGACCTCTGAACTCGCGGCACACATCTGGTAACTGGCAGCTGGTAGCTGGAAGGCGGCAGCTACCTTACTGAGGTCCACATGCTGATCGGCGCACACTCCATCATCTACAGCAAGAATCCGGACGCGGATCGCACGTTCCTCCGCGATGTCCTCGCGCTGCCAAACGTGGACGTCGGCGGCGGATGGCTGATCTTCGGTCTCCCCCCGGCGGAGGTCGCCGTCCACCCGGCCGACGAAAACGATCGCCACGAGTTCTATCTGATGTGCGACGACGTGGAAGCGTTCGTGGCGGAGATGAACGGCGAAGGGATACGCTGCGGGCCGATCCAGAACCAGGGCTGGGGCCTGCTCACGCAGCTGACGCTTCCAGGTGGTGGAACCCTCGGGGTCTACCAGCCCCGCCATGCCCGGCCGCCTCAGATTGCTCTTCGCCGAGCTTCCAGGCGAAAAGCTGCCAGCGCATCGAAGCGGCGATCTGCGAAGCGCGCATCGCGCAGCGCCGGCCGGGGAAAACGGCCGAGCGAATAATCACCTTTGATGCGGCTTCGCCGACCAACCTGGCTCCGCCTCGCGGCGGCGATCGCGTGCGCCGCGGTGGCGCTGGCAGGCTGGGCGTTCTGGTTCGAACCAGCGAGTCTCGTCGTTTCCGAGCAACGCATCGCCCACCCGCCGCTCTCAGGATCACTCCGGATCGCCATCCTCACCGACCTTCACGTTGGCTCACCGTTCAACGGCATCGGCAAACTCCGCGACGTCGTCAATCGCACGAATGCCGCCCGCGCGGACATTATCTGCATCCTGGGCGATCTCGTCATTCAGGGAGTGATTGGCGGGCGCTTCGTGCCGCCTGAGGAGATCGCGGCGGAACTGAAGCAGCTTCGCGCCACGGCTGGAGTCCTCGCGGTCCTTGGCAACCACGATGGTTGGTTCGACCACGATAGAGTTCAAAAAGCACTCGAACAGAATGGCATTCGCGTGATCGAGGAGACCGCCGTCAGACTCGCCACACCGGCCGGTGCTGTCTGGTTCGCCGGCATCAGCGATGTCTGGACAGGCCGGCATGACATCGCTGCGGCGCTATCGGCTGTGAAGGACGATGGGGCCCCGGTGATCCTGCTGACTCACAATCCGGACGTGTTTCCAGACGTCCCGGATCGCGTGGCATTGACGCTTGCGGGTCATACTCACGGAGGGCAGGTCCGCCTGCCATGGCTCGGGAGGCCCGTTGTGCCGTCGCGATTCGGCCAGCGATTTGCCGCCGGGCACATCGTGGAAGGTAACCATCAGATGTTTGTGGCAACAGGGATTGGAACGAGCATACTGCCCGTCAGATTTCGTGTGCCACCCACAGTCGCGGTGCTGACGATCGGACGGTGACCTCCTTACGGCGACGTCGGGTTCTGCAAACGGAATTCCTCGAGACCTCGGCCAATCAGCGGGACAGACAGGAACAGTTCGGACCGAACGGTGTCTAACCCGCCATAGCCATAGCCCGAGGTGTGTCATGGCGTATGAAGTGTTGACCGAACCGGTTCGCAGGGGGCACCCGCGCGGAATGTTGAGACGCAGCGTTGTTCAGCTCGGGCCACCCCATTTCTGGCTGCTGGCTGGCGTACTGGGTTTTATGATTGCCCTCGTGGTGCTCGTCGTCTTCACTCAGCTGCTCGCCGTTTGACCCAGCTCCGTCCGCACGCCGTCGACGCCGTTCAACGATGCGAATGGGCACGTACGCCGCTCAGCATCGCGTATCACGACAATGAATGGGGTGTACCGGTTCACGACGAGGGGGTGCTATTCGAGTTCCTGACGCTCGAGGGGGCCCAGGCAGGCCTCAGCTGGGAGACGATCTTGAAAAAGCGCGAGGCCTATCGCGCCGCGTTTGCCGGATTCGATCCCGCTCGCGTCGCCAGGTTTACGCCCACGCGGGTCGAACGACTGCTTCGCAACCCCGGCATCGTCCGCAACCGGCTGAAGATCGCGAGCACGCTCACGAATGCGAAAGCGTTCGTTCGCGTGCAGCGCGAGTTCGGCAGTTTCGACGCGTACTTGTGGCAGTTCGTGGGCGGCTCACCACGAATGAATCGATGGCGAGCGCCGGGCGAGATCCCTACGCGCACTCCGGAATCCGATGCGCTCAGCCGCGATCTGCTGCGCCGCGGTTTCAAGTTCGTCGGATCGACGATCTGCTATGCGTTCATGCAGGCGGTCGGCCTCGTCAACGACCACACAGTCGGTTGTTTCCGGCACGGCTGATAGTTCCTACGATTAGCGTCTTTCAGCAGTTGTCGTCGTGGTCCTCTGTCCGATCGTCTTGAGCAGCTCCTGAACTCCCGTCTCGAGCTGTCGATCCCGGCCGGCCAGATTGTCCTCCGGTGTGTTGTCCACCAGGATGTCCGGCGCCACGCCGTAGTTCTCCATGTTGGTCCGCTGCTTGTCGGCCAGGAACACGCCAACTCCCGGCGTCCGCACCGTCGATCCATCGATCAGCGAGTAGCTGCCCGTGCCAATGACCGCGCCTGCGGTAGGCGTGCCGATCACTTTTCCGAGGCCCAGCGCGCGGAAGCCGGCAGGGAACATCTCGGCGTTCGACGCCGATCGCCAGTTCTGTAAGACGACCTTCGGTCCGAAGAATCCGGCAAACGGACGGGCGTTCGGTTCGGTGCCGCGCGGCTGCCACACCTGATACTCGCGCTGCACGAGGATGCCGAGCAGCTCCTGGTCGATATTCCCGCCGCCGTTCCACCGCTGATCGATGACGAGCGCCTCCTTGTTGCGATTCTCGCGAAGCTCTTTCTCGAACTTCCGAAGCGACGGTTGATTCATGGCCTGGATGTGGAGGTAGCCGATGCGTCCGGCCGACAACTTGTCCACTTTGGCGCGATTGTCCTTGACCCATCGCTCGTAACGAAGCTGGTTGTGCGCGTTCTGCGTGATCGGCGCGATTCGCGTCTTCCACGCACCCTCTTCCGTCGGCTTCTTGCTGAGCGTGACCTCGACTTTGCGGTTCAAGCGGTGGTTCAGCAGGGCCCAGTACTCGTCGCCCGCCTTGACCGGCTTGCCGTCAATGGCCATCAGATAATCACCGGAGCTCACCGTGACCCAATCCTTGTCGGCGGGGCCGTCCTCGTACACATGGCTGACTCGATATCGCCCGGCGCGCCGATCGGCCTCGAGGTCGAAACCGAGATAGCCGGTTGACAAGATTGCGCCGCCACCACCGCCGCGGCCGCCGCCGGGCGCCGCTCCGGTGTGTGACGCGTTCAACTCACCGATCATTTCGTTGACAATGTTGAGGAGTTCCTGCCGATCGCCGACGTGCTGCACGAGCGGCTCGTACTTCGCCTTCATGGCGTCCCAATTGTGCCCGTGCATTTTCGGATCGTAGAACCGGTATTTCATCGTCCGCCACGCATCGCCGAACATCTGCGACCACTGCGCTGCAAGATCGATCCGCACCTTTGGCGTGAACGTGAGACGACGTCTGGTTGCTTCGCGACCTCCGGATGGGGCTGCTGTCGCAGCAGTCTGACCTGTTCCGGTTTGCGGCACCGGAACCGCATACACGCCGCGACGCTCGGCGAAGTAGAGCGTGCGGCCGTCGCGCGCAAACGCGAGACCTGAGATCGCGGCGCCCACCCCGCCAACTGCCGGCTGTTCGTCGTCGTCACCGTCCCCGCCCGCTCCTCCGCCAGCGATCAGGCGAGACACACGCCGTCCATCCGCTTGAACGGTGTAGATAACCGGGATGGTGCGAAGACCGGCGGGTTCGGTCGTCACGAACGCCAGGCTGCGGCTGTCGGGTGCCACGGTATAACTCAGCACCGAAAACGGCATGCGTGTGACCTGCCTGGTGCGGCGCTTCAGACCGCCCCAATCGATCGTCACGGGCTTCGACGCCGTTTCTGGCGATGGACGCGGGCGCGCGTCGGCCGTGGATTGATCCGATGACGGGTCCGCCGGTTCGATTGGATCGTCCGGATCGCGCTCCTCGCGTTCGAGCGCGACGGCATGGATTTGCGAGTTGCCACCGCCGGGGCCTCCACCGCCAAAACCCTCGCTGCGGAGGAAGTACAGCTTTCGTCCGTTCGGCGCAAAACGCGGCGCCGAGTCGTTGTACGAGTCAAACGTGGCTCGACGTTCTTCGCCACCCGCTGAAGGGATGATGTAGACGTCGCTGGTGCGTACGTAATCGGGGCGGCTGAACGCAATCCACTGGCCGTCTGGAGACCATGCCGGCATGCTGATGTTCCCGTACTTCGAGGTCGCAAGCTCGCTCGTCCGCCGCGTCTCGACGTCGTATCGCCGCAGCTTCAGATCAGAGGACACGTAGGCGATCGCCTTGGAGTCCGGCGACCACGCGTACGCGAGTTTCAAGGCGTCGATGTCGCTGATCTTCTCTGGCTGACCGGCACCATCGCTCGAGGCGACGTAGATTTCTTCGCGTCCGCTCCGATCCGACACGTACGCGATACGCCGGCCGTCGGGAGAATAGACGGGGTCCTGGTCGCGCGCGGCGCCGTCCGTGATTTGCACCAAATCGCCCTGTTCGGTCGGAGCGGTGAAGATCTCGCCGTACACGGAAAGCGCGATGCGGCGTCCAGCCGGCTGAAGACTGTAGTCGTCCGCTTCGGAACTGAAGGTTCGAACTTCGGCTGTGTTGTCCTGGGTCTCGGCGGCAATGGCGACAGGAATGACCGACGATCGCCGCGTGGCGACATCAAGTTTCCACGCCCCGAAGTCGTGTTCGAACGTAATGACCTTGCCGTCGGCGCTCATCGCCGGCCAGCGGACGTCGCCGGCTTTGAAATTCGTGACTTGTTCGGCGGTGCCGCCCTTCTCCGCCACGCGCCAGATGTTTGTCAGCCCTCCGCCTTCACGATCGCTGACGAAGTAGATGAAGCCATCGCGCCCCCACATCGGCCACGAGTCCAGCCCCTTGAAGTCGGTGACGGTCGTGAATGTTTTGGCCGACACGTCCATCAGGGTGACGTCCGTCTGGTTCGCGCCGCGGTAGTACTTCCGCCAGTAGACCTGCCCGTGTCGGTTGATGGCGAGCTTCGAGCCGTCTGGGGAATACGTTGCCCAGACGCCCATATCTGCGGCGACGTTCTCGGGCATGCCGCCCTCGAGTCCAATCGTGTAGAGCTTTCCGGTGAAGTCCTCCGCGCGGTTGCTCGCGAAGAGAATCGACTTCGAGTCGGGTGCCCACGCCAGGACGGTGTCGTCGGCCGAGTGAGAGGTCAGCTGCTTCGGCGTCCCCCCCTCGACGGGCACGAGATACACGTCGAGGTTGCCGGTCCGATCGCTCGAGAACGCAAGCCATCGTCCATCGGGCGAGAATCGCGGAAAGACGTCGCGGGCTCGATTGACCGTGATGCGACGGACGTCCTGTCCCTTTTCGTCGGCGGTCCACACATCGCCCAGATAGGTGAATGCAATTCGTCCCGCGTGGTAGTGAGGATAGCGAACGAGCCTGGCGTCTCCCGCTGCGCGCGTCTGCGCAAACGCAAGCAGCATGACAGTCGCGCATACGAGAGACGCGGCGATCCCCCGCCTTCGCGCTCTGCGGCGGGTGAGCCTCAGACGAGCATCAACGATGGACATGGAGCCTCCCATCTGGATCGATGGCTGGTAGACGACGGGGGCATTATAGTCAACGGGGGAACGGGAGAACGGGAGACGGGCGACCAGCTACGGCGAGGTCTCGCCG
>JBAROV010000121.1:0-8961 GCA_049642465.1 Vicinamibacterales bacterium
CGCTTGAACCGGGTGAGGCGGTCCGGATCGCTCGCGAACAGCTCGGGAAGGATCTTGATGGCGACGTCGCGATCGAGGGTCGTGTCCCGAGCGCGGTAGACCTCGCCCATGCCACCGGCGCCGATGCGTGATAGGACTTCGTAGTGACCGAGGCGAGTACCGGCTGTGACTGTCATTGGATGCTGAGGTGTGCCGACATTCTAGTGCAACGTCACCAGAGACCAGAGCCAGGGTGCCAGGGTGCCAGGGTGCCAAGGTGCCAGGGTGCCAAGGTGCCAGGGTGCCAGGGTGCCCTTGAAGGTCGCGTTCGCAACAACTTCTGTTGCGCAACGGTTTGTGTTGCGCTATGCTGGGGCCATGCCGGTTGCCGTCGCCAAGAAGGTCGAGGCCCTCCGCGTCGATTTCCGTTCCGCGGCGCGGCTCGCGGACATGCTGGGCGTCAGCCGATCCCAGGTCACCCGCTGGCTGCGCGGTGCAGGCATCGACCCGCTGAATGCCGAAAAGGTCGAGCTGCTCGAATTGGTCTGGTCAAACGTCCTTCGCTTGTACGAGCGCGACGCCGCTCTTGAATGGCTCTTCGGCGTCAACCCGCTGCTCGGCGATCGCCGCCCCATCGACTTGATCCGGATGGGACGTGCCGAGGAACTGATGCGCGCCATCCGCGCGGAACGGTCCGACACCTACGCGTGATCCTCTACCGCTCGTTCGCGTGGAACGACCACGCGAGTCACCAGGAGCCCGATGGACCGCTCTGGTTCCCGCGCGTGTTCCAAGGGGAGGGCCGCCACGACAATCCGGATCTCTACGGCTGTCTCTATCTCTCCGATCGTCCTCTCGCCTCCCTCGTCGAGCAGCTGGCGCGCTTCCGCGGCCAGCGATTACTGCCATCGCTGCTGAAACGTCGCGGCCTGCCCCTCGCGCTCGCGGAGCTGGAACTCGATGATCCCGTCAACCTCGTCGATCTGGACGACCCGGCCGTACTTCGCCGCGAGCGGTTGCGGCCGTCGCTGGTCGCGACACGCCGCCGGGACACCACCCAGCCGCAGGCGCGCCTTCTGTACGAACGTCATCCGCATGTCGCCGGATTGCGATGGTGGTCCACGTACGAGTCGCTCTGGATGAACGTGACGCTGTTTGAACGCGCCGCGACACTGCTGCACGTCCGATCGGTGCGCGCGCTCGGCATCGAAGACCCAGCGGTGGTAGAAGCGGCCGACTTTTTTGGCCTGCGAGCACGCCCATGAGCCTGTTGGGAGACGCTCGAGGCCTTCCACTTTGACGTGATGATCGGCGGCGAGGTCGGTGCTACCGCACCACCACCGTCACCGGGGCCTTCACAAAACGTGAGTAGCGTTCAGCTGCCTCCTCCAGCGCGCGCCGTTCAATGCGCGTGAGCTTCCGCGCGGGGTTGACATCAACTCTGACGCCATCCGCATTCCGGACCGGCCTCCACGTCCCGGCGATCTGGCCGCCAATGACAAACGAATGTGTGAAGGAGGAGGTCCACGTCGGTGTAGAGCGGTGAGGGACGGCGTGTCGATCGCGATAAGCGACGAGATACTCGTCGTAAACCGGCAGCAGGTGAACGGAGTGCCGGCGTGCCTTGTGAGCGTCGACATCCCCCATCCACCAGTACGTCACGTTCTCGACGGTCTTCTTTCGAGCGCTGATCATCTCGAGCGCGCGCGTCGCGTCGGCTGTGACGAGACCAGACCACCAGACGAAATCGCGGATCGTAGCGGGTCCATGACTGCTGAAATATCGTTGGGCCAGCTCCGCGAGCGACTCGTCGCGAGTCAACTTTCGCGATGCTGGCGCGCGCTCAGCGAGCAGCGCATAGGTGAACTTGCCGTTCCGCAAACGCCCGCTGCAGATGACGCCTTCGAGCTCCGCATCCAACATGATGTGCGCGAGACGCTGCCCCTTCGCGACAATGCCGGCACGCGCCAGGTACTCGGAAAGCTCGAGACGAGTGAGGTGGGCGCCGCCGGCGAGGGCGCGTTCGATCGTGGCAACCGCACGAGCGAGTGTCTGTGGATCGAGTTCCAGCTGACGGTTGTAAACCTGCATCAACCGCCGCACGCGCGGTCCGGTGAGGTCCAGCATCCAGCGGATATCGAGCGGCGAGACGAAATGCCAGGTGGGGCGCATCACGTGGGTGCGCAGGATCCGACCGGCGTTGAACGCGTCCTCGATTTTCGCGTCGGTCGCCGCGTCGGCCATGCGGAGGCCCAGCCCCCATTTGGCCGCGGCATACTCCTGCGCCTGCATGCCTCCGAGCCAGGACACGACTGCCTCAACGCTGCGGCGCGCGGGACCCGTGATGGAGTGATGCCGGAGCCTCTGGTCGGCGATTGAAGGGATCACGGGAACATAATAGCTTCCGGCTTCCAGCTATAATGCGCGACTGACTCGAATGAGCTGAATATGCGTCAGCTTCGATACTCGGTGGCCGCAAGCCTCGACGGCTTCATCGCCGGGCCGAATGGTGAGTACGATTGGATCGTGATCGACCCTGAGATTGATTTCTCCGAGATGTACGCGGGATACAGCGGCATCGTGATGGGGCGTCGATCGTACGAGGTTTTTGCGGGAAGCGGCGCGCCAGAAGGGCCTGCGCCGCCAACATACGTGTATTCCCGCACGCTATCGGAAGGGCAGCGGGATGGCGTCACGTTCGTCAGGGATGCCGTCGCTCACGTGCGATCGCTCAAGCAATCATCCGAAGACAAGCCGCTGTGGTTGTGGGGCGGTGGAGATCTATTTCGGAATCTGGCGGGCGCCGGACTAGTCGATGGTGTCGACCTGGCGATCATCCCGGTTCTGCTGGGCGAAGGGATTCCGCTTCTCGGTTCGCCCGGCCTGCGACTGCCGCTTCGTTTGCGCAAACACCGGCTGTATGCGACCACCGGCACACTGTCTCTCGAGTACGACGTCAGCAACGGCTGAAGTGGACTGACGCGTCATGATCGCCGCTCGATGATCCGACACTGTCTCACCCTGGTGTGTGTGCTGCTGTTCCCGGGGTGCGCGCAAAAGGCAGCGAACACGCCTGAGCCGAGCGCGGCGCCAGGCATCAACGATCGGTACAAGACGGCGGAAGGGCGAGCAACCACGATCAAGATCCTCGAGGGCGAGGGGCGGGAGAAGTACCAGAAACCGGATCAAATCATCCGGAACATGGATCTCAAATCAGGCGACATCGTTTGCGAAATCGGCGCAGGAACCGGATACTTCACCCCATTCCTCTCGAGGGCTGTAGCGAGCGCCGGAAAAGTCTATGCCGAAGACCCGCAGCCTGAGTTTCTTGCCGTACTCAAGGAGAAGAAAGCGAAAGAGCGACTGGACAACGTCGAGATCGTCCTCGGCACATACACCGACACGAATCTACCTGACGGCCGCTGCGACGTGACGTTTGTCCTGGACGCCTACCACCATTTCGAGTGGCCGAAGCCGATGCTCGACGCGATGAAGCGCGATACGAAGTCCAACGGACGGCTTGTCGTCGTGGATTTCTACCGCAAACAGAACGAGTTCTTCGAACAGTGGGGGATCGACGCACTGAAGCACCTGCGACTCGACCTCGAGGGCGTGATCGAGGAAATCACAAGCCACGGATGGAAGCACGTCGAGACGCGGACGTTTCTCCCGTTACAGTACTTCGTCGTATTCACACCCCGCTGAGCACGGCATGACCCACGCTATCTTCGCGGCGATTCTCTTGACCGTGTGCAGCGTGTGCCTCACACCGCCATCCTTGACGACCACCCCCCAGGAGCGACCGCCGCGGCGGTTCACGGCAGGCGCCGCAACCAGTAACATCACTCCTCCCCTGGGTGAACCGATCGTCGGCAACTGGACGCCCGTCCCAGCCACCTACGTTCACGACGAACTGCACGCTCGCTGCCTCGTGCTCGACGATGGAGAGATTCGGATTGCGATTGTGGTGGCAGATAACGTCGGCATTCCGCGCCGGGTGCTGGACGAGGCGAAGCGGCAGATTCACAAACTCACCAACATTCCCGTCGAGCGCGTCTTGATTTCGTCTACGCACACGCATTCGGCCACGACCGCGCGTTCGTCTGCCGATCGAGATAACCCGGCCGCGCCGTTCACGGACTATCAAAAGTTTCTTGCGGGTCGAATCGCCGACGGCGTGAGACGCGCGATCGCGAATCTCGAACCTGCACGCATCGGGTGGGGAAGTGGAGGTCTTGCCGAGCAGGTGTTCAACCGACGGTGGTTCATGAAGCCCGGACCGCATCTCAGGAACCCGTTCGGTGGCACGGACCAGGTCATGATGAACCCTCCGGTCGGCAGTCCCGATCTACTGAAACCGGCGGGGCCAACAGATCCCGAGATTTCGTTTCTCTCCGTGCAATCAGAGTCGGGCAGACCGATTTCCCTGCTGGCGAACTACTCGTTGCATTACGTGGGCGGCGTGCCGAACGGGCACGTGTCGGCGGACTATTTCGCGGCCTTTGCGCGGAAGCTGTCGGAGCTGCTCGAGCGGGACAGTCATGCCCCGCCGCTGGTCGCGATGTTGTCGAATGGCACGAGCGGCAACATCAACAACATCGACTTCCGCGGTGGCCAGAAGCGGCTGGCGCCGTACGCCCGGATGGAACTCGTGGCGAACCAGGTGGCTGCGGAGGTCTTCAGGGCGATGCAGGGCATCGACTACCGGGACTCTGCGTCCTTGAAGATCGCTCAGCGGGAGCTGACGTTGGAGACCCGTCGCGGGGAAGCACAAAAGCTTGCGGGCTGGGCGCACGATGTCCTCGCCCGCCCGGAGAGCGAACGTCCAAACCACCCGCGAGAGCGAATCTACGCCCAACGCATACTTCAGATGCTGGAGATGCCGCCACGAATCGAGGTTCCACTGCAGGCGCTGCGGATTGGCGATCTGGCCGTGGTCACGATTCCATTCGAAGTGTTCGTAGAGATGGGTCTGGAACTGAAGTCGAAGAGTCCATTTCCCGACACGTTTGTCGTGTCGCTCGCCAACGGCGCGTACGGATACCTTCCAACGGCTGCGCATCATCAGCTGGGGGGCTACGAAACATGGCTGGGGACGAATCAGGTCGAGGTTGGTGCGGCGCAGAAGATCGTCGACACGCTCCTGCAGATGCTCGCGGAACTCAAATAACTGCCACGAGATCCTGATGAGGGGTGGATTGCGGACCCGCCGTTTCGTTTCATTTGCCCTGCTGTGCGCAGGAGCGGTGCTCGCCCGTGATGGCCAGAATGCCGGCGGTCCGCTGTCTCCTGAACAAGCACTCGCCAGCTTCGAGCTGGAACCGGATTACCGAATCGAGATTGCGGCTGCGGAGCCCTTGATAAAGGACCCGGTGGCCATGACGTTCGACGAACGGGGTCGCCTCTATGTGGTGGAGAACCGCGGCTATCCTGGTCCGCTCGAAGGGATCTCGACAACCGAGGCCCTGGGAGTCATCGCGCTCCTGGAAGACAAGAATGGCGATGGACGCTACGACACGCGGTCCGATTTCGCCAGCGGTCTTACCTACCCCAATGGCATCATGCCGTGGAACGGCGGCGTGTTTGTCACCTGCGCACCAGACATTCTGTACTTGAAGGACACCACCGGCGACGGCGTCGCGGATGAACGGCGCGTCGTGCTCACGGGTTTCGAGACGACGAAAACGCCGCAGATTCGCGTGAGCCATCCAACGCTCGGCATCGACAATTGGGTCTACCTCACGAGTGGGTTGAACAGCGGGCGCGTGAACGCACCGGATCATGCAGCGCGCGCCCCGGTCACATTCACCGCGAGCGACTCACGGTTCAACCCGTTTACGTTCGAGTTCGAGTTGACTGGAGGGCGCAGTCAGTACGGTCTCACGTTTGACGACTACGGACGCCGGTTCACCTGCGCCAACCGCAATCCGGTGTGGCACGTGGTGCTCGAATCGCGCCATCTGAAGCGCAATCCGCACCTGGCGTTTTCAGAAACGGTACAGGAAGTCTCGACGGTCGGCGGGCAGGCAACCGTCTGGCCCATCAGCGCTGACATGACAACCGCGTCGTTCATGCCGAGCCTGCTCGGGGCGCCGCACGTCGGGACGTTTACGGCAGCAAGCGGTGTGCACGTCCATCGCGGCGACGCCCTGCCTCAGGAACACCAGAACAGCATTTTCATCTGTGAGTCAGCACAGAACCTCGTCCAGCGACAAGTGCTTTCTCCCAACGGTGTCACGTTCACGTCACGGCCGGCGCGGAGCGGCCGCGAGTTCCTGGCGTCCCGAGACAACTGGTTCCGGCCAGTGTTCGCCGCCAACGGCCCCGACGGAGCACTCTATATCGTCGACATGTACCGCAAGACGATCGACCATCCACAGTACGTGCCGGAGGCGAGCCGTGCGCTGCTCGACTTCGAGGCTGGCCGAGAACGCGGCCGCATTTACCGCATCGTCGCGAAGAACTGGGAGGCCAGCAGGACGCGGATCGAGTTGGATCGGAGGAACGTCCCGGAGCTTGTACGGACTCTCGAGCATCCAAACGCGTGGTGGCGGGAGACGGCGCAGCGACTGCTTCTCGAACGGCGCAACCGAGACGCACTGCCGGAGCTTCGCAAGCTCTCTCACGGGAGTCCCCGAGATGTGGCTCGTCTGCACGCGCTATGGACGCTGGAAGGGCTGGGAGCGCTCGAGACCGCCGACATCGGCGCCGCTCTGCGCGATCGTGACGCCGGTATAAGGGAGAACGCGCTTCGTCTGGCCGAAACACGGCTCAGGAGGTCGCCAGTTCTCGTGCCGGACGTCATCCGGCTCGCCGGCGATCAGAACGAACGCGTGCGATTTCAGGTGGCACTGGCGCTCGGCGAAACAGCCGATCCCCGAGCTGCCGCGGCGCTCGCGTCCATTGCGCAACGTGACGGCGCCGAGCCGTGGATCCGGGCCGCCATCCTCAGCTCGTTGAACGATCGAACGCACGAGTTCTTTCGCGCGTTCGCAGCAGCGTCCTCCTCGCCTGACACGGTCCGTGGTGCGATGATGCAGGATCTCGGTCAACTCTTTGGCGCCGCCGAGACGCCCGAGCGCTGCCTCGAATTGATTCTTCAGGTCTCGAATCCTGGCGGTGAAGCCGACTGGCAATCCGCCGCTCTTGTCGGAATCGCGCGCGGTTTGCAGAGACGGGGACTCGGTGGGGAAGGCCGCTCCGGGCTCATGACGTTGTTATCGACCGAGTCCCCGCAGGCGAACGCCGCTCGCCAGCACGTTTCGGGCCTGCTGGCACGATCGCGGGCGCAGGCGCTCGACGCGCGGGCCCCTGCGAGCGTGCGCCTCGCGGCGATTGGGCTGCTGGGCTACACGGATTATTCAACAGCCGGAAAGACACTCGAGAGCCTGCTGGCGCCGCAGCATCCGATCGAGTTCCAGGTGGCCGCTGTGCGGGCCCTCGCGCAACTGCCCGAGCGCGTGGCCGCCGCGGCTCTCGTCGAGCGGCGCCGCTGGTTGTCCTTCACCCCGGAGGTTCGCGAAGCCGCGCTTTCAGCGCTCACCGCGGACGAGCCACGGACTCTCGTGCTCCTCGACGCGGTTGAGGATGGTTCGATCGCGAGAACGGTCATGAGCCCTTCGCGGCGGAGCCGGTTGACGAACCATAGGAATGCATCGATCCAGAAGCGCGCGCGGGCACTCTTTGCACCACTCGATTCGGGGGATCGGATGCAGGCGTATGAACGCCTTCGCGGGACGGTGTTGAAACATCCCTTTAACGCTGCCTCGGGCCAACGAACATTTTCCAGGTACTGCGCCACGTGTCACACGTTCGACGGTGCCGGGGGAACACTGGGGCCGGATCTGAGCGGCATTCGCAATCAGCCGGCTGAGGCGATTCTGCTTCACGTCCTCGTACCCGACTACGAAATCACCCCGGGGTATTACGCGTATGTGGTTGAGACGCGTGACGGACGAACGCTCGTCGGACGACTGGAATCAGAGGCGCCGAACAGTCTGTTATTGCGAGACGCTGCGTCCCAGCCGCACGTGGTCCTTCGAAGTCAGATCCTCTCCATGACGGCCTCGCCGAACTCATTGATGCCCAACGAGCTGGAACGCGCGATGTCAGAACAGGAACTGGCGGATCTGATTGGCTATCTGAAGAGTCCGCGAAGAACCGACGCGCCAATCGGACGTCGCTGACCGACAGGAACCTGCTTTGCAACACGAAGGTAGTCACGCCTTTGCCGCATGAGGTACCTGCCATGAAGACTCGATATCGATCCACCGCATCTCTGCTCGCGCTCGCTGTCACGGCGCTTTGTTGGGGTCTTTCCCTGCACGCGCAGCAGCTGACCCCGCCCCTCCCGCTCCCGGTCATCCTCCACGTTCCATCGCTCGTCGATTCCATCGACGTGATTGCCGGTCACCCGGTACGCGTCCTCGATGCGCGAGTCATTGAGGTCATCGACCCGCGGGCAATCCTCGTGGAATCCGCCACGAACTACCGGACCATTCGCGGTCAGCGCGACCGCATCATCGTATTCATCGAGGATGGCAAGACGCGCCAGGCGCCGGAGCTTGCGATCGGATCCGCCGTGACCGTGGAAGGTGTGGCCCGAACGATCCTCAGTCTCCACGTGACGAACGAAGTCGCATGGCCGGCTCGGCTGGATCGGCGCGAGGTCCAGAGGTCCGAGGTGAGTGGGGCGATCGTGCGCGCCGCGATCGTGACCGCCGAAGGCGTCGACGTCGCGGGCGGTCGAGATCAAGAGGATTAACAGGAGACCAGGAGATCAAGAAAACACAGGAGGTAAGGAGATCAGGAGCGACTAATTATGAAAGTTAAGACATCACCTCACAGTCAGTAGCACCAGCGCGCTGCGCGCGCCGACCTGGCTGGTTGAGGCCGGCGTACTCCGCACGCCAGGCGATCCGTTTCTCCCTCGCCAGAAGGTCCGCTGAGAGATTCGGCCGACCGCAGATTAATGATCCTGGA
>JBAROV010000124.1:0-6853 GCA_049642465.1 Vicinamibacterales bacterium
GTCGAGGAGACATCGCGCCAGGAGATCGAGTCCCTGCTGCGCGCCCGCCAGCACCAGCACACTTTCTTCAGGTCCTGCCAACCGCTCGGCAATGGCCGAGCGCAAGATGGGTTGGCCCTCGGTCGGACCGTGACGCCACGCGGCCCGTGCGTCGCGCTTGAGCACGTGATCGATCGCCTGCTGAAACGCCGCCGTGGGAAAGCAGTCAATCGCCGGTTCCCCGGCCGCGAGCGACAGCAGCCTGGCGTTGGAGGAGTTGCGGATCGTGTCGCGCAGGGTCGAGTCGTTCGCCCGCAAGGCCGCCGCGGCGATCTTCCCGCGCCAGGCGAACGGAGTCCCGGAAGGTTCCGGTGCGGCGCAGACGAACGTGCCGCGACCCACGTACCCGCGTAACAGCCCGCGCGATTCCAGCTCACGGTAGGCGCTCACCACGGTGGTACGGCTGATTCGCAGCCGCTGGGCAAGCTCGCGTTCGGGCGGCACTTTGCTCCCCGAGGGAAGCTCCCCACGTGAGATGGCCCCTTCGAACAACGTGACGAGGTGGCTGTAGAGAGGTCGCGCTGTACGGATGAACTGCCGCTCGATCTCGTGAATCATGCACCCTCCGCGGATGAGGAGAGTTTGCCCGAAAGGACTGCCCTGTGCGAGGGCCAATAGGCCAATGGAACCGATACAGCCGGAAATACCTGGGACCAGCACAGGTCCAATGCCAGATTGGAGCGGTCCAATCAGCCGAGATCTTCCTTCAGGAGGTCCGTATTGATGGCGAACGCGGCTTCAGCCCCTTCAGCGGCAGCCACGACCACCCACTGAACGGCGCGCGAGGCGTCCCCCGCGACGTAGAGGCCTCGGAGGTGGGTCGTTTCGTATTTCCCCGTCGGGACTGTTCCTTTTTCGTTGAACTCACATCCAAGCTGGCTGAGAAGCCCCGACCGCTGGTATTGCCCGGTGGTGAAGAACATCGCCCGCCGCGGCAACTGAGAGCCGGCCTCGAACACAATGGCCGCAAGCTTCCCGTCCCGCGCATCGAGCCGAGCGATTCGTTCCTCCCGGACCGCAATGCCATTGGCCGACAGTCGCGTCCGTCCGTTCGCGTCGATCTCGCAAGGTCCATTCGTGCACAGCACGAGATCCCGGCTCCATGCGGTCAGTTCGAGCGACAAACCCAGGCCTCGCTCTCCGCTTCCGTAAATGGCGATCGGCTGGTCGCGGACCTCCCAGCCATCGCAGTACGGACAATGGAAGACGCTGCGGCCGTAACACTCGCGGAAGCCCTGGATATCAGGAAGGTGGTCCACCACTCCGGTTGCCAGGAGCAGCTTGCGCGAACTGATCCGCTCGCCGTCCGCAAGCGTGACGCCGAAGCGAGCGTCCCGCTGACACTCGGCCGAGACGACTTCTGCATCCCGAATTGAAACCGTGTCGTACTGCGCGAGTTCCGCGCGCGCGATGCGCAGAAGCTCGCGAGGTGGAATACCGTCACGCGTCAGATAACCGTGGAGGGCGTGCGAATGCGCGTTGCGCGGCTGCCCGCTGTCGAAGACGATCACCGATCGGCGGCAGCGTCCCAGAATGAGCGCCGCACTCAGACCTGCAGGCCCGGCGCCGACGATGATGACGTCGACCATCAGCGAGCGGTGAGTTGAGCCCAGCGCGGGTGGTTGCGCAGTGATTCGAGATCGGGATCGCGCCGCATCCGCGCGGCGGTCAATTCAGGAAAGCGCGCCGACACCCGTTCGAGCGAGTCGAACGCCTTGTCCACTTCACCGCGCAGCGCGTGCAGGTTCGCGATGTAGTAGCGCGTGAACGGATCATCGGACCCGCGGGCGCTCAACGCCGCGTGCAGCTTCAACGCGCGATCGAAGTGCCGAGCAGCCTCGGCCGTGTGTTCAAGCCGATGATGTGCCGCCCCCATCTTGATGTTGAGTTCGATCACCGTGCGCTCTTTCAAGGCGTGATCGGTCGATCTGACGAAGGCGAGCCCTCGCTCGTACTCCCGCAGTGCGTCCTCATATCGTCCCTGCAGATAGAACACGTAGCCAAGCCGCGAGTTTGCGCCGACGACCTGGAGCCCGGCGTTTCCCGAGATGTATTGATCCTGCAGTTCGACCGCGCGCCTGCCGATCTCCTCGGCGCGCTCGAATCGTCCTTCCCACGACAGCAGGAGACCAAGTTGCAGATACGAGTAGCCGGCTTCCGGATTGAGCTCGATCGAGCGTTCGAAATGGGGAATCGCGCCAGCAAAGTCCCCCTTGCCCACCCACAGCGCCCGCGCCAGCCCTTGATAGGCCTGGCCGTTCTGCGGATCCAGACGGACGGCTTCACGCATTTCGGCAATCGCTTCGTCGGTGCGTCCCAGTTGGAGCAGCGCGCTCCCCAGCCAGCTATGGGCGTCAGCGAAGTCAGGATCGAGCAGGAGCGCGCGCCGCTCGGTTTCCACCGCACGCTCGACGAGATCCTGGAGACTGAGGAAAGACCCTTTCAGCCCGTACGCGCCGCCGAGAGCGGCCCACGCGTTGACGTATTCAGGATCGTGGCGCGTCGCCTGCTCGAAAAGTGCGATCGCGCGCTCGATCGAATCGCGGCTCGCGAGGCGGAGGTTCATCATCCCGCGCGCGAAACTCTCATACGCTTCGACCGACTGCGTTTCGCGTCGTTCGATCTCCGCGACCTCAGTGCCGCGCAACGCCAGGTTCAAGCCCTGACTCAGCTCGAACACGATCTTGTCCTGCAGGCTGAAGATGTCGCCGATCCGGCCGTCCACCTTCACGGTCTGCCGGCTCGCGCCGGTCGCGACCTCGACGAAATGTGCGGTGATGCGGATGAGCTCCCCCATCCGCTGAAAACCACCGACGACAACCCACGTCGCACCGAGCCGCCGACCGATGTCGATGGCCAGCGACTCGTCCAGACTCGTGTCCGAACTGATGTTGCGCAGCGCATCGAACACCCGGGCACGGCCAATCACCGTCAAGCCCGCAATGTTCTTGAGGTCGGAACTCACCGTTTCGGCGATGCCCGTTCCAATCCAGTCGTCGGCCGGCTCACGCGTGATGTTCGCAAACGTCATCACCGCCACGGAACTCTCGACCGGAGCCATCCGGCCGGACGACACCGCCGCCCTCGTCGTCGTCCTGCGAACCGGGATCTCCTCGAGATCACGTTGAACGAGCCGCAGATCGTTCTGTATGTCCCGCGCGGACTGATAGCGGAACGTCGGCGATTTCTCAAGAGCGCGCGCGAGCACGTTGTCGAAGGTCGTCGGAATCGCCGGATCGAACCGCGATGGCGGTACCGGCACTTCGTGAAGGATGCGATCGATGATCTCGGTCGCCGTGGTGCCGGCAAACGGCATTCGCCCAGTGCTCAATTCGTAGAGCACCACGCCAAGCGAGAACAGATCCGATCGCTGATCCACGGTGTGGCCGAGTGCCTGCTCCGGCGCCATGTACGACACCGTTCCGACCACCATTCCGGCCATCGTCATCTGTGCCCGGGTCACGGTGGCGTCCGAGGCGGTATTCAGAAACTTCGCCAGCCCGAAATCGAGGACCTTGATGAGCCCGCGATCGGTGCGAATCAAATTGGCGCTCTTGATGTCGCGGTGCACGATCCCGCGAGCGTGCGCCTCGTCCAGCGCCTCGGATACCTGCAGCCCGACGTCGACCACTTCGCGGACCGGCAGCGGCCCTTTTGCCGCGCGCGCAGACAGCAGTTCCCCCTCGACGTATTCCATCACGATGAAATCCGACCCGCGGTGTTCGCCGATGTCGTAGGTGACGGCGATGTTTGGCGACTTCAACATCGATGCGGCGCGCGCCTCGTTGAGCAGCCGCGCGCGACTATCAGGATCGGCCTTGAGGCTCGGCGGCAAAAACTTCAGCGCCACCGCGCGGCCGAGCCGAACATCCTCAGCCCGATACACTTCGCCCATCCCGCCTGCACCCAGCCGAGTGTCGATGCGATAGTGCTGAACGGTTGTGCCAACCACAAGAAGCCTAGAGGGTGAGACGCTTGCGCCCCGCGACGAGTTTCCTATCCGATACGTTACCTTACTGCACCCGCCTCGACGCGGGCTTTTGACCCGAGCCAGCTCTCGCGGAACGCCTTCTGCGCCGGTGAGAGCGTGCCGCCAGCATCCTCGACGGCAGCCGACTCGAGCGTGGGATCCTCAGCAAGCGTCGCCGTCAGTGAAACGGTCTTCCCCGTTGGCCGTCGGACCTCGAGCGAGAGCCGCTCGCCGGGCTTACGGCCCTTGAAGGTTTCGAACGGCTTTCCGTCCACCGACGTAATGACATCGCCCTGTTCGAGGCCGGCCTGGAACGCCGGCGTTCCCCACGCTACGAGCTGCATGACTTTTCCGGAGGCATCGATCTGCGCGCCGGTCCAGCCCTCGCCAGGGTTTCGCTTGCGCACGATCAGGCCGGCAGGCGCGAGGAGCGACGCATAATCAGGCACTTCACGTCCTTCGATGTACCTGGCGAAAAACGCGTCCGCGAACGCGCGGTCGTCAGAGACTTCCGCCAGCCGTTCCCGTGCGTCCTGTAGCGTATAGGGTTTCGCCACGAGTCCAGCCTCAGGCGCGGCGGGTTTTCCGTGGGCCTGCCACATCGCGCGCATGTAATCGTCGAGCGAGAGGCGACCCTTCGAACGCGTGCGCAACTCGAAATCGAGCGCGAGGGCAAGCGCCGCCCCGTACGGATAGTAGTTGATGAACGAGTACGAAAGATTGGTCGGATCGTTCGACCGGGCGGCGTCGGTAAACGGCGCCATCTGGCTCATCTCGACCACCGACCGGAATCGATGACCGGCACTGACGGCGACACCCAGTGCCGAATTCACCGCACTGATCATGGTTCGCTTCGGATCGCTCAAACCAGCTCGTGCCATGGTGATGTTGCCGTAGTACTGAGTGAAGCCCTCGGCCAGCCACAGTTCGCCGGACATGTTGGCTTCCTCGAAATTGAACGGCTCGAGCGATTGCGGGCGAATCCGCTCCACGTTCCAGGCGTGAAAGAACTCGTGTGAGACGGTCCCGAGCGCAGCCCGCGCGTTGCCGCGGATGGACATCGGCGCCGCCACGACCGTGCTGTTGCGATGCTCCATGCCATCGCCTCCGCCCCACGGCAGGTAGTCGCCGAGAAACGTGTAGGTGCCGCCGTCGAATTCCGGAAACTCCCCGTACACGGCAGCCTGCTCGCGCACGATCTTCTCGGCGCCGCGTGCGTACTCGTCAACATCGGTGTCGGTCGCGTCATGGTGCACCGACGTGCGGATCGTGAATTCCTTGCCATCCGGATTGCGGACCTTGAAGCTTCGCAGCGAGTAGTCGCTGAGCTCTGTCGGACTGTCCATCAGGTATTGCAGATTCGGCGCGGTAAAGGTCCAGGGGTCGGAGGTCTCGAAGAGTTGCGTGGCCGGCTTCCAGCCGTAGCCGCTTGGCGGCGTAAACGTGACTCGCACCGGCCGCGTTTCGAGCGTGCGCGCCCACATCAGCGTCGCCGGCATGTTCATGTGCGCGTGCGACGTGTCGATCGCCAGATATGTGCCGTCTACCAGGTTGCCGAAAACCTTGTAGGTGATGCGCACGGTCCCGTCGTGACCGGTCACGTTCCATTGATGCGGATTCGGGCGCACCGTCCGCAGCTCCTTGCCCTTGCCGTCGTAGGCGTGCACATCGAAGACGTTCTTCGAGTACTCGTGCAGGGCGTAGCGCCCTGGGGACGAACGGCTCATGCGCACCTCGAGCGTCGGTTGGGCGAGATCCGTGAATGTCACGTCAACGACCGCGTAGTGATGCTCGGGTGCGGGAAACGAGACGAGGTACGCGATCGGCGCCTGCGCCGCGGAGACGCGCGCAACGGCGAGCAGGAGCATGACTGCGAGTAGAACGGGGTGACGCATCGTGTCCTCGGTTGGAAGAGAGCGCAAAAATTGGATGCTAGCATGCTCGGGTTACGATACGCCCCTGACCGAGCTCCCTCGCTCACTCACGCGCATCAACGCGTCCGCCATGGTCGTCGGGACGATTGTCGGCGCCTCGATCTTCGTGCAGCCATCCGAGATTGCTCGTCACCTCGATACCACCGGCCACATCATGCTCGTGTGGCTCGCCTCCGGCGTCCTCACGCTCTTTGGCGCAATGGTGTGCGCGGAACTGGCGTCCGCCTTCCCGCGCACGGGCGGTCTGTACGTGTTTCTCCGGGACACGTTCTCCCCCCTCATCGGCTTTCTTTGGGGATGGGCGATGTTCTGGACGATGCATTCGGGAATAGTCGCGGCGATTGCGACGGTCTTTGCGAGGTATGCCACGCGATTTGTCGATGCCGGCGCCGCCGGGACACGCCTGATTGCGGTCGGCCTCATCATCGCGCTCTCGGCGTTGAACTATGTCGGAGTGCGCGCCGGCAGCCGGGTTCAGACTGTCCTGACGGGGGTGAAGCTCGCTGCCATTGCGGGGTTGGTTGTCGGGGGATTGGCGTGGGGCGGCAGCGTTCAGACGACCACGACGCCCGAGGCGACCGCAGCTGATTTCAGTGATTTCCTGCTGGCCATGGTTGCCGGGCTCTTCGCGTACGGCGGATGGCACATGGTCACCTATACAGCGGGCGAAACGGTAATGCCGGCCCGGACCATTCCATCGGCACTCATCGTCGGCGTCACGATCGTGACCGCCTGCTATGTCGCGCTGAACGTCGTCTACTTGCGCGTGTTGCCGATCGAGACCGTCCGAACGTCGACACGCGTCGCGGCAGATGCGGCGGATGCCCTGATCGGGCACGGCGGATCCGCGCTGCTCGCGGTTCTGGTGATGATCTCTTCGCTTGGGGCGCTCACTGGCATCGTCCTGACC
>JBAROV010000127.1:0-29849 GCA_049642465.1 Vicinamibacterales bacterium
CGAAAAGGGTGTGCTCAAGAATCTCTTTTACGATCGACAGTGGGCGCGCCGCCAGAAGAAAGAGCCGACCCCTACGAGTCAGAACATGAGCCTCGTCATGGAAGGCTCGAAGATGACAGTCGAGGAAATGGTTAAGAAGACGAGGCGCGGGTTGCTCGTCACATTCTTCTGGTATATCCGTCCAGTCGATCCTGAAACCTTGCTCAATACCGGCATGACCCGCGATGGCCTGTTCTTGATCGAGAACGGCGAGATCGTGGGCCCGGTGCAGAACTTCCGGTGGAACATGTCACCGATTGTCGGGTTCAACAACGTCACGGCTGTCGGTCAGCCCGTGCCAATTCATACCGGCGAGTCGTACGATGGACCAGGCACCGCGCTCGTGCCGCCGGTGCGGATCGAAGATTTCTATATGACGTCGGTTTCGCCGGCTGTCTGATGAACAGCGCAGGCGAACGTCGCGACGTTTTGGCCTGAGGCCTTCACGAGGTTGGACAATGAAACGCCGTGATTTCGTCAAGACGATGGCCCTGTCGGGGATGGCGATCGCGTCGAGCGATCTCGTGGCCGATATCCTCGCGCAGTCGCCAAAGGGGCGGGTGCTCGAGTCGAAGTTCAAGGGGCTCGCAGACGTGGCACTGGCCGAGGCCAAGAAGAACGGCTGCACCTATGCCGACATTCGATTCACCCGTCGCACCAATTCTGGCGTCAACGCGAGCGGCGGCAATCCCGATTTTGAAGGCTTTGGGGGATTTGGCGGCGGCGGACGCGGCGGGCGCGGTGGCGGGCGCGGCCGAGGTGGAGGATTCGGCGGGTTTGGCGGCGGCGACGACAGCGGCGCCGCCGGGTTTGGCGTGCGCGTGATTCACAGCGGCGTCTGGGGCTTCGCGAGCAGCCCCATGGTCACCGAAGACGAAATCAGGCGCATCACCAGGATCGCGACCGATGTGGCGAAAGCCAGCGCGATCGCGAAACAGATGGACGTGCGACTCGCACCCGTCCCGGCGTACGTCGAGTACTGGGCGACGCCTGCCGAAAAGAACCCGGATCAGATTTCGCGCGAGGACAAACAGGCGCTGGTGCAAAAGGTCGTGGACATGGCCTCGAAAACCAAAGACGTTCTCAGCGTCAATGCATCAGTCCAGATCGAGCGCGAGTGGAAGTACTTTGCCAGCAGCGAAGGCTCGTACATCGAGCAGGAACTCTGGTCGGCGAGTCCCTCGTTTACGGTCACGGCGCGGAAGGACGGGGAGACCCGGTCACGCACCTACACTGGCGAAATGATGACCGGGGGCTGGGAGATCGTCGAGAAGGCACAGATGGTGGAAAACGCGGAACGGATCGCCGCCGAGGCGGTCGAGTTCTGCACCGCCAAGCCGATCGACATGGGCGTGAAAGATCTCATCCTCACCCCATCGCACGCGATGCTGACGATCCATGAAATCGTCGGGCACGCGACGGAACTCGATCGCATTCTCGGCTACGAAGCGAACTACGCGGGCACGAGCTTCATCAAGGTCTCGGACCTCGGAAAGCTGAAGTACGGATCGAAATTGTTCAACGTGACCGCCGACCGCAATCGTCCGGGCGGGGTCGGCACGGTCGGCTATGACGATGACGGGGTCAAGACGCAGGAGTGGCCGCTCGTACGCGAAGGGATGCTGGTCGGGCTGCAGACCAACCGGGAGATGGCGCATCTTGTCGGCGAGAAAGAGAGTCGCGGCTGCACGTCAGCGAACTCATGGCGCGACTACCCGTTCCTGCGCATGCCGAACGTCCACGTCGATCCAGGCCCGGCTGGCTCTCCCACGCCCGAGCAGATCATCGCCGACACCAAAGACGGCGTCCTCATCGATGGCCGCGGCAGTTACTCGATCGACCAGCAGCGCTACAACGGGCAGTTCGGCGGCAACGCATTCTGGGAGGTCAAGAACGGAAAGATTACGCGGATGGTGAGCAACGTCACCTACAACGCGATCACGACCGATTTCTGGGGAAACCTGGACGCCATCTCCGGGAAGGAGTCCTGGCGCATGTTCGGAACCGGGGGGGATGCCAAGGGGCAGCCGACCCAGACCAACAGCATCTCGCACGGATCTCCATGGCTCCGGATCCGGAAGATTATGGTTGGAGCGGCCTACGCGTAGCAGAATCTAGCAGATAGCACCGTTCGATACGGACGAGCCATTCGGTCGGATGGCTAATCCAACCATCCGGATCGGTCCTTCTTCGGGACGAACCGCCAACCTACTGAGACAGAACAGCTTCGGGCGATGACGCGCTGTCTTTTCCCGTTGACGAACGGATGATCTCCAGCGTAGGGTTACGCGGTATACCGCGCGGGTACAGAACGCCTTGGGGAGTTCACCATGCACCAATCCCGTTCAACGCTCCTGCTGATACCGCTCATCTCTGTATTGGTTTCCTCGCCCGTGTTCGCGCAGGGCGGAGGTGCGACCACCACGCTCTCTGGAACCGTGACCGACGCGACGGGAGCCGTCGTTCCCGGCGCCAGCGTGAGCGTTAAAAACAACGCGACCTCGACGGAGTTCGCCGCCACCACGAATGAACAAGGCAACTTCACCGTCCCGGCGATTGATCCGGGCGAATACACCGTCACGGTCAGTTTGATGGGATTCAAGACGGGCGTCGTCAACAACGTCCGTGTCAACGCGGCCGTTCCTGCAACCGTGCGCATTGCGCTGGAACTCGGCGGACGCACTGAAACGATCGTTGTTTCCGCGGGTTCAGAGATCGTTCAGACTCAGTCGGCTGCCGTCTCGTCCACGATCGACACGAACCAGATCCTGAAGCTCCCAACCGGCAGCCGGAGTGCCCTCGATTTTGTGACGTCCTTGCCAGGTGTCAATACCCCGGCAGGAAGCCGCGATTCGACCGTCAATGGGCTGCCACAAAGCTCGATCAACATCACCATCGACGGCGTCAGCGCCCAGGACAACTGGCTGAAGACAACCGATGGCTTTTTCGCGCGCGTGAGTCCACGGCTCGATGCCATGGAGGAAGTCACCGTGAACATGGCCGCACAGGATGCGGCCAGCACGGGCCAGGGCGCCGTGCAAATCCGCTTCGCCACTCGATCGGGCACGAACGAGCTGCGTGGCAGCAGCTACTTCTATCTGCGTCATTACAAGCTGAACGCAAACGACTGGTTCAACAATCGTGACCTGCAGCCGGACCCGGCTACCGGCAAAGCGCCCAAGGATCTCGACAAACTGTTTCAGCCTGGGACGCGAGTCGGCGGGCCGATTGTGATTCCGGGCCTGTGGAACGGCAGGGGCAGGGCCTTCTTCTTCGTGAACTACGAAGAATCACGCTCGCCCGGCCAGAACACCGAGAATCGCACCGTGCTCCATCCGCTGGCCGAGCAGGGCATCTTCCGCTACACGTCAGGCGGCCAGACGCGGCAGGTCAACCTGCTCCAGATGGCGGCCGCCAACGGCTTCACGGCGACAATCGATCCAACGATAGGACGCCTGCTTGGCGATATCCGGGCGGCCGTTACCAGCGCCGGCACCGGGCTGGTCGATCTCACGGATCCCTTGCTTCAACAATTCACGTATCAGTACGACTCGAAAGGCGTCACGAAATATCCGACCGGTCGCGTCGATGTCAACGTGAGCAACAAACACCGGTTGTCCTGGTCGATGAACTACACCGACCTGTTGTCGACTCCGGATACGACGAACAACCGCGAGCCAAACTTTCCCGGCTTCCCCGGCACGGGCAATCAACACTCAGACCGATACACCGTTCAGGGAACTCTCCGATCGACGCTCGGGCCGAACCTGGTCAACGAATTCCGGTTAGGCCGGAGCGGCGGGGCCACCTTGTTCTCGCCCGAAATCGACCGGAGCCAGTTCGAGGGAACGTCGATCGCCGATCAGGCGGGGTTCCTGCTCGACATCAACGGCGATTTTCTCGGCATTACGAACGCGCACTCCACCGGCTCATACAGCGCGCGTGAGGCCGGCACGAAGATCGCTGAGAACACGCTGAACTGGATCAAGGCTTCACACAGCTTGCAGCTTGGCGTGGGATTCACCCAGGCGGATGTGTGGATCGAGAACCAGCAGCGTGTGCCCACGATCACCTTCGGCATCGACACGAATGATCCCGCGAATGCGATGTTCTCGACGTCCAACCCTCTATTCCAGGGGGCGTCTACCGCGCAATTGAACGACGCGCGCGAACTGTACGCCACGCTCGTCGGACGCATCAGCGCGATCAACGGCGAGCTGCGTCTCGATGAAGCCACCGACGAATACCGCTATCTGGGGCTCGGCATTCAGCGGGCGCAACTGCGGGATTACGGGTTCTTCGTCGCGGACACGTGGCGGTGGCGGCCAAGTCTCACGCTCAACATGGGCTTGCGATACGAGCTGCAGCAACCGTTCCGTGCGCTCAACAACAGTTATTCCGTCGCCACGCTGGAAGATGTCTGTGGACCGTCCGGCGTCAGCACAAACGGCGGGTGCAATGTATTTCAACCCGGCGTGTTGCCCGGCCGACGAGGGGTATTCCAGCAGTTCAACAAGGGCGTCAGCGCATATAAGACGGACCGGAACAACTTCGCGCCGAGCCTGGGATTCGCATGGGCCCTCGGTGGCAATGGATTCCTCGGTCCCATTCTGGGTCGCGAACAGGGCGACAGTGTGCTGCGCGGAGGCTACACGCTGGCCTACGAGCGCCCGGGTATGGCGGATTTCGCCACGGCCATTGACGACAATCCCGGAATCTCGCAGACCGCGAATCGCAACCACAGTCTCGGCAACCTCGGGACTCCCGGCGGCATCCTGCTCAGGAACCGCGGTGACCTTGGTCCGCCGGCCTTCCCGACGGTACGGGTCTATCCGATGACCGATGTGGTCACCGGCGACATCATGACCTTCGATCCCAACCTGCAGACGCCGTACTCTCAGACGTGGACCGCTGGATGGCAGCGCAAGCTGACCAGCGATATCGCCGTCGAGACGAGATATGTCGGCACGCGCTCGCTCCACAGCTGGCAGACCTACAACTACAACGAAACGAACATCGTCGAGAATGGCTTCCTCGACGAGTTCCGCCGGGCGCAGCAGAACCTGCAAGCGAACATCGCGGCCGGACGCGGCAATACCTTCCAATACACGGGTGTGCCGGGAACCGCGCCGTTACCGATCTTCCTGGCCATGTTCCAGGGACTCGGCGCCTCCCGCGCATCCGATCCGCTGGCATACTCCGGCACGAACTGGACCAGCGCGACTTTCCAGGCATTTCTGGCGGCGCGGAATCCGAATCCCTATGGCATGGTGACCAATGGCGACAACACCGGCCTCATCAACAATTCGACCCGGCGCTCCAACATGATCACGGCGGGACTCCCGGCGAACTTCTTCGTCGCGAACCCCGATTACCTTGGTGGTGCCGAACTGGTTGGCAACGGCGGATATACGAAGTACAACTCGCTGCAACTCGAGCTGCGTAAACGCCTCTCTCACGGTTTTCAGTTCCAGACCAGCTACGTTTTCGGGAAGGCCTACTCCTCGGAACGCTACTCGCTGCGAACGCCGCGAAAGTCTGTGTTGCAATCCGGAACTGTCGGCGGCGTGACCCACGCCTTCAAGACGAACTGGACATACGAGCTGCCGTTTGGACAAGGTCAGCGATTCGGCGGATCCTCGGGGCCATGGATGGACCGTCTGATTGGAGGCTGGTCCCTCCACGGTATTGCTCGAATCCAGACCGGGCGGCTGCTCGATTTCGGCAACGTGCGTCTGATCAACATGTCGGTCAAGGAACTGCAGAACTCTTTCAAATTGCGCTTCGACGACGCCGGGCGCGCGGTGTACATGCTGCCCGAGGACATCGTCGAGAACACGGTCAAGGCATGGAGCGTGAGTGCGACGTCCCCGACTGGTTACAGCAATCTCGGGGTGCCGTCGGGACGTTACATTGCACCGGCAAATGGACCGGACTGCATCGAGATTGCCGCAACCAGTTCCACCAACGGCTACGGCGATTGTGGCTTGAACAATGTCGTTGTCACCGGGCCGCGTCTCGTCCGGTTCGACTTGAGCGCGGTAAAGCGGGTGGCCATCAAGGGGAGGTTGAATTTCGAGTTCCGTGCGGAGATGCTCAACGCGTTCAATCATCCATGGTTCACCCCCGTGACGGGGTTGGGCGACGATCCGGACGACTATCGCGTCACGCAGGGCTCGACTCCGAGGGAAGTGCAACTGGTCTGGCGTGTGAACTGGTAACCGTCGTCCGTTTCATTGTTCGTTTGTAAGTTTTCGATGGGAGGATGGAATGAGACACCGGCTCGTCGGCTGGATGGCAGCGCTCGTCTGCGTGATCGCCCTCACGCTTCACCCGACACCCGCGTTCGCGCAGGGCGGCACCACATCGACACTCTCGGGGATCGTCATAGACAGTGCCGGCGCCGTCGTGCCCGGCGCAGACGTGGTCATTCAACACAACGCGACGGGCGTCACGACAACAGGGGTGAGTAACGAGCAGGGCGCCTTCTCGTTCCCTGGCCTCCCCGTCGGCACCTACACGGTGACCGTCACGCTCACAGGTTTCAAGAAGTTCGTCGCTAACGACGTGCTGCTCACCTCGGGCGCACCCGGAAGCGTCAAGGCCGTCATGGAGCTGGGCGGCGTGGAAGAAACCATCACAGTTTCATCCGCCTCGGAAATCGTGCAGACGCAGTCAACCACGATCTCCGCCACGATCAACTCGAGTCAGATTCTGAAGTTGCCGCTGACGACGCGCGCCGCGCTGGACTTCGTGACCTTCCTGCCAGGCGTCATCACACCCGGCGGAAACCGCCAGTCGATGATCAACGGACTGCCGCAGGGAATGATCAACATCACCCTCGACGGCGTGAACGTCCAGGACAATACGTTGCGCAGCACGGACGGATTTTTCGCGATCGTCAACCCGCGCCTCGACGCCATCGAAGAAGTCACGGTCACAACCGCAGCGCAGGGATCCGACAGCGCACAGGGAGCGGTCCAAATCAAGTTCGTGACCCGGTCGGGAACCAACACATTCTCGGGCGGCGGCTACCACTACTATCGCAGCGACAAGTTGAACGCCAACACGTGGTTCAACAACCGCGGCGACGTCGACAAGCCCAAACTCAAGCAGAATCAGGCCGGATTCCGCGTCGGCGGGCCGATCGTGATTCCGAGACTGTTCAATGGCCGCAACCGGGCCTTCTTCTTCGTGAACTTCGAGGAGGTGCGGCAGCCGAATGACGTGTCGCGGAATCGAACGATTCTGAAGCCGGACGCGCAACAGGGAATTTTCAGGTACACGGCCGCCGGCGGCGTCCAGCAAGTGAATCTGCTTGCGCTGGCTGCGGCCAACGGCCAAACCGCGACCACGGATCCGATGATCGCGGCGCTGCTCACGAAAATCCGTACCGCGACGGACGGCGGATCGATTGAGGACATCGACGTCAACCTGAACCGGTTCCGGTTCAACGTGCCGACTGAGTCGCTGCGCCGCTATCCGACCTTCCGCATCGACTACAACATCACGGACAAGCACCGTTTCAGCAGCGCTTACAACTACCAGTACTTCACGGACTATCCCGATACGTTGAACAACCACGATGCGTCGTTCCCTGGATTCACGGTTGCGGCCGGGCAGAAATCCGAACGTCTGAGTTTCGCCAACTCGCTGCGTTCCACGCTCAGCCAGAATCTCGTGAACGAGGCTCGAGTGGGTTATAGCGGCGCGCCGGTCAAGTTTTTCGACGAGTACACTGCCGGGATGTTCTCCGACAGCTCGCTCAACCAGGGAGGTTACCGTTTGAGTTTCCCGACGGTGAACACCGCGCTGACAAGTCCGAGTCCCGCACCTGCACCTCAGTCGCGCGATGCGAATAGCCTGCAAATCGAGAACACGCTCACCTGGCTCAGAGGGAACCACAGCTTCAGCATGGGCGGTTCCTGGACGCAGTTCGATTTGTGGATGAAGAATTCGAATCTCGTTCCGCGCATCGAGTTCGATGTCGTCAACGGCGATCCGGCTCTCACCACGATGTTTACCGCGGCAAACTTTCCCGGGGCGTCAAGCGACAACGTCACCGCGGCGCGGCGGCTGTATGCCCTGCTCGTTGGTCGAATCAGCCGCATCGATGGTGACGTGCGTCTCAGCGAAGCGACGAACGAATACGAATACATGGGCATCGGAACCCAGCGTGCGCGTATGCGAGAGGCGGGGATCTTCTTCCAGGATTCGTGGCGAGTGCGACCCAACCTGACGATCAATGCCGGCCTCCGCTACGAGCTGCAGTTCCCCTTCTCCCCGTTGAACAGCAGCTACTCGACGGCCACGATGGAGGACCTCTGTGGCGTGTCCGGCGTGAACGCTCAGGGGACCTGCAATCTGTTCCAGGCCGGCATCATGCCGGGCAAGCGGCCGGAGTTCATCAACTTCGGCAAAGGAACGCCGGCCTACGACACGGATTACGACAACTTCGCGCCGAGTGTCGGCGCCGCGTGGACCTTGCGCGGACCGTCGGGTCTCGCCCGGCTCCTGACCGGTGACGAACTGGTGGTGCGTGCGGGCTATACCCGAGCGTTCAATCGGAACGGGATGAACGACTTCTCCGGCCAGTACAACGGCAATCCGGGGGTGCTCCTCAGCGGCGCGCCGGATCGAGATCCGAGCCTGGGCACCCTCAACGACGGGCAGGGCCTTCCGCTCCTGCTCCGGCAGACCGCCAGGCTCAGCCCGGCGGTTTTTCCCACGAAGCCTGTCTATCCGATGACGGACGTTGTCACAGAGGACATCAACCTGTTCTATCCCGGCATCCAGGTTCCGTGGGCGGACTCCTGGAGCGCCGGCATTCAGCGATCGATTTCGTCAAGCATGGCCGTGGAAATCCGCTATGTCGGCACACGATCGCGCGACAACTGGCAAGTGCTGAACTACAACGAGGTCAACGTCATCGAGAACGGATTCCTGAACGAGTTCAGGCAGGCACAGGCCAACCTCCAGGCGCACGTCGCCGCGGGTTGCGGTGGAACCGGCAATCCTTGCTCATTCGCATACCGGGGGCCGGGCACCGGAACGGCACCGCTGCCGATCTTCCTGGCGTACTTCAACGCGCAGGGCAGCACCCAGGCGGGCAACGCGGCCGCGTACGCCGGAACGAACTGGACGAACACGACGTTCCAGGCGTTCCTCGCAGCGCGTAACCCCAACCCGATCGGAATGGTCTACAACACGACCAACAATACGGGCACGGGGATCACGAACAACGCGACGCTCCGTCAGAACGCACTCAATGCGGGGCTTGCGGCAAATTTCTTTGTCGCGAACCCTCACCTGATTGGCGGCGCCGACCTCACAACCAACAACGGCCAGACCGACTACAACGGCCTGCAGCTGGAGTTGCGGCGGCGTTACGCGCAAGGATTGCAGTTCCAGGCCAGCTATGCCTTCGGCAAATCCACGACGTCGCGATTCGAAACGTTCCGTCGGGGGACGTTCATGGTTCGCGATCCGGGATCGCCAGGCGACCTCACCCATGCGGTCAAAGGCGTCGTGGTCTACGACCTGCCGTTTGGACAGGGGCGGCGGTTCGGTGGCAACGTGAATGGATTCGTCGACCGGGTGATCGGCGGCTGGAGCGTGGGCTGGACAGCCCGCATCCAGAGCGGCCAGCTCGTGGACCTCGGCAACGTGAGGCTCGTGGGAATGAGCACACGCGATGTCGAAAAAATGTTCAAGCTGCACTTCGACGATGCCGGAAAGAAAATCTGGATGCTGCCGCAGGATGTCATCGACGAATCGATCAAGGCATTCAGCGTCAACGCAACAGCGGCGACGGGCTACGGCACGCTCGGCCCGCCGAGCGGCCGGTATTTCGCGCCTGCCAACGGGCCGGACTGTATCGAGCCTGATGCCGACCGCGAACAGGGGGAATGCGGCGTGCGGACGCTCGTCGTGACCGGCCCGATGTTCCGGCAGCACGACGTGAGCGTGGCGAAGCGTGTGAGACTCTTTGGCCGTTCCGACGTCGAGTTCCGCATCGAGGCGCTGAACGTGTTCAATCAGGCCAACTTCGTGCCCGTCGGCGGGATCGGAACCAACCGCAACAGCTACGAAGTGACTGGTCTGACCGGAACCAACACCTCGCGGACGATCCAGCTCGTCTCACGAATTAATTGGTGAATTAGTGGTCTTGGGTCTCTGGTCTTCGACCAGAGACCCAGAGACCAAAGACCAGAGACCAGCGACCGTCTACTTCACCTTCCGCAACGTGCGTACGACACGCGTGGCTGGCCGCCCTTCGAGCCCAATGACGGCGCGGGCAATGTAATCGCCGGGCGCAAGCGTGCCGATCGGCAGCGCACCTGTTGCCATGTACCTGTTTTCCTTCAGCGGCTGAATCGACAAGGGCACGGTCAGCACAGCCGGACCATTCAGCGTCGCCGCGAGCTCGAGCGCCGCCGTGACCTGCGCACCGGGAGCTGCACCCTGCATCTCGACGTAGCCAAGCGCCACGGGCTCGTCCGTGAACTGCAGCCTCGGCACGAACCCGCCATCGCGCGAGAGGCCGAGTACGAGCGAACTGAGTTTCAGCGAGCCTGTCTGTGCGATTTCGGCATCAAACTCATAATCGACCGTGCCACTCCGGCCTTGGCTGTCGATGGCGGCCACACGCAAACGGTAGGCACCGGGTTCGCCAGCCATCGCGCCGACAACAGGAGACCGAGCGAGGTCGGCCGCAGTCGCGACCCAGTTCGAGACGAGTTTGCCGTCCCTGCCAAACAACGCCGCGACAAGCGATGCGAGGCGCACGCCCGGTTCGACCGGTTCGGCGATGGTGATGATGCGGAGTTTCCCGGCGTCCGACTCCGGCGAGGCGTACGCCGTCGCGCGCAGAGGCAGATCGTGGAACACGGTCGCGACTCTGATCATCTCGCGCGGCGACGGCGTGGACAGCCGTGAGGAGGACTTGCCGTCTTTCGCGAACGCGATAGCCGGGCGCGAGCGAACGTCCAGACCCTGGCGCGCGACGCGGACATCGAGTGGTTGCGCGCGGCCGGAACGATCGGACGGCAGCGGATCCACCGACGCAAGATAGTATGCCGAGGTCTCGCGAAGGATCCGGCCGACGACGTTTTCCGGCGATGTCGTCAATTGCAGCATCTTGCCAGCCGTTACACCAGCGAGATGTTCGATCCCTTCGACCGGGTTATCCGATCCCCGGAAGCCCACGCCGGCAATATTCTCGGTTGGTGTCACTCCAGGCACCGGCATGATGTGATCGGGCTGAATCACGTAGAACTGCGCCCGCGCTCTGGCGGCCGCGGCCCCGACCTGCTGGAACATATCCGTCGTCAGTTCACACATGCCAGGTGCCATCATCATTGGCGCGTCGCGCCGCGGGGCCGCGAGTCCCAGCGTGACGAACAACACGGTCACTGGTAATTCACGCACGCCGAGCAGGTCGAGATGTCCGGTGAGCGATTCGAGCGTCCGGCGCGTGCGGCACGCCAGCGCAGAACCGGTTTGATTGACGTCGGCCTGGCCGACGATCTGCAACAGCGCCGTCCGAATTCTGGAATGATCCGTGGTGAACGACACCTTCGTTCCCCCATACGGCATCGTCGCAAGGGCGATGCGATCGTGAGGAGAGAGACCACCAATGAGGCGGTCCACCGCCTGGCGCAACGGGCCTTCACGGCCAGGTCTGAACGAATCGTCGTCGAGCGCGAGGAAGAGCGTTCGTCCGTTCTCGCTGACGGCATTGGTGCCAAATGGGGACGGAGAGGCGCCTTCAGAGGGAGCCGACTTCTCGGTCGTCGCGACCGTGATCAGTTGCAATGACCGCAAGGGTCTGGCGCGACCGCCAATCCTGACCGTGACGTCTTCGGGCTTGAGATCCGTTACCGGAGTGCCATCGGCTGAGACGGCTGAGAAGTCAACCGCCAGAAAATCGACGGCCCGCTCCGCCGTGGGCTGCGGCCGCTCCTGCCGTGCGGCGAGGCTCGTCGGCGTTGCCAGAAAGATCAGACCCAAGGCGGCACACGCACGCCGGTCGTAGCTCTTCATAGGCAGAGGATAAGCTACTTTCCCGTTGACGAGGGTAGTGACCGTGCGTATGGTTGCGCAGAACGCGCCGGCCTTTTTCTGGCGCACTTGTTGTGCGTGTCAAGTTTTTTGGGAGGAGGATTTCTTGGCTAAGCGCAGCTTTGTCTGCCTCCTGGTCGCGGTCCCGCTCTTCCTTGCGCACCCCACCTCTCTTCTGGCCCAAGGTGGGGCTTCGTCGTCCATCTCCGGCATCGTCGTAGACTCCGCCGGTGGAGTCATTCCTGGCGCCACGGTTGTCGTCAAGAACGCCGCGGGCGCGTCCTTCGAGGTGACGACCAACACCGAAGGCGTGTTTTCCGTCCCGGCCGTGTCCGCCGGCGTATACACGGCGACAGTCTCGTTGCCTGGGTTCAAGACCGCTGTCATCTCAGACATTCGGGTCGCGCCCGGTACGCCGGCGCAGCTCAAGGCCATCCTCGAGTTGGGCAGAGTCGAAGAAACGATCACCGTTGCCAGCAGCTCCGAGCTGGTCAACACGCAAACACCGACCGTGGCGGCAACACTCAATTCGGACCAGCTCAATCGCATGCCGACGCCAACGCGGAACGCGCTGAATGCCGTCACGTTCCTTCCCGGCGTGAATACGGCGACGACAAACCGCGAATCACGGATCAACGGTTTGCCCGAGTCGTTCGTCAGCATCACACTCGACGGCGTGAGCAACAACGATAACTTTCTCCGATCCACCGACTCCTTCTTTGCATCTGTCACGCCGCGGCAGGACGCGATCGAAGCCGTGTCGGTGACGATGGCCGCGGCGGGCGCAAACGTCGGAGGAAGCGGCGCCGTGACAATCAATTTCGCCACGCGCTCAGGCACGAACAGGCTGAGTGGTAGCCTCTACGAGTACTGGCGCGATCCATCGCTGAACAGCAATTACTTCTTCAATGAGCTGAACGGCCTCCCGAAGAATGAGGTCAAGCTGAATCAGTACGGCGGCCGGCTCGGTGGGCCAATCGTGATACCCGGGCTCTACGATGGCCGCAACAGGGCGTTCTTTTTCGTCCATTACGAGCAGCTGCGGTTTCCAAACAGCTTCACGCGCACGCGCGTCACATTGCATCCGAGAGCGATGGATGGCTGGTTCCGCTATACCGCCGGGGGCCAGGTTCGAGAAGTAAACGTCCTGCAGGTGGCGGCTGCCAATGGGCAATTGGCCAGCATGGACCCCCTCGTCCGCGAGCTATTGAGCAAGATCCAGGCAGCAACCCAGAGTACCGGCGCGGTCGTGGCCACGAGCGATCCCTTGCTGAATAACTTCGTCTGGCTCAGCCCCGGCCGACTGTTCGAGCACCAGCCGACCGTTCGACTCGATTACAACCTGACGGACAAGCACCGACTGAGTGGATCGACTCAGACAATCTGGGCCCTCCGGGATCCCGACTATTTGAACAACGCCGATGCTCGTTTCCCGGGTGCGCCGAACTATCGATATTTCCATTCGAAGCGACCGTTGCATTCGGTCACCCTCCGGTCGACCCTCTCGTCCCGTATCGTCAACGAGCTGCGCGGGGGAATCACGGCGCTCGGCGGCGCTTCCTACTTCGGCGATCTGCGGAGCAACAGTCCGGAGACGTTTGCGGATCAAAGAGGCTTTGCGATTAACTTTCCGGACTTCTCCGATCCTGCCCTGACGAACTGGTTTACAGAAAATGGCCCGAGCTGGCGCAGCGCGCCCACTTTCAGCATCGACGACACGTTGAGCTGGCAGAAGGGGTCGCACAGTTTGAGCTTCGGTCTATCGTGGCTTCACGCGCGCGCATGGGAAAACGCGCAGCAAATGGTTCCCGGAATCAACCTCGGGTTCAACAATCAGAACGATCCCGCGGCCGGTATCTTCACGACGGCGAACTTTCCAAATGCCTCGGGCGGACAGCTGACCGATGCCCGTGATTTGTATGCGATGCTCACGGGTCGCATCAGCGGAGTGACCGGCCAGGCCGCTCTTGATCCGAATACGAACCGCTACGTGGCGTTTGGTCCGCGGCGCCGCGAAGGACGGATCAACATGTATTCCGGCTTCCTGCAGGACTCCTGGCGGATGACGCCTGGCTTCACCCTCAACACGGGCCTTCGATACGACCTGCAAATGCCGTTCTCGCCCCTGAACGACATCATGTCGAACGTGACGATGGAATCGGTGTGCGGTGCCTCAGGGCTTGGATCTGGCGGCACCTACAATCGCTGCAGATTCCTGCAGCCTGGAGCGTCGGGCGGCAGGATTCCGGAGTTCATTCAGCTGACTCGAGGCACGCTCGGGTACAGAGTCGACAAGAACAATTTTTCGCCGAACGCCGGAATCGCGTGGCGACCAAACGTGCAGGACGGATGGTTGCGCGCGCTGCTCGGGGACCCGGAACAGGCGACGCTTGCTGCCGGGTATTCCGTCGCCTACGAGCGTCATGGGATGTCGCAGTTCACCGGCGTATTCGGGGCGAATCCTGGCAGCACCATCAGCCTGACACGCGATGCCTCGACCGGGCTGGTTCCGGCCGGACAGTCCTGGCCGGTTCTGTTGCGGGAAGAGAGTCGGCTTTTCTACGCGCCGTTCCTCGAAACACCAGTGTTTCCAATCCCCATCCGTGCCAACCGTGCAGATGATATGAGCACGTTCGCACCCGACATCAAGGTGGCGTACGCGGGGACCTGGACGGTGAGCTTCCAGCGTTCCATTACTCGAGATATGGCCGCGGCCGTCCGCTACGTCGGAACGCGGGGCTGGAGCCAATGGTCCACGCTCAATTACAACGACATCCGAGGTGAGAGCCTGATCAACAACGGCTTTCTTGACGAGTTCCGCCTCGCGATGAATAACCTGACGGCTAACAATATCGCCGGTGGATCCCGCGCTGGTTCGTTCGCGTATTTCGGGTCCGGCACCGGCACGAGCCCGCTCCCCATCTATCTTGCGTATCTGAACGGGAGCACCAATGCCTCGAACCCGGCCGCCTACACCGGCTCAACCTGGACCAACAGCGCCCTTACTCAGGATCTGGTCCGCACCAACCCGAGTCCGGTCAACTCTGCGAACGATCTGGACGGCGATCTGACGCGCCGAACGAACGCCATTCGCGCGGGACTCGCGGCGAACTTCTTCGTCCCCAACCCCGACATCGATGACGTCAACGTCACCGACAGCGGTGCGTTCAGCGACTATCACGCGCTGCAGCTGGAACTGCGTCGCCGGCTCTCGAAAGGGCTCTCCGCAAACATCAACTATCAATTCGCCACCGAGGGTGGATCGGCGTTTGACGGCTTCAGCTTCGGCCGGGTCATGATTCCAAGCGAAAATGTGCGCCACGCGATCAAGACGCAGTGGGATTGGACGATCCCCGTGGGCCGTGGTGAACGCTATGGAACCAACATGAATCCGGTTCTCAATGGCATCCTGGGCGGCTGGAGCTTCAACGGTGTCGGTCGCATTCAGTCGCGGGCGATCAACCTCGGAAACGTGCGCGTGGTCGGGATGACACTCGATGAGCTTGGCGACATGTACAAGTTCGACATTCGAGTCAATCCTGATACCGGCCTCCGTACGGTGTACATGCTGCCCGACGACGTCATCCTCAATACGCGGCGCGCGTTCAGCGTCAGCACGACGTCCCCGAGCGGCTACTCGGATCTTGGCGCACCGCAGGGCCGCTACCTCGCACCAGACGATAGCGCGGACTGCCTGGAGCTGCGAAACGGCGACTGCGCACCGCGAACCGTCATGGTGCGCGCGCCATGGTTCAGTCGCTTCGACATCGGCCTCACGAAGCGCATTCCAATCCGCGGCTCCGTCAACTTCGAGCTGCGGGTCGATGTCCTCAACGTGTTCGACAACATCAACTTCGATCCGGCCGCTGATCCCGGCAGCGACGATGATATCTTCCAGGTGACGACGGCCTACCGCGATCCCAGCAATACCTACGATCCGGGCGGTCGTCTCGGCCAGCTGATGTTCCGAATCAACTGGTAACAGAAGGGAGAAGGGAAATTCTTTCCCTTTTCCCTTTTCCTTCCTACCCTTGCAGGAGCATTCGATGTCAGACATTCAGACGCGTGGATATGCCCACCCCGAGGTGCTCGTCGGCACGGATTGGGTCGCCCAGCACCTCAACGATCCCAACATCAGGCTGATCGAGTCGAACGAAGATACATTGCTCTATTCGTCGGGCCACGTCCCCGGCGCCGTTCATGTGGACTGGACGTCCGATCTGAACGATCAGATTCGCCGCGATTACATCACGCGCGAGGGATTCGAGCAGTTGATGTCCCGAATCGGCGCCACACCCGCCACCACCGTCATCTTTTATGGCGACAAGAACAACTGGTGGGCCTGCTATGCGTTCTGGGTCTTTCAGCTGTTCGGACACACCAACGCAAAAGTGATGGATGGTGGGCGAATCAAGTGGGAAAAAGAGCAGCGGCCACTGACGCGCGATGTGCCCTCTTACGCCCGGACGGCTTACAAGGCACCGGATCGCGCGGACGCCCGGCACCGAGCCTTCCGGGAGGAAGTGCTCGCCCACGCGCAGTCGAAAGGCCAGCTCGTGGACGTGCGCAGTCCGGAAGAGTACGCCGGCACACGCATGCACATGCCGGACTACCCGAACGAAGGGGCTCTCCGCGGCGGCCACATTCCGGGCGCGCGGAGCATTCCGTGGGCGCGGGCGGTCAACCCCGAAGACGGAACGTTCAAGACCGCGGCAGAGCTGAAGAAGATCTATTGTGACGAGAAACAGCTCTCACCCGCTCAACCGACCATCGCGTACTGCCGCATCGGCGAGCGCAGCAGCCACAGCTGGTTCGCGCTGAAGTATCTCCTCGGCTTCGAGAACGTCCGCAACTATGACGGCTCCTGGACCGAGTGGGGCAACCTGGTAAACGTACCGATCGAGCGCTAAATTGACCATTAAGCACCTCGACATTGACGATTGCGGACTGACGATTGATGAATTGGATTGGTGATTTTCGATTGCATTGGTGATTGACAAATGCGTCAATCCACAATCGTCAATACAATCGTCAATCGTCAATCACGGCAATCGTCAGTCTGCAGTCGTCAGTCGTCAATGTATGTATCCGCCCAAGCTCCAGCAATTACTCGAGACCTTCGACCTGTTCCCCGATCCCGCCGATCGGACGACGATGCTCCTGAGCTATGCCGATCAGTTCAAGGAAGTGCCCGCCGAGGTGGCCCGGCGTCCGTTTCCCAGGTCGCGACAGGTCCCGCAGTGCGAGTCGGACGCGTACGTCTGGGCGCTGAAACAGCCCGACGGCACGCTCACGCTGCACTTTGCCGTTGAAAACCCCTCCGGGGTTTCTGCGAAGGCCATGGCGACGATTCTGGAAAAAACCCTTTCCGGCCTCCCGCCCTCGGACATCGCGGCGGTGGACTGCGGCATCGTCGAGCGAATCTTCAGACAGAACATCTCGATGGGTAAAGGAATGGGTCTGATGGCGATGGTCGAGGCCGTTCGCACGCTGGCGAAAAGCGCCGGCGGCGGCGGTTAGCGCCCAGCGAAACGCGGAGCGCAAATAAAAAGATCGAAATCGTTCTTTGTGTCCGACGCGTCGATGGGATGGCGAGAGGAGAACACGATGACCATTCCGGACGCATTCATCGCCGGCCCAGCACTGGGTTCCATCCATTCGCTTCTCGTGTCGCGACTCACGCGCCGGGTCGTTGCCTTCTGACGATCTCTGACAAAGACATCCCACAGCAGATTGATGTCCTCGCTGGCTGGCGGGCAGCGGCGGCCGCAGGAGATATCGGATGCCTCCGATTGAAACGCCACCACCTGCCCGTCGTCGGAAATCGCCGGGGCTGCGCTGCGGCCGTTCGCTGCCGCACCTGCTGGAGTCCGGCTCACCAGCTCGATACGCCCCGTCGAAAGGTCGGAGACGAACACGTCTGGCGAGTGGTTGCGGTCCTCCGCCACAAGGTTCGTGGCACTCGATACGAACGCGAGCCAACGCCCGTCGGCGCTGAGAGCGGGAGACCAGCTGCCGCCGTTTGGATGGTCACGCGCCACCCCACGGCTCACCACATGGATCCCCTTGCTGATCCGATCCAGAGCGTAAACCTCGTACCAGGGCAACCGGCCGGGAGGCGCAGGTTGCGAGAAGTCGGCTGTGGACGCGAACGCGACGTAGCGTCCGTCCGCGCTGACGCTCGGCGCTACACTGGATCCGAACGCGGCCCCGCTGATTCGCTCGAGCGTACCGGACAGCCGGTCGTATAGATAGATGTCCTCCGCCGCTCCATTCGGGTCTCGCTCGCTGACGAGATTGGTGGCGTTCGACGAAAACACCACAACCCGGCCATCACGGCTAATCTCCGGGTTGCTGCTGAATCCGTCGGCTGTCGTTCCCTGTCGTCCCTGCGTGACAACGGTCAGCCTCCCGGTCAGACGTTCCCGAACCACGATGTCACTGTGCGAGGAAGACCCCCTCTCGTAGACGACTATGTGGCCGTCGCCGCTCAACCGCGGATGACGGCGGTCGCCGTTGTCCGGGAGGACGTTCGAGGGCGGACTTTCGAGAGAGACCTGGCCGGTCGCGCGATCGAGGACGTAGATATCCCGGCGCTCGTCCGCATCTCTGGCGTCGAGTCGCGCGTACGACGCAAACGCCACGTACCTGCCGTCGGCACTCAGAGAAGCGGACGACGGCTCGAATGCCGTGCGCCAGGGCTCTTGCTGAGCGATGGTGTGTATGGACCCGGACGTAGCCGGTTGTAGCAGCATCGCTGCAGCGACGGCCCCCGCTGTTGCGACCGTCCGCATAGCCTTGTCCTTCAGTTGCCGCTGTTCCGCACCTCCGCGGAGACAATCAGGCCGACGCGCCTGGCTCGCACCGTTTCGAAGGCGTTTGCCTCCCCCGATCCCCGAGACACCCCGGTGGACGCCAGACGCGCGCGAGCTGGCAGATCGACGCCATCCAACTGTTCAATGACATGCTCGAACTCATGCGCGATGAGTTCCACGAGATCCTCTCTGCCGACGACCTCAATGGCGGCCAGAAGAGTGCCGTTGGCCGCGCGAGCGATACGCGCTAGAGCGCGCGTCCACGGAGAAGCGGCATCACTACGATGCAGGGTAATGAGCAGATCGGGTGTATTGCCGATGCGCAGGCATTGACGCCTGAACGTCGCCGACCTCTCCAGCATCAGCCGAATCAGAGGGCGGTAGGAAGGCGCCACGACGTTGCCCGGAACGTCTACTGGTCCGTTCGGAATTGCATTCTCAGCGACGTACTCGCGGACGGCATTCACTCGACCGAGAGTGTTCGATTGCGTGAATCCTGAGACGCCCGAGACAGCGCCGACCACGCACATCGTCTGCACGATCGCGGTGAGGCGTCTCTCCCGCATGATGTGATGAGACGAGCGGACGACCGCAAAAGTTGGCGTCGATCGTGTGCTGTCTATCCCTTTTGTGGGGCGAATGGTTGACGGCTGGCCGCACTCCCATCGTTTATCGATGGGGCTTGACTGGAACGCGCCGGTTGATCCATCCTTCCCATCGTTTGCCGATGGAGAGACGATGGCGCTGACGAACCAACCTCCTGACCTCTTGCCGGGCACGCTCGACATGCTGATCCTGCGTGCGTTGACACGAGGAGCGATGCACGGCTACGGCATCGCGGAGCGACTGCGGCAGGTTTCCGAAGACGTGCTCCAGGTGGGCGAAAGCTCCTTGTATCCCGCGCTGCAGCGGCTGTTGCTGAACGGCTGGGTGAAAGCCGCGTGGGGCGCATCCGAGAACAACCGCCGCGCCAGGTACTACACGCTCACTGCGGCAGGAAAGAAGCGCCTCGAGTCGGAGCGGCAGGAATTTCAGAAGCTGGTCGTTGCGATACAGAGAGTGCTGGAAGGAGCGTGACCGCATGGTCGCCAGACTGTTCCGCCGGCGCCGTTACGCTTCGGTCGCTAGTCAGACTTTCGTCGTCAGACGTGGAGTCTGACTGAAAGGGCCGCCCTGTGCGCAGATTCTTTCGGCGTCTCAATTATCTGTTCCGGCAGCGACAACGGGAGGCGGAGCTGGCCGATGAAATGGAGGCGCATCGCGCGATGAAGGAAGCCGATCTCCGGCGTGCGGGTGTCCAACCCGCCGAGGCTCGGTGGGAGAGCCGTCGGGCACTCGGAAACTCTGCGCTCGCGTGTGAGGACGCACGCCAGGTGTGGCTGGCCCCCTGGCTTGAAAGCGTGTGGCAGGACGCGTCGTACGCCTGCCGAATGCTTCGCCGCAGCCCGACGTTCGCCGCGTCGATGATCATCGTCACGGCCCTGGGGATTGGCGCGACGCTCGGTGTGTTCAGCTTGATCGTCGGGCTCGTGCTCAAGCCGCTCCCCGTACGCGAGCCCGATCGGCTGGTGTATCTGAGCAGACCCTCATTCTCGTATCCGGTATTCACCGAACTCAGCACCCGCGGCAGTCACATTTTCAGCAGTCTGATTGCGTGGAACATCGAACGCGAGTACGTCCAATGGAACACCGAGCTCGAACCCACTGAAGTGTTGATGGCATCGGGAGCGTTCTATTCCACACTCGGTGTTCATGCGTCGTTGGGCCGCACATTCACCGAGGCCGACGACGTGATTGGCGGTGCATCCGACGGCCTGGTGGCCGTAATCAGTCATTCAGCCTGGCAGCGCAGGTTCGGCGGGGATCCAGGTGTGATCGGCCGGACAATACGCATTCGCCGTCAACCATTCACTATCGTCGGTGTGGCGCCCCGGGAGTTTTTCGGCGTTGCACCTGGATTAGCGCCGGAACTCACGATACCGCTGACCGTTCTCGAACGCGAACGACTGGCGTCGCGAACGAGTTCCTGGCTTCACCTTTTGGCACGTTTGGACGAGGGGCTCACGATCCCGGAGGCCGATGCCGCGCTGCAGACGGTCTGGCGGTCAGTGCTCGAAGTCACGACGAACCCGGGGATGCCGGCGGAACGTCGTGCGATGTACCTCTCGCGAACGACCAGTCTCCAATCAGCACGAGCCGGCTACTCCCGCGTGAGGAACCAGTTCGAGGAACCGCTCTGGGTGTTGCTCGCGCTCGTCGCGCTGCTCCTGATTGTCGCCACTGCCAGCGCTGCCAATCTGCTGCTGGCGCGGGGCGCGGCGCGCGGTCGTGAGTTCGCCGTCAGACTCGCAATAGGGGCAGGGCGGAGGCGTCTGCTTCGCCAAGTCATGACCGAGGCATTTGTCTGGACGCTGCTCGGTGCGCTTGCGGGACTGATCATTGCGACGTGGACTAGCGGCACGTTGGTGAACATGATGAGCACCTGGGACAATCCGATTGTTCTCAACGTCGTGCCAGATTGGCGGCTCGTCGTCTCAGCGGTGGGACTGGCGATGCTGACTGCCGTCACCTGCGCCATCCTGCCGGCCCTTCGAACGACCCACGTCGAAGCGGGCGCGACACTGAAAGAGTTCGGCCAGATTCGTGGCCGGCTCACCACCGGTTGGTCCAGTAGCAAATCTCTCGTGACAGTCCAGGTCGGCCTGACCGTGCTGCTCCTCTTCGGCGCAGCCCTGTTCGGCCGGAGCCTTCACACCATCCTTTCTCAGGATGCCGGATTCACGCCAGAAGGGCTCACCGTGGTGGGGCTGGAGGCGGGCGAAGCGGGATACGAGGGTGCCCGCCTCACCAGCTTTTACGAAACCGTGCTGGAGCGGCTTGGAAGCACACCGGGCGTCCAATCCGCAAGTCTGTCCAAGTATCCGCCGATCAGCGACGAAGATGGGGCATGGACGCAAAGCATTGGTGTTGACGGCGCGGCCGTGCAAATGGATGCGGCGCGCAGCGTTCACTTCAATGCGGTCACCCCAGGTTATTTCCGCACGACCGGAATGCGCCTGCTCCAGGGAAGAGATTTCAGCACGCAGGATCGTGTCGGAGCCGAACGCGTCGTGATTGTCAGTGAATCGCTGGCCCGCGTTTTCTTTCCCGGCGAGAACCCGCTTGGCCGCCTGATCAGCATTGGCAGGAGCGAATCGCGTCGCGATCTCGTGATCGTCGGTATCGTGGGCAACAGCAAGTACCAGCGGCTCACCGAGCCTCCCCGAAGCATTGCCTACCTGCCGTGCGCCCAAGTCCAGGATTTGATCGAAGGAGACGAGTTGTTCGTGGAGGTGCGAAGCACGTCAGGCGCCACCCTGACGGCCGACACCATCCGTCGGCAGCTACGAGCGCTGGATGCCAGGGTGCCGATTCGCATTCAGACGATTGCAGAGCGTATGCGTGCGTCGCTTGTCAAAGAGCGCGTGATCACGACTATCGCGATGTCTCTTGGAGTTGCGGCACTGATCCTGGCGTGCGCCGGCGTTTACGGACTGCTCGCCTATATCGTGTCGCGGCAAACGGACGAGATCGGCCTGCGGCTCGCGCTCGGCGCCGACCGCACGCAGATGCTGTGGCTGGTCATGCGGCAGTCTCTGGTCCTCGCTGGTGCGGGTATTCTCATCGGTCTTGCCGCCTCTTTGGCCTTGGGACAGTTCGCGCGCAATCTGCTCTTCCAGGTAAGCGGCACCGACGTATTTGCCCTCGGCATCGCGGCGGTCGTCATGCTGGTCGTTGCGCTAGCGGCTGGGTTCTTCCCCGCCCGGCGGGCGGCGAACGTCGACCCCTTGATTGCGCTTCGTGCTGAATAGCTGAGCGCTATCGCAGACGATCGAGGGCGATGCCCGCAGCCACGACGACGTTCAGCGAATCGACGGTGGGCCCAATCGGGATCCTCACGCGCAGGTCGGCCAGGTGACACGACGCTTGGGTGAGGCCAGGACCTTCTGCTCCCAGCATGACCACAATGCGATCCTCGGCCTCCACGCGAGACGAGAGCTCTTCGATCGTCGTGCCGCGCGAGGACGGAGTCAGGGCCACGAGAGTAAAGCCCTCCGCGCGGAATCGCTCCAACGTCTCCAGCCACTCGCCTGGCCGAGACCAGGGCAGCTGGATTGTGGCCGCCATCGATGTTCGGATGGCTTTGCGGTAGTAGGGATCGGCACAGCCACGATCGATCACAATCCCATCGACACCAAACGCCGCGGCGGTTCGAAAGATGCCCCCGACGTTGTCCGGATTCCCCACGCCTTCGAGTGCAACGATACGGCGGCCATTGAACAGTATGTCCGGCTTGCTGTCCGCAGGCCGATGGGCAAGCGCGATGCATCCGCGGTGAAAGTTGAAGCCTGTGACGCCCTGGAGCAAATGCCGCTCACAGATGAGGACGTCACAGGAAACCGCTTCGAGCTTCGGCGCGAGTGCGTCGAAGGCGGGAGGCGTCACGGCGATAGATTCGAGTTCGTAGCGCGGCTCGCCGAGCAGCCGTTCTACGACCAGACGGCTTTCGGCAACGAACAGCCGACGCGATTCGAGCCACTGCGGCTCACCGACGTGACGATAGGGATCGAGGTGATGATCGTCGGTACGGAGGCGGTAGATCACTCGTCGCTACGCACGACCGAGCGGCGGCTGCGGTGCGCATCGAGCACGTGTTGACCCAGGCGCTTGCTGAAGAACAACTTCGATTCCTGACTGTCGGCCGGGTGCTGCACGAAGCGGACGATGTCGAATCGGAGCTGGGCGAGGGTGCTGCGCATCTCGTAGTAGCGATTCTTCGTTTTCACGATGATTTCGTCGAAGCCGTTCTCCATCGCCCAGACTTCCTGCTCTTCGGTCAGCGCCCGGAAATGCCCCTGCCCTCGCCAGTCGGTCCGAGTACCTCCAATCCACTGATAGAGGATGCGGCGGCCGTCGAACTCCACGCAGTCTTCGAGTTGCGCGACGAGATCGGCAAGCTTGGGATCCGTTTCGTGGGCGCGCAACTCGTGAGCCACCTTGAAGGAAACCGGCACCCGCGTCCCCGGCTCATCCTGCAGCGGTGCCTCCGCCATCAGGATCTGATGATCGCGACTCGACAACCGTTGAATCACTTCGGCTGCCGACTTCTTGCGGGGGAAATCGAGGAAGAACTCCTCGATGTACTGGATTTCGAGTGCCCCCTGATAAAGACCGTACTGTTTGATCACGTACTCCACGGGGGGACAACTATATCAAGACTTCTTCACTCCGTCTTTTCCACCCGGAACTGATTCGGCTGTAGAGGGCCTGATCGCGCGGCTCGCCGAACTTCACCGCGCTCGCGCGAAGAATCCCTTCGCAGGAATAGCCCGCCTTCTCCAGCACGCGGCGCGACGCCGCATTGTCGGCAAACGGCAACGCAAAGAGTCGCAGAATGTCCAACTGAGTGAATACGTAGTCGGTCACGAGCGCGACCGATTCAGTGGTGATGCCGCGGCCCCAGAGTGCCTCGCCGAGCCAGTATCCGATTTCGGCCGAGTAGCGCTCCACGTCGGTGCCGCGTACGAAACCCACACCGCCGACCGCCTCGCCACCCACCTCGATGGCAAAGTGCGCAGTCGGCTCCGTGCTCGTCGCATGCTCCAGGAACTCGACGGCATGACGACGCGTGTAGGGATGAGGAAAGCGATCGCGCAGCTGGCGCGCAATGTTCGGATTGTTGGCGTGCTTCACGATCGCGTCAGTGTCCGTCAGGCGCCACGGACGAACGGCGCATCGCGAACCTTCGACGCGCATGTCAGAAGAGGGATCGTCCCTCGCTGCGAAGCCAGCGTTCCGCGTCGTGGAATTCAGGACAGGCAGCCTCGACCAGCCGCCAGAACCGGTGCGAATGGTTCTGCTGCTTGAGGTGCATCAGTTCGTGGATGAGCACATAATCGCGAACCGGATCAGGCGTTTGCACGAGCCGGAAATTCAGGGCCACGGCGCCGGAACGCGCGCACGAACCCCACCGCGAGCGCTGATTGCGTATCGTGACCCGGGCGACGGCCAGAGCATGCGCCTGCGCCAGTTCGTGTAACCGCGGCACCAACTCGCGTCGGGCGATTCGTGTCAGACATTCTTCCGCGGCCGGGCGCATGTCCGCCATCTGTTCTCGCAACCGAATCCGCTCGCCGTCTATGGCCAGCCACCGAACGTCATCCTCCCGGACGACCGACAGCCGCGCGAGACGACCACGGAGCAGGATCGTGTCACCTTCGAGCCATCGGGCCGGTGCGTGCTGCGCGAGAACGCGCAGTCGCTCGTGTTCTGCCCACTTCCGGTGTTCTTCAAGGAAGACCTGCGCGTGGCGTTGCGATCCTCCTCGAGGAATCGTCACCCGCAGCGAACCGTCGGGCCGGACACGAATAATGTAGCGCTTCGCCCGGCATATGCGGACGAACTCCACGGCCGGGTCGGGCTCGGACGAAGGCGACCAAGGCTCTGGACTCGACGGCGCTACGAGAGGCGACGAGAACGGCAACCCGAGCTGCACGAGGAGAGGATAACGTAATCCTCGTCCTTCTTACTCCCCCACCAACCCGGATGCCCCCGATCTCGTCCAAGTGCCCGGGGGATCAACGATATGAAGAGATGTCCGTCCTGGCTTGCCGTAACTGCTCTCACGTTATTGGTCACAGGTCCACCCCTCGTGGCGCAGCAACGCGACGCCCGCGACTGGTGCGACCAGCAGAGTTGGGGAGACGATCGCGAGGGTTACTGCGAAGTGCGTGAGCTGACCGTGCCTTCGTCCGGATCGCTTGCTGTCGATGCCTCGCCAAATGGAGGCATCAAAGTGGAGGGTGCGCCGCGATCCGACGTGCTCGTCCGAGCACGCGTCGTGGCGACGGCTGAAACCGAAGACCGGGCACGACAGATTGCGTCAGGCGTGCGCGTCCAGCCATCGGGCGACCGCATTGAAACCGACGGCCCGACCGGCCTTGGACGACGCGAAAGCTGGCACGTCAGCTACGAGCTGTCGGTGCCAATGCAGATGAACCTCTCACTCAAATCGACGAACGGCGGCGTGAGCGTGCGCAGTGTCGAAGGGCGCATCGAGTTCACGACAACTAACGGCGGCGTCAAGCTGGCCAACGTGAACGGCGATGTCCGCGGCCGCACGACTAATGGCGGCGTCGACATCGAGCTCGATGGCGCCACGTGGCAAGGGGAGGGCCTCGACGTTCAGACGAGCAATGGCGGCGTCAGGATCTCGGTGCCTGAGCACTACTCCGCGCGACTCGAAGCCTCGACCACCAACGGCGGCCTGAACAGTGACTTTCCGGTAATGATGCAGGGCCGGCGCACTCGAGAGATCGAGGCCACCCTCGGCGGTGGCGGCGCGCCGATTCGCGTCCGAACGTCGAACGGCGGGGTACGGATTACGAAGAGATAGCCATCCCGGGGGCAGACCGGGGTCAAACCGGGGTCAGACCCCTGGGTTGCTCAATATCGCAGAAGCGGTCGCCCATTGGGCATCCCTGGCCACGGAATCGCAGCCATGATGGCGAGGATGCCGAGCGTGTAGCTGATTAAGGCGACCTTGTGGCGCGCCGAGGAATCCGTCAGCTTCCGGGTGCGCGCGCGGCCAATGTGGACGAGCACGAGGCCGACGATCATTCCAAACACGTGTTCGACGCCCCAGAAGCGCAGTCCTGAGCTCTTCATGGCGCCAGCGAAGTCCTGCATCGCCGCGCGCGTGATGGGGCTCAGGGCAAAGTACAGGAGCAGCCCCAGAAGCACCTGGATATCCAGCAGCGTCACGAACCAGAAGCCGGCCCGTTCGTCGGCACGCGTCCAGTTGCGCCGGCCGGTGGCGCCCGCGATCGCGCGGCCCACGGCGAACAGTCCGGCCAGGACAACGGCCCATCGAAGCCAGGAGTGCGTGAGGAGCGCGAGGTTGTACATCGGCAGATTGTAATTCGGCCGCTGCACGTTCGGGAAGCTGACATCCAGGCCTTGCCCAGAAGTCGAGGCGCTTCACGTCGCCAGGCTCGGCTCACGCACCCGGCGGGATCCCGCGGCGAGCACGCGCGGTCACGCCGCGGCGGAGCACCTTGACTTCCACTTCACGCAGATCCGCCTTGCGGCCGACTGGCGGATCCTGCGCGCTCAGCACGTAGTACCTATCAAGTTCGCGCAGGATGCGATCCACCGCGCCATTGATGTCGTTCGTGTTGAGAAACGCGTGGCCGCCGGTCTCGCGAGCAAAGCCGCTCGTTCCGGCATTGGCCGGACGCATGCCGACACCAGCCGGATCGATGACGTAGAGAGACGCGTGGGCTGCGGCGGTCGCCCGCATCGCGTCAACCCATTCGGGCCGCAGGTCGCGCGAGATCGTCTGCGGCTGGATCGGTGTATCGAATAGCCACCCCGCCCCGATGGCAACGATCGCCTTGCGTCCTTCGGACGACTCGCTCAGTTGTCGGGAGAGTGTCGCCACCGTAGAGAGGACGTGAGCAAACAGGTCCTCGAGCCGCGTGGGAAACGCGCGCACGTGGTAGTCCTCAATGGCCTTGAGGAGGATGGCGCGATCGTCCGTGCTCTTCATCGCGGCCCCATCGAGCGAGACGACCGCCAGACGGTCGCCCGGCGACAGGCGGTTGACGAACCGCCTTGCCGCCTCTCGGACGCGCGGGGTCATTGTCGGATTGACCGCGACGTCGTCGAGCAGCAGCACGATCGTGCGGGGCCGTTCTGGTTTGGATGGCGTGATGAAGGTCACCGTCTCGATTGGGACTTGAAATCCGTTGATCCAGAGCTCGAATTCGCCCGGCTTGAGATCTTCGACCGGAATCCCGCGGTTGTTCACTGCCACCACGTCGATATTCAGGAGCGGAGCGACGGCCGGGGTTGCGCTCAGCACTGACAGGCCGAGGGCAGTCGCCGTCGTCGAGATGAAGAGTGCGGCTCGTTTACTGCGCACTGGTCGTCGCCTTGGGTCGCTCACGTTTCTGCTTCTCCACCAGGGCGGCGACGTCGGCGAGCAACTGCTTCGCGTCGTACACGATGCCGTCCTTGATTGTGTACTTCACGCCGCCGACGCGTTCAGGCCGGGCGTTCTTGTCGTTCAACTTCACCGCGCCGGTCGCGTACAACACCTTGAAGTTTTCCAATGGATTCTGGTCCACGATCACCATGTCGGCGAGCATGCCCGCGCGGACGACCCCGAACTCGGGGGCCTTTCCCTTCGGGTTCGCGAGCGTGATTGCGCCGTTCATGGTCGCCGATTGGATCACCTCGAGTGGATGGAATCCTGCTTCCTGGAGCATTTCCAATTCGTTGATGAATCCGAATCCATACGTCTGGTAAATGAAGCCGGAATCCGATCCAGTGGTAACCAGGCCGCCCATCTTCTTGTAGTCGTTCACCAGTTTGAACCAGACCTGATAGAAGTTCCGCCAGGCGACCTCGTCTTCGGTGGTCCAGTAATACCAGTAGGAACCGTGGGACGAGCGGCTCGGCTCGTAGAACGTCATCAACGAGGGCAACGTGTACTTCTCGTGCCAGTCGGCGTTGCGGAACCGCATGACATCGCGTCCCGCGGAGTAAATCGTAAACGTAGGATCGAAGGCCGTGCCGAGTTTCAGGTGTTCCTGGAGGTATGCCTTCCACTCCGGCGTTCCTGGTTCATGAATCTTGTCCCACAGACGAGCGACCTGGCCGAAGCGCCACTGCTCGTCGCTCGCATTCATATTCACTGGCCACGGTTGAACGACGTGGTCCTTGAGCAGCGATTCGAAATGGCCGTAGAAGTGCGTGACGGTGCCGAGGCCGAGGCGGGCAGCCTTGATCGCATTCATCTGAGCGACGCCGCTTTGCTGCAGATGCGCGGTCGATCCAAGCCCGAGCTTCCTGGCTTCATCGAGCAGCGCCGTCATGATGTCCGGCCGTTCGGCGCCGAGCTTCAATCCGTCGACGCCATTCGTTGCGGCCCAGCGAACATATTCGCGGGCTTTTTCTGGGGAATCCAGAGACCCCTGCGTCCATCCGCTCCCGGGCCGTTGATAGTTGAAGATTCGTGGCGCAACAATCTCGTTCTTTTCGCTTCGCTGCTTCTCCCGAACGGTCAAGGCATGTCCCGACATCGGCACACCGCGGACGGTTGTCACGCCGTGCGCCAACCACAATTTGTACGCGTACGCGGCGTCTGCGTTTTTCGGCGCGCCTCCCGCGTGAACGTGCATGTCCACGAATCCTGGCATCAGGTACATGCCGGTTGCGTCGATTTCGTGTTCAGCCTGCGGACTACGATTCGACTTGAGTGGAACGCCCGGGGTGCCGGCGCTACGAACCGCAGTGATGCGATTCCCTTCCACGATAACGTCGACAGGACCTTGCGGCGGAGCGCCGGTTCCATCGATCAACATCACGCCGCGAATCGCCAGGGTCTTGAACGGACCCCTGCCTTCGTCCGAGCGCCGATTGGGCGCTGGGGTCAGCGGATCGCGGTCACTGGCTGTCTGTTGAGTCGACGCTGGCGGGGCCGGCGCCTGCTGCGCGCGAATCCCGGCGGACACCAACCACATTCCGGCGAGCGCACCTGAAATCACCACCCACCCAAGTCGTCTAGATCCCGCCAACATAGATCCTTCTCTTTTCTCAATGCTCGTGGGACCCCACCCCCACTCGCTCTCGCTCGCGGGCCCGGCTTCGCCGGGCTGCCCTCCGGCCGCTCGCTCGGGCCGCAGGCGCTTTTCCCTTTTCCCTTTTCCCTTTTCCCTTGTGAATTCTATCGCTACACGGCGAGCCAGACGATGAGGGCCACTGCCCACCCCACGAGAATATCGGCGGCGAAGTGATAGCGGCCGAGCACGGCACCGGCTGAAATGGCGCCCGCATTGATGAGCATCCACCCGACCAGCACCGGCGGTGCCTCCAGCACAAGAAGCC
>JBAROV010000130.1:0-3423 GCA_049642465.1 Vicinamibacterales bacterium
TCTTCGTGAACGGCTCGTCCGCTGCCACGAAGGATTTCGAGGTCGGGCAATAAGACAGGAGTGCAGACATGGGTCGAAATTCGCGCGTCGGAACTCTCCGTCACAAGCCGGCTGTGGAGTCTCCTGAAGACGCCCAGCGCAAACGTCCCATGGGCATCCTCGCGAGACATACGCTTCTCACCGACGATTGGACCGGAGATGTGCAAACCATAGAGACAGCCATCCGGCTTTTCGAGTCAGAGCGTCCATTCGTCAACGACTGCCAGGTCGTGTTGTTCGAGATCGCTGACGACCGGCACCTTCACGTCAACGTGACGCATAGGCATCCGACAGCGGGGGTCAGTGGATGGGCGGGGCCGGGCAGTCTGCCTGAGGGTCATGTCCACAATCGACTGTTTGGCACGATGGCGCCGAGCCGGATCATTCGCCACATTCACGATATGGTCTTTGCGCCCCGGGTTTGACGGCCGGCCAACGCAAAGGGCGGCGGCCGTCGTGGCTCCGTCAGTGCTCGGGCACGGTGCACGACGGAAACTGCGCGAGGGCTCTGTTGCCGGAATAGCCAAGTTCCTCGAGTAAACCCACGCGCGAGGTGTAGTAGCCATCCGCCGTCAGGTTCTTGACGAGTCGAAAGAACCGAACGGGCAAGTCGATGTCGTCCGGCGGTCGCGCGCTGGCCGCAGGCGGCGTGGCGACATCCTTGTCGGTGAGCGCGACGTAGTAGACCCTCTTGCCGCCAGTTTCGCTGCGGAAACGCCTCCGAACTGCCTCCCCGCGCTGGCGATCGATCTCGTCGCTCAACGGCTGCAGAATGGCCAGGTGCTCCGTCTCACCGAGCGCCTGGAAGTCCCGCGAGAAGCGGGTCTTCGACTGCCGTTCCAGCCACGCGAGTCCGGCGCGAATCAGCGGCTGATGTTCCTTGTTCAGCGAGACGACGCGATCGATGTATTCGGGTACGCCTGCGACCGACGCACCAGGCGTATCTGTGGCAGGAATGATCGTATCGGTCACACGCGACAGCGTCACGTACTCGGTCGGGGTGAAGAACGTCGGCACGTACGGTCCGCTCGCAGGCGCCTGCGCGAGCGTGACGTGGACGTGCTGGCCGTACAGCTCATCGCCCTCGAACGGAAATGCGCACGTGACGCCAATCGCGCCGAGCATCTTGAGAGCCTGTCGCCGCGTCTCGCTCACAGCTCACCTCGCTTCATCCGTTCGGCAATGTGCTCGGCGGTGCGCGCGGCGAGCGCCATGATGGTGTGCGTCGGGTTCTTCTCCGACGCCGACGGGAACACGCTGCCATCGACCACGTAGAGGTTCGTCACGTCGTGCGTACGGCAGTCGGCGTTGACGACAGACGAGCGCGGGTCCCGACCCATCCGGCAGCCACCCAGTTCGTGGTTCGGCGCCGGGCCGTCGGGCACCGAAAGAATCTCGGCGCCCGCCCTGTCGAGGATCGCGAGACTCCAGCGCACCATGTCGTTGAACAGCGCTTCTTCGTTCCGCCCCCATCGCAGATGCCGACGCGCGAGTGGCAGGCCGAACTTGTCGGTCCGTTCAGGATCGAGATCGACGTACGACTGCGCGTTGGGAATCATCTCGCCGTACGGCGTGAACTGGATGAACCCCGGATAGGCAGCTTTGACCGCTGCCTTGTATGCGCGTCCGAACCCTCCCAGGGTCTTCGCCCACCCGGCAAATCGTCGGTTCTGGTAGTTCACCTGCGCGCCGAAACTTCGCGCGTAGTCGCGCTTCTTCTCGTGCATGAACGACGGGAGATACGCATGATCGAGGAATCCCTCGTCGTTGGTTGCCGGCTTTCCGCGGAGACCCTCGAGGATGCACTCGATGCCGCCAGTGAAGTGCGGGATAAAGTGACGCCCAAGCTGCCCGCTCGAGTTCGCCAGTCCGGTTGGGTAGCGCCGAGACTTGGACATCATCAGCAGGGCGATGCTCTGCACGCACGCGCACGCCACGACCACCGCGCGTCCCAAGACGTCGCCTTCTTTCTTGTGCACCCGGTGCAGATAGCGCACGCCCGCTGCGCGGTTCTCGTCCGACACGAGCACCTCGCGGACGATGCAGTCATGGAAGACCGTGACGCGTCCGCTCTTCTCCGCCGGAGTGATGTGGACGTCGGCCGAGTTGTACTTCGCGACGACATCGCATCCTGCCATGCAGTTGCCGCAGAAGTGACACGCCGGTCGCGTATTCAATGGCACGCTGAGCGTGGCCTTGCGGACGTGGATCAATCTCGCGCCGAGCGATTCCGCCGCGCGCCGCAGAATCTCATCGCTGCACTTCATCGGCACCGGCGGCAGGAATGCGCCGTCCGGCAGATCCTCGAGGCCGTCGAGATTGCCGCACAGTCCCACCTCGCGCTCGATCGTCTCGTAATACGGCGCGATGTCCTGGTAGTCGATCGGCCAGTCCTCGCCGGCGCCGTCGTGCGTGCGTCCCTTGAAGTCCCGCTGACTGAAACGCAACGCCACGGCATTCCACAACATCGTCTTGCCGCCCACGCCGCGGCTGCGCTCCGAGTCGAATCCCTCCTTTCCCGGCCTCATCGTTGGAATCTGGCGGGTGGGGAAGTCGAAGGGGAGGGCGTGGGTGTTGAAGTCGGTGCGCGTGTTGACGCGCGGGCCGCCCTCGACGAGGGCGACTTTGACGCCGCGGCGCGCCAGATGGGACGCGAGCGTGCCCCCCGACGCGCCGGAGCCGACGACCACGACGTCAAAGGTCTCGGGTTGCACGTCGCGCCGCGCCGTGGTCAACGCGAACGCTCGCGCCCCTTTTCGACCTGGGCAAGCAGCCGCGAGGCCGTATCTCTGATCTTGACGAGATGCTCTTTAATGTTCTGCTGGGCGAGGAAGTCCGTCGTCTTTCGCTCGGCTGTTCCTAACCACGTCCCCAGCTCCTCGGCGACGTTCATGAGGTTTCTTTCGATGGCGGAGACGGGAGCATCGCTGGCGGTGGTGCCCGAGTCGGAGACTCCTGGCTGTGGCGTGTTTTGCGCGTCGGTCTGATCTGGCATGGGATTCTCCAATCCACACTCTTTCGATTGTCAGTTGCTGGTCGTCAGTCGTGAGTCCGTCTGACGCTCGTCCGTCGCTCGTCGCTGGTCACCTGTCAGTGTATCCGGTCTGCGCCCGTCGTGGGGTCAGACTCGGCGGGTGCGCCGGCCGCGTTGACGCGAGACAAACTTCGAGCTTGTCACCTGCCTCCGCTCCAGCGACAAGACCCTCAACGATCTGTTCGCGCCCGCTGTCCGGATCACTCACCCGAACCGTGTACGTGCCAGGCGCGAACACGTGCGGGCGCCAGCGCTGGCCAGCAATCCGCAGCGTGTAGACGATCTCGCCGTTCCGTTCGTCCACAATCTGCACCACCGGGTTCGTGACGCCGCTGATGTTGAGCGTCGGC
>JBAROV010000137.1:0-126396 GCA_049642465.1 Vicinamibacterales bacterium
CTTGAGCGCCATGTGGAGCTCGACCGACTGCGGACTGGGCACGCGAGGATCGCCTTCAACGACGTGAATCATCGTTGGCGTTTTCGCATTCTTGATGTACTTCAACGGCGATTGCATCCAGTACGCATCGAAGTCGTCGTAAGGCAACTTGTTACCGAGATAGAACTGGCGATTCCGCTGGACATCGCTCTGGGCGTACATCGAGATCCAGTTCGACGTGCCGGCGCCGGAGCTAATCGCCTTGAAGCGATTGGTCTGGACGAGAATCCAGTTCGACCAGTGTCCGCCCGCACTCCAGCCGAGCACGCCCATCCGATTGGGATCGACGATCCCCTGAGCGACGAGGTAATCCACACCGGACATGATGTCGTCGTAACCCGGCGCGAAGTAGTTGCCAACAATATCGTTGCGGTGTTTCTGGCCGTAGTTCGTCGAGCCACGATAATTCGGGCGCAGCACGACGTAGCCGGCCCCTGCGTAGACCTGTGATCCATACCCGCCGTTGAAATTCAGGAGGTCCGCCGAGGCTGGCCCGCCATGGATTGCCACGATGAGCGGGTACCGTTCACCCGTGCGATAGCCGACCGGCTTGATTAGCACGCCACCCACCATTGTCCCGTCCTTGGATCGCCAGGTGATCTCTTCCTGTTCGCCGAGCGCGAGCGAACGCACCTGGGGATTGACGTCCGTGAGCTGGGTCCACGAGGTACGCGCAGGAATGTCCTCGACGGATTTCGCCGTGTAGATGGTCGGCGGCGTCGACGCATCGGAATAGTTGATGAGAATCACCCCGCTGTCGTCATCACGGGTAACCGAGAGTGTCGCCTTCGCGTTGGTGAGCTGGCGGACGGCGTTTTGCCGCACCTCCAACGCGAGGAGCTGATTGGTGGCGCGCACGCCCTCGTTGAAGTAGATAGTGCTTCCGTCCTTCGACCAGAAGCCAACCGAGACGTCGCCATCGAAGGAGCCACCCAGCTTGCGAAACGGCCTGCCCGTATCTTCGATCGCTCGGATGTACACACGCCCATTGGTCATGCTGTACCGCTCGAGGTCATCGGGCCCCGAGAAGGCGACCCAGCGTCCATCTGGAGAGAAACTGAGCGTGCTTTCGCCGACCTCGTCGTTCTTGGTCAGGCGCTCAATCTTTCCGCTCGACGTGTTCAGCAGATACAGATCGCTGTACAGGTTGTCTGACGTGATGTTGCGTTTGTAGCGATCGGCAGACTGCCCGCGAAGGCCAATCCACTTGCCGTCGCGCGAGATGCTGACGTCTGCGACGGAGTAGGAAGCGTCCTCGGTCAGTCGCTTTGTTTTGAGGCCGTCAACGTCCAGCGTCCAGAGACTGGCGCGAGGTGTTTCGGGATTGCGGATGTTGACCGTGAACTTCTTTTCGCGCCGCAGCTTTTCGTCCGGGTCGACGCTGTCCGGTGAGGTGAAATAGATCCTCGCGCTGTCCGGCGCCCACTGCCACGTGCCAATCCCCGTTGGATGGGTGGTGAGCTTGTCGGCCGTCGCCGACTGAATCTCGCGTACCGCCAGGCGATAGAGTTGTTCTTCTCCAGTCTTTCCGGCACGGTAGACGAGCCAGCGGCCGTCGCGGCTGAAGGCGAAATCAGAGACGCCCTCTTTTTCGTTGGTGAGGCGCTGCGCTTCACCGCCATCGGGTCGCATCAGGTACAGCTGGTTCCGACTGGCGGCGCTTTCCGGCGCTTCGCGATTCGACAGGAACGCGAAGCAGCTCGCGTCCCGGCACCACTCTGGCGACGACTCGTTCTTCTCGCGAGTGAACGTCATCTGCCTGGTTGACGCCACACCCTGCTGCAGCGAGACCAGGTAGATATCGGTCTGCTTTTTCCCTTCCTTCCAGTCCGGCACCGACAGCGCGTACAACAGCAAGCGGCCGTCGGGGCTGGGTGACGGCGACGAAACCTGCCGCATTTGCTGCATGTCGAGGAAGGTCATCGGCCGTTTGTTCGCCGTGTCCTGAGCGTGCGTCACCACGGCAGCGAGCACGAAGCCGGTGAGAATGAAGAACCAAGCCAGGGGCCGGGCTGAACGATGCATGACAAACCTCCGGAGCCGCAGGCGGGGGGCCGAACGAGCCGACCGCCCCGAGCCGCTCGACGACAAAACCTCTCAATCTTATAATCCCGCGGTAATCCGCGACAGGACGACCGATGGCAGACATCAAACGCGGCGCACCGTTTCTGGCCATAGGAATCGCGTTTCTCGCGATCGGGGCGACCGGACGCTTCATCGCCGCCTTGGCCGCGGCCGGGATCTCCATTTCAGGCACCGGCGCTCAAGCACCGCCTGCGCGTCAGTCGAGCGCGAGCAATCCCACTCTGAGCAACGCGGTGTTGAACTTCGTCAAGGTGGATGCGCCCATCGTGGCGCTCACGAACGCTCGTGTGATTGACGGTACCGGCGCGCCTCCGCGCGACCGGCAGACGGTCATTATCAAGGGACGCAACATCGCCGCATTCGGGGACACCGACCGCATCACACCACCCGAAGGCACAACCGTTATCGATCTCACCGGTAAGACGGTCATTCCCGGCATCGTCATGATGCACGAGCATCTCTACTACCCGAATGGTCCGCAAGTGTACGGGCAACTCGGGCAGAGCTTCAGCCGCCTCTACCTTGCCGGCGGCGTGACGACGATGAGGACGGGCGGGAATGTGAATGGGTTCATGGACCTGAAGTTGAAGCGGCTGATCGACGAGGGACAGTTGCCCGGACCCTCGATCGATGCGACCGCACCGTATCTGAACGGTCCCAACAGCTTCCTGCAAATGCATGCGCTGCGCGATGCTGCCGAAGCTGTCCGCCACGTCGAGTACTGGGCCGACGCTGGCGCGACGTCGTTCAAGGCGTACATGAACATCACCAAGGCGGAACTGGGCGCGGCCATTCGGGCCGCGCACGCGCGCGGGCTGAAGATCACCGGCCATCTGTGTTCGGTGACCTACGCGGAAGCCGCGGATCTGGGCATCGACAATCTGGAGCACGGGTTCCTCGCGGCCACCGACTTCGTCGGCGACAAGAAGCCCGACGAGTGCCTGGGTCAGAGGCGAGGTCAAGAGACGATCGCGTCGCTCGACGAGAATAGTGAGCCTTTCAAGGCACTGGTGAAGAAGCTCGTCGATCGCCACGTCGCGCTGACGTCCACATTGACCGTGTTCGAAACATTCACGCCCGGACGTCCATTGCCGCCAGGGCTCGAGGTGCTGGTGGCGCCACTCAAGCAACAGTTCGAGGAGACCTACGCGCGAGTATCGCAGAACAAGCAGTCGAACTACATCAAGTTGCTCCCGAAGGCGATGGCGCTCGAACGTGCCTTCGCTCGTGCCGGCGGGTTGCTGACGGCGGGCACCGATCCCACCGGCGCCGGCGGTGTCGTCCCCGGCTTTTCAAATCAGCGCCAGATCGAGTTGCTCGTCGAAGCGGGCTTTTCACCTGTCGAAGCGATCTCAATTGCCACATACAACGGTGCGCGCTACCTCAACCGCGATGCGCGCATCGGCACGATCGCCTTCGGCAAGCAGGCCGATCTCGTCGTCCTCAACGGTGATCCCTCGCGGAACATAGGAGATGTTCGAAAGGTCGAGACGGTGTTCAAGCAGGGAGTGGGTTTCGATCCGGTCAAATTGATTGATTCGGTTAAGGGGCGCGTGGGATTGTGGTAACGCCGGGTGCGACGTGCCGCTGTCACGCCTGCACGGGCTGACGGCTGCAATCACGACGACACGACGTCACGACGACACGACGGCAGACACGAAGAGCACGAAGCTACGAAGCTCACGAAGACAAAAAGAACTACAGGAGTTCAAGAGTTCAGGAGATGACATGCTGGTGTCGGTGCGCCGGCCTTCGGCCGGCGTCGACCGGGCGAGAAATCTGGAAAACAAGCAGCGCTGAACTTAACCGCTGTTTGTTTTCCAGATTTATCGCCCGGCCACCGCGCGAAGCGCGGCACCGACACCAGTACGTCATCACCTCCTGGTCTCCTTGTCTCCTGTAATTTTTCTTCGTGGTCGTCGTGTCGTCGTGTCGTCGTGCTCGTCGTGACGTCGTGCTCGTCGTGAAATGTCGTCGGCTCGTGTCGGGATGCTGCGTCAGGACGTCGACAGGCGCAGTGGGCCATAATTGACGATTGTGGTACCCCCGATCGCGACGACCATCCTCGACACTATTGGCCGGACGCCGTTAGTACGGATTCACGCCATCACGCGCGGCGTGATCGGTGCGACGGTGCTGGCAAAACTCGAAACGTTCAACCCCGGCAATTCGATCAAGGACCGCATGGCCGTCAAGATGGTGGAGGACGCCGAACGGCAGGGGCTCCTCAAGCCGGGGGGCACCATCATCGAGGGGACTTCCGGCAACACCGGAATGGGTCTCGCCATCGTCGCGGTCGTGAAAGGGTACAAGTGCATTTTTACGACCACCGACAAGCAGTCGAAGGAAAAGATTGACGCCTTGAAGGCGTTCGGTGCGGAGGTGATCGTCTGCCCGACCAACGTCGATCCCGAGGACCCGCGGTCTTACTACTCGGTATCGTCGCGGCTCGAGCGCGAGATTCCACACTCATGGAAGGCGAATCAGTACGACAACCTGTCCAACACGGCGGCGCACTACGAGCAGACCGGACCGGAGATCTGGGAGCAAACCGACGGCCGGGTAACGCACCTCGTCGTCGGGGTCGGAACCGGCGGCACGATCAGCGGCGTCGGACGGTACTTGAAGGAGCGCAACCCGAAGATCAAGGTTTGGGGAATTGACACCTACGGCTCCGTGTTCAAGAAGTACAAGGAGACGGGCGTCTTCGACAAGAACGAGATTTACCCCTACATCACCGAAGGCATCGGCGAAGACTTTCTCCCGAAGAACGTCGATTTCAACGTCATCGATCATTTCGAAAAGGTCACAGACAAAGACGCCGCGCTGATGACCCGACGCATTGCCCGCGAGGAAGGAATCTTTGCCGGCAATTCGGCAGGCTCGGCCATGGCTGGCCTGCTGCAGCTGAAGGACCGTTTCGTTGAGAGCGACGTCATCGTCGTCATTTTTCACGACCACGGGTCCAGATATCTGGGCAAGATGTTCAACGACGACTGGATGCTCGAGAAGGGCTTCCTCGAAAAAACCGGCATGACGGCCCGCGACATGGTGGCGTCGGGCCTCTCCGGCGAGTTATTGGCCATTGAAGGTACCCAGACAGTCGAGACCGCGGTCCGCCTGATGAGCGAGCACGATTTTTCGCAACTGTCGATCACTCACGACAAGCGTCTCGTGGGATCGCTCAACGAGGCGCACCTCTTCGCCGAACTGGTTCGAAATCCCGATATCAAGTCACAGCCGGTCGAATCGATCATGCAGCCGGCCTTCCCGTTCGTCGATATCTCCACGCCGGTGGAGCTGCTCTCGACGATGATTACGTCGTTGAATCCCGCCGTATTGGTGAGAGACTTTAAGACCGATAAGACGTTCATCATCACGCGCTCCGACGTCATACGTGTGCTCTGTTGAGCCTATCCAAGAGAGGGGATCATGAAACGGCTTGTCATGATTTGGTGTGCGCTCGCCCTCGCCGCTCCGGCCCTCGCCCAGGACGCAACCGGTCGATGGGACCTCACCGTCATTCGCCCGGACGGCCAGAATCAGGCGGTTCTTGTTTTGAAGAAGGACGGCGAGAAGCTGGCCGGAACGGTGGCTCGCCCGCAGGGGGACTCGATTCCTGTCTCCGGCTCGCAAAAGGGCCCGGATGTCCTCATGTCTTTTTCCGTTCCGACTCAGAACGGTACAGTCAATGTCACACTGCGTGGACGCCAGGACGGCGATTCGATGAAGGGAACCGCCGACCTTGGGGACCGTGGACAGGCCGAGTGGAACGCCGCGCGTGGCGCCGCGCCGTCGGGCTCGGCCGCTACGACAGCCGCAACTGACCTGACGGGAACCTGGGCGCTGGAAGTGAAGACCGATGCCGGTACTGGGACCCCTACCGTCACCTTCAAACAGGAAGGTCAGAAGCTCAGCGGCCGATATGTAGGGATGTTCGGAGAATCGTCGCTCACCGGCGAGGTGAAAGACAAGTCCTTCACCTTTACCGTGACGGTCAGTGCCGAGGGAAATCCTGTGACCATTACCTACACCGGGACGGTTGAGCAGAACGCGCTCAGCGGGCGCGTGACGTTTGGAGACCTTGCCGAAGGGACGTTTACCGGCAAGAAACAGGCGACCCAGGAGCGGTGACTTTGCATCGCAAAGCTAGTCCATGCTATTCTGAAAGTCGGTTGTCAGCTACTCCTCGCGAGTTCACACTCGAGCTCACGCCACGCGCCCGAGTCGATGTCATCGACGTGCGGGGCGTGATGGCCGCGCGACACGGCGACGCCCTCGACCCATACCCGCGCGCGCTGTGCTGTTCTTTCCACACCACCGCCGGCTATCTGGACCAGAGCGTCGCATCGCGGCTGTGGAGGCAGCGCACGGGCGTCATGCCGTACATCGATCTCTTCAGGACGATCTTTCCGGAGGGCGCAGGGTACGAGCACGACAAGCTGGATCGGCGCATCGAGCTGACCGACGCGCAGAAACCGGTCGAGCCGATGAACGCGGACTCGCACCTGGCAATCATGGCCGGCGCGTTGCGCAGCTGCGTGACTTACAAGAACCGCCCAGGCGAACCGGTGTGCTTTGTCGATCTCGATGGGGTCTATGCGGGCAATCCACGCCGGCGTTCGACGACGGTGCTCGGCTACTCGAACGAAGAACCTGTGGCTCAGGCGCGTATGACGGTCCCGGTTTCGGATCACGCCGTCGATTCAGTGAATCTCAAAGATCCTCAACTTGGCTTCTACGAACAGTGCGCCGCGCTGGTATCAGCGCACGGCGTCGCCAAGGGACGCATCAGGCTGACGCTGGCTCCCGGCGAGCGTCATGCGGGTCTGACGGTCAACGAATACGAAACGCTGCTGATGCGTCACGATCTGCGAGAGATTCTCAGCGACCCGCTCCGCTTCATGGCCGAAAAGGCGGGCCACATGCTCGGCAATCCGCGGGCGATCCCGGCCAAGACGCTTGACTACGCCAAGTACGATCTCGTGCGTGTCTTCAACCGTTTTCTTGACGCGCTCGGTCTTCGCCAGTCGATGGTGGAGAGCGTGCTGTCACAGGCGATTGCGATGCCCGCTTCGCGCTTCCTGCGCATGAAGCGTTCGGTCAGCCTGCTCGTGTCCGATCGCGCAGTACCCGGGCAGGGTGCAATCGTCGAAGGCACCTACCAGAGTCCCATTCTGGTGCAGTGGCAGCGTGGCGTTCGCTCGGGACGGACGCTCGATGTCACGCTGACTCGATTTATCTGAGTTAGTCCCCAGTTCCCAGTTCAATGGTCGATCTATGATCGTCGCATGCTGCGCGAAGCGCATGTTGAGGCGGCCGGACGTCGGCTGCGCTACTTGCGCGCGGGCTCGGGCTGGCCGCTGGTCCTTCTTCATGCCTTCCCCTTGTCAGCTGATCTTTGGCGTCCGCAGCTCGACCGCGTCCCGCGCGGCTGGCAGTTCCTTGCACCGGACCTCCGCGGCTTCGGCCGAGGCTCACTCCCGCCTACTTCGCTGACGATGGACGATATGGCGGCGGACGTGAGCGCCTTCATGGACGCGCTGGAGATCGATCGTGCGGTCATCGGCGGCTTATCAATGGGCGGATACGTGACGATGGCGTTGTATCGCCTGGCGCCAGACCGATTCACGAGCATCGTGCTGGCGAACACGAAGGCCAGTCTCGACACCCCTGAAGGGCGGGCGGCACGCGAGCAGATGATTGAACTCGTGCGGCACAAGGGAGCGCCGGCCGTTGCCGACCAGATGATGCCGAAGCTCCTGGGCGCGACATCGCAACGCGCCCGTCCGTATCTCGAGCCTCTGGTTCGCCGCCTGATTGAGGCCAACTCTGCCGAAGGAATCGAGGCAGCCATTCATGCAATCAGAGACCGGCCGGATTCCTTGCCGACGCTCGAGCGCACCGCCGTGCCAGCTCTTGTGATTACCAGCGACGAAGACGACATCATCCCGGTGAGCGAAAGCGAGGCGATGCATCGCGTCATGCCGCGATCACAGCTGGTCGTCCTCTCTGCCGCGGGCCATTTGTCGAACCTGGAGGTTCCGGATGACTTCTCGGAAGCGCTGGGTAATTTCCTGACCGCGAACTTGTAGCCCGACGCGACTCGCGACTGACAAGCGAAAGACGCGAATATGATTCACCGAATGCGGATCATTTCTCTCCTCGTGCTGTTGAGTCTCCTTCTGCCTGCGGGCGTGCCCGCAGACCAGTCGTCCGGCGAAACGATCCATCAGCCGCTCGATCAGATTCTCGACCTTCAGGTCCGAGATGGTTTGGTCTATTACCGCGCGCTCAAGAGCGAGCGCGGTCGTCTGGACCGTTACGTGGCGTCGCTCGACGTGCCGGCGGCGACCTACGGCGGTTGGTCGCGCGACGAGCAGGTTGCCTTCTGGATCAACGCCTACAACGCATTCGTGCTCCAGGCGGTCATCGACCATTACCCGATTCGCGGCAAGGCGCCGGCGTATCCGGCAGCCAGCCTTCGACAGATTCCTGGAGCGTTCGAGCGCACGAAACACCGCGCGGCTGGCCGTTCTGTGACGCTCGATGAAATAGAAAAGACCATCCTGCCCGCGCTCAAAGAGCCGCGCGCGTACCTCGCGCTTGGGCGCGGCGCCGTGGGGAGTGGTCGCTTGCGAAGCGAGGCGTATACCGGCTCGCGGCTGTCGGCACAACTGAACGCCGTGCAGGCGGAATTCGTCAGCGAACGCGCCATGCTGACCATCGACCGGGCGGCCAACCAGCTCACCGTCACACCCATTGTCAGCTGGCACGAAGCGGAGTTCGTGGCGGCGTATGACAAGGGAGCCGACGGACCGTTCGCGCAGCGATCGGCGATCGAGCGCGCGCTCGTCGCCTTCATCCAACCGCACCTGCTGCCGCTCGAACGCGAATTCGTGCAGAAAAACACGTTTCGCGTCACGTATCATGCGTTCGACTGGCGTCTCAACGATCTGACCGGAGGCCGGAGTTTTTGACGCACGCAGCTGCTGTATGGATCTAGCGCTCGCCGATAAAGTGGCCATCGTCACCGGGTCCAGCCGCGGGCTCGGGCTCGCGAGCGCACGCGCGCTGGTTGCCGAAGGTTGCCGCGTCTGCATTTGCGCGCGCGGCAGCGAACGACTTGCTGAAGCAGCCATTGAAGTTGACGCGGCCGCGCGCAAGCCCAACATGGTGCTGGCGGTCCAGGCCGACGTTTCCACCCAGGCCGGCGTGGAGCTGGTGATCGCTCGGACGATTGAAACGTTCGGTCGCCTTGACGTGCTCGTCAACAACGTGGGGCGGGCCGCTGGCGCGGGCATCCTCGATACATCCGACGTCGAATGGCAGGCCGCGTTCGATGAAACGCTGTTTCCCGCGATTCGCGCCTCGCGCGCCGCGGTCCCGCACCTGCGACAAGCAGGCGGCGGCGCGATTCTGATGATCGCATCGATCTACGGACGCGAGGCGGGCGGCCGCATGACCTACAATGCCGTCAAAGCCGCCGAAATCAGCCTCGCGAAATCGCTCGCGCACCAGCTCGCACCGTTGAACATTCGCGTGAACAGCATCGCGCCCGGTTCGATCCTGTTTCCTGGTGGCTCGTGGCACAAGCGGCAGCAGGCCGACCCGGATGGGATCGCGGCATTCATCACCCGTGAGCTGCCCTTCGGCCGGTTCGGCCGGCCGGACGAAGTCGGCGCGGTCGTGGCGTTCCTCGCGTCGCCTCGTGCGAGTTGGGTGAGCGGCGCCTCGATCGTCGTGGATGGCGGTCAGAGTCGGTCGAATATCTAGTGGCCAGGAGCGAGCGTGCTCACACAGATCGCTGACCTGATTCAATCCACTGCCGACGTGCTCTTCGTTCCGGTCCTGGTCATCGTTCTCTTTGGAACGGGCCTCTTTCTCACCATTCGACTCCGCGGCGTGCAATTCCGCAGGTTTGCCGACGCGCTGCGCGCGTTCTTCAGCCGCGGCTCGAGTGCCACTGCCGGTGCACTGACGCCATTTCAGGCGTTCATGACCGCCCTTGCGGCAACGATCGGAACCGGCAACATCGCTGGCGTGGCCGTCGGGGTCGTTTCCGGTGGCCCCGGGACGCTGTTCTGGATCTGGTGCTACGGCCTCTTCGCCACGGCGATCAAGTTCAGCGAAGCAGTCCTCGGCCTGACGTTCCGTCAGGTCCACGGCGAACATCTGCAGTCCGGTCCGATGTTCTACTTGCGCGATGGCCTGCGGTCGCCAGCGCTTGCGCTCGCCTACGCCGTCGTTGCCGGCATCGCGGCGTTGACGACGACGCCGTTTACGCAGACCAATTCGATAGCGCTGGTGTGGAACACGCAGGTGGGAGTGCCGCTGTGGATTTCAGGCGTCGTGGTGGCGATACTCACGTGGCTCGTCATCATTGGCGGCATCAAGTCGATCGGCCGTGCGGCGGAGAAGCTCACCCCGTTGAAAGTGGGTTTGTTTCTCGCCGGCTCTCTCATCGTCATCATCAGTTTCGCCACGAGGATTCCCGCTGTGCTCGCCATGGTCTTCCGTGAAGCGTTCACGGTGCAGTCCGCACTGGGCTTCGGGATCTTTACCGCCATGCGCTATGGACTGGCGCGCGGCCTGTATGCGAACGAGGCAGGCTATGGAACTGCGGCGGTGGCCTACGGCACCGCGCGCAGCAGCACTCCCGTCCAGCAGGGACTGAACGCGGTCATGGAGGTGTTCATCGTTTCGTTCGGCACGTGCACGCTGACGGCGTTGACCGTGCTGTTGACCGGCGCGTGGACTTCCGGACAAACGAGTACGGCCGCCGTCGCGCTGGCCTTCAACGCCGCGATGCCGGGGGTTGGCGGCTACATTGTCGCCTTTTGTGTCTTTCTCTTCGGCTACACCACGCTGATTGGATGGGCGTTTTACGGGGAGCAGTTCCTCGAGTACTGGTTGGGCCGCCGCGTCGTCGTACCTTACCGGTGGATCTACTGTTTGCTGATCCCGTTTGGCGCCGTCGCCAAGGTGAACCTCGTCTGGGCGTGGGGAGACCTGATGAATGCGCTCCAGATTTTCCCGAATCTGATTGGGGTACTGGCCCTGAGTGGGATTGCCGGAAAAGTAGCGCTCGCCCCCTTACAGAACGCACGAGGGCCCCGGCTTGCCTCCGGCACTCACGAAGAGCACGAAGGCCCGACGACCACGAAGCCCATTTAACCCGAGGGTCAGCGAAGAACGGCGGAGGCGGTTTCGCCTATTGATCGCCGTGTGCCACCCTGCTACCATCATCGCCGCGCTGTGCTGCTGGCACCGGCGCTAATTCCAAGAACAGCAACGGCTTCCCATGACGTCCCGTTCGCTCTCCGCCACGTTCCCGGTTGTGTCCGGCGACAAGGACCGGCTGCTGCAACAAGCGCTGGAGCGGCTGAATGCGGCTCCGGCGCCGCTTGGTGTCATCTCGGACCCCATCGTCACCGCGGTTCATCGTTTGCCGGCGGCTACGGCATCCGTCGTCCCTTATCCCCCCGGAACCGATGAACGCCTGCGTGGAGCATTGGCAGCGCGCGGAATCGAACAGCTTTACACGCACCAGGCCGAGGCGTTCGCGCACATTCTTGCCGGGCGGAACGTCGTCACCGTTACGCCGACGGCGTCTGGCAAGACCCTCTGTTACAACGGGCCGGTCCTCAACGCAATTCTTCAGGATCCGTCCACACGAGCGCTGTATCTGTTCCCGACGAAAGCGCTCGCACAGGATCAGCTCGCAGAGCTGCACGCCTTATCGGAGCTGGTGACTCGCGGCACGGAGGCGGAGATTGGCGTCTTCACCTACGATGGCGACACTCCGGCCGACGCCCGCCGCGCCATTCGGGGCAAGGCCCACGTCGTCCTCAGCAACCCCGACATGGTGCACTCGGGCATTCTTCCGCACCACCCGCGATGGGCGAAGCTGTTCGAAAACCTGCGCTTCGTGATCATCGACGAGTTGCACGCCTATCGCGGAGTCTTTGGCAGCCATCTCGCTAACATCATCCGGCGTCTGCACCGCGTGTGCCGGCACTACGGATCGAATCCCACTTTCGTCTGCTCGTCCGCGACGATCGCGAACCCAAAGGACCTCGCCGAAGGACTGACGGAGCGTCCTTTCGAGCTGGTTGAAAAAAGCGGCGCGCCCAGTGGTGAGAAATTCTTCTTGTTCGTGAATCCGCCGGTCCTGAACGCGCAGTTGGGAATTCGCCGTTCGTATCTGTCCGAAGCTCGCCGCATCGCGCTTGAATTCCTCAAGCACAACCTCCAGCTGATTCTGTTCGCGCAGAGTCGGCTGGCGGTCGAGATTCTGACGACCTATCTCAAGGATGCGTTTCAAGGCCCGCCGGGAGCTGCTGACGTGATTCGCGGTTATCGCGGTGGGTATCTGCCAAATCGCCGTCGCGAGATCGAACGCGGACTGCGCGAGGGCCAGGTTCGAGCGGTTGTTTCGACCAACGCGCTGGAGCTCGGCATCGACATCGGCGCACTGGATGTGTCGATCATCGCAGGCTACCCAGGAACGATTGCCGCGACCTGGCAGCGAGCGGGCCGTGCAGGCCGGCGAACCACCCGGTCGGCCGCCGTGTTGGTCGCGAGCAGTGCACCCATCGATCAGTTCATCGTGCGGAATCCCTCGTACTTCTTCGAATCTTCCCCCGAACACGCGCTCATCAACCCCGACAACCTGCACATCCTGCTCGATCACGTGAAGTGCGCGGCGTTTGAGCTGCCGTTTGCCGACAGCGAGCAATTCGGCAACGAACCGGTGCAGGAAGTTCTATCGGTCCTCGCTGAGGAAGGCTTCGTGCATCACGCCGACGGCCAGTGGAACTGGACGAGCGAGTCGTATCCAGCCGATGCCGTCAGCCTGCGGTCCGTTTCATCCGATAACTTCATCGTCGTAGACACGACGCACGGTGAGCGCGTCATCGGGGAGACGGATTTCACGAGTGGCCCCTCGACACTTCACGAGAAAGCGATCTACATCGTCGAAGGTCAGTTGTTCCAGGTAGAACGCCTGGATTTCGATGGACGGAAGGCGTTCGTGCGGCACGTTGAATGCGACTACTACACCAACGCGATCACTTTCACGAAGGTGACCATCCTCGATACCTTTGCCAGCGAGCGCGATGCCGCGATGCGATCGCACGGAGAGGTCCACGTCGTCTCGCGCGTCGTGGGATTCAAGAAGATCAAGTTCTACACCAATGAAAACATCGGATCGGGCGAGCTCGATTTGCCAGAGCAGCAGATGCATACCTCGTCGTACTGGCTGACGATTCCAGCCAGTGTGATGGCGCCCATGCCGTACGCCGCAGACGACAAACGTGACGGCGTGGTCGGTCTGGCCTTTGCGATGCGCCACGTTGCGCAGTTGCTGTTGATGTGCGACGGTCACGACATCGGTCTTTCTATCGATGGCGGGAGCCTGGATCGATCGACCAGAACCGGTGGTTTAGGGGGGATTCCCGAGGCCCTCGCGCTCGAGCCGAACATCTTCATCTACGACAACTATCCAGGCGGCATCGGTTTCAGCCGTCCGCTTTATGAGATGCACGGATTGTTGCTCGAGCGCACGCGAGACTTGATTGCAGGATGCCCGTGCGATTCCGGGTGCCCGTCTTGTGTAGGTCCCGAAGGTCACACGGGGCCGTACGCCAAGCAGGTGGCGTCCCGGATTCTGGATGCACTCCTCACGGGCGGGCCTGATGCGCCGCTCGAGGCATTCTGATGGAGCTTTCGTCACGGCTCCGCGCCATCGTTCGTGCAGCTCCACGGCGGGAGCTTACCTACGAGCCGGACACCGGGCGCTTTGAAGGGACGATCGACCTCCAACGGATCGCCGAGATTCTTGGCGGGCGCCCTCTCGAGACGACATTCGGGAATTGCCTGGCCATCGATCGCCGCTACGAGTCGGATCGTTGGCATGGAGATGTCCAGATCGGCAGTTGCGAGCTGGACGATTGCGACGATCTTCGTCTGTTGGATCCGTCGCTGACATTCGACGACCGTCAGCGGTCCCAGTGGCGAGCGCCCAGCCTCCGCCAAGGCTACGGCGGGTCCGCCGGAGCTTTCAGCGATGGCGGAAGCGCAGCGAGTCGAGCCGCCAGGACGGTTTTTATCGATCTTGAAACCACCGGCATGAGCGGAGGCGCAGGAACCGTGGCGTTTCTCGTGGGCTGCGGCTACTTCGACTTCGGCGCCTTTCAAGTCAGACAATTCCTTCTGACGAGTTACGCGTCCGAGCGCGCGCTGCTGTCAGCAGTCACTGAATTCTTCGGCGGCACCGATCTCATCGTCACCTACAACGGCAAGACATTCGACGTTCCCGTGATGGAGACACGGTGGTCGTTTCACCGCCTGCCCATGCCGGATTTCAGCCAGCAGGTGCCGCATTTCGACATGCTCCATCCGGCGAGGCGTCTCTGGAGTTCCCGTATCGGGGCGGACGATGGGAGCGGCGAGAGCGGATGCCGGTTGACCACGCTCGAGCGCGACGTGCTCGGGTTCAGGCGGATCGGAGACGTGCACGGGTTCGAGATTCCAGGCCGCTTCTTTCAGTTCCTGCGCACGGGCGATCCGCGGCCGCTCGAACCGGTTCTCGAGCACAACCGTCTCGACCTTGTGTCGCTCGCTGTGGTCACGGGTCATGCCCTGCGGCTCGCCCGTGCGGGCGATCAGGCGTGTCGTGATGAAAGCGAGGCGCTGGCGCTCGGACGGGTCCTCGAGCGCGCGCGCGTCCTGGATCGCGCCGAGGCGTGCTATCGCCGCGCCGCTACTTCGTCGTGCGTCGATGTGAGAGGGGAAGCGCTTTACAGGCTTGGCTTGCGGTGCCGGCGCGATCGTCGCTTTGATGAAGCCGCAGTCGCCTGGCGTGAAATGGTGACGCTGACGGAATCCGCGTCGTGCCGACGTCGCGCCGGCATGAAACAGTTGCGGCAATTCGCGCTCGAGGCGCTCGCGATTCACCAGGAACATCGAGAGCGCGATCTCGACGCTGCGCGGGAGCTGGCTCTCTTTGCGCTGACCGACGAGGACGCCCCGGCGTCACGAGCCGAGGGGCTGCGTCACCGGGTGGCGAGGCTCGACCGGAAACTCGCCAGAAAAAGAAACGCCCAGCTCCTGTGGAGCTGAGCGCGAGAGTGAAGTCCAGGTCCAGAACTACTTCGTTGCCGTTTGTTTCTTTGCGGTCTTTTGCGCCGCCTTTCGGCTTTCTGAAGTCTGCGCGCCAAACCGCTTGGTGAACCGCTCGACTCGGCCTTCCGTATCGACGAGCTTCTGCCGCCCCGTGAAAAACGGGTGGCAGTTGTTGCAGATCTCGAGGTGCAGCTCAGGCTTGGTTGAGCGAGTCTTCCACGTCGCCCCGCACGCGCACCGCGCCTCGATCTCGTAATACTTCGGGTGAATACCTTCCTTCACGGATGACTCCTTCGGGCTTTCGGCAAAAAGACAGTATATCAGAGGGGTTTGAACAGGCTGAACCTATTCGATATCCACCGTTCTGCCCCATCTGTGCCGCTTCAGTTCTGCCAGGGTGTCAGCAGCCAGCGGGCGGCCATCGCTCAGGGCGATGTTGTCCTCCACGTGCCGGAGCTTCCGCATCCCGGGTATGACGGTGCTGACGGCCGGATGGTGAAGGATGTGCCGGAGCGTCAGCTCGGGCAGCGTCATACCTTTCGGCACCACGGGGCGCAGCTTCGCGACCCGCTCCAGCGTTTGCCGAAGATTGTCTGGATTGAAATACAGATTCCGGAAATCCCCCTGCGGCCACCGGGACTCCGGGGTCAAGGTGCCCGTGAGGCTGCCCTCGTCAAACGGGACACGGGCGATGACCGCGAGGTTGTGCTCCTCGCAGTACGGGAAGAGCTGATCTTCGGGACTCTGGTCGAAGACGTTGTAGACGACCTGCACGGCATCGACGAGTCCGGTGTCGAGGGCGCGGAGCACGTTCTCAGGTTGCCAGCGGTTGATGCTGATGCCTATACCGGTGACGAGCTTCTGGCGTTTGAGATCGTTCGCCGCTTTCTGCCAACGAGTGTCAGAAGCCCAGTGATCCGACCAGACGTGAAACTGCAGTAGATCGATCGTCGAGACGCCGATGTTGTGCAGACTCTTGTCGCAGTACTCGCGGATGTGATCGGGAGGGAAGACCTCGTCCAGCGAGTACTCCGGCTTGGCCGGCCATCGACGATTCTTTGGCGGGATTTTCGTGGCGACGTAAATGCGTTTGCCTTGATGCCGTCGCAGCGTTTCGCCGAGGAGCCGTTCGCTGTGTCCGTCGCCGTATGCCCATGCCGTGTCAAAGAAGTTGCACCCGAGTTCGATGGATCGGTCGAGCGACGCGTGCGACTCCGCATCGTCGCTTCCCGTCCACCCTGCCATTCCCCACATGCCGTAGCCAACTTCAGAGACCTGCCAGCCGAGTCTGCCGAATGTTCGGTATCTCACGGGGCCGATGATAGCAACGTCAACTCCCAACTCCCAATTCCTGTCCGCCGTCGTCATTGTTCACTGCTCGCGGGGCCCCACCCCCGCTCGCTCTCGCTCGGCGGCGCGGCTTCGCCGCGCTTCCCTCCGGCGCCTCGCTCGGGCCGCAGGCGCTTCTCCCTCCCGTTCTCCCGTCCTCCCGTCCTCCCAACAAAAAAAAGCCCGCGGAACAAGTCCGCGGGCCGGCACTTTCGCAGGGTCTGGTCTGCCGTCTTTCGACCTTGCTCAAGACGGCTCTGAGCGTGTCGAAGGTCCGCTTTGGCAGACGCGCTTAATTACGAGTCGCTGACGCGCGACACATCCACTCCCACCAATCGTCGGAGACGATCGACCACAGCACCTGATCGTGATAGACGCCGTCGCGGAGGAATGATTTCCGCAGCACGCCTTCGCGCGTGGCGCCAAGTTTCTGTAACGCGCCATTGCCGCGGCCGTTGAGAATCGACGAGCGCGCTTCGACGCGTGTCGTGCCGAGCGCGCCAAAGGTGAACTGCAGCACGACGCGCGCGGCCGTCTGGAACAGGCCGCTGCCCCAGAATTGCGAGCCGATCGCGAAACCCCACTCGACGACTTGCATGGAGAGTCCGAGTTGACGCACCTGGATGATCCCGACGGCGTCTTCCGAGCCAGCCGGGACGATGCCGTAGCAGATATAGCGACCGGCATTGCGCTCTTGCTGGGCCCACGTGATGAAACGCTCGAACCCGGCGACCGTAGTCGGCGGCGGCGAAATGAACCGGCTCACTTCTTCGGTGCTGAGCATCTGCAACAGCGAGGCGGCATCCGAGAGGCGAAGCTCACGAAGGGTCAGCTCGCCCGCCTGCAGGACCGGAAGAGCGTTCCGCCAGTTTGTCGTGGTCACGGTTGCACCAGCTGCCGGCATCGTGACGATTCCAGTTGCAGTGCGGATCACAGGCCACCTCCGATGAGCGACGATCCCAGGATCGTTACCGTGTTGTCGTTCGTCCCCCAGACGATGTTGTCGTCGCTCAGGGTCCCCCAAACAATGTTGTCGGTACTGAATGTTCCCCAGACGATGTTGTCGCCATCGAAGAAGCCGATGAGAGACGTCCCCCAGACGATGTTGTCCGCCCAGTCGGCCGTGCCCCACACGATGTTGTCGCCCAGAGCAGCGTTGCCGAACCAGCTGACGTCAAAGGAACTCAGGGCGCTGCCCCAGACGAGGTTGTCGCCGCTGAACGTGCCCCAGACGAGGTTGTCCAGTTCGCCCGTACCCCACACGATGTTGTCGGACCACGCGAACTGATTCAGTTCGATTACGCTGCTGCCCTGGACCAGTCGCGTGCCCCAGATAACTGTCTGCGACCACGCTTCGTCCGTATTGTCAAAACGAGTCCAGGGCTGAAGTGTCGTGGGAAGCCAGAATGCCCCGGGCGCTTTCGCCGTATCGGCGAAGCCCGCCATCGTGACTGCCGCAATGCCGTTGACCAGGCCGCTGCCCTGCGTCAGGTAGTCGTAACGGTTGCCGCCCGCATCCCGCAGCGGCGTCGCCGTGTACTGCAGCATCGCCTTGATCGCGTTCGCGCTGGGACGCCGCGAGGTATAGGGCGTCCGTTGGAACCAGGACTCGAGGCTACGCAGCAGATCGCCGTACTGGTTCGCTTCGAGCATGAGCGCGACCACTCCGGACACGACGCCGGTTGCCATGCTGGATCCACTCAACCGCAGATACTTCGATGACCCGCTGGTAACGAGAAGCGACGGATACGTCAGCGCGAGCGTGCTGTTCAGCACGCTGTTCGAGATCATTCCGTCGCCCGGCGCGAGGATGTCCGGCTTGGCGATGCCGTCGTACCACGACGGTCCGCGCGAACTGAAACGCGAGACGCGATCGTCACCACGTACGGCGGTTCCGTTTGTGCTGGCCGCTCCGACCGTGATTGCTGACGGTGCGTTACCCGGCGACGCAATGCCGGCATACCCGGTCTGCCGTGTCGTTGGGTTCGTGCCGTAATTGCCCGCCGCGGTCACCACGATGAGTCCGGCGCGAACCGCGCGCTCCACTGCCTGGACCAGGGGATCGGTGGCCGCCGATTCGTAAATCGGGTGGCCCAGCGACAGGTTCACGACGCGAATGTTGAAGCGATCCTTGTTCGCGATCGCGAACTCGAGGGCTCGGATGACGTCGCTGGTGAATCCTGCGCCGTTGCGATCGAGCACCTTGAGTGGAAGCAGCTTGGCGCGCGTCGCGATCCCGGCATAGCGCTTGTCCGAGGTTTTGCCGTTGGACGCGATGAGCCCGGCCACATGTGTGCCGTGGCCGTAGTCGTCGAACGCGTAGCCATAAATGCCGGGTTTGCCGTTGCTGAAGTCGTAGAAGCCGAGAATTCGTCCGTCGAAATCGATCCCAGGCGCCAGACCTGAGTCGATGACGGCGATGGTGATGTTGTAACCGGAGAGCAGTCCGCTCAGCCCGAGTGTGGTCTTTAGTTCGTTGAGCGTGCTGGTCCCGTCATCCGATCCGCCGAGGAGACTGAATTGCGATGCGGAGACGGGCGCGTCTGCCGATATCGACTCGATGTCCGGATCCTCGACGAGTGATGCGAGGTCGTCCGCATGGATCTTCGCCGAGAGCGCGTCGATCGCCTCGTGATCCCCGTAGATCGAGTCGCCGTGGCCCTGCAGACGTGCTTTCACGACGGCCTTGGCGCCCGACTTCGTACGAATGATCACACGACGTGGACCATTGGACGATTGCTGCGTGAGCAGCCGATCGATCTTTCGATGTTCGTGTCCGCTGGCCGCGCCGGGCGCTGGCACCATCAACCAGATCGCCACCGCCGCGCCCCAGACAGCCTTGTTCCAGACCCTGGGCATGACACCTCCGAAAGGGGAATCCGCGGGATGCTTGAGCAAGACTGGAGCCGTAGCCGCAACGGTGAGCGCGGTCTAAACCGCCAGATGGGAACAACTTACGCCGCTGACGCAACCGTCATGTGATTACCAAAGGCGTTGAAACGTTGCGTTCTGGAACACCAAAAGTGAGAGATGTAGAGTAAGCCTTTGACGACGTTCCTGTTAGGTCGCGTGTTCCAGAATCGCGCGACTGTTCCAGACCATCGCATCGATCTGAACGTATGATTGGCGCCCCCAAAGAGGAGGTGCTATGAAGCGGCTCATATCAATTGGTCTCGTCGGATGCACTCTGATGGCTGGTCTCGTCCTGCTGCGCCGCCTGCCGGTGCCCGTTGAAGCCCAGGCGACGCGGTCCACCAGCTGCCCGGGGCTGCCCGGCGACCACGCGCTCACAGGTTTCCTGAACGCGGCTCCCGCTGCAGGCGGTGATGCTGGCGGGTTGTTCCACGGGCAGCGCATGTGGGGCGCGATCGTGAACCGTGATGGCGAGATTTGCTCCTACGCCACCTCCACCGCGGATCTGACGCAAGTCTGGCCCGGCAGTCAGGCGATTGCCAAGTCAAAGGCCTATACCGCGAACGCGTTCAGTCTGGATGATCTCGCGCTCTCCACGGCGAGGCTCTACACGTTCACGCAGCCCGGTCACTCCCTGTGGAGTCTCGGCCAGTCGAATCTCTTCGATGCTTCGAGACTGATCCCGCCTGGTGGAAGCGGCGACAAACATCAAATTGTCGGCGGATTGATTTTCTTTGGTGGCGGTGTGCCGCTATACAACGCGGCAGGGAAGATCGTTGGCGGTCTCGGGATCAGCGGCGATACGTCATGTGCCGATCACGAGATCGCCAAACGCGTCCGGGATTTGGCTGGTCTGAATCCTCCTGGAGGTGCCGGAGTCGACGACATCACGTACTCGGTGCCAGACGGTCCCTCCGTGTTCACGCATCCGAAATGCGTCAACACGTTCCGCAACGGTGTGTTTCTGGGAGACGAACCGCCCGCGGTGGGGTACTGACGCCGCCGAGATCGCGCTGTACAGGAGATCAGGAGATCAGGAGGGTTGACAAGAGATAAGGAGATCGGGAGTTCCTGATTCTCTTGAAATCAAATGGTGCTCCTGATCTCTTTATCTCCTGTAAGGGTCCTCCTGAACTCCTGATCTCCTGTGACCCGTGATCTCGATCTCCGCGTTCGATAGAATCCACAGTGATGGTCTCGATCATCGTCGCGTCCATCGTTGCGCAGGCGCCGTCCCCGATCGAGCTGGGACGAACGCTCGAGCTGAAGAACGATTTGCCGGGTGCGTTGGCGGCGTATCAGCGAGCCGTTGAGGCCGACCCGCGCGATGCGGTTGCGCTGGACAAGCTTGGGTTCGTACTCGGACGTTTAGGGAGAGTGGAGGAGGCCGTCGCGGCATTTGCGAAGGCGACGGAACTCGAGCCGCAGCTGTTTGACGCGCACTACCATCTGGGCGCCACGCGATGGTGGACGCGGGATCTGACGGGGGCGCTCGAACCGCTGCGGACCGCTGTTCGCCTGCGGCCGAAACACGCGGAGGCGCGCTACTACTTCGGCCTGACGCTCGTGCAGGTCGATCGACGGCGTGAAGGCATTGAGCAGCTTCAGCGAGCCGTGGAGCTGAACCCCAGTCTGGCGCCAGCGCACCTTCAGCTGGGCGTCGCGCTGCAGCGAGAAGGAGATTTCGATGGCGCGGTCCTCCACCTGCAGCGAGCCGTGGATCTCGACCACGGTGCGCCCGAGACCCTGAACAGCCTCGGACTTGCGTTGATGGCAAAGGGGGATGGACAGAAGGCAGCGGCGGTGTTCCGGAGGATCGCCGCGGCCTATCCGCAATTCCCGACGGCTCGCCTGAATCTCGCCACGGCACTGATGCACCAGGGAGACCTCGCATCCGCAGTCGATATTCTTCGGGCGTTGACCAGAGACGAGCCCCGGAATGCCGAGGCGTTCTACAACCTCGGCGTCGCATTGAAGCAGCAGGATCGATTCGAAGAAGCGGAGACGGCGCTGCGGCGTGCCCTCGAACTCGATTCCTCGTTGCCCGACCCGCCGTTCACACTTGGCGTCGTGTTATGGCAATCGGCTCGGGCAGAAGAAGCCGAAGCGCTCTTCCGCGAAGCCATCAAACGAAAGCCGGACTCGGCAGAGGCGCACTACATGCGCGGCACGGTCCTCAAGCAGCTCGGTCGCGTCAACGAGGCACTCGAAGAGTTCAGGACCGCGACGCAGATGAACAACGAGATGGCCGAAGCATTCTTGAGTCTTGCGCAAACACTGCAGCAACAGGGAGACGAGGCCGGCTCGAAGTCGGCACGCGCCGAGGCCGAGCGTTTGAGCCAGAGGAAGGCTGATGCCCAGGCGTCAGCCTTCGCGCTGAGCGCCGGCCAGGAACGGCTGAAGAAGGGCGACCGGCCAGGCGCGATCGCGCAATTCCGCGAAGCCGTCCGGCTCGACGGTACGAACGCGCGCGCGCATTTTGCTCTCGCGCTCGTTCTCGAGCAGATTGGCGCAACCGTTGAGGCCCGCCGTCACTTCGGCGAAGCCCATCGTCTTTCGCCCTACCTCGTGCGGCCGGAGAAGAAAAGGTGAGGCGGTTCCGCAGGTTTGCGATCTGTACCTTTCTCGGCGGCGCGGCGATCGCCGCAGCCTCCCAGGGATCCACGGCACCGCTCAGATTCTCCTTCTCCGAAATAGGTGAACGAGCCGGTTTCGTTGTACCGACGATCTACGGCGGTCAGCGAACGAACAAGTACCTGCTCGAGACGACAGGATGCGGCGTCGCGGCGTTTGATTACGATGGCGACGGGTGGCTCGATCTGTTCGTCGTAAACGGCACAACACTCGAGGGCTTCCCACCCGGCAAGGAGCCGACCAGCCATTTGTACAGGAATCGACGAGATGGCACCTTCGAGGACGTCACGGCAAAAGCGGGACTGGCGCTGAAAGGCTGGGGACAGGGAGCGTGCGCCGGCGATTACGACAACGATGGCCACGAAGATTTGTACGTCACGTTCTGGGGACAGAACCGGTTGTTCAGAAATCGTGGCGACGGCACGTTCGAGGAGACGACGCGAACCGCCGGTCTCGAAGTCGCGTCGAAGCGGTGGGGCGCCGGGTGCGCATTCCTCGATTACGACCGCGACGGACGCCTCGATCTCTTCGCGGCCAACTACATCGATCTCGATCTCGCGACCGCTCCGGTGCCCGAGTCCGGCCTGTGTCGCTATAAAGGCGTTCCTGTCGCGTGCGGTCCGCCAGGGTTGCCGGGTGGGAAGAACACGCTCTACCGGAATGCTGGGAACGGCCGGTTCACGGATGTGTCGGAAGCTTCCGGCATCACGCGGGCGAGTGGAACCTACAGCCTTGGCGTCAGCACGGTGGATTTCGACGATGACGGGTGGGTGGATTTGTACGTGGCGAACGACTCGAATCCGAGCGCGTTGTATCGAAACAATCGTGATGGCACATTCACGGACGTCGGTGTCACGGCGGGGTGCGCCTACAGTCAGGACGGAAAGCCGCAAGCGGGAATGGGCGTCGCCATCGGCGACTACAACCGCGACGGACGGATGGATATCTTCAAGACGAACTTTGCCGGAGATACGTCCACGCTGTATGCCAACGCCGGGAATCTGACGTGCGAGGACCGTACCTTTGCAAGTGGTGTGGGCCGTAACACGCGATGGCTCGGATGGGGCGTCAGCTTTCTCGATCTCGACCTTGACGGCTGGCTGGATTTGTTTCTCGTGAACGGTCACGTCTACCCGGAAGTCGAACAATTGAAAACGGAAGCGGGATACAAACAGCGCAAAGTCGTGTATCTCAATCGCGGCGACGGCAAGTTCGAGGACGTCACCGAACGCCTCGGTGCGCCGGTGACGATCGAGAAGGCCGGCCGTGGCGCCGCCTTTTTCGATTTTGACAACGACGGTGACGAGGACATTTTCGTCAACAACGTCCACGACAGACCGGACTTGTATCGCCTCGACATTAAGGGATCGGTCAACTGGCTCACCTTACGACTGGTGGGCGTGCAGTCGAACCGCAGCGCCATCGGAGCCCGCGTGAGAGTGACAGCGGGAGGTGCGACCCAGGCCCAGCAAGTGCGCGGAGGCGGCAGCTACTACTCACAAAACGATCTGCGCGTAAGTTTTGGGCTGGGCAGCGCAACCAACGTCGATCGAATTGAAGTGCGCTGGCCGAATGGGAAAGAACAGGTGTGGACCGGCGTTCAGGCCAATCAGATTCTGACGCTTACCGAAGGGGCAGATCTGACGGCCGCGTTGGCAGACGCGCGTCGGCTGATTCAGGCGGGAGATGCGCGCGGTGCGATGGCGAAGTTACTGGCGCTCTCGAGTGGGGCGTCCGGTGACGGTCAGACGCAAATCGCACACCTGCTCGGCGTCGCGTACTACCACGCCGACGAGCCGATCAAAGCCATCGAGACGCTCTCGCCCATCGTCGATCGACTCCCGGCCGAGTCGCTGGAGCGTCGAGAGGCAGAGCAGATACTCGGCCTCGCATCGTTCGTAACCGGACGCTACGCGGATGCGATTCCGCGACTCGAGACGACACGCCGCTGGGCCCCCGACAACCTTGAACTGTCATACGCGCTTGGCCAGGCATACATCCAAACGCAACGGCCAAACGAGGCGCGGCGGGTGATTGCTGCCTCTTACGGCGTAGCTGAAGACTCGGCCGCCGGTCACCTGGTCACCGCTCAGGTCATGGTTCGTCTCGAAATGGAGGAGCAGGCGACCCACGAGCTGAAGCGCGCGTTGGAAAAAGATCCGCGGATGCCCAACGCGAACTATCTGCTCGGGCAGATGGCGCTCTTTCGTGGACGATTGCCCGAAGCGGTGGCCTTGACCGAGCGGGAGTTGACCTCGAACCCTGGCCATTCGATGGCATGGTCACAGCTTGGCGATGCCTACGTGCGCCAGTCGAAGTGGGACGATGCGATTGCGGCGCTCCAGAAATCAATCTGGCTCAACCCGTATTACAGCGCCCCTTACATCCTTCTCGGCCGCGCCTACGTGAAAAAGGAGCAACCAGGACGCGCCGAAGCCATGCTCCGCCGAGCCATTCAATACGATCCGAACAACCGATCCGCGCACTATCTGCTGGCGCAGGTCCTTCAACAGACCGGCCGCGCGGACGAGGCGAAGCGCGAGTTCGAAATCGCCGAGCGACTGACGGGTCCGCGGGGACAATGAGTGTCCGCCGGGCCCTCGCATGCGCCACGCTCAGTGCGTGGTGTTTCCGGCTGGCAGCTGGCAGCTGGCAGCTGGAAGCGGGAAGCCGGGCGCTGGAAGCTGGAAGCTGGCCCGTCCGCTTGACCGACGTTGCGGAACAGGCAGGGCTGACGCAGCCGAGCATCTACGGCGATTCCGATCGCAAGCGTTTCATCATTGAAACCAACGGTGCTGGGGTTGCGTTCGTGGATTACGACCGGGACGGGTGGCTCGATGCGCTCGTTCTCAGTGGAACGCGACTCGAAAAGGACGGCCGTCGAGAGATAGGCTGGCCGCGCGGCAAGGAACCACGCAGTCGTCTGTATCGCAACCGGCAGAACGGCACGTTCGAGGACGTCACCGCCCGGACCGGTCTCGATCGGGTCGGCTGGGCCTCGAGCGTCTGCGCTGGCGACTACAACAACGACGGCTGGATCGACCTCTACGTGACCTTCTTCGGTCAGAACGTCCTCTATCGAAACCAACGAGGATCGCGCTTCGAGGACGCGACGCGTCAGGCGGACCTGGCCACGGCTGCCACTCGATGGGGATCCGGCTGCAGCTTTATCGACTACGACCGCGACGGCGATCTCGATTTGTTCGTGGCGAATTACCTGAAATACGACCTCGCCACGGCGCCCGAGCCGGGACAAGGTCCGAATTGCGTCTGGAAGGGCATCCCGGTGAACTGCGGCCCGAAAGGATTGCCCACCGATACGAACCTCATGTATCGCAACCGCGGAAACGGCACGTTCGAGGATGTTTCGGAGGCATCCGGGATCGCCCGAGTCACAGGGCGCTATCCGATGACGGCCGTCGCGGCCGATCTGGACGAAGACGGGTGGACGGATCTCTACGTCGCCTCCGATTCGACCGCGGCAATCCTCTATCGCAACAATCGCAATGGCACCTTCACGGACGTCGCCGTCCCGAGCGGCGCCGCCTTCAACGATCAGGGCAATCCGCAGGCTGGGATGGGCGCAGCGGTTGGAGACGCAAACGCCGACGGCAGGCTTGATCTGGTCAAGACACATTTTGCCGACGATGTGCCGGCGCTCTATCGAAATCTTGGCCGGGGATTGTTCGAAGACATCGCGATGACCGCCGGACTTGGTGTCCAGACTCGCCACGTCGAATGGGGTGTTGGGATGCCCGACCTCGATAACGACGGCTGGCCAGACATCCTCTACGTCACGGGCCACGTCTATCCGGAGGTCGAGCGCAAACTATCCGACTACCCTTACCGCGGGCCGCGTGTCGTATTCCGAAATCTTGGCACTGACCGCTTTGCTGACGTCACCACGCAGAGCGGGGCAGGGGCGACGACGCCGCATTCGAGCCGCGGGGCAGCGTTCGGGGATTACGACAATGACGGAGATCTCGACGTGCTGGTGATGAACATGAACGAGCGCCCGTCGCTGTTGCGCAATGACTACTCGGGTTCGAACGGCTGGCTGCGCATTCGTCTCGAAGGGCGCGGATCACATGCTTCGCCCGTGGGCGCAACAGTGGTCGTGACGGTGGGGGAGCGTCGATATGCGCGCGCCGTCCTGAGTCAGTCCAGCTACTACTCGCATGACGATCTTCGGCTGCACTTTGGCCTCGGGTCTGCTGCTCAGGCTGATCGGATCGAAGTGCGATGGCCTTCGGGTGTGACGCAAGTTCTGACCGATAGTCAGAAGGCGCAGGAGATCACGATCAAAGAAGACACTCGCGCGATCGCGAAGTAGGGTCTCGCGCCGGGCACCAACTACCCGGGGCGGCAGCTCAGCAAAAAATCGCGCGCGATGCTCCTTGACGACAGCGAGTCGCGGATCTAGTGTTGATCCCCTTCGACGTGTACCGGAGCGTCGGGGATCGGAGGGCTACGATGCGACGCGTGCACGTTCTCCTCATCTGCTGCGGGCTCCTCATCACGCTCTTGCCCGCACCTTCCGCTGCCCAGGCCGTCTACGGCAGCATCGGCGGCATCGTCAAGGATTCGTCAGGTGCCGTGCTCCCCGGCGCGACAGTCACCATCGTCAGCCTCGCCCGCAAGACAAGCGATTCCGTTGTCTCGAACGAATCGGGACTCTTCGTGAAAGAACGTCTGCTACCTGGTGAGTACAGCGTGCAGGCGGAACTGTCGGGCTTCAAAACGGCCATTGTTCCGAAAGTGATCGTTGGAGTTGACGCGCAGACCCCGGTTGAATTCGTGCTGGATGTCGGGCAGATCTCCGAGCAGGTCACTGTCACGGGAGGATCCACGCTGCTCACGACCGACCGTGCGGACGTCGCCACGCGGTTCGATTCCAAGCAGATTACCGATCTGCCGGTACTGGATCGCAACTTCACCAAGTTCATCCTGCTGACGCCCGGCACGCAGCAACTCCAGTGGCAGCACGCCGCAAGCGAGAACCCGCAGGGTTCGACGCAAACGATGGTAAACGGGCAGCACTTCAGCGGGACCGGTTACCAGTTGGACGGGACCGAGAATCGCGACCCGATCCTCGGCATCATCGTCATTAATCCGACTCTCGAGTCGATCGGCGAGACGAAAATCACGTCGCAGAACTATGACGCGGAGTTCGGGCAGGCCACCGCCGGCGTCGTGTCGGTGCAGACGAAATCGGGATCCAATGCACTGCGCGCCACGGCGTTCGAATTCTTCCTGAACGACAAGTTTCAGGCGCGCAACCCGTTCACGCAGTTTCAGCGCGATCCGCAGACGGGGCGGTTCATCCCGGAAACGCGACGCAACCAGTTTGGCGGCTCCGTTGGCGGGCCGATCGTCGAGAACCGGTGGTTTTTCTTCGGTGACTATCAGGGCACACGATCGACGCAGGGTGGATCGCGGCTGTTGTCGGTCCCCACGCTCGCTGCGCGTAACGGGGATCTCAGCGCGTACGGCGTGAACATCTACGATCCCGTCACCGGCCAGCAGTTTCCCGGGAACACGATCCCCTCTGGACGCATCTCGTCGCAGGCGCGAGCGCTGGTGAGGCTCATCCCGGAGCCGAACGCGACTGGTCGCGACAATGGCACTCGGGACAACTACGTCGCCGCCGGATCCGAATCCTTCACCGAGAACTCGCTCAATGGACGAGTCGATGGGCGACTCTCGGATGCGGTCAATATGTTCGGCCGCTACAGCGTCGGTGACTTCCTGCGCGACGGCCCGACTGCCTTCGGCACCGGCGGCGGCCAGGAATTGGTCAGCCTGGGTGGCGTGTCCGACGTCAACAATCAAAGCATTGCGTTTGGTATCGATCAAACCCTGTCGTCCACGCTGCTGGCCGACTTCCGGTTCGGGTTCTTCCGCTACAAGGTGAACGTGCTGCCGTTTGACTACGGCACGCGACCGGCGGCGGACGCGGGCATTCCCAACCTCAACCTCGATGACACGTTCAGTTCGGGTCTGCCCGCGGGCTTCGTGCAGGGGCCTGTCGGCGGGTTCAATTTCGGCTCGGGACTTGGCGTGAACCGCTGCAATTGTCCGCTCGATCAGAACGAAAAGCAGTTTCAGCTGGTCGGCAACGTCACCAAGATGGCCGGCAACCACAGCGTCAAGGTCGGCATCGACGTGAGACGCGCGTACAACCTGCGCGTGCCGAGCGACGCGCACCGGTCCGGCGAGATGACGTTTGCGAGCAGCAGAACGTCGCTGAATGGCGCAGGGGGGCTGGGGCTCGCGACCTTCCTCATCGGGGACGTCACGAACTTCCGTCGCTATGTCAGCCCGAACACGAACGCGCGCGAGCGCCAGTGGCGGCACTTCTACTACGCGCAGGACACCTGGCGAGTGAACAGCCAGTTGACGCTGAATTACGGGCTGCGACTCGACATCATCAACCCGCAGACCATCAACGAGCCTGGCAACGCCGGGTTCCTCGATCTTGGCACCGGCGAGATTCGCGTCGTCGGCATCGGTGGGATTCCGATGAACGGCGGCGTCGAGAACAACCTGAACTGGGCACCGCGCGTGGGCGCGACCTACCAGCTCGACGAGCGGACGGTCCTCCGGGGCGGATTCGGACGCAGCTACGACATTGGCGTCTTCGGGTCCCTCTTCGGCCACAGCGTGACCCAGAACCTGCCGGTGCTCGCCGTTCAGGAATTGCGTGCTCCGTCAGACTTCGACCGCGTGTTCACGCTGGCATCGGGGCCGTCGGCGCCCGTCTTCCCCGACGTGCCGTCGAGCGGGCGCTTCCCGCTGCCCGACGGCGTCTTCGCCCGCGCACTGCCCGAGACACAGCGTCCGCCAACCGTTGACGCGTTCAATGTCATCGTGCAGCGGCAGCTCTCCGACACGATGTCCCTTGAAGTGGGATACGTGGGCAATCGCGGGCGGAACGTGTTCGCGGGCGACGGCCCGGCGCTCGACATCAACCAGGCTTCGTTGAACGGGTTCCTCCAGGGCGTGCCGCGGAACCAGCGGCGTCCGTTCTTCAACAAGTTCGGCTGGACGCAGGGAATCGATTACTTCTGCAACTGCGCGACGAACTCGTACGACTCGCTGCAGGCGAAGTTCAATAAACGCTTCGCGCAGGGTTATTCAGCGAAGGTGAACTACACGCTCCAGCGTGTGCGGCAGCACGGCGGCGGGTATTTCGAGACCGACCTGCCCGAGCACCGGGGGCTGTACAACAGCGATCTGGAATACGGCCCGCCAGATTGGGACCGCGTGCATAACTTCGTGGTCTCGCTGGTCGCAGAGATCCCCGTTGGCAAGGGACGCTTGTACCTGTCCGACGCCTCAACCGTGACGGACGCGATTCTGGGCGGGTGGCAGTTCAACACGAACACCATCATTCAGAGCGGCTTGCCGTTCAACGTGGGCTACAGGAACGCGAGCGAGGATCGGGATACAGGACCAAACCGTCCGAATCTCGTCGGCGATCCAGAAGGACCGCAAAATCGCGATCAGTGGTTCAACACCACGCCCATTGGATCGTCCGGAAGCGCGTTCGAGCGCCCGGCGCGCGGCACATTTGGCGATCTGCCGCGGAACGCGCTCCGCGGCCCCGGCTACTGGCGCGTCGACGCGTCGATGTTCAAGCACATTCGCGTGACCCCGACAACCGGCCTGGAACTGCGGGTGGAGGTGGTCAACCTGTTCAACCACGTGAACCTCGGTCAGCCGGATTCCGAGATTGGAGTGCCAGGTAATTTGAATTCGAACGCCGGCCGGATCACATCGACGGCTTACGGCAATGCGGATCCGCAGCGGAACTGGCAGTTTGCGGTGAAGGTGACTTTTTAAAGGTGCCAAGGTGCCAAGGTGCCAAGGTGCCAAGGTGCCAAGGTGCCAGGGTGCCAAGGTGCTTGCCCGCCGGAGCGCGAAGCGCGAAGGTGGGCCAAGGTGCCAAGGTGCCAAGGTGCTTGCCCGCCGGAGCGCGAAGCGCGAAGGTGGGCCAGGGTGCCAGGGTGCCAGGGTGCCAGGGTGCCAGGGTGCCAAGGTGCCAGGGTGCCAAAGGGTGGCAGATTCCGCCAGCCTGCAGGCGCGTGGGGGTAGCGAGAGTTGCGCCTTGGTGGTGAGTGACGTGCGTCGTGGCCTGTAAAAGGCGGCACGTTTGGGCCGGCGCGAAGAGTGCTTGGCAGTCTGCGTGGCCGGTCTCAGCCGTTTCGAGGATCTTGTCGCCTGGCAGTTGTGTGTGAGACTGGGAACCGTCGTCTTCGAGATGACCGCGTCAGGAGCCGTTTCGAAAGATTTCGAGTTCAGGGATCACATTCGGGAAGCGGCCGACGCCAGCGCGCCCCTGATCGCTGAGGGATTCAGACGATTCACGACGGCAGAATTTGTCCGATATCTGCGAATGGCCCGCGGGGAACTGGGGGAAGTCCAGAGTAAGCTCATCGCTGGAGCAGAGAAGAAATATTTCGTCGGTCCCGAACTCGAGCGTGCGCAGACGCTCGCCAATCGCGCAATGGGAACGACTACCAACCTCCTCAAAGCGAAATTACAGCAGCTCGAGCAGGAGCAGCAGCAGAAGAGGCGCAAGAGAACTCGAAAACCGCGCAAACCCAGGAAACGCGCACCTTAGAGCGGGTCATACAAAACCAGCCGCAATTACTCGCCGAGTGAAGTCTCCAAACAACACCGGCATGGCAGCCTGCCTTACGGACGGTGTGGAGACATAGAGCGCGTCGCGCACGGTTCGGAATCCCGTGTCGAATGCGGTCAAGTTTCCAGACTCCAGATGATGAAGCAGGCAAGCCGCGACTGCAGACCATAGGGACCTCCAGCCCTGTTCGTCTACTCCATTTTGCCGAAACAGAATCGATCGCCGCATCAGGCGTGGGGATGACGGCGGCCAAGAGCGATCGGACAGAATCGTCGTTGTTCAGAGGGACCTCTGTCTGGCTAGCGTCCTGGCGCTCAGCCGCGAGCGACGTGGGCTTTCCGTATCTTCGCAGGCTGCCGTGGAGCGCGGCTCGTCGGCTGCAGCGGCTTGTTAGACGACATTGTGCGTCTGTGCCCGGACGATCGTCTCCACGAAGTGCACCGGCCTTCTCTCCATCGGCCCCGGCTGTACCTCACGAATGTCTCGCAACGAAATATCGTCGAAGTCAACCATCATGAAAAATCGGCGCTGAATCCAGTTGCCTATGCCATGCCTCATCACAAAGAAGAACAGAATTACGACCGCAAGCGCTGATGCCCTGACGGCCAGCGGCGGCTGGAGCACGACACCTCCGAGCGCGACTGCCGACAGGAGCAGCAGCGACAAACCAAGCGCCGTTACGACGTTTGATGCACACCGACGCGAGATGTAGGGTAGCGGGCCACGGTCGCGAACCACGCGCCGCACTTCCCCGAAGGCTGTTCTGATTTCTCCGACTGATGCACGGCCGAAGATTCTGAATCCATTTCGAGTGGCACGTCCCGATAGTCGCCGTACGCCTTTGGCTTCAAGGTAATGGATGGTCGCATGTTCGAGCGCATGATTGCGCCGCGTCGCAGGTTCCAGCTTGAACGCCCGAAATGCCGCTCCTATGAGCGGGAGGTTGACAATGCCAAACAGCAGCAAGATCCACGGCAACAGGAACACATAGCCGCTAGCTATATCGGACGGGTCGTCAACCAGGACCAGCGGTGCCAAGACGACGAATTCCACGACAAACGGCAGAATAGGCCGGCGGAGGAACCATCGCGCGAGTCTGTACTTGCCCCTCCTGAACAACGCTCCTCAATCCAAGGAGGCCGCCTAACGTTGGCGCTCAGCCGCGGCGCTTCGCTTTCGCTGGCACCGTCGGCTGCAGCGGCCGGGTTAGACTGCTGCGTGTCATTTCGCTGTGATCATTTTGAGCATGGTCTTCGCTAGTGCTACCGTGCTGAGCGTGGAGTTCGGATCTGCGACCAGTTCGCTCAACACCTGCAACGCCGTGTCGTATTTGCCTGAGCTATGCACCACAAGCGCTTGATTGAGCAGCAACATACCTTTCGTTTCAGGATCAGGGTTAGCCGCCAGGCCTTTTTCAATCGCCTTGAGCCGATCGGCATCCGTCTCAGCAAGATTGGCGAATCGCTGCCAGCCAGGGGCGAATCGCGGATACTTTTCGACGAATTGCTCGAGGAGCTGGCGCTTTTGCGCGGCGTCCTGTATCGGCTCCAACATCAGGTACGCGAGATATAGACCCTGGGGAAACTCACCCTTCTGTTCGCGGACCAATGTGTCGACTGCAGTGAGCGTTGTAAAGAAGCCACGTGGCGCCAAGTCGGCCGTGCGGCGGTAGTCTGCTAAAGCAGCATCAAAACTCTTCATGAGCAGATGGGTGTACGCGCGGTCGTATACCGGATATGGCCACCTTGGCGCAAGGCTAGCGGCTCGTGTCAACAGGACCAGGGCTTCTTCGTAGTTCCCTCGCTCGCCTGCCTCGCGAGCTTGCTGATGCAACGCTTTCGCTGCTACGGGCACGGCCTCGCCATCATAGATCTTGTAGTGGAGAGACCCCGTCGCCTTCTGCAGGTCTTCCGGCGAGAGCAAGCGGCCCTGGGCATCGCGAAACACGACTGTACTCTGTCGGGCACTCTCGTTGATGCAACCCAGGGCCGCGAGAAGAAACACAAGCATGCAAGCTTGGCGGTCGACAAACGACATGCCGATCCTTGTAGTCATCTTTCAGCCGTCTAACGACCTGCGCTCAGCCGCGAGCGGCGCTCACAAGTCCCCGGAATCAGCTCAATACACGCGTGCCGCTCGCCGGCTGCAGCGGCCTGTTAGCCGGCATCCTCGGAGCCTGGCTTCAGGATTTCTACCGGGTCGAACTTCAGAACCGGTTCGTCCTTCTCGCCGAACCACATGTGGAGGAACCGACCGTGCAGGGACGCTCCACAGCCCGCATGTGTTCGGCGGCCGTCGACACGCTCTTCCGGCCATGGAATAGTCGTAGCTTGCGAGATCGTGTCCTGAATGTCTGAAAGCACCTGCTCGGCGAAGTGAACCCAGCGTTCTGGACTCACGTCACTACTCGTCAAGTCGCCTCCACGCCACGGCTCACCATTGAAATCCACCCTCATCCCGAGCGCACGGACCCGTTGGCCCGACCTCGCGCGAGCGGCGTCCTCCTCGTTTAGCTCCTCAGCGTCAAACAGGTTCAACATGTGCTCGGGGTCACCGAGATTCGGAGTCAGCTTTATCCCTGGGATTGCCGCCTCCAGCACCCGCACGATGTCGCGCAGAATCACTTCTGGCTCGACCTCCCTGGCATCGTGCCAAGCTGGAATCTCGCTCATGCCTCGTCCGGCTAACGTTTGCGCTCAACCGCGAGCCGGCCTGGCGCGCGGCCGCTTTCGTCGGCGTTCCTGTCGGTCTAACAGATAGTAGACCGCCCTGCGTTTCGCGGCCTACCTTGCGAAGCTCGCAGCTCAACGCCAGACCACACTGATTGCAGCGCGCATCATCTTGGAACTGTGGGTGTTGCAGGCGTCCGAGCACCATCCGTCGCCAGATTAGACCGACCTCGATAACAGGACGCCACCTCGCAGGTCGTCGCCGCGACTGCGTGCCGATGCTGCATCGGTCCCCAAAGTCGCTCTGTGTTTACCGATCCGCGCGGGGCATGCATCGGATCGCGCTGTCGAAAGGTGGGGATGACTTGCTCGAAACACTGAAGCGCTCGTGCCGATGCGGCAATCTGGGCGTTCGCCCACGGCGTGTGCCAGTCTGGGCACCTTGGCACCCTGGCACCAGGCACCCAGGCACCCAGGCACCCTGGCACCTCGAGCACCCTGGCCCACCTTCGCGCTTCGCGCTCCGGCGGGCAAGCACCTTGGCACCCTGGCACCTTGGCACCCTGGCACCTTGGCACCTTGGACACCCTGGCCCCTTGTCAGCGTCCCCCGTTCGCCATCGATCCGAGGAATTCCGCGTTGCTCTTGGTCTTCGCCATCTTGGACAGGAGCAACTCCATGGCCTCGACCGCTGAGAGCGGCGTGAGCACCTTGCGGAGCACCCAGACGCGGTTGAGATCTTCCTTCGGCAGCAGCAATTCTTCCTTGCGCGTGCCGCTCTTCTGAATGTCGATCGCGGGGAAGACACGGCGATCGGCGAGTTTTCGATCGAGGTGGATCTCGAGGTTGCCGGTGCCCTTGAACTCCTCGAAGATCACTTCGTCCATGCGCGAGCCCGTATCGATCAGCGCGGTCGCGACGATCGTCAGCGAGCCGCCGCCTTCAATGTTCCGCGCGGCGCCGAAAAACCGCTTGGGCCGCTGCAGCGCGTTGCTGTCCACACCGCCTGACAGCACCTTGCCGGAGGCCGGCACAATCGTGTTGTAGGCGCGCGCGAGGCGAGTAATCGAATCGAGCAGGATGACGACATCCTTGCGGTGCTCGACGAGGCGCTTGGCCTTCTCGATGACCATCTCGGCCACCTGTACGTGGCGCGTGGCCGGTTCGTCAAACGTGGAGGAGATGACCTCTCCTTTGACCGACCGCTGCATGTCGGTGACCTCTTCGGGCCGCTCGTCGATGAGCAGCACGATCAGGTACACCTCGGGGTGATTCGTGGTGATGCTGTTCGCAATGTTCTGCAGCAGCATCGTCTTGCCGGTGCGCGGCGGGGCGACGATGAGACCGCGCTGTCCCTTGCCGATCGGCACCATCAGGTCCATCACCCGCGCCGAGAGATTGTCGGGCGCCACCTCGAGATTGACCCGCTGCTGCGGATAGAGCGGGGTCAGGTTTTCGAAGAAGATCTTGGCGCGCGTGCGCTCGGGCGGTTCGAAGTTGACCGCTTCGACCTTGATGAGCGCGAAGTAGCGTTCCCCTTCCTTCGGCGGCCGGATCTGTCCCGATACGGTGTCGCCGGTGTGCAAATCGAACTTGCGTATCTGAGAAGGGGAGACGTAGATATCGTCGGGACCGGGCAGGTAGTTGTAATCGGGGGCCCGGAGGAAGCCGAAGCCATCGGGCAGTGTTTCGAGGACCCCTTCGGAGAAAAGCAGACCGCTCTTCTCGGCGCGCGACCGCAGGATCTCGAAAATCAGCTCCTGCTTGCGCATGCCGCCGGATCCTGGGACATCGAGCTGCTTGGCAATCTTCGTCAGCTCGGTCACGCTCATATCCTTGAGCGTGCTGAGCTCGACCGCCGGCGCTTGACGTTCAGTGGTTCCGGCCTGCGCCTCTCGCTGTTCTCCTTCCGACGTGTCGGTCGCTACTCGTCCCTGTCCGCGGCCCTGGCGATTCTGACGATCGTTCTCCACAGTTCATCCAATCCTTCGCCGCTCTCTGCCGATACTGGCAGCACGGCTCTGCCAAATGTGTCCCCGAGAGTCTTCAGGTTACGCGCCCGCTCCGAGCGGGTCAGCTTGTCGATCTTCGTTGCGACGATGTGCGTGTCGATCCCGAGCTCGGTCAGCCACTCCGCCGCCGCGCGATCCGATTCGAGCTGCGGGTGGCGGGCGTCGACGAGAAGGAACGCAGCGCGCCGGCGCTCGTCCGCCGACGGCGCTCGGCGCTCGACGAGATACGCCTCGGCTACGGCCCGCAACTCTGCCGCCGCGTTCGCTCCGCCCCTGGCATAGCCATACCCGGGCAGATCGACGAGATACAGCGCGTGTCGGCCCACGCTTTCGAATTCCACGCGGTAGAAATTGACCAGGCGTGTCTTGCCCGGCGCGGCGCTCGTGCGCGCGATCTTGCGGCGCGCCAGCGCGTTGATCAGAGTCGATTTGCCGACGTTAGAGCGTCCTGCCAGCGCGATGTGGGGCAGGTCGTCGCGCGGGATCCCGTCTTCCGTCCCAGTGGCGCTGGTAACGAAGTCGGCGGATAAAATCTTCAATTCGGCTGAAGCGGCGCGCGCCGGCTGTCAGTGCGTAATCCGCTCGTCGGAGATCGGCGGCTGCACGGCTGTTTCGGCAGCGGCCGTCCCCGTCATCGCCGGCAGCGGATTGACCAGCGCGATTTTCAGCACCTCGTCCATGTTTTCGACGAGATAAATATCGAGCGCATCGAGAACGTTCTTCGGGATGTCCGCGAGGTCCTTCTCGTTGTCCTTCGGCAGGATGATGTTCTTCAGGCCTGCACGGTGCGCCGCGAGCACCTTCTCCTTGACGCCGCCGATTGGAAGCACCTTGCCGCGGAGCGTGATTTCTCCGGTCATCGCGACGTCCTTGCGGACTTCGACCCTTCCGAGGGCCGAGACGAGCGTCGTCGCCAGCGTGATCCCGGCAGACGGCCCGTCCTTCGGGATGGCCCCTTCAGGGATGTGGACGTGCACGTCGGTCGTGCGGTTGAAGTTCTTGGGGATGCGGAATTCGTCGGCTTTCGATCGGACGTAGCTCATGGCCGCCTGGGCCGACTCCTGCATGACGTCGCCGAGCTTGCCGGTGAGCGTCAAACGTCCCTTGCCGGGCATCAGCGTCGCTTCGATGACGAGGATCTCGCCGCCAACTTCCGTCCACGCCAGGCCCGTCGCCACGCCAATTTCGTTTTTCTCTTCGGCGAGCGTCGGCCGGAAACGCGGGACGCCGAGGTACTCGGTGACCTTGGCGGCGGTGATCTCTTCCTTGAACGCTTCGCCTTCGACCACGACCTTGCGCGCGACCTTGCGGCAGATCGAGTTGATCTCCCGTTCGAGGTTACGGACGCCGGCCTCTCGCGTGTAGCGCTGGATGATGGTCTGATACGCCTCGTCGAGGAGCGTGACGTTGTCGGCGGTGAGGCCGTTGCCTTCGAGCGCCTTCGGCCCGAGGAAGCGCTTCGCGATCTCCACCTTCTCCTGCTCGGTGTAGCCGGCAAGCTGCAGCACTTCCATGCGGTCGCGCAATGCCTGGGGAACGGTGTGCAGCACGTTGGCCGTGCAGATGAACATCACGTTCGACAGGTCGTACTCGACGTCGAGGTAGTGATCGAGAAACGCGCTGTTCTGCTCCGGATCGAGCACCTCGAGGAGCGCGGCGGATGGGTCGCCGCGGAAATCCATCGACATCTTGGCCACTTCGTCGAGCAGGAAGACAGGGTTCATCGTCCCCGCCTTCTTCATCATCTGGATGATCTGGCCAGGGAATGCCCCGATGTAGGTCCGGCGATGGCCGCGAATCTCCGCCTCGTCGCGCACGCCGCCAAGCGAGAGCCGCACGAACTTGCGGTTCATCGCACGCGCGATTGACTTGGCGAGCGAGGTCTTGCCGACTCCGGGAGGTCCGGCGAAGGTGAGGATCGTGGCCTTGGGCTTCTTCACGAGCGCGCGGACGGCGAGGAACTCGAGGATGCGGTCCTTGATCTTTTCCAGCCCGTAGTGATCCTCGTTGAGGATCTGCTCGGCGCGTTTGAGATCGCGACTTTCCTTCGTCTTCTTGAACCAGGGGACGGCAATCAGCCAATCGAGGTAATTGCGTGACACCGTGGCTTCGGCCGACATCGGAGGCATGGCCTCGAGCCGCTTCAGCTCCTGGATCGCCTTTTCCTCGACGTCTTCAGGCATCTTCGCTTGTTCGATCTTCTTCTTCAGATCTTCGACCTCGTTCCCCTTGTCGTCCTTGCGACCAAGTTCCTTCTGAATCGCCTTCATCTTCTCGTTGAGGTAGTACTCCTTCTGCGCCTTCTCCATCTGCTTCTTCACGCGCGACTGGATGCGGCGATCGACCTGGAGCTTGTCGACCTCGGCTTCGAGGATGCCGGCAATGCGGTTGAGACGTTCAACGGGAGAAATGATTTCGAGCAGGTTCTGCTTTTCGTCCACGCCGACCAGCAGGTGCGCGGCGATCGTGTCGGCCAGCTTGCCCGGATCGTCGACGCGGACGGCGGCAATCATCGCGTCGTAGTGCAGGTTGTTCGAGAGCTTCACGTACTGCTCGAACAGCGACACCACACGGCTCATCGTGCCCTCGGCGTCAACGCCGGTTTCCTTGTGCTTGGGAACGACCTTGACGACGACGCGGTAGAACCCTTTGTCTTCCTTCCACTCGACCGCGCGAGCGCGCTCGATACCCTCGACGAGCACCTTGATGTTGCCGTCGGGTAGCTTCAGGCTCTGCACGATGTTGGCCACGCAGCCCATGGTGTAGATGTCTGCGGGCTGCGGGTCGTCCACCGCCGCGTCGTGCTGCGCCGCGAGGAAGATCCGCTTGTCCTTGAGCAGCGCGTGCTCGAGCGCTCGCGTGGACGAGGGCCGTCCGATCACGAACGGCATCATCATGTGGGGGAAAACGACGACGTCTCTGAGGGGAACGATCGGTAAGGTTTCGTAGAGTTCCAAGGCTACCCGGCCTTCTCGATCAACGTGATCGGCTTTTCCTTCGACTGGACGACCTCTCGTGTGATGACGCACTCCCGGATCTTCTTCTGTCCGGGCAGGGTGTACATCAAATCGAGCATCAAATCCTCGATGATCATGCGCAGGCCGCGCGCGCCGATCTTTCGCTGCAGCGCCGACTCCGCGATCGCTTCGAGCGAGTCCTCGGTGAAACGGAGCTTCACGTTCTCGTACTCGAACAGCTTCTGGTACTGACGCGTAATCGCATTGCGCGGTTGCGTGAGGATTTGAACGAGCGCCGCTTTGTCCAGTTCGTGGAGCGTGCCGACGACGGGGAGCCGGCCGACGAACTCGGGGATGAGTCCGTACTTGATGAGATCTTCCGGCTCGACCATCTCGAGCGTGGTGCCGATGTCGCGGCTCGAGAGCGCCTTCACGTCGGCCTTGAACCCCAGCGTTTTCTTGCCGATACGCCGGTCGATCTGCTTGTCGAGGCCGACAAACGCGCCGCCGCAGATAAAGAGGATGTTCGTGGTATCGACCTGGAAGAATTCCTGGTGCGGGTGCTTGCGTCCACCCTGCGGCGGAACGTTGGCGACCGTGCCTTCGAGGATCTTCAGCAGCGCCTGTTGGACGCCTTCCCCGGACACGTCCCGCGTGATCGACGGGTTCTCGTCCTTGCGGCAGATCTTGTCGACTTCGTCGATATAGATGATGCCCTGCTGGCACTTCTCGATGTCGCCACCCGCGGCCTGGAGCAGCTTGAGGATGATGTTTTCCACATCCTCGCCGACGTAGCCGGCCTCGGTGAGCGTGGTCGCATCGACAATCGTGAAGGGAACCGAGAGGAGTTTCGCCAGGGTTTGCGCCAGGAGTGTCTTACCCGTGCCGGTCGGGCCGATCAGGAGGATGTTCGACTTGGTGAGCTCGATGTCGTTGCGGTTGCGCGCCTGCTTCTGAATCTCGATGCGCTTGTAGTGGTTGTAGACCGCAACGGCGAGCTTCTTCTTCGTCTGTTCCTGACCGATGACGTACTCGTCGAGGAACTTCTTGATCTCCTGCGGCACGGGGAGCGAGGAGCGCGACCCGCCGCGCGCTTCGAAGCGGTTGTCGTCGGCGATGATGTCGTTGCAGACTTCGACGCACTCGTCGCAGATGAAGACCGTCGGGCCAGCAATGAGCTTGCGGACGTCATTCTGGTCCTTGTTGCAGAACGAGCAGCGAAGGATCTCGCCGTCCCCGGCTTTTTTCACCATGGATAAAGCTACCAGCTCCCGTTACTCATCGCTCGCGGGGCCCCACCCCCGCGAGTTGCGGCTCGTCTCGCTTTGCTCGCTCGCCGCGGCCGCAGGTGCTCTGCCAGCTCCCAGCACATTGTCCGGCAGCTCCAGCACGAAGCTGGAAGCCGGAAACTGGACGCTTACGTCCGCTTCCGAATGACTTCGTCAATAATACCGTATTCCTTGCCCTGGTCCGGCCCCATGATGTAGTCGCGCTCTGTGTCATCCTGGATACGTTTCAGGGGCTGCCCGGTGTGCTGCGCCAGGATCTGGTTGAGGCGCTCGCGCGTGCGCAGCAGCTCGCGGGCGTGGATGTCGATGTCGGTCGTTTGCCCGCCCAGACCCTGCACCCAGGGCTGATGGATCAGGATCCGGGAATTTGGCAGCGAGTAGCGCTTCCCCTTCGCTCCCGACGCCAGCAGGACGGCTGCCACCGAGGCGGCCTGGCCAATACAGTAGGTGGCCACGTCCGGTTTGATGAATTGCATCGTGTCGTAAATCGCCATCCCGGCGGTTACCACGCCGCCAGGGCTGTTGATGTAAAGGAGGATATCCCGTTCGGGATCTTCCGCCTCGAGAAACAGCATCTGGGCGATCACGAGATTGGCGACGTTATCGTCAATGGGCGTTCCAATGAAGATGATGCTGTCTTTGAGCAGTCGCGAAAAAATGTCGTACGCTCGTTCCCCACGATTGGTCTGTTCGACCACCATCGGGATGAGCTGCATACGTTCAGACATGAAATACCCCGGAGTACGTGCGCGTTTGAGTGTGCTGGGGATATCGATCGATGCGGGTTTTCAACAAAGTGTACCACACGCACGAAAAGGGGACTGTCCCCTTTTCTATCGGCCATCCCTCAACGGTCTTTAATCACCGTTGCCTTTGTAAGCAGGAAGTTGACCGCTTTTTCACGCCGCAAGCCTGAGTGCAGGCGACTGAGGCCCCCTTCCTTCTCGAGCCGTGCGCGAACGGCGGCGGCGCTGCGGCCGCTCCGTTCTGCATATCGTTGCACTTCCGCTTCGACCTCATCCTCGGTAACCGTGATCCCCTGGCGGCGCGCTACCTCATCCAGGACGAGGGCACTTTTCACTGCTTCGCTCGCCGCGTCTTTCTGACGTTCGCGGAATTCTTCCCAGTTGATGTTCGTTCGCATCGGGTCGATCTGCTGCTCGATGAGTCGGCGGACGAACTCCTCGACCCGGCGATCGATCTCGCGATCGACGAGCGCGGCAGGGACCTCGAAGTCGACGCGCGACGCGAGCTGCTTGAGCAGCTCCGCCCGCATCTCGCGCTCGGTTTCGTGCTTCGCCTCGTGCTCGAGATCCGCGCGAACCCGCGTCCGCAGCCCGTCGAGCGATTCGAATTCGCCCAGATCCTTCGCCAGCTCGTCGTCCAAATCCGGCACGACGCGTTTGCGGATGGCTTTGATGGTGACGTCGTACTTGACCGTCGTGCCCGCCAGCTCGGTGATGCTGTAGTCGGCGGGGTAGTGCACGTCGAACGTTTTCGTGTCGCCGGTCGACAGGCCGCTCAGCTCCTGGTCGAATCCCGGTGGATTCGCCCGTCCGCCGATATCCACGGTGATGTTTTCGTGGCGGTCCGTCTGTTCATCCGTATCCTCCTCGTCTGTCGCCCCCTCGTTGGGGAGCACCGCGGCGGTGCGGACGAGATCCATGAGCACTGAATCGCCGTGTTCGATGCCGCGGTCTTCAACCGGTTCGTAGCGCGCGGCGCGGTCGCGCAACTGCTCGAGCGCCTGCTCGACGGCCGAGTCTTCGATGTTGACGGACTTCTGCCGCAGGGTAATACCCGAGTAGTTTCCCGGATCGATGGGAGGGACGGTCTCGAAGGTCGCGGTGAACTTGAGCGGCTGGCCTTCTTCGACCACGACATCGCGGATGTCCGGCGTATCCACGGGCTCAACGCCGCGTTCGCGAAGCGCCTCGTCCACCGCACGAGGAATCAGGCCATGGGCGACGTCGTGGAGGATCTGATCGCGGAATCGCTGGCGGACGACTTTCGGCGGCACCTTGCCGGGTCGAAACCCCGGAATCCTCGCGGCGCGGCTGTAGTCTCGCGAGACCTTGTCGATCTCGGCATCGACGATCGTGCTCGGGATTTCGACGACGAGATTCTTCTTGGTATCGCTGACGTCGATGAATTCCGTTTTCATTTGCTGTCCGGTGGAATATCGCCGCTCGCCGCCCGCCTCCGCGCCTTTCGGCGCTACGGCGGACACTCCTTCGCCTCGTGCTTGCGCTCCGAAGCGGGCGCGCAACTGCCGGCCCGCGAAGGAGTGCGAAAGGGGGGAGTCGAACCCCCATAGCCTTTCGGCTACCGGATCCTAAGTCCGGCGCGTCTGCCAGTTCCGCCACTTTCGCGTGCCGCGCCCCCCGCAACATTCTAACGTAGCACAGCAACAGAATTGATTGGCCCGGTTTCTGCTTTGGTTCACATCAGGCCAGGAGGTCAGGCGAGGGAACAGGAGGTTTCATGGCACGCGCAGTGTGGAAGGGATCGTTGGCCTTCGGTCTCGTCAACATCCCCGTCGAGCTGTACAGTGCGGTGCGGGACCATCGCCCGAAGTTTCGGCTGCTCCACGGGAAAGACGAATCGCCCGTGCACTACGAACGCGTCTGCCAGTCGGAAGGGAAGCCCGTCGCCTGGGAGGACCTCGTCAAAGGCTACGAGTACGAACGCGGCCGATTCGTCGTGCTGACGAAGGATGATTTCAAGACCGCTGCGCTCGAAAAGACGAAAACCCTTGACATTCTCGACTTCGTGGACCCCAAGGAGGTGGACGAGCGGTACTTTGAAACCCCCTACTACCTGCAGGCATCTAAAGGAGCGGATCGCTCGTATGCGCTGCTACGGGAGGCGATCAGGGAGTCGGGGAAGATCGGCATCGCCAAAATCATTCTCCGCGACGCGCAGCATCTCGCGGCGGTAGAGGTGATCGGCGATGCGCTGGTTCTGACGATGATGCGGTTTGCGGACGAATTGGCGGACCTCGATGATTTCACATTCCCGTCGAGTCACGGGATTCGCGCGGCCGAACTGAAGATGGCGATCCAGCTGGTGGAAAACCTGAGCGCCACGTGGGAGCCGGACAAGTACAGCGACGAATACCGCGACAATCTGATGCGCGTGATCCAGGCCAAGATAAAGGGCCGGAAGCCGAAGCTGGTGGAACGAGAAGCTCCGCGGGAGGCGGAAGTGGTCGATCTGATGGCGCGTCTGCGGGCGAGTCTGGAGCGGCGGGGCCCCGCGAGCAGTAAACACAGAAAGCCGGTACGCTCGCACTCCCACAGCACCGCGGCGGATCGCGGGCGCAAGTCGAGCAAGAGGACGCGAGTCGCATGATCGATCGCGGAGCGTTGGTGGCGTGGTACGAACAGAATCGTGCGCGATCGCGCCGGCTCTTCGATCTCATCGATCCGGCGGCGTACTACGCGCGTCCGATTGCCCTTCGCAATCCGATCGTCTTCTACGAAGGCCACCTGCCGGCCTTCAGTTTGATCTCACTCGTCAAGCGGGGACTCGGTGGCCCGGGCGTGGACGAAGCCCTCGAGCAATTGTTCGCGCGCGGCATCGATCCGGATTCTGAATCCACGGCCGTACCGCGGAGCGGCGCCTCGACGATCTGGCCTGCGCGCAAGCAAGTGCTGGAGTTTGCCGCTCGCGCCGACGCGCTCGTCGTTGATGCGCTCGAGCACGCTACGTTCGACCTGGACGGCCGAACGCATGCTGCCATGCGGCGCGGCGAGGCCATCTACACGGCGCTCGAGCACGAGGCGATGCATCAGGAGACGCTCCTTTATATGTGGCATCGCCTGCCGCATGCGGAGAAGCGCAAGCCGTCGAATATCGTGTCCGAAACTGGCAAGGCGCCTCCCGCCTATGAAACGGCGCAGATCGCGGCGGGCAGCGCGACGCTTGGCGCGGCGCGAAGCGAGGTGGCATTCGGATGGGACAACGAGTTCGAGGCGCACCGGGTTGATGTGCCCGCGTTCGAGATCGACGTCCACAGTGTGACCAACGCTGACTTCCTGTCGTTCATCGACGCCGGCGGTTACACGAATCGCTCGTGGTGGAGCGACGAAGGGTGGGAGTGGATCACGCATGAGCGTGTGACACACCCGGTGTTCTGGATCTTGAATGGCAGGCACTGGGTCTGGCGGGGCATGTTCGAGAACATTCCGCTGCCGCTCGCGTGGCCCGCCTACGTCAGCCACGCCGAGGCGTGCGCGTATGCGCGGTGGAAAGGCAGACGCCTCCCGAGCGAAGCGGAATATCACCGGGCCGCGTTTGGTGCGCCGGATGGCTCGGAGCGCGCGTTCCCGTGGGGGAACGCCGCACCCGACGCGACGCGTGGCAACTTCGATTTTCAGAGCTGGGAGCCGGTGCCGGCCGGTTCGCGCCCTGCCGGAGCCAGCGCCTGGGGCGTGCACGATCTGGTCGGGAACGGCTGGGAGTGGACCGACACGGTGTTCGCGGCGTTCCCGGGGTTCGTCCCGATGCCCTCCTACCCGGAGTACTCAGCCGATTTCTTCGACGGCCGGCACTACGTCATGAAAGGGGCATCGCCCGCAACCGCGCGTCCTCTCATCCGGCGAAGTTTCCGCAACTGGTTCCGCTCGAACTACCCTTACGTCTATGCGAAGTTCAGAACTGTCGCGTGAGGGCTTCCTGCTGCCGGCTTCCGGCTGCCAGCTGTCGCTTCCAGCGCACGCTGACCTCGGTTGTGGAGACCGCTGAGTGACATTCAAAAGTACGAACCTCCAAACCCGAAGCCGGCGGCTGGAAGCTGGGAGCCGGAAGCTGGAAGCTGAATTCGCGCGAGACGTCGCGCGCGATCTGCGACTGTCGCCAAAGCAGCTCCAGTCGAAGTATCTCTACGACGCGCTGGGCTCGAGTCTGTTCGACGCGATCTGCCGGCTGCCGTGGTACCGCATCACGCGCGCCGAGCAGCGTCTGCTTGAACTCCACCGGCACGACATTGTCGATCGCGCGGCCTTTGTCGGGCGAACGGCAACGACGCCAACGATCGTGGAGCTTGGCTGCGGGAGCGGCGAGAAGATTGTGTTGCTCGCCGAAGCGCTCCAGGCTCGCGGCGCATCGGCGCGCGTGCACCTGATTGACATCTCGTCGCAGGCGCTCGAGCAAACGGAGCAGCGGCTCACCCGCCTTCAGCACTTCTCCGTTGTCGGTCACCAATCCACGTATGAAGAGGGATTACGCCGGGCGGCAGCGGCTCGCGACCCTGGCAGCCCCGTGCTCGTGCTGTTTCTGGGATCGAACATTGGCAACTTCGACACACCGGCGGCGGGCGCCTTTGTGCAGCGGCTGCGCTCGGTGCTCGAGCCTGGCGATCTCATGCTCCTCGGTGCCGACCTCGTCAAGCCGGAGCGCGAATTGATCCTCGCATACGACGATCCCCTTGGGGTGACGGCCGCGTTCAACAAGAACCTGCTCGTGCGTATCAACCGCGAGTTGGACGGACGCTTCGATTTGTCCGCTTTCGCACACCGCGCACACTGGAATCGGGATGAGGACCGCGTCGAGATGCATCTCGTCAGCACTCGCCGACAAACGGTTCCGATCTCGGGAGCGAGGGTCGAGATTGCATTCGACAGGGACGAATGGATCTGGACGGAAAGCTCCTACAAGTACTCCGCGCCTCAAGTCGTACTCATGGGGGCGGACGCTGGGTTCACGCTCGTCGAGCAGTGGATCGATGAAGAGGCACAGTTTGCGCTCACGTTGTTTGTAGCTGAATAGCTTCCAGCTTCCGGCTTCCAGCTTCCAGAATCTCCAGTTCACTGTTCCACTGTGCAACGTCGGTCTGAAGCTGGGAGCCATTGCCAACCCCAGCGCCTCCAGAACCGTCTAAGCGTCTGACCTGGAGCATTCATGCCCGCAGCACTCCTCTTTGTACTGGCGGTGTCCGGCTCGGCTGATGTGCCGCCCCGGGTGCCCGCGACCCCCATCGCCTCCACGAGCGCCGTCCGCGTTGACGGCGAGTTGACCGAGGAGGTCTGGCAACAAGCGCCGCTCATCAGCGGTTTCAAGCAGCGCGATCCAAAGGATGGCGCCGACGCCACCTACGAGACCGAGGCGCGTGTCGGCTACGACGCAAGTGCGTTGTACGTCGCCGTGCAAGCCATCGATCCGGAACCGGCGCGCATTGTGGGAATCCGTACCCGTCGCGACGAAGGATCCCCTTCGGACTGGATTCGCGTGCTCGTTGACTCGTTTCACGATCGCCGCAGCGCCTACGAGTTCGCCGTCAACCCCTCGGGTGTGAAGCAGGACGTGTACTGGTTCAACGATGCCAACAACGACACGGGGTGGGACGCGGTCTGGGATGTGGCCGTCACCCGAGGTCCCCGCGGATGGCGTGCGGAATTTCGCATTCCGTTTTCACAACTTCGATTCCATCCCGCCGCGTCCGCGACGTTTGGCTTTGCTGTCGTCCGGCAGATTGGACGGTTGAACGAGACAACCACGTGGCCGCTGCTGTCGAAGAATGCGAGCGGCTACGTCTCATCGTTTGGCGAGTTGACCGGGCTGCAACTGACTCGCTCACCGAAACGCCTCGAAATGGTTCCGTATGTCGTCGGCGATGTCACGACTCAACCCGGTGAAGCCGGCAACCCGCTGCGTCAAACCACGGATCCGAATGGCAGCCTCGGTGTCGACGTGAAGTATGCGCTTCGGCCGGGCCTCACGCTGACGGCCACGGTAAACCCCGACTTCGGTCAGGTGGAAGCGGACCCCGCCGTCGTCAACCTGTCAGCTTTCGAGACGTTCTTTTCGGAGCGCCGGCCGTTCTTCGTCGAGGGATCGGGGATCTTTCGCTTCGATCTGGACTGCAATGACGGGAACTGCAGCGGCCTCTTTTACTCTCGTCGGATCGGACGCTCGCCACGAGGCGAGCCGAACGTGCCCGAGGGCGGTTTCTCCTATGCACCTGGACAGACGACGATTATCGGCGCGACCAAACTGACCGGACGTGCCGGTCCGTTTTCGATTGGCGTACTCAATGCGGTCACGGGAGACGAGGACGCCGTGATCGCAAACGGCCTGACGAGAGCGAGGCAGACGGTCGAGCCGCTCGCAAGCTATTCCGTGGCGCGTGCCCGGCGTGAATTCACGAACCAGTCATCACTCGGGTTCATGATGACGGCAACCAACCGCAATCTGGATGACTCGACGCGCTTCCTCGCGGGACAGGCGTATACCGGCGGGATCGATTGGGATTGGCGATTGAAGACGAAGTACGCGATTCAGGGCTACTGGGTCGGGAGCAGCATTCGCGGCGATGCCAGCGCGATTGCCGAATTGCAGGAGAGCAACGTCCACAGCTTCCAGCGCCCCGATTCGGACGGCCTCGAATTCGATCCGGCGCGCACTTCGCTCAACGGATACGGCGCGATGCTCGCCGTCGCGAAAATTGGCGGCGAACGCGTCAGGTTCAACAGCAACGTCAGCATGAAGAGTCCGGGGTTCGACATCAACGACGTCGGCTTCATGCGTCGCGCCGATCAACGCAACATGAGCAACTGGATGCAGGTGCGCTACGAGCGGCCCACGAAGTGGTATCGCTCCTTTCGCTACAACCTCAACCAGTGGGCGGGATGGAACTTCGACGGGGACCGTTTGAACCTGGGTTACAACGTCAACGCCCACATCGTCTTCCTGAACCATTGGGGGACGGGCTCGGGCGTCAATTACAACCCGCAGTCGTTCGATGACCGGGCGACCCGGGGCGGTCCGGGCGCGTACCGCAACACCGAGCGCAGCGTCTGGTGGTACGTCGAAGGCGATCAACGGAAGCCCGTGTCGGTCGGCATGTTCAGCTTTATGGGAGGTGACCGCGAGGGGTCGACGATGTCGGAGTTTGGTCCGTACGTCAACTGGCGGCCTTCATCGTTTCTGAAGCTGAGCACCGACTTCTCGTTCGGCAACAACCACGATTATTCGCAGTGGATCGAGCAGCTCGACGACCGCTACATCTTTGGAGAGCTTCGTCAGCGCACGGTCGCGATCAGAACGCGCTTGAACTACACCGTGACCCCGAACCTGACGATTCAGCTCTATGCCGAACCGTTCGTCTCGGCGGGGGACTACCTCAGCTTCAAGCAACTTGCGGACGGCCGCTCGCGCGATTTCGCACGCCGGTACGCGCCGACCGTGTACGACTCCAATCCGGATTTCAACTATCGCTCGTTCCGGACGACGAATGTGCTGCGCTGGGAGTATCGGCCTGGTTCGACGCTGTTTGTGGTGTGGCAGCAGGGACGAGAAGATACCCTCGAACGGGGCAGGTTTGACTTCAGGCGGGATTTTGGCGGCGTGTTCGACGCGCCGGCGCGGAACGTGTTCCTGGTCAAGTGGGCTTACTGGCTGAATTTCTAACATCCAGATAACGTCGCCGTACGCTCTCAACCTCTTCGACGATCTGCGAGGCCAGTGACGCCGGCGAGATCACCCGAGCGAGAGGGCCGAAGCCCAGGATCCAGCTTCTGAGCGACCAGTCATTGGACACGTCCAGGGTGAGACGCGCGCTGCCGTCTGGTTCGTCCTGGATCTGCTGCGAGCCATGCCACACGCGCTCCTTCACGTATCGCGCAATCTGCGGATCGAACAGGATTTCGATGCGCTCTGGCGGCCCCTGGTGGACGCCCAGCGAGTGGGCGAACGCATCTTCTTCCAGTTCCACAGGCTCGAACTTCTCTTCGCTGACTGACAGCGAACGGATGCGGTCGACGGCAAACGTCCGCTGTTCCTTGTACTCAGGCACAAACGCCACGACATACAGCGCGCCCTGCGCGAACACGACGCGGTACGGCTCGACGAAGTACTCCTTTTCGCGGTTGCTCGAAAACGAGTGATACCTCATCGTCACGCGTCTGTGATTGAGCGTTGCATCGAGGAGCTGCGAGACTTCCTTGCCGCGTGCAGTCGCGGGGTGAGAGCCGGGCTCCGCCTTTGCCTGAATCACGAGCGGCAGTCGATCGAGAAAGACGCGCATGCCTGGTGTCAGCGCGGCAGCGAGCTTTTCGAATGCGCTGCGCACGTCACGCTGAAACGGCGTTGCGGACAGGCATTCGACGAGCGTCCGGCTGAAGTAGAGCGCGCTCAACTCGGCGAGTGTGAATCCAGTGTCGTCGAGCCGCTTGAAGGCGCGGTGCTCGAGCGTCCAATATTTCTTCCCTTCGTACGTTTCATCGAACAGCGGAAACCCGGCGGACTGCAGCGCCTCGAGATCGCGGCGGATCGTACGCGTGGTCACACCGGTGCGCGACGCGAGGTCGTCGATCGTCAGCCGGCGCGATGCCTCCAGATCGCGAAGGATCGACCATTGACGGATAACTTCGGCGTTGCGGGGCATACCCGTGTCAGACGACCGCGGTTGCGGTGGAGGATTGGGTGAGCTGCTGCTGCAAAGCTTTGCGCCGCTTCCCGGTTTTTACTCCGTAAATCCAGTGTCCGGGTCCCATCAGAACCTGCGTCGCCTCGTGTTTTCGGGCCGGCAGCATGGCCGAAATGTTAGCCCATCGTGGTGTGACCTGCCCTGTCACAGGTGGTTCGTAGACTGGCTGTGCGGCCGGCTCGTGCGGTTGCTGGTCGGCCAGCGTTACGGGAATTAGAGATCGGGAATCCCCAGTCCCCATCCCCGATTCCGGAGGAGCGGCAGATGACTCGGACCGATGGATCGCTCGCGACAAGGCTCGATTTTGATGGCAACACCCCACTCGGCGTGCCGTCGCCTGAACCCGCGCGCATGACGCTTCGTCTGGCGCGGCCGCCGCGGCTTGCCGGGCCGGGCAAATACAAGGTGCTGGACGCGAGACGCCGGCACGCTCAGATCCGCGCCAGGAGACTGCTCGATTTGCTGGATGCCCAGGAGAGTGCCCGATGAGGACCGACCGTCGCGAACACGTCTGCGCGAAGCACGCGATTTGCTTCGAGTGTTTCACGGCTGGGCTCGACCGCGCTCGTGCCCGTCGCACGGCGTGGGCGCAGCGCGCGCTGCCGTTCGATGCCGCCGCCACACCGTCGCTAACGCCCCGCGCCCTGGCCCATCGGCGCCAGATGCTCGAGCATTTGTCGCGGACGAGCTAATCCGGCTGAGCAACGGGTTCAGCGAATCAACGGGGTAATGCGGTTGATCCATGGCCCCGTTGCCCGTTGTCCGGTTGCCCCGTTTATCCGGCGCCGTTAATGCGCGTGATGTGGTGGCGAGTTCCCGTGGGCCCCGGCGCCGGCGGCGGCAATGAACGCGGCATAGGCAGACGACCCGCTCTTCGAGTGGAACCACGCTGGCGCCTCGATCGGGTGTTTAGAGAGGTGTTTCGACCACTCTCCCGCGAGACCGAGAGCGACCGGATAGGCGAGTGAGACGGCCGGTAGGGCACCCGGTTTCTGCCGGGACCATTTCTTCAGGTAATCGCGATACGCGCGCCAGTGCCGTCCACGCTGGACGCCCTCGTTCGTCAGCGGCGTCGTCATCCCGTAGGCGACGAGCGTGGTGATGCCTGCCCCCGCGAGGCTGCCGAAAATCACGAGCGGCCACGCGCCGTGGGCATCCATCAGGAATGGCCATGCGCCGAAGGCGGCCAGCGCCAGGACGAACTCGATCATCAGGAGCTTCAGGTGTGCGCGACGCGTCCGTTGCCGATGGTGATCGAGGAGACCCGCGGTATCGAGTTCAGCGAGCACGGCGTGCGCGAACCGGCGGAAGCGACGTGCCAGTCGCGTTCGCGCTTTCGCCAGCGTCACGCTGCCCTCACGGCCGCCGGCAAACGCCGCCGCGAGTGCCGCCTCTTCGTGCGGTGCCAGTCCTGAGGGGTTCGCACCGCGCGTGAGGTGGTATGTCCTGGTTCCCAGCGTGCGGCGGTCGCTTTCCTCGACGCGCAAGTCGCCCCGGTCGGCAAGCACGAGGAGCGTTGCGGCGGCATGTTCGAGCGACGGTCGTCCGCGTGCTACCAGCGCCCCGGCGAGCGCCGGCGGCAGAGAATCCGGTGGCGCATCGGTTGCCACGCCCGGGTGCAGATGCCGCGGGGGCTCGTATCCCTGCCTCAAACCAAAGAGCACGATCAGGCCCGCAACAAAAACGACGCCGCCCGCGCCAACCCAGACACGCGCGTACTTGGCGCGCTGCTGTTGCGCCTCCTGCCACGCTGGCGGCGCGCTCAGGACGCTGCCCGACGGCATGGCGAGCGTCGTTTCTATCCAGCCGTTCGCTCCAATGGACTGGCTGACGACGCGTACGATTTCTGCAGATGCGGAGGATGAGGCTTCGGCGCGATGTGTGTTCGTGCGCACCTCGGCGCGAACCCCTGACGGCAATTCGTATTCGATCGTGGCGGTCTGTACGCGCCAGCGGTGCTGGCCGTCAGGAACCCGCCAGATGAGCAGATCGCCCCGGGCGTCCTGTCGAACTGCGCCGCGGACGAGGTACCGGACTCCGAAAGTGCTCGTCGAGTCGGCAACCGGAGCAAACCTCCACCGGATTCGGTCGCGCCGGTTCCCCTCGAGCCGCGCCTGACCGACGGCCTCACCCAACCCGATGGGGTCGCCGTTCATCCACGCGTCGAGCACCTCCACCCCGTCGCTGTTCCGAGTGGTCAGTTCGCGGACGACTTCTGTGAACGGTCCGCCATCGAACCGGAAGACCAGCGTCTCGGTGATCTCGAGACTGCCCCCGACTTCGACGCGGACGAGCGCCTCGAACCGCTGCACGAGCGCGGTTTTTGCGTCTGCCGCCGCCGGGAGGACGAGTGCGAGCCCCACCGCGCACACCGCGTGTTTCATAGCGATATGATACGCGGCGGCGGTGTAAGATGTGCGCCGCGTCGCCCGCCTCGGCTCGTCGCGCAAGAATGTCTGGCGACAAGCTACGGCGACGTCCGCAGGAGTTGAAGATGGCAGATCAGCATGGGGACCGCATTCGCAGCGCGGCTGATGCATTCAGGACCGCATTCGACGCGTTCGTTGCGACGCTGGAAGCAATGGATGACGATTCGGCGTCCCGACCGTCTCCCGATGGTGGGTGGTCACCCGCGCAAGTGGGCTGGCACGTCGCCGAGTCGAATCGTCTGACCGCGGCGACGCTCTCGGGCGCGCTTCCAGGAGCCCGTCGTTCAGAGGGCTTTGTCGAAGACGCTGCCGTCTTCTCCCGAATTCCAGAGAAAGCGGAAACGCCGATTCCGGCGCTCAATCCGCCTGCCGGAGTCACGAGGGAAGATGCCTTGACGAAGCTGCGATGGAGCGTGGCGCCGACGGTGAAAGCGATTGAGACGCTCACACCGGACCGGGCGGCCAACTTCACCGTGAAATTCCCCTTTGGCATCGTCAACCTCTATCAATTATCCGAGTTCGCCGGCGCTCACGTCGGTCGGCATAAGAAACAGCTCGAACGCTGTCTTGAAACGGTGTAGACGCGTCGCATGGCCCTGGCGATTGTCGGCGCGCTGATCCTCGGCATTCTGAGCACGCTGGGGGACTTTCTGTGGGAGGCGCTGAGTCTGCGGCATCGCGTGGCGTACGGGCTCAGCCATGGCGCCGTCATCTGTCTCGCCGTGGGAGCGATCGTCGGCTGGCGTTCCGGCAGGGCTGCGACCGGCGCCCTTGCCGGAATCGGGATTGGTGTGGCTGCGGCAGGTCTCTTCTACCTCCTCGCGCCTGCACTACGCCTTCGCGCCATGTTCCCGGCATGGATGTTTTTCTGGATCTGCTTTACCGTACTGCAGGTGCAGCTCGAGCGCTCGCGTGCGTACCGCAACGCCGCCGTGCGCGGCCTGATGGCTGCGATCCTGTCGGGCCTTGCGTTCTACGCCATCTCAGGCATCTGGACGCGTCCGTCACCCGATGGACCGAACTACGTGCGCAACGTTCTGTCATGGACCTTCGCGTTCCTGCCCGGCTTTGCGGCGCTCTTCGCCAACCAGGGACGCAGCATCCGTCACTCGGTCTGAACCTTTTGACCATTTCTGAACCTTTTCTGAACCTTTTCTGAACCTTTTCTGAACCCCTTCTGAACCCCTTCTGAACCATTCATTCCTATGTTTCCCATTGGCGACGACAACGAACAAGGCTCCGGGCTGGCCTTCATCACGCTCGCGGTGATTGCCGTCAACGTGCTCGCGTTTTTCATGGAGATCAATCGGCCGTCCGACGCCGCCGTGCAGGCCTTCATCACGGCGTGGGGCGTGGTCCCTCGCGAGTACACGTCTGGCGTCGATCTGCCACCGACGATTCCGTACCCCGTGTGGTCCACGCTACTGACCTCGATGTTTTTGCACGGAGGCTGGGGACATCTGGGCGGCAACATGCTTTTCCTCTGGATTTTTGGCGACAACCTCGAGCATCGCATCGGTCATTTGCGATTCACGATGTTCTACCTGCTTTGCGGCATCGCAGCCGGCCTCGCACACATCCTCTTTAATAGCGATTCGTCTGTCCCGACCGTTGGTGCCTCTGGCGCGATTAGCGGTGTGTTGGGAGGGTATCTGCTGCTGTTCCCGCGTAATCGTGTTTACGTTCTCACATACGGCGGCGTGGCGACGGTGCCCGCATTGTTCATGCTTGGGCTGTGGATCCTCATGCAATTCATCAACGGCGTCGGCGAGATCGCACGGACCCCGGAAACGGGCGGCGTGGCCTACATCGCGCACATTGGCGGTTTCGTCGCAGGTATGGTGCTCGCGCCGTTGCTCGCGGCCGGACGCCAGAGCACGAGGATGATGAGACGCTACTAAACGGCGGCGCCTCCCGCAGGCGCTCCGTCCTCCCGTTCTTCCGTCCTCCCGAGTCCGTTAACGTTTTCGTCATACCTCTGACCATCTTCGTCGCCCCAGCACGGCTGCGCTCACGCGCGTGCGGCTGTCGCGCGTGCCTTTCCGGGCAGTTAGCGCCACTGCCATGCAGTTCCCGCGTGGAACGAGCCTTGCCGTTCGTCTCTGGACGGATTCCCATGCGGAGGCGCGGATGAAGCGGAAGATGTTTGCGACGGCTGTTGTGTTGATAGTGATGGCGACCCCACTCTTTGGCGCGCAGGCGGCGCCCGCGGCGAAGCCTGCCCAGGGGGCCCCAGCTGCAAAGCCAGCCGACAAATCACAGGACAAGTCGCAAGTTGCCGTCAAGACTGCTCCGGCGCCGGCTGCGGCCGCTGCGTCCAAGAAGGCACCGACGCCTCCAGCGGCTCCGACGGCGCGGGTTGTGGCCATTTCGAAGGCCGCGCCTGCTGCAGCGAAGGGCAGTGAGGCAGCACAGGCGAAGGCTGCAGCGCCGGCGGCAAAGCCCGCGAAGGCAGCACCGGCTGCTTCGTCCAGCACCGCCGTCGTCAAACCTGGAACCGTGGCACTCAGCCCGGTTCAGGAAAAGCTCCGTGCGAGCAAGGAGCTCACGACAGATGTGCAGGCCAAAGTGCCTGGCGCTGATGTCATTGAAGCCGCCGGTGGTTTCACCGACCTTCATCTGTTCGTCTCGGCCGCGTACGCGTCACACAACCTCGGTGTCAAGTTCGATGCCCTGAAGGCGAAGCTGCTCAGCGGCAAGCGCACCAGCCTGCGACAGGCGATCCAGGAATTGCGTCCGGCCTCGAGTGCTGCCGTAGAGGCTCAGCGCGCCCAGTACGATGCCGCCGGCGCGATCAGCGCCGCGCAGCGCGCCGCCACGGAGGCTGCCGCCAACGCAGCCACCAAGTCCGACAAGCCAGCGACTGCCAAGACAACGCCAAAACCGAAACCATCAACCACGCAGCAGTGAACCGGCCGTTCGCTCCCAAGCCGTTTGGGGGATTCATAGAGGAGGCGTCATGAAACGCCGTGTACTGACCGTGCTTTGCGCGTTAGCGCTCCTGTCTACGCCGTTGTTCGGAAGTCAGGGTGGGCCGAAGCCGAAGTCGGTAAAGCCGCCCAAGCCGACGCAGACGTCGGTCTCGAAATCCGTGAAGCCAACATCGCCGAAGGTAAAGCCTGTTTCGGCGAAGACGACCGTCAGCAAACCTCCGAAGCCCGTGAAGGCAACGACTGTCAAGCCAACGAAGTCGACGACCAAGACGGCGAAGGCAACGAAGCCCGTGAAGTCGACCACCACGAAATCCGCGAAGGCTGAGGTGAAGGGCAACAAGAAGACCACGACCACGGCGTCGACGACGACGGGAACCACGTCGGGGACGACAACGGAGACGAGCACGACGACCAATCCGACGACCGATACGTCGGTGCCGTTGACGAAAGTCCAGGAAAAGCTGAAGAGAAACACCAATCTCGCCGCCAAGCTCGAGGGCCGGCTGCCCGAAGGGACCGATCTGATGAAGGCCGCCTACGGGTTCAAGAACCTCGGTCAGTTCGTTGCGGCGGTGAACGTGTCGTACAACCACGAGGGGATCTCCTTTACCGAGCTGAAGACGCTGATGGTGAAGGAGGGCTACAGCCTCGGGCAGGCGATGCAGAAGCTGAAGGCAACTGACGCGACGACGACCGCGCAGCGAGCGGAGTACGACGCCAACCGGATGATCGAAACGAGCGAGCGCGAAATTGCCTCACCCACCGGCGTGACAGCAACGTCGGTCCCGACGACGACCACGTCGTCCACGACCTCGTCTACGACGACAACGACCGCGTCGAAGGCGAAGCCGAAGAAGTCGAAGAAAACCGCCGGAGCGCAGCAGTAGTGTTTCGCGGCGTAGTCGTTGTAGTACTGACCGTGATGGCGTCGCCCGTTGCCGCACAAGGCAACGGGCACGCCTACGGCCACGCGAAGCGCGGCGGCGGACCCTCGGCGGCGGCGGCCCCTGAGCTGCAATTACCGGGCGGTACTGGCGTTCGCAACTTCGGATCGTGGCTGGACGACGCGTCAGTCATGCCGCAGGGCACCGGCGCGTTGACGCTCTCGTTCGGGTTCTGGCGCACTCCCTTGTTCAACGAGTGGGACGTTCCAGTCGCGGACGCGTCAATCGGTGTGGCCCCACGGCTTCAATTCGGCGCGAGCATGCCGTACTTTCACGCGTCAGAAATTGGCGGACCGGTGGCGCGTGGGTTTGGCGATTTGTATCTGAGCGCCAAAGTTCAACTCCGGGAGCCATCGCCAACGCATCAGAGGTTGGGACTGTCGGTGACGCCTGTTCTCGAAGTGTTGAGTACGGCCCCCGCGCCGGACGCGAGCCGAATGAGCTGGGCTCTGCCGATCAGCGCGGAATGGCAGGCGAATCGATGGCGCACCTTTGGAAGCGTGGGTTATTTTTCACGAGGGTCGCTCTTTGCGAGCGGCGCATTCGAACTGGCGCTGACCGATCGCGCTTATCTGACCGGCACCGTGACGCAGTCACACTCCGTCAAGCGCGATGATTTGAGCGCGACGCTCGGCTATGCCCAGACGAGACTCGACGTGAACGGTGCGTTCAGCGCTGCGGTTTCCGATACGCTCACAGTCTTTGGAAGCGTCGGGCGTACGCTCTCGAGGCGCGATCCCAACAGTGCGACCATCATGATCAGCGGCGGAATCTCGGTCAGCTTCCACGCGTGGCGGATGGGGGCAAGTGGCCAGCGGCAGTAGTCAGGGCGCGTTCACGGTTCGACTCCACGGTCAACCTGCCTGACAGCCCGGCGAGGTCGAAGGCAATCCGGACTGACCCCTGGAGGCCACACAGGACGAACCGTCTGCCTCCCTTGGCGGCGATGTGGGCCGCCTGATCGAGCACGTCAAGGCCGGCGCCGGAAATGTAATCGAGCGCGCCGAGGTCAACGACGACCCCTATCTCTTCGGGTACTTCAAGCGCCTCACGCAATAGGTGGGCAGAGGCCTCGCCCAGCCTCCCAATCAGGCGCAAGACCGCCACCTTCCCTGTTCGCTCCCGTTCGATCTGAAAGTGCCACGTTCCTGGCGCCACTCCCAACCCTATATATACTGAGCACCAACTTTCCGACGCATCCAGTGTATTTCCAGCAGAGCGCAGACGATGTTGCGCTCGTCAGGCGCTGCCTGGCGGGCGACACCGCGGCCTTCGAAGGTCTGGTGATCCAGTACCAGCGGCTCGCCTTCAAGGTTGCGCTGCGCATGCTGGGCGATTACGAGGACGCGCAGGATGCCACGCAGAATACGTTCGTGAAGGTGTTCGAGAAGCTGCGGACCTACGAGCCCCAGTACCGGTTCTTCAGTTGGATGTATCGGATTCTGCTCAATGAGTGCCTGAACCTCAGGCGAGCAAGGCATCCGGCGGAGGAACTCAATCCCGAGGAGCCCTCGCGGCGTGGGTTGACGGATTCGGTGGAAGCGGCGGAACGCCGGCGTGATGTGCGCGCGGCGCTGCTCTCGCTGCCGGTGCATTACAGGGAAGTCATCGTGTTACGACACTTTGCACAAATGTCATACGAGGAGATCAGCGACGCCGTTGGCGTGCCGGTGAAGACCGTGAAGTCCAGGTTGCACACCGCGCGCCAGCAGCTGACGCGACAACTGTCCGCGTGGGCGGTGGTGCGATGAGCGACCGCGATCGGGAACCAGAAGCGGACGACTTCGACACGCTCGAGCAGCAGGTCTCGGAACTGCTCGACGATTTAGGTCCGGACGAGCCGCCGGCCGACCTGTCACGCAACGTCATGCGTGCCGTGATCATGCGGCAGCCACAGCGTTACGCCAATGTTCGGCTCTCCCAAGGAGGTTCGGTGATGGGCAGAAAAATCATGTATGGACTCGCTGCCGCGGCGGCAATCGTGCTTGCACTCTTCGTGACGACGGGGTTCCCACCGATCGGCCGTGGAAGCGAGGGGACCATCGACGGCGCCCGTCGGTATCAGGCCACTCAGCTGACGGACAAGGATGTCGTCCTGGGCGATCAGGCTGCACAGCAGTTCTTGCAGAGCGACGTCTTCGATCGCCTGATCAAGGACGACGCGGCGCGCAAGGCGCTCTCGAATCCGGACCTGCGTGCGTCGCTGCTCGACGCGGATCTGGCGGCGTCGCTTGGAAAGGCGGACATCGCCCGGGCACTTGCGGATCCCCGTCTGAGCCGGTTGTTTGCCGAAGTGGATCTCGCGGCAGCCGTGGCCAGCCCGGCATTGGCGCGGTCGCTGGCGGACCTGGAACTGGCGAGGCGGCTGACGGATGCCGAGCTCTATCGCGGGCTTAACGATGCAGCCGTCTTGAAGAAGGTGATGGATCCGGGGCTGAAGATGGCGCTCTCCGACAACGATCTCAGATACGCCATTTCGAATCCGGCGCTCCAGAGGGCAATGTCAGACTCGGACTTTGCGGCCGGACTACGCGGGCTGGCTCTGGCAGGGGCGTTCCGCGAAGCCGCACTCGTGCAGGCACTGCACCGAGCCGACTTCCTCCGCGCCATGTCCGACATGAACGTGCGGGCGCAGCTTGCCGGCGCAAATCTTTCAATGGCCCTGCGGACCTCGGGGTTCTCGTCCGCCCTGCTGAGCCGCAACTTCCAGGCGGAGCTCGCCAGGAACTGAGCAGGGAAAGAAAGGGAAAAGGGAAAAGGGAAAAGGGAAAAAGGATCCTTTTCCCTTCTCCCTTTTTCGATACCGTTGCCCCACAGAATTGCCGCCTTCCTCCTCGGGCTGATAGTCTGCGCGCCGAGCGTCGCCGTTGCTCAACTGGCGACGTTCGAGACGGTCGGACTGCGGCTCGTCTATATCGATCCCACCGAAACGTTCCTCGTGCCGCACGCGGCGCGCACCTTCCTCAATTCGCTGGCCTTTCAGAAACGATTGTTCGGCTTCGAGCCATCGGGCGAGATCACGCTGCTGCTCGCGGATTTTTCTGACACCGGCAACGCCGGCGCCTCCGTCGTCCCGCGCAACACGTTGACCGTGCAGATCGCGCCGCTGAACTTTGCCTTCGAGACGATCGCCGGCAACGAGCGGATGAACATCATCATGAACCACGAGCTTGTCCACGTGGCGACGATGGATCAGGCTGCGGGGGCGGATCGGCTCTTTCGAAAACTGTTTGGCGGGAAAGTCATGCCGGTCCACGAACAGCCCGAATCTATCCTGTACTTTCTCTGGACAACGCCGCGGGTGGCGGCGCCGCGCTGGTATCACGAGGGGATCGCGGTGTTCGTGGATACGTGGATGGCCGGAGGGCTAGGGCGCGCACAGTCCGGATATGACGAGATGGTGTTTCGCTCGATGGTCCGCGACGGCACTCCGTTTTACGACCCGCTCGGCCTCGTGTCCGAAGGTACGAAGGTTGATTTTCAGCTGCAGATCAATTCGTACTTGTACGGCACGCGCTTCATGACCTGGCTCGCCCGCAGGTATTCACCGGAAAAGCTCGTGGAGTGGGTGTCCCGACGCGAGGGCAGCCGGGCGTACTACACCACGCAGTTCAGGCACGTCTTCGGGAGATCGTTGCAGGACGCGTGGGCGGAGTGGGCGAGAGACGAGCGCGAATTCCAGCTGCGCAATCTCGAGACGATTCATAGCCGTCCATTGACGCCGCACCGCGACATCACATCGCGTGCTCTGGGGTCGGTGTCCCGCGCCTTTTACGATTCGAAACGGGGCCGGATTTTCGCGGCATTCAACTACCCAGGGGTGGTCGCGCACATCGGATCGATCGATGTCGAGGACGGCAGAATTGAAAAACTGACCGATATCAAGGGGCCGGTGATCTATACCGTGACGTCGCTGGCGTACGACCGGGCCGGAGGCACGCTGTTCTACACCACCGACAACGGCGCGCTGCGTGACGTCATGCGGCTCGACGTCACGACCCGCAAGACCGAGATGCTGCTGAAAGATGCGCGCATCGGCGATCTGGCACTCAATCCGGCCGACCAGTCGCTCTGGGGTGTGAGGCACCTGAACGGAATCTGCACGCTCGTGCGTATTCCACCGCCGTATCGCGAGTGGTATCAAGTGATCTCGTGGCCGTACGGCACCGTGATGTACGACCTTGACGTCTCGCCCGATGGGTCGAAGCTCGTCGCCTCGTTCGGTGAGATCAGCGGACATCAGGAGGTCCGGGTCTTCACCCTGGATTCGCTTGCGGCCAAAGACACGACACCCATCGCGAAGTTCGATTTTGGTACGGCCGTGCCAAACAGCTTCGTCTTCGCAGCCGATGGCCGTTCCGTCTATGGCAGCTCGTACTTCACCGGGGTCTCGAACATCTTCCAGTACGATCTCGAGCGCCAGAAGCTCGATGCGGTGAGCAATACCGACACCGGATTCTTCCGCCCCGTTCCCATGGACGATGGAAGCTTGGTCGTCTTCCGGTACTCCGGTGAAGGCTTCGTCCCGGCGCGGATCCAGCCGCGACCGCTGGACGATGTCGGGTCCATTACGTTCCTGGGGGAGCGGTTGATTGCGGAGCATCCGGTGCTGAAAGACTGGATGGTAGGCTCGCCGGCCCGTGTGCCACTCGACACGATGCCGCAGCGAACCGGCGCCTACCGGCTCGCAGGCGGCCTCCGGCGCGAGTCTTTCTATCCCGTGATCCAGGGATACAAGGATGTGGCAGCCGTCGGGATGCGCTTCAATTTCTCCGATCCGCTGCAGCTCAATCGCGCGAGTGCGACGCTGTCCTACTCGCCGGCCGGTGACCTGCCCTCGTCCGAGCGCGTGCACTTCAAAGCCGAGTATCAGCGCTACGACTGGCGTGGACGGTTCGAGTGGAACGGCGCGGACTTCTACGACCTCTTCGGCCCGACAAAAACCGGACGGAAGGGTTACCTCCTGGGCGCCGGTCGAAAGACGACGCTCATCTTCGATGAGCCGAGGCGGCTGGACTGGGACATCGAGGGGCGTCTTGCGGGGAATCTCGATACCTTACCGGAATATCAAAACGTGGCGGTGGATATCGATCGACTGCTGACGGTGGAGTCAACCCTGTCCTACACCGACATTCGAAACTCGCTCGGCAACGTCGATGATGAGACCGGCTATCGGTGGTCGATGGGTCTCGAAGGCCAGTACGTCGAAAGTACCGTCTTCCCAAAGGTGTACGCAACGTACGACAGAGGGCTGCCGCTGCCGGCCGGGCATTCCTCGCTCTGGTTTCGCGGCGCTGCCGGGTTCTCGCCGCGCAGCGCCGGCGACACATTTGCCAATTTCTACTTCGGCGGGTTCGGGAACAACTGGGTGGATCATCGCGAGGAAAAGCGCTACCGCGACATCGAGAGCTTTCCCGGGGCTGAGCTGAACGAGATCGCCGGCCGGAATTTTCTCAAAGGGACAATTGAGATCAATTTACCGCCGTGGCGCTTCCGTCGCGCGGGCACGCCGGGCTTTCACGCGACGTGGGCGCGACCGGCCATTTTCGTCGGCGGTCTCGCCACGAATCTCGATTCGGCCGATCGGCGCCGCGTCGCGACCAACGTCGGTGCACAGCTCGATTTCCGATTCGGCCTGTTGTCGGCGCTGGACATGACGATCTCTGCCGGCGCGGCTGTCGCCTTTCAGAACGATGGCGGCACCAAGCGCGAGGCGATGGTATCGGTCAAGATCCTCAGGTAATGTCAGCTTCCGCCGCCCTTCTCCCCGTCATCCTTTTTCTCGTCACGCTCTACGTGATGGACAGCTTCAAGCTGGTGCCTGTCCGCGACGTCGTGGCCACGCTTGCCGCGGGTGCGGTATCCGCGCTCGCCGTTCTCTGGCTGCACGGTTCCGTGCTGCCGCTCGATGGCCTCTCGCCTGGCGTCGTGAGCCGCTACGTTGCACCATTCACTGAGGAAGCCGCGAAAGGGCTGCTGGTTGTCCTGCTGATCTCCACGGGTCGCGTCGGCTTTCTGGTCGACGCGGCGGTGCTCGGATTTGCGATTGGCGCGGGCTTCGCGCTCGTGGAGAACGTGTTGTACCTCCGAGCGCTGCCCAACGCCACGGTGTGGTTGTTTCTCGTCCGTGGTCTTGGCACGGCGATGCTCCACGGTGCAACGACCGCGATCATCGCGATGGTCGCGCGGGCGCAGATCGGTCGTCGCCCGCGACGGCCACTGGCGGCTTACCTGCCCGGATATGCCGTCGCGGTCGCCATTCACTCCGGCTCGAACCACCTCCTGCTTCAGCCGGTTGCGCAGGCGCTCATCATCCTCATGATCCTCCCCGCCATCGTCATCTGGGTGTTTGATCGGAGCGAGCGGGCCACGCGCGAATGGGTGAGTGCGGGTCTCGACCTCGACCTCGAGGTGCTGCAGCTCATCGTCTCGGAACACTTCGCGGTCACGCGGTTCGGCCGCTATCTGCAGGAACTCCGTGCGCGTTTTCCGGGCCCAGTCGTCGCCGACATGTATTGCCTGCTGCGATTGGAACTCGAGCTTGCCGTACAGGCCAAGGCCCTGGTGATGGCGCGTGGCGCCGGATTGGAGTTAGCCGCGGACTCTGATCTCGATGCTGCGCTCGCTGAGCGCGCGTATCTGCACCGTTCGATTGGCGCGACGGGTCTTCTCGCGCTCAAGCCGCTTCAGGTGACGAGCCACCGCGATCAATGGCACCGACATTTGCTGCATCGGAGCCGGTAGGGGGCTTGGCTGTCGTGGCTCAATCAGTTCTCGATTCTCAGTAATTCGATATCGAACACGAGCACGCCCTGCGGACCGTTGCGGCCTTCGTAGGCGAGTCTCGCGGGGATCCAGAAGCGGCGCTTTTCGCCTTCGACCATCATCTGGACGCCTTCGGTCCACCCTGGGATGACGTCGGTCAGCGGGAAGCTGACTGGCTCTCCCCGCGCGACAGAGCTGTCGAACATCTTTCCATCTGTGGTCCAGCCCGTGTAATGCACACGAACTGTTGAATTGGGTCGCGGATGCCTCGTGCCGGTGCCGGGCGTGAGCACCTTGCTCGCGAGGCCCGATGGCGTCCGGACCGCATCGGCGGGCGCTGCGGCGACGTCGGACGGCGCAGGGATTGAGGGCCCAGCCGTTTCTAACCCAAAACCGATGGTGTGTCCGCCGCAATACCTCGAACAGCCGGCTGCGGCGAGGGCCAGAACGAGCAGCAGGATGGACAAACCGTTGCGACGAAGCTTCACGAACGGATTATAGTGCGCCCGGAGGAGTCGATTCATGACGCGGACCGCGGTTCTGTCGCTTGCCGTTTTCCTGTCCGGTATTGCCGCCGGAGCACAGCGAGCCGCTGAGCCTCGGGCGCAGCGGATCGTTGATCTGTCGCACGCCTTCGGACCGACGACGCTGTACTGGCCGACGTCGCCCACGAAGTTCGCGCTCGAGAAGCTCGCGTCGGGCCCGACGGAGGGCGGATACTTCTATGCGGCGAACAGCTTGTGCACGCCGGAGCATGGCGGCACGCACCTCGACGCGCCGCTGCATTTTTCCGAACGCGGTCGATCGACGGCGGAGATCCCACTCGAGCAACTCGTGGCCCCCGCCGTGGTCATCGACGTCTCGGCAAAAGCGGCAAAGAACCGCGACTACCTGCTGACAGCGCAAGACGTCTGGGCGTTCGAGAAACAGCATGGCCCGATCGCCCGCGGCACCATAGTCCTGCTCAAAACTGGCTGGAGTGTCCACTGGCCAAACGCGAAGGCCTACCTCGGTGACGACACTCCGGGCGACGCCTCCAGATTGTCGTTCCCCAGCTACGGAGTGGATTCGGCGAAGCAGCTCATTGAACACCGGGGAGTTGCGGCGCTTGGCATCGATACCGCGTCCATCGACTACGGACGATCGACGGACTTCATGGTCCATCGCATCGCCGGGGCCAATAACGTGCCGGGTCTCGAGAATCTCACGAATCTCGGCCAACTGCCGGCACGCGGCGCAACCGTTGTCGCCTTGCCGATGAAGATCGAGGGAGGCTCAGGAGGACCGTTGCGGGCGATCGCCTTGATGGCGAAATGAGATCGGGAGGACGGAGCGCCCACCGTAGCGCGAAGCGCGAAGGTGGGGGGGACGGGGTAAAGTACGAGAGAGTGTCCAGGAGGTGCGATGACTGAACGAGACGGACTTGCCGATCAGGCGAGAAAGCGGGAGGAAGATTACTTCCGCAAGCGGGATCGCGAATTGATAGAACGCATGCGTGAGGCCGCGGCAGCGGAGCAGACGCGGAAGGATCTGCAGGCAAAAACAGGACTGCACGATCCCGAGTTACTGCGCGACCTGCAGGAGTTGGGATTCACGCCCGAGACGATCTCATTGCTCCCGCTCGTTCCCGTCCTCCAGGTGGCTTGGGCCGAGGGCGGCGTCAGTTCCGCCGAACGCAAGCTGATTGTCGAGCTCGCACGCTCGCGTGGTATCGAGGCCGGTGGCGCCGCCGATCGTCAACTCCTCGAATGGCTCGATCGTCGTCCAGGCGCAGGTGTGTTCGAGCGCGCGACCCGATTGATTGGCGCGATGCTCGATCGGACCGGCGACGCGGCCACCGATGTGTCCGTGGATGGATTGATCAAGTACTGCGAGAGCATCGCCTCCGCGTCGGGTGGAATGTTTGGCATCGGGCGGATTTCAGCAGAAGAGCGGGAGACGCTTGCGCAGATTGCCTCTACGCTCAAGAAGAAGTAACCAAGGCAGGCGACGATGAAAGACTTTGCGCGTCGGCTCGCGTTTTCACTGGTTCCTCTCGCTGCCGTGGCGGCCCTCACCGCACAGGCTCGAGACACGCCCTACAAGCTTGGCACCTTCGCACAGGGGGATCGCACGTTTCTGGGGCTCGTGTTGGGCGATGAACTGGTAATCGATCTATCGAAGGCCGATTCAACGCTTCCCTCGGAGATGAAGGCGCTGTTGGAACGCTACGATAGTCTGCAGCCTCGCCTTGCCAAGCTGGCGTCGACTGTCAGCGCGACGAAGAGCAATCCGTCGTTTGTGTACTCGGTCGGCACGTTAAAGACGCTGCCGCCCGTGATGCCGCAGAACATCCTGAACGCAGCGGTCAATTACACCGAGCACGCCCGGGAGATGGCGGGACGAAGCACGAACAACGTTCAAGCTCCAGCGACGCCTCCGCCATCGCAAGGGATTCCTGGAATCTGGGAGCGAAAGCCAGGCGACACCCGCCACAATCCGTACGTGTTTCCGAAAATGGTTGGTGCTGTCATCGGCAATGGAGACACCATTCGTCTGCCGCCGGGCCGGGATCGTGTGGATTGGGAATGCGAGCTTGCGATCGTGATCGGCAAGACCGCGAGCCATGTGCCGTCCGATCGCGCGCGCGACTACATCTTCGGCTACACGCTGCAAAACGATGTCTCGGATCGCGCCGGACGTTCCGACGCGCGCCATGGCTCCGATTGGTTCATCGGCAAATCCCACGACACCTTTGCCCCGCTGGGCCCATTCATCGTCCCCAAGGCGTTCGTTCCAGATCCGCAGACCCTGCCGATCAAGTTCACTTTGAGCGGCAAGGTGATGCAGGATTCGAGCACCGAACGCATGACGCACAACGTTGACGAAATGGTGAGCTACGTCTCGCACATCATGACGTTGAAGCCGGGTGACATCATTTCAACCGGCAGCCCCGCCGGCGTTGGCGCTGCACAAAACATCTTCATGAAATCGGGCGATACTTCGGTGTGCACGATCGGAGGAATCGGCACATTGACCAACCCCGTCAAGTAATCAGCCCGAGTCCCGAGCCCCGCGTCGGCCCTGTTTTTGCCCCCCTCCCTCCGAACATTTTGTGGAATCGGTAGGCGGGGTCCCTGCTCGCTCGGGTCACCGCCTGCAAACTACTCAGCGGACGCGCTATCGGCGCTCGCGGGGGAAGAGGCGGACGAGCGGTGCTGCCACGGGTTTCGGCGGTCGATCACAACTTTGTCGACTCCACCGACAAAAGTGGAGGCGTCCGCCGTGAGACCCGTCCGCCCGACTGGAAGGCCGTCGAGGACCTGCTCGGCCTGCTAGGACGCGCCGTTCAGCAGCTTCACACTTATCCCTCATCGAGCCCGTTGTGCATCAGCGCAATCGACGCGTGCCAACGTGCACTGGCCTCGCTCGACACGCGCGATCAGGTCACGATTCGCGTGACTCCAACTGAACTCCTCGTGGACGACGTGGCGACCGGACGAGGGACGCAAGTCGGGCACGAGCTTGCGCGACGCCTTCACAAAGCATCGGTCGCCGCGGTGACCTTCGAGCGGGCGGCTTCGGCCCGCGAGCTGGGACGCTTTTGCGAAGACCTGCTCCGGTGCGGCGAACGCCACGCTTCCGAGATGACCCTGCTCGAGATGGCCACCGAGCACGGGATCGATCGCATCACGATCGAGATGGCGTCACGGCCCGAAGTCCTCGAGGTCGGCACAGTGCCCGCGGCTGCGGCCGACGATCTGCGACGCGAGCGCACGCGGTTCGAGTCGCAGCTCGCAAAGGGCGGAGTCGTCCAGCACCTCTACCCACCCCAGAAGGGCTGGGTGCGAGTGGATCCCGCATCCGCGCCTCCGACGATGTCGCTGTTCGATCTGGCGGTGCTGGCGGACGATCCGGCCACGCTTGCATCCATGCTGCTGCGTCTGACGGACGAGGGCGAAGATGTCCCGCCCGCCGAGGCGCTGCAGCGGAAGTACAGCGACGTCGCGATGCTGATTTCTGCCCTGGATCCCGCGGTCGCGCGCCGGATGTTCGGTAAGCTCGCGCGCGCAGTGCTCGACCTGGATCCTTCGAATCGTCAGGCCCTGCTGAAGCGCACGGTATTGCCGGGGCTACTCGATGGCCGCGTCGACGGCGCCGTTCTTCGAGATTTTCCCGATATCGATCTCGCGGAGTCTCTCTGTCTCCTGCTCGACCTCGAAACCGCGGCGCCCGAACTCCTCACCACGGCGCTCTCTCGATTGGAGCTTTCCGAGGAGCGTCAAGCGGCCATGGTTCCGCTGCTCGATGCCCGGTTGAAAGAGCGCGAACAAGCCGCAGCCACTGCTACCGAGCGCCAGACGACGCTGACGCGGCATGCGCGCGATCTCGTCCGGGTCGACGCTGGACGCGAGAAACAGTTTGGGGATTTTGCGGCCTTCGATCTGTCGCTGGACTCGTCGGCGTCATCCACGCTCCAACATATCCGTTCCGCGGTGCCGGCCTCCGACGTCATCGGCGAACAGCTCACGTGCTTGTGGCACCTCGTCTGCCTCGAGCCAAACCCCGACGTCGTCTGCCGTTTTCTCGAGCGCTCCTTTCCGCTCCTGGCGGATCTGGAACACAGTGCTCGCGCGGGAGAGCTGCCGTCGTGGCTGGCCGCCTACCGAAAGCTTGCCGATCGCCTTGGCGTATCACGGCCTGACGTGGCGGCGGTGATTGACACAGCGCTCGCTGCGTTTTGCACGCCCGAACGTGCGGCGTGGCTGGCAGATCTCGCCTCGGATGAACTCAATGGCAGGATGGCCGCTGCCGAAGTGATCCAGGCGCTCGGGCCGGCCCTTGCGCCTCCGCTCGTGGATCTGCTGGAACGCGAGCCCGCACGCGCACGCACTATCGCGCAGCTTCTCACCGAGCACGCGGCGCTTGTGGCACCGGCTCTTGCGCCGCTGCTGGAGCACCGTTCGCCGGGGACGCTGAGGACACTGCTGCGCGTGCTCGCAAGTGCCGGTCCTGGATACGAAGAAACGATCGCCAGATACGTGTCCGCGCGAGACGAACAGATCGCGCGCGAGGCACTGCGAGCGCTCGCGCGCGTCGGGACGACGAAGGCCGCCGCGCTGGTCGTGGCCGAAATTGAAAGGCAGCGCGGAGTGCTGAGCGCCGCCGCCGAGGAGACGCTGTGGCACTTCCCCGCGAGCGAAGCGCAGCGTCACACGCGCGAGTTGCTCGGCCGGCGGGACTTCCGCATGGCTCATCCGGACGCGACCGAACGTCTGCTCGATCGCGCCGCGCGCGCCGGAGTCGGCGACCTGCGACCCGTTCTCCTGGAATTGGCACCGATGCGGTTCCGCATCTGGAACCCTGCGCTCGCACGCGTCGCACGAAAAGCGCACGCAATGCTGAAGTCGGCGCCCAACGCATGACGATCGCCTCCCTCACCGAGCCGGCACTCGATCCCCTTCCATTACTCAAGGGCCTCGCCAGCCTGCGCAAACTGACCGGCATGTATCCGCCTGGGCATCCGGCGATCATGCAGAAGCTCGGAGAGCTCGATTCAGCCGTACAGCGTCTCCTTCGCCAGAACGAGGTCGTCCGCATCGACGTGATCCACGGCGACGCACACCTGGATGGCTTGTCGTTTCGGCACGACAGCGACGCGAACTCGCGGATCATCCAGGAACTCGCGGCGCTCGGAATCGACAGCGTTCACATTCGCCGCGGGATCACACCCGACGAACTGCAGGCCCTCTCGGCCTTCCTCTGGGAGTTGAAGGACGCGACCGGCGGTCCGCCGATGGCACACCAGCTCGCGCAGCGGGGCATCCGCCATGTGAGCCTCGCGCGGCTGGTGGCGCTCGACACTCGGTGGCGATCCGAGCAGTGGGCAGACGCGCCCAAGGACATCTACGATCCGGCATACGCCGAATCGATCGACCTGATGCAGCAGACCTTCGATCAGGTCCAGGAGGGCAGGGAGCTCAAACTCGCCACTATCCGCCACATCGTCGAATTACTCGTGCAGAAGGTTGCCGGGAGCAGTGCTGCGCTCGCCCAGATCCTGGCTGTCAAGCTCTACGAGAACCTGACGTATTGCCACTCGGTGAACGTCGCAACCCTCAGCCTGCTCATCGCGAAGCAGATCGGGTTCGACGAAAAGACAACGGCGGCGATCGGCGAGGCGGCGCTGTTGCACGACATCGGCAAGACGAGGATCCCGCTCGACGTCATCCGCAAACCGGGCGCGCTCGACAAGCGCGAACGTACGCTGATGGAAGCGCACACCACTTATGGTGCTGAGATCCTGGTGGAAGTTGATGGCCTGCGTCCCCTCACACCCACGGTGGCACTCGAACATCACCGCGGCGTCAAAGGAAGTGGTTATCCCGAGCTGGGGAGTCGCGAGCCTCACTTCATGAGTCAGCTGGTTTCGGTCGCGGATATTTACGAAGCGATCACCGGAGCGCGGACGTATCAGCAACCCGGGCAGCCGGAGCAGGCGTGCCTGGTGCTGGCGCGACTGGCAGGTGAGAAGCTGAACTCCGCCCTGGTGAAGGCGTTTGTCGCTGCCGTCACGTTCTTCCCGGTCGGCTCGGTGGTTCGCACCAGCCGTGACGAGACGGGCGTCGTGATCGCCACGAATCACGCGGAACCGCTTCATCCGGTGATCGCACTCGTGGCGCCCGATCTTGGTCGCATGCCGGGGATCGTCGACACGGCTCTCCGCGACGCCTCGGGTACGTACGCCCGCCACATCGTCGACACCATTCGCCCGCCGGACGGACTGGATTTGGCGTTGTTCGTGCCTCGCGACTAAAACCGGTACGGTTTCCGGAACGACCGCTTCAGCATCTTGTTCGCCTCATCGTCTCCGACAATGCGCTCGCGCTGATCGTCCCAATAGATTCTGCGCCCGGTGCGAAAGGCGATGTTCGACAACAAGCCGAGCTTCGTGACGCGGTGGCCGTAGCGGACGTTGCAGGTGGTTTCGAGATTCCGGCTCTTGATCGCGTCCAGGAATTCGCGCAGGTGTCCCGGCGAGTCGGGAATTGCCTGAGCCGGACGCGGAAAGTCGTCAACCTTTGCGCCCTTTGCCCACACTTCGTGTTGTTCGTAGTTCGCGACGAGGGATGCGTCGGTTCCTTCGAACAGGCAGCCGATGTGCCCCATGTGCTCGAAGCCAGTCAGTGAGGTTGGACGGAAACTGAATAGGAACATCAGGTCTGGATATTCGAGCACAGCCTCCATAGTGTCCGGTGTCTCCGTCGGGTCGTTGAGAAATAACCGGCCGCCGACGGCGGAGACGCTCTTCGGCCCTTTCAGGTCCATCGCCCACACGGCCACATCAACAATGTGGCACCAGAAGTCGATAAACGTGCCGCCCGAGTAATCCCAGAAGTGCCTGAATGTGTTGTGCGCCCTGAATGGCTCGTACGGCCGTTTCGGGGCAGGACCCAGCCAGAAATCGTAATCGAGCGTGGCAGGAAGCGCTGGCGGATTGTTTGTCGTGTGCGGCTCGGTGCGGCAGGTCTTCCAACAGTGCACGCGCGTCACACGTCCGAGCTTGCCGGACTGCACGATTTCAACCACGCGCCGGTAGTTCGGTAAATCGTTGTGGATGTGGTTGCCCATCTGGCTGACCCGCTGGTATTTCAGCGACGCGTCCGCCATGAGCCGTCCCTCGGCGACGCTGTAGCTCAGAGGTTTTTCTACGAAGACGTCCTTCCCTGCTTCGAACGCACGCACGGCGGGGATGGCATGCCAGTGATCGGGCGTGACCACCGCCACGGCGTCGATCTCCCGGTCGTCGAGCAAGCGGCGGAAGTCGGTGAAGGTTTTCGGCTTGTATCCGCCAGTCTTCTCCACCTCGGCGACGGCCCGATCGGTGTGGCTCGTGTCGACATCGCAGATTGCGCCAATGCGTACGTCTGGATGCGTGAGGAACTGACGCAGCCGGCCGGTTCCCATGCCGCCGACGCCAATCATTCCGAGAACAATTTGATCGCTGGGCTGCTGCCGTGCGAATGCGTTGCGGCTGATGGCGGTGAGGGCGACGCCGGCCGCAGTCGTTTCAAGAAACGTTCGACGCGTGATCTTCATGGCGAGAATTGTAGCCGGTTGCCGCCGATCCAGACCGACTCGATGGTGCGCGTGTTGCGAATATCGTCGAGTGGACTCTTCGCGAGCACAATGAAGTCCGCGAATCGCCCAGCTTGCAGCGTGCCGAGATTGCCGGCGAGACCGAGACACTGAGCGGCGATCCCCGTGGCTGACGCGATCGTCTGCGCCGGCGTCAGCCCGGACTTGACCATTTCTTCAAGCTCGAGGTGTTCGAAGTAGCCCTGAAACCTCGCGGGTGGCCCGGTGTCGGTGCCCGCCGCCACTCGAACGCCGGCATCGTGCAGGGCCTTGACGTTTCTCCGTGCGACGTCGAGCGCCTTCTTGTACTGCTGCGCGGATTTGCTCGTCGCGACACCTGCCATTCGCCTCGGATCCTCCAGCGCTTTGATGACCTGTGGGTCGGCCTCACGCTTGAAGAACGGATCATCGAAAAATGGCGGACGCGATTCGTAGACAAACGTGGAGACTTCGCGCATCAGCGTCGGGCACAAGCAAACATTCCGGGCCTTCATCAAGTCGATCAACTCACGATCGACAAGGGCGTCGCGCACGCTGTGGGCCAGGTAGTCCGCACCTGCGCGGAGGAGTGCCTTCGCATCCGCGAGATAAAACAGGTGAGCCGCGACGCGCAGCTTGTGGTCGTGCGCGCGAGCGATCACCGCACGATACACCTCGGGACGCATCTTCTCCGTGGTTCCCAGGTTGTCGTCTACCCGGATCTTGATCCAGTCCGGCTTCAGTTTCGCGGCGGCGTCAACCGCCGCACGTGCCTCTTCCGGCGTTTTTGCCGTGATCACCGGGCCCGCGACGTATAGGCGCGATCGGTTCATCCGCTCGCTCTCGTTCTCACCGCGCAACCTGAAACCGGCTTCGCGATCGTCCCCGAGGCTCACGACGGTCGTCACGCCGTATCGTGCGTAGAGACCGAGCTGACGCATCAGGTTGTCTGGCGTGTAGCCGTCGGCCCGGTTCTCGAGCCCCACCGTCGCGCCGACGTGGCCGTGGGCGTTCACAATCCCCGGCATTACGACGCGGCCGGTCAGGTCGATTCGCTCCACGCCCTCCGGGACGGGTGTCGTGGCCGCCGGACCAGCCGCGGCGACCCTCTGATCGCGGACGATCAGTACGGCGTCCGGCACCGCGGGTCCGCCGGTTCCGTCGATGAGCGTGACGCCCGTAAAGGCTTGGGCGCGAGGCTGCGGAGCCGGCGGTGGTGGCACGTGCGCGACGGCGAGCGCGACCGCCATGACGAATATCCGCGTTACCATGACCGGCATCGTCATGCTGAGGCAGCGCCGATGTCAAGGCAGCTTGCGCTGTCATCACCGATGGAGGAGTAATGCGCAGATTGATCCTCGCCGCGTTGTTGAGCTGCTTCGTCGTTTCTGAACCGATGGCCGTGCGCGCACAAGCGCCGACCGCGCAGTCGTCTTCCCGCACTGAGAAGACCGCGTGGTATTTCTACCGCGTCAAGTGGGGGTATCAGGACGAGTTCGTCTTGCTGTTCCGCAAGAACCATTACCCCGTTCTTCGCGAAGAAATGAAGACGGGCCGGATCACGAGTGTTCGAACGTTCGTCCCGAGCTATCACGGGGATGGACGTGCGGACTGGACATTCGCGGTCGCCATCACGTTCCGCGACGCCGCCGCGATGGTTGGTCCGTCGGGTGAGGCTGAGATCATCAAGAAACTTTATCCGGATCAGGCGACCTTTCAGAAAGAGGAGCGGCGCCGCTTCGAAATCCTGGATGCGCACTGGGACGTCCCGCTCAACGAAGTTGAAATGGGTGGGAAATGAACTGACGCTGATCGGGAGGACGGGAGGACGGGAGGACGGGAGGACGGAGCCGCCTGCGGCCGCGGCGAGCGCCCAGCCTCCGCCAAGGCTACGGCGGGTCCGCCGGAGCTTCAGCGAAGGCGGAAGCGAAGCGAGTCGAGCCGCAGCCCTTCGAGAACCTCAGGGCTGCCCTGAGCAAGGTCGAAGGGCAGCGAGCGGGGGTGGGGCCCGGCGAGCATTAAGAGAGGTCGGGAGGTCCATTGGCAAGGAAACAGTCTGCTCAGAGGGTGACAATTGCTTCCGTGACGTGTGATCTCACAGCTGGTTCATGTAAACAAATGGCCATTTTTCGCGACCTGCGCGGTGGCGGCGTTTTTGCCAATTTGTGCAGGCGTATGACCTGGGATATTGCTTTCGGCAGATGGCTCGCGATCTGTGTCCATCCCGTTTGCGCATGGCGTGCCCGATCCCGAAGGGTTCGTGCAGTGATCGTCGCATCGTACTTCGCTGGAGCATACGTCAGCGTCCTGACCGCACTCTCCGTCGTCCAGTAGACGCGCCAGTCGGCCCGTCCTCCCGTCCTCTCGCTCACACGAAACTGTAATTGGTGCGCTGTTCTCGCCTTCGCTGGTACTGCACGAGGGTTCGCAGGGTCCGTTAACTTCAACCAACGAAAAGATTAAGAGCTGGCAAGCGTGCAGATGTGCGGGGCACACGCCTTGCGAAAACCATCCGCCTTGCTGCCTCACACTCCCGGGTCCGTCCTCCTCATCGTCCTCATCGCACTCCTGCCGGGACTCGTGTCCTGGTGGGACGGACGGGCGCTCAAACGCCGACTCGACGATCCCACGCTGCCCGAGCGGCTCCATGCCGCGCGCGTGCGAAGGGGCTCGACGTTCGGCGCAGCCCTCGTCCTTTTGGCGGTAGCCTCAATTGACGCGCTCCCATGGTCGCTGCCTCTGATGTTGGCGGCGATGCTGGTTGCTGCCTACCCGCTTCGCCGCGCGCTGTTCGCTGAGACCTGGAGCCTCACACGCTACGTCTGGTTCTTCATTCGCCTCACGGTTGCGGTTTGGGGGTTCTGGCTGATGCTGCCAGCCGCTCCATTCATTGTGAAGGCTGCCGGCTCGTTTGATTGGCTCGCGGCACTGCTGCTGGGCTCGTTGATGCTCGGCTTCAACGCGCGCTACGCCGAGACTCTTCGCTTCATCCTCAAGGTTCGTCCGGTCGATGATCCAGTCCTCATCTCTCGCTTCCAGGCACTGGTACAAAAGGGCGGCATACCGATGCCGCGCTTCGAGTACGTGGCGCTTCACGGCGGCGTGATCGCAAACGCGCTGGCGTTGCCGTCGGTGCGCCAGTCGTCCGTCCTCTTCAGCGAGACGCTGCTCGAGCGGCTCGAGCCGGATGAAACGGTTGCAATCTGCGCGCACGAACTCGCGCACCTCGAACATTTCGACCAAGCATTCCTCCGTCGTCTCAACATCGAAAATATCGCGCTGATTGTTTCAGGGGTGCTCGTGGGCCCCGTCGGCAGGCTCGCCGGCCTGAATTCGTTCTTGTTGCCGCAGGGCGTGTGGCTGCTTGCCCTGCTGGGAGTGCTTGTTCGGCGTGCCAGGGATCGCCAGCGCAACGAAACGGCGAGCGATCTTCGTGCGATCCAGCTGTGCGGCGACGCCGAGGCGCTCGTCCGTGGCTTGACGCGTCTGTACACGATGGCGCGCCATCCGCGGCGATTCGATCAGCAGCACGAGCGTCAGGCAACGCATCCGAGTCTCGCTCGACGCATTCGCGATATCCGGGCTGCGGCCGGCATCGCTGCGGCATCGCTGGGCGACGCCGCCACGTTTGCTGCTGCTGACGGCCGCACCACCGTCACGTTCGAACAGGACAGCGTCAACTGGTTCGAAGGTGAAGCCGCCACGCACACGTTGAACTACGCCTACCTGGCAGAACTTCGGGTTCAGGTTCGCGGATCACGTCCGCCGTCGCTGGTGGCGGTGGAACGTTCAGGAAGGCGTTGGGAAATGCCGCTCGCGCAAGACGATCTCGCGCGCGCGCAATCCGTTCTCGACATCGTTGACGGCCGTCTGCCTGAACCCGCTTCGGCTCCGGCTGCATTGGTCTGGCCGAAGGTCGGCCGTGCGTTCCTTCTGATGGGCGCCATGATCGGTCTGGCCAGCGGTCAGCTGGCGATGGCATTTGTGGCGTTCCTCGCAATCCTTAAGCCTGCGGCTCCGCTCGTCGCTGCCGCGGGCATCGCATCGATGGCGACTGCAGCCGTCATCTTGCGGCAAGGGTTTTACGGACTCCCGTTCACCGAGCTGGGCCTCATACTCGGCGGCCTCGGCGTCGTCCTTCTCGGCATCGCGCATACCAAGCGCGATGAAGATGTCTCGGCACGGGCACGAATGGCCGTCGCGAGCCTGGGTGTTCTTGCTGCACTGGCGGTGATCGCCTTTCTGTTGGGCGGCACCGATCCGATTGCACTTCATCAATCGGCCCAGTCGATCACGGCAGCCCCGATTCTGTTGCTGGCCTTTGCCGGGGCGCTCACCCTTTGGCGATCGAAGACGGCCAAGTACGCCGCCATTCCCGTGATTGTGCTCGCTGCTGGCATGACCGGCACGGCCGCGACGTCGTTCCTGGACCGGTTCGGCGATGACATCTTCATTTCCCCGGCGCCATCGCTGCAGTGGATGGAAGCGAAGGGCCCGGTCATCGGCCAATTCACGATTTCGGTCACTGGCGATTCGCTTCAATTGTCTCCTCGCGGACGACTGATTGCTGTCGTTGAACATCGCTATGACGACGAGCATGAAGGCGAGACGACGTTTCATGTGGGACGTGCTGGACACACGCTCACGACTATTACAGCGGATGATCTGCTCTTCGTGGACGAAGAGCGCGTGCTGATCTCGCGCACGGTTGGCGGTGGTGTGGAACTGACCGAGGCGCAGGCGGCGTCGCCACAACACCCCACCTGGAGCGTGCAGGTCGCCGATCTCGACGATCCGCAGCTGTCCTTCGATTCGACGACCCGCCGGTGGCGCTTGCTGGGATGGAATCAGCGGCGCGCCGTGATTGCGGCGGGTGGCGTGTTGGGGTCGCCAGAAGTCCGTCGGCGGGAATGGACCTCTCCTGCGCGGGATGGCGGCTGGGTCAAATCCCTGGCTGCCTCGGATGAGCACATGCTGCTGGTCGAGGCACATTACACGCCAGGCTTACTCCAGCGTTGTGGCTTGTGGCGTCTCGCGTGGCTTGTCCAACCCGATCTCGAAACGCGCTTCCGATTTGCGTCAACTGCGCAGGACCTCGGCATTGTGACCTCGCGTCTCGACGCTACGTGCTTCGCTGGCGCGCTGAACAGAGAAAGCCTGACTTGCAGCGCGTTTGACGGCACGCGCACTCGTTTCATCTCGGTTGACCCGGGATCCAGGCAGGTCAGCCAATTGGGTTGGATCGACGGCAGGTATGCGTCCAGCAGCCGTCCGAACAATGGGTGGCTCACAGGGTGGCACAACAGCACGCCCATGGCGCTGAATCTGCAGCGCCACATCGCAGTTCGCGGCGAGCAAACGGGAGACTACCGGGTCTTCGCCATCGCTGGCGCGGACGATGTGATCGGGACGCTGTCGTTCAATGGCAACGGGTCGACAATCCGGCTCATTCGTCTGTCTCACGCCGAATCCTCCTCCGCGCGAGTCGGAGAATAGCTGCGTTAAACTCCTCGTGGTTTGCGCCGTCTCCTGATCGCCCTTACCGTCGTAATTCTTCTCGGCGTCGCCGCCCTCATCGCCGTTCGCTCGACGCTGAACCCCGACACGTTGCGCGCGGCCGCAGAGACCAAGCTCACGGCGCTGCTCGGCCAGCCGGTGAAAATTGGTGAGGTCGGCATCTCGCTCCTCCCCGTGCCAGCCGCGACCGGTTCACGCATCACCATCGGATCGAATGCTGAAGTGCCGGAGCTGGCACTCGAGCGCATTCGAATCGTCCCGCAAGTCAGTTCGCTGTTTCGCGGTCCCTACGTTCTTCGTGAAGTCACGTTGGAGGGTCTGGTCGTCCGAATTGTGCGCGAATCGGCCGGACGCTGGAGGTTCCCACCAATCGTCCCTGTCGGGGGCGGCGGCGGGCAAGCGGGAGTGATGGTAGAGCACGTTCGCCTCACTGGAGGACGCGTAGGCATATTTGCGGCGGACGCCCGAAACGGCATGCGCGAGACGTCGAGCATCGACGGAATCGAAGGGGAATCCATCGCGGATGCCGAAGGCTTGCGCATATCGCCGCTGACAGGTCGCGTCGGACGTTCGCCGGCAAACGGGGCGGCGTCTGTGAACGGTCGCGAAGCGGTCCTCGATTTCAGCCTGCCGTCAATTGCGCCGGACGACTTGCCGGCGGTGCTCGGCCTCTCTGCGAGTGAGTCACCCGATTTCGTCAGACTCTTGAAGCCCGCCGCCGTGAAGATGTCCGTGCGCATCGATCGCACGAAAGGGCGGTTGACAGGTTCGGGATCCCTGGCTGCGCCGCAGGTGGGGTTCTACTCGCTGCAATTGACCAACCTCGAATCCCCGATGACGACGAATGGAACACAGGTCACCTTCGCGCCCGCTACGTTTGCGCTGTACGGTGGCACCCATCGCGGCAAGATGGTTGTCGATTTGTCCCGAACGCCCGCGCGCTGGGCCGCCGACAGTTCGATCACCGCCATCGACGTCAGCGAATTCCTCGCGGCGCTCACCGGACGCGACCAGCGGTTCGACGGGACGGCGTCGGCTTCGTCTGCGCTCCACGCCGTCGTTGGCGCGCCGATGCCCCGCGGTCTCGGAGGACACCTCCAGATCGACGTCGTCAACGGCGTCGTTCGCGAGTTTCCGCTGCTGACGGCGATCAATCGTGCATTACGCCTCGCGCAAAGCAGTGGGCGTGACACCCATTTCGAGCGGCTCTCGGGGACCTTCGCGTTCACCGGGGCAGATTCCGCCAGCACCAACGATCTGGTGATGATCGCGCGCGATATGCGCGTCCAGGCCGCCGGTCGAGTTGGCTTCGACCGCTGGCTCGACCTCGAAGGGCTGGCGGTCTTTTCGCGGGCACGCACCGCGGAAGCGGTCCGCAGCGTCCGGGAATTGTCGGGTCTACGGAATGAACAGGGGGAGCTGGAGCTGCCAATCAAGATCGGCGGCACGCTGGACGACCCGTCGTTCAACATCGATGTGCAGGCGGCGCTGGGGCGGTCGATCCGAGAGGAGTTGAAGCGCCGATTGCGCGGGTTGATTCGGAGATAACGTCGTAGCCGCTAGTCGCTAGTCGCTAGTCGCTAGTCGCTAGTCTCTGGTCTTTCGTCGTTCCTCAGGAAACCGAAGACCAGCGACTGAAGACCCGAGACCGAGACGCACGATCGAAGCCGCTACCGCGCAGCCCAACGCGATTCCGAACAGCTGTCGAACGATCGATCCTCCGACGGCTTGCTGAAGCAGGACGAAATGGCTTGGCCTGACGACCGCCCCAGGCGTCCGGTGATCCTCGAACATCGGCAGCAGCCGAGTCAGCGTGCCATTCACCGGCGGTCCGCTCACCATCAGAATCAGCGCAAAGAGCACCTCTGTGCCGGCGACGTTGCGGAACGTCCGAGCGGCGCGCAGCGGGTGGGATGCCGCGATGATCCACGCCGCATACACCGCGCTCAGCCCCGCGATTGCTGCAACCGCGGGGCGCACGAACATCAACGCTGCTGGGAAGAGGCGCAGGCCGAAGGGATCGGTCCGGCTCAACTGCTCCAGCGTGGCGATGTTCACGCCGAACCAATGGAAGGCACCGATGAGCGGCCAGAACGCACTTACCCCGAGCGCGATGGCCAGAAATATTACGAAGGATGCGACTTTCATCGCCGCACGGCTACCGGAACGACCCAGTCCTGTTGTTTGTGTTCGTTCTCCCGTAACACGATGCGTCGCGCGAGACCAATCGCGAGAAGGGGGAGTCGCGAAGTCCTACGAGCGAAGGGCCCGCAGCCAGGATCTGGGTGCACCTGCTACCGCGGGCCTGATTGTCGCAGATTTCAGCGATTGCCTGTAGATCCCGCTAACGCTCCCCGCGTGCGGCCGGGCTCGTGCGGACCTTCGGCGAACTCCTCAATCATCTTTTTGTTGAATGCCGGAATGTCTGCGGGCTTCCTCGCGGTGACCAGACCATTGTCGTTCACGCACTCCTGATCGACCCAGTTGGCACCGGCATTGCGGAGGTCGGTCGCAATCGAGGGCCACGACGTGAGCGTACGCCCCCGGGCGACGCCCGCCTCGATGAGCGTCCATGGGCCGTGACAGATCGCGGCAATGGGTTTGCCCGAGTCGGCGAATGCCTTCACCAGCGACACCGCCTTCGGATTGATACGCAGGCGGTCTGGATTCATGACACCGCCGGGCAGCAACAATGCGTCATATTCACCTGCCGTCACGTTGTCCAATCGCTCATCGACAGAAAATTCATCGCCCCACTTCGTGTGCTGCCAGCCCTTCACTTTCTGCGGCTGAGGAGACACGATATCCACCTGCGCTCCCGCATTCTCTAGTGCCTGTTTGGGTTCGGTCAGTTCCACCTGTTCGAAGCCATCATCGACGAGCGCGGCAATACGCTTACCGCGCAGCTCATTTGCCATCGGCAACCTCCTTCTATTTCTCATTGACGATGCAAACCGAATTCCCGCTTTTTCCGCTATCATCTCCATCCATATGAAATCCATGTTCCTCGCGCTTTGTGTCTTCGCTGCCACTGCGGCGTCAGCTCAGCAACCCTCGACTGGCCAGCCTCCGCTCATCGATCGCGAACTCTTCTTCGGCAACCCCGAAATCGCCAGCGCGACGCTTTCGCCGGACGGGAGGTACATCGCGTTCCGCAAACCGTGGAACGGGACGCTCAACATCTGGGTCAAGAAAACAGCGGAGCCGTTCGACACAGCCAGACGGATCACAGCGGACACACGTCGCCCGATTCCCGGGTTCTTCTGGAGCCGGGACAGCAAGTACATCCTCTTTGTGCAGGATCAGGGAGGCGACGAGAACTACAACGTCTACGCCGTCGATCCTGGCGGCGCGCCAGCAGCCGGTCAGGATGTACCGACCGCACGCAACCTCACGGACGCCAAGGGCGCTCGGGCCCTCATTTACGACGTGCCGCGCGAGAGCACGGATCTCATCCACGTTGGCCTGAACGATCGAGACCCGGCGTGGCACGACCTCTACGAAGTGAAGATCTCGACAGGGGCACGCACGTTGCTGCGCAAGAACACCGACAAGATCGCCGCGTGGGTGTTCGACCGCGCAGGCAAGCTGCGCCTTGCGCTGCGGACGACCGATGCCGGTGACACGGAGATCCTGCGCGTCACTGACACCGCGTTCGAACAGGTCTATAGCTGCACCGTGTTCGAAACGTGCGGACCGCTGCAGTTTCATCCCGACAACACGCGCGTCTTCATGGTGACCAACAAAGGTGCGGCGGATCTCGTTCGCCTCGTGCTCTTCGATCCGCAGACGAAGAAAGAAGAGCTGGTAGACACGGATCCGGAAAACCAGGTGGACTTCAGCGGAGGACTGTTCTCCGAAAAAACGGGTCAGCTGGTGGGGACCGTCTACGTCGGCGAGAAATCTCGAATCTACTTCCGCGACAAGGAATTCCAGGCGGACTACGAGCGCATCAAGGCCAAGCTCCCAGGCAGGGAAGTGACGTTTGGAGGTTCGACCGCGGACGAACGCAAGTGGATGATGGTGGCGTCAGACGACACCGAGCCTGGCGAGCGATACCTGTACGATCGCGACACAAAGACGCTGACCAAGCAGTACCAGGTGTTCGAGAAACTTCCGCGGCAGTCCCTCGCGGAGATGAAGCCGATTCGCTACAAATCGTCGGACGGCCTCGAGATTCCGGCGTATCTCACGTTGCCCAAAGGGCTCGCTGCGAAGAACCTGCCGACGCTGGTGGTGCCGCACGGTGGCCCGTGGGCGCGCGATCAGTTCGGTTACAGCGCCATGGCGCAATTCTTTGCCAACCGCGGATACGCCGTCCTGCAGCCGAACTTCCGCGGTTCGGCGGGCTACGGTGAAAAGTTCATCAACGCCGGCAACAACCAGTGGGGCGAGAAGATGCAGGACGACATCACCTGGGGCGTCAAGCATCTCGTTGGCGAGGGCATTACGGATCCGAAGCGCGTCGGAATCCTCGGCGGCTCCTACGGCGGCTACGCCGCGCTTGCCGGCGTCGCGTTTACGCCGGAGGTCTATGCCGCAGGCGTCTCGATTGTGGGCCCATCGAATCTGAATACGTTGCTCGAGTCAATCCCGCCGTACTGGGAAGCAGGGCGGAAGATGTTCCACATGCGCATGGGTGACCCGACGACGCCGGAAGGAAAGAAACAGCTCGAGCGGCAATCCCCGCTGTTCTCCGCGCAGAAGATCAAGACACCGTTGCTGGTCGTGCAGGGGGCAAACGATCCGCGCGTCAAGAAGGCGGAGTCCGACCAGATCGTCATCGCGCTGCGCGATCGCAACTTCCCGGTGGAATACATCGTCGCGCCGGACGAGGGCCATGGATTTGCCCGGCCGGTCAACAACATGGCGATGTTTGCCGCGATCGAGAAGTTCCTCTCGAAGCATCTCGAAGGGCGATTCCAGGAGTCGATGACACCCGAGGTTTCCAAGCGCCTCGGCGAGATCACCGTCGATCCCAAGACGGTCACCTTGACGAAGCCAGTCGATTCATCCGCCGTCAGGACGCCGCAGCCCGCGCAGCCGCTCGTCGTAGGCGCATCCTCGTACAACGCGACCATTGCCATGGGCGGTCAGTCGATCAAGATGGAAACCACCAATACCGTGGCGCAGGAAGGGAATACCTGGGTCGTGACCGAGACCGCCAAGACGCCGCAGGGAGACGTCATGGATCGCGGCGTGCTCGACAAGGACACGCTGGCCGTTCGCTCGCGTGAGATCAAACAGGGACCGGTCGAGATCAAATTGTCGTTCGAGGGGGGCAAGGCGTCGGGCAGCTTCAACATGGGTGGCCAGTCCAAGCCCGTGGCCGTGGACCTTGGCGGGACGCTGTTCGCGGACGGCGCCGGCGCGTACCCGTCGATTGCCGCGCTGCCGTTGAAGGAAGGGTATTCGACAACTTTTCGGAATTTCGACGTAATGCGGCAGAAGGGCACCCTCAAGCAGGCCAAGGTGACGGCTGTTGAAGATGTCACCGTCCCGGCGGGCACATTCAAGGCGTGGAGAGTCGAAATCTCGTCCGCCGAGGGGGACGCAGGGCAGCAGACGATCTGGATCGACACCGCTTCACGCCGCGTCGTCAAAACTACAGCGACGCTGCCGCAGATGGGCGGGGCGACGGCGACCGCTGAGCTCGTGAAGTGAGGCACGGCAAGCCTCGGACGGACTAGCGACTGACGAATCCGAGCCAGCGATCGACGTCCGCCCGAAAGTCACTGCCGTCCGCAGCGGCGTCGGGCGCTGGAGCTGATCCGTACTGAGCGAGATCCCTGCGGACCAAATCCTCTGTGCCAGCGACTTCGAACAGATTCACGAACACATCGACGAGAAATGCACGATCGGTGAGCGACGAACGAACACGGGACGGCGCCACGCCCGAGGTTTCGATGCCAAAATGCTCGCCGGCCGACTCGGAGAGCAGTTCCAGGAAGAAGCGATCCGTATCGACCCCCTCCGCGTCGCGTCTGCCCGACGCCAGCACGTGATTCTCCTCGCCGTTCCAGTCGCAGAAGATCTTCAACCCGGACGGCAGCGCGATTACCCACGCTTCCCACACGCTGCCGTCGTCCCAGCGAAGCTTGAGCAGGCTTCGCGAGCGGAGCGTGACGGGATCGAAGCGTCGGTAATCGCCCGGCAGGGCTTCCCGAACGATGTCGTCAAGCGGAATCGGCTCGCGCGGTACGCGCAGCGGCCAAATCTCCTTGCGCGAGCGGAATTGCCGCGCCCGCCGCTCGAGCATCTCCAGTACACGCACCCGCATCTGCCTGTCGAGCATCGCTCGCTATTACTATGCATCGAGCACACAAAAATTGCCCTCACTGCCGACCCGAGAGCACCGGGGATACAATCCGCCGCATGTCCCGACCCATCCTCGCGACCTTAGTCTTCGGCACTCTGGTGGCCGCGCAGATGCCGACACCCGACCGCGGTGCCGCCGGCGCGTGGCACAAGATCCTCAAGTTGCAGACGACGGCAACCGCGATGCACACGACGGCGCACCCCGATGATGAGCATGGCGGTCTCCTGGCGATGCTGAGTCGAGGAAGAGGGGCGCGAGTGTCGCTGCTGACGCTCACGCGCGGCGAGTCAGGTGACAACGCAATCGGACCGGAACTGTTCGATGCGCTTGGTCTCATTCGCACCGAAGAGTTGCTGCTTGCGGATCGCTACTACGGAGTGGACCGCCAGTATTTCACCACCGCCGTGGATTACGGCTTCTCCAAGCGCCTGGATGAGGCGCTCGACAAGTGGGGCACCGAACACGTGCTGCGCGACATGGTGCGCATCATACGGACCGAACGACCGATGGTGCTGATCTCGCGCTTCCAGGGGAACGAGCGCGATGGTCACGGCAACCACATGGCCGCGGGGCTTTTGACCCGGCAGGCATTCAAAGCGGCCGGCGATGCGAAGATGTTCCCGGAGCAAATTGCTGCGGGCCTGCGGTCATGGCAGCCGCTGAAGCTGTACATCGGCGGCGTACGGCAGAACGAAGACTGGACGATCCGCGCCGACACCGGGGCCTACGACCCGATCCTGGGTGACTCATATCAGACGTTCGCCCGGATGGGCCTCAGTTTTCAGCGTTCGCAGAATGGCGGCCGCTTCGTGCCGCAGCCGGGACCGTCGATTTCGTTTTACCAGCGAGTCGAGGCCGCACTCGACGCGCCAGCGAAGGAGGAGAGCTTCTTCGACGGAATCGATACGACCGTTGGCGGTATCTACCGCGCGCTGGGAAAAGCAGCGGAACCCGGCGCCGACGAACGACTATCCGCATTGCAGCACGAGCTTGCCGCGGCAAAGGACCACTTCACATTCGAGAATCCCGCGACTGCGGTTCCGGCTCTGTCGCGCGCGCTGACGATAGTCGCGGCCGCGCGCTCACGCCTGCAGGACCCCGATGCCAGATTCATGCTCGAGGTGAAGGATCGGCAGATTCGGGACGCGATCCACGCCTCGCTTGGCGTGACGCTGACGGCAACCGCACAGCCATCCGGCACGCCTGAGGCGACGAATCCCTTCGCCGGTCCGGCGACGATGGGACCAGTGGTGCCCGGACAGACGTTCGAGACGCGCGTCACGTTTCTCAATCCGAGCCGCGTTCCTCTGAAGAATGTTGCGTTCGCGATCGAGTACGAGGGAGCCAAGGCAGCGACTGCTCCACCAGCGTCGCCAGTGGCGGATTCTCGACCGAACGAGCCGATTGCCCACAAGTTCAGCTTCACCGTTCCCGAAGACGCCGACCTCACGCGGCCGCACTTTTCGCGCGCGTCGATACAGGACGCCCGCTACACCGTTGCGCAAGATGCGCCGTGGTTTGAGCCCATCGCGGCCGCGCCTTTCCACGCGTCCGTCGAGTACACGCTGCCGAACGGGTCCACGGTGTCGTTGCGACGGCCGATCACACGGCTCGAGCCGAATCTGCCCTACGGCACCGACACGCGTGTGCTCGAGATCGTGCCGGCCATTTCTGTCACGCTGAATCCAACCAATGCGATCGCGCCGCTTGGCAAATCAGCCAGCACGGTGACCCTGAAGATCGAGGTCGTCAACAACAGGGACGGGAAATCCGAAGGGAGCCTCACACTCGAGACCCCGGCCGGTTGGAGAGTCATGCCGGCGTCGCAGGCATTCCAGTTCGCGCGCGCGGGCGAGCGGACGTCGTATTCGTTCAACATCAGCGTCCCTGCGGTCGAGCGTCGCGATTACCGCGTTGAAGCCGTCGCCACGAGCGCCGGGCGCGATTACCGCGAGGGCTACACGCTCATTCGTCATCGCGATCTCGCCACGCGGTACCTCTATCGCGAGGCGGCGACGACCATTCGCGGCGTTGACGTCAGCGTCCGGCGCGGATTGAAGGTCGGTTACGTGATGGGTATTGGAGACGAAGTGCCCGCCGGTCTCGCGCAGCTTGGTGCGGAGGTCGAGCTGCTTGCCGCGTCGGATCTTGCCACCGGCAATCTCTCTCGCTTCAACGCCATCTTCACTGGCACTCGCGCTTACGCCGTTCGTAACGATCTCAAGACCTACAACCGTCGTCTTCTCGACTACGTTCAGAACGGCGGCAATTTGATCGTCCTCTACAACACGCAGGAGCTCGATCCGAAGCTCTACGCGCCGTATCCTGGAGAACTGCCCTCGAACGCCGAGGAAGTATCGGAAGAGGACTCGCCAGTGGAAATCCTGACGCCTACCGATTCGGTGTTTACGACGCCCAACCGGATCACGAAAGCGGATTTCGACGGATGGGTCGAGCAGCGCGGCTCGAAGTTTTGGACGAGGTGGGATCCGCGATATACAGCCATGATCGCGACGTGGGATACAGGTCAGGCGCCGCAAAAAGGAGGATGGCTGCACGCCCGCTACGGCAAGGGGCACTACACCTATTTTGCCTATGCCTTTCACCGGCAATTGCCCTACGGAGTCGCAGGGGCCTATCGCTTGCTGGCAAATCTGCTGTCACTCAATGCGACGGGTATCGCGCCGGCAAGCAGGCAGCCCGGCAGGTAGAACATTCGAATCCAATCCACCGTTAATGTAGTATGCGCATGCAATTGTGATAGACCGCGCTTTTTCGGGGCCGAGTGGCCCAGGAGGACAGGTATGAGGCGGATAGCAGCCATTGGAGCTGGTGTCCTGCTCGCCGCGTTCGTCGCAGTCGGGACGGCCGGAGCTCAGGACACCAAGTCTGTGCGTGGCACGGTGAGCAAGACAGGACCAGATGCGGTCACGGTGAAGGTGGGCGAGCGTGAGATGACCTTCAAGGTTGACTCGAACACACAGGTCACGGCGCGAGGTGGGTCGACAGCTACTCGCACGGCCAAGGCCGAAGGCAAACCCGGCGCCCTGTACACCGACATCGTCAAGACCGGACAGGGCGTCCAGATCGAGTATCACGAGAAGGACATGCACGCGGCCAGCATCCGTGTGCTGCCAGTGCCTCCGTCAGCGTCGGAAACCGCAGAAGAGCAGACCGTAAAAGCGATGAGTGCGAGCGGAGCGGTCACGGCCGTCAGCGCTTCGTCGCTCACGGTCAAGGGCAGCGCTGGCGAGTCCACTTTCATGGTTGATCCCAAGACGAGGATCATCGGCACTGGCGCAGGCACTAAAGGCCGGGAGTTGAAAGAGGCCGGCGGGAAACCACAGATTACCGACTTCGTGCAGACGGGCGACACGGTCACCGTCCGCTACAGAGAGGAAGGCGGCATGAAGCACGCCTCCGAGGTCCGCGTGACGAAGAAGGCGAAGCCGTAAGAAAGGGAAAAGGGAAAAGGGAGAAGGGAAAAAGGCCGGAAGCGAGAGCAGCTCTCCTTCCGGCCTTTCCTTACTTCAGCAACTCGCTGAGCGCCACTGGCGCCCCACCCCGAGCCTTACTGAGATCAGCGGCCTCCATGAATGCCATGATCTCGATCGTTTCGTCGATTGGCACCGGAGATTTGCCGGTCCTGAAGAATTCAACGACAGCGACGATCAAGCCGTAATAACTCGATCGCTTCGTCGGCGTTGCGGCCGATTCAGGCGGTTCAGAAACGACCGCCTTCGGTCCAAACACCACACGCCCGTACGGCGCCGCGCCGTCCCGAATGCCGCGGACGACCCCGATGCGGCCGTCCTTCCATTGACACGATGCGAGGTCCGCCCCGGGCGTGTAGATTCGCGACACGCGCTCGCACCCAGGGCCCATGAACGTGTACAGAATCTCGACAGTGTGAATGCCGTACCAGAAAAGATCCGGGTGGTGCGGTTCGAGCGTCGCGGGTCCCCACGCGATCGCGCCTTTGACTTCTGACACGCGCGGGTCGCGCTTGATGGCGACGACCTCATCGTTGAAGCGGAGGGACGACGAACTGAAAAGTGGTACCTTGCTCTCGCGGGCGAGACGCCCCAGTTCGATCGCGTCTTTCACGCTCGCCGTGAACGGCTTGTCCACGAACACAGGTTTTCGTCCGGCGATGACCTGACGTGTTTGCGCGAGGTGGACGCGGCCGTCCACGCTCAACACCATCACTGCATCCACCCGTTTGAGCAACTCGTCGATTGAATCGACGAATTCAATCTTCCACTTGTCGCGCAGTTCGGCGGTGAACCTGTCGATGCGCGTGCGGCTGGCCTCGACATCGGGGCTTCCACCTTTGAATGCGGCAACGATGCGCGCCCCGGGCACGTGATCGGCGCGGGATGGGTCGTTGAGAAGCTGGGTGAATGCCCCTGAGTGCGATGTATCGACGCCGATGAGGCCGATGCGAATCGGTTTGGCGTCGGCGGCCGATTGTTGCGCGTCGAGCACATGCCCGCCAGCATTCAGCAACAGGGCCGCAACAATGCCGAGCCCGAGAGAGAGCCTTCGCCGCATGCTACCGGGTCCCCTTCGCGGTGTACTGCGAGTACTCGGCGGCGAGTTGTTCCCGCGTCAGCTTGCCATCGAGCACGAGGATGCGATGCCTGAACGTGACCGACTGGCCAGGCTTCAGCGTGAACGTGGCGGGCGGCTGCTTGGCATCGTAGCCTTGCTGACCGAACGGGTTGGCCGCAAACAGACCATACCCGCGCGCGTGCCAATACGTCGGATGGCCATGGTTCGACGGATGATCGAAGATCGCGAGCGTCAATGCCGTGCCTTCCACGACACCCGTGAGACCCATCCATGGTCCGCGCGTGCCCCACACCTCTTCGCCTGTCTTGCCGTCACTCGCGATGTACTGACCCGTTGCCCCCTCGTTGTTGACGCGGCGCTGCTTCTCCCGCTGACCTGATGCGTCGATGTAGGTATCCGCTTGCTTCGATGGATGATCGAGCGCGCGTGCGACGCGAATCCCGAACGCGCCTTCCTTCGTGTCGTTGAACGTCACGGCTTTGTCGGTGGCCGTCCATTTCGTCATGCGATCGATCGTGCGACGCCCCGCTGCACCCGAAAACACAAACTGCGTCTCCTCCCGCATCAGCGTCGATCCGTCTGCGAGGTTCCAGTCAGCTTTGACGGCCAGCTCGCCGCGGGTGGCGCCGCTCGTCGCCTTGTCGATCGATTTGTGCACGATCGTGCCCATCTTCGGCTTGTTTGCCGCCGGTGTTTCGCTGGAGTGTCCCCAGAAGTCGTAACCATTCACATCCCCATAGTTGAACCAGTGGCCCACGTGATGCGGATGGTCGGCGCGCTCGCCCGGCTTCGGATCGAGCGGATACCCGCGCGTGACGAGCTGACCCCCGGCGCCCCGGATTGGATACAGCACGGGTTTCTGCTGGTTCGTCGGGTAGATGTACGAAGTGAACGGCTTCCCATCGACCAGCACGTCCACGCGGCGGTCGGCGGGTCGATCGACGAGTTTGACGGCCTGGTCGTCCGAGGCGCGGAGGGAGCCGACGCCCGCGGCCAGCGCGGCTGAGATAGCTGAGACAAGGAGGAGCTTTTTCATGGGCGCATCGTATCAAAGTGCCAACGTGCGGGCACCTTGGCACCCTGGCACCTTGGCACCCTGGCACCTTGGCACCTTGGCACCTTACTCCACCCGAACGAACGCGGCGCGCCTCGGCGGGGGCATCGGCGAATTGGCGCCGCGGACCGAGCGCCAGATGATCTCGTTCAGCTCCAGTTCCGGCGCGAGGTCGGCTTCACGCAGGTTCATGCGCATCGATGCTTCGGCGCCCCAGGCCGTGGACGCGTTTCGTTCGTCAGTGCGGACGCGGGCGGGGAGAGCTTTGTACGGCGTCGTATCCGGCGTAGGCTGAAACGCGTTGTACATCGGCGTCGCTGCGGCGTCGTACTGCGACATCGGCTCGAGACCGAGAATCAACTCCATCGTCCTCAGCATCCCCGACGTCGTGTAGAGCGTGCCGTCAACCGCGCGCCGCTTCGAGAACGGGCTGATCGCGAACGCCGGCGATCTGTGCGCATCCACATGATCCGGTCCATTCTGCGCATCGTCCTCGAGGACGAAGATCGCGGATTCCTTCCAGAAACGACTCTGCGAAATCGCTTCGACGACGCGCCCCAGGGCGACGTCGTTTTCCGCCACCATCGACGTCGGCGTCCATGCGCCTGGCTGCGTGCCGGAGGTGTGATCGTTGCCGAGGCGGATGATGTTCAGGCGCGGCAGGTCGCCAGTCTTCTCGAACTGCCGGAATTCCTTGAGCCAGACGTCCACGCGCGCATTGTCGGGAATATTCAGGTCCCACGGCGGATACTCGGGATGGACGAGCCCCTGCAGGCCAGGCACCGAGGCGACGACCCGCTTCGTTTGCGGATCCCGGTGCGCGAACTCACCGTAACTGCGAACGCTCACGCCCGCGCGCTTTGCCATGTCCCAGATGTATCCCTGCGGCGGCGCGGACAGGTTGCCGTACGGATTGCGATTCTTTCCGCCTCCTTCACTCATGTAGATACCGCCGCGCCGGCCGTAATTCGTCGGCCAGATCTTTTCGACGACGTCCGTGGCGTAGGCGCCGGTGGAGAAGGCGTGGCCGTCGTAGCTGACCTCGGCGTCAACGTAGAAGTTGTCGAGCAGCACGAACTCGCGCGCCAGCGCGTGCGCGTTGGGTGTGATGTTTTCGCCAAACAGGGTCAGCGTCGAATCGCCATTCCCGTGCGGCAGGTCACCAAGAACCTGATCGTAGGTGCGGTTCTCACGAATGACGTAGAAGACGTGCTTGATCGGGGAGGGTTTGCCAACCTCGGCTGGAATCGGAGAATCGACCGGTGCACCCGCCGGCGTGAGCTTTGTCTTGTCGTCGTAGGGTGTGACCTCGTACACGCGTTTCGTCATAGCCTCGAGCGTCGGCCCGTCGGGCGTGGCGATTTCTGTGAGCGCGCCCTGCAGCATCTGGCCGATGAACTGTCCGTCGGCGGCGCGCGCACCAGGTTGCGGACCTCTGGGATTTGCGGATGGAGAAAGCCCTTTGCCACTCAACACGAATATCCGTTTCCCCTCTCGATCGAACGACACGCTCGTCGGATACCAGCCGGTCGGGATGAATCCGCGCACGCGGCTGGCGCCGGGCGTCGAGATATCGACAACGGCGACGGTATTGTTGTCGGCATTCGCCACCAGCAGCGTGCGGCCGTCTGGCGAAAGCGCCAGCGCATTCGGTGTCGTCCCGGGCGGCGCTTTCGGGTAGAGGGCCACGCCGATCTGTTCCGTCGCACGTTGCGCCTGCAGATCGATCGCCCAGACGGCATTGGTGTTCGCGCACGCCACGAACAATCGTGAACCATCCCGTGACTGCAGCATCGCGTTCGGATGCTCTCCAACTGGGATCTCGCCGCGCGCCTCGAGCCTCGTCGCGTCGAAGGCCAGGACCTTCGCGCCGCCCCAGAGCGAAACAAACACCAGCCGGCCGTCGGCAGAGGTGAGCGCCGAGTAGGGTTCGGCGTCGAGCTTGACCGTCCGAATCACCCGATGCTTCGCAAGATCGATCATCGACAGCGCCGTCCCGAGCACGTGCACGGCAAACAAACGATTGCCATCCTGCGAAACCGCAATGCCGCCGATGAACCCGGAATCCTCGAGCGTGGCAAACGTCGGCCGAAGCGCCGGCGCTCCAAGCCGCACGTTCGGACCTTCCTTCAGGGTTTCACCGTTCCACGCGAATTCCTTGACGACGTTTTGCGCGGCGCCGGAGGAGTAGAGCCGCTTGCCGTCGGGGTGCCACGCGAGCCCGAGCCAGGCGTGATCCACGGGCACCGTGGCTTTGATGTAGAAGTTCGTCGTATCGAAGACCGTCAGCGTCGGCCGTGACCAGCCATTGTTGGTCACGATGAGATAGCGACCGTCGGGAGACCACACCATGTTGAGCGGCAGATCGCCAATGGACGAATGCCGTCCGGCGGGCGCAATGCGCCAGCCGTTCGGCAGCTGTGTAATCCCCCGGCCAAGACTGCCCGGACGCCGGGGTGCCTCCGCACCACGCTGGGCGATCGAGACTAAGCCGGAAGTCGCAGTGGTGAGGGCAAGGGCAAGGAACCAAAACGCAGTCGCTCGACGCATGCGGAAGATAGTAGTCGACTTCGCCGTCGCAGTCCGGGAGAACGGGAGTTCGGGAGGACGGGAGCGCCTGCGGCCCGATCGACTTGGACGTCAAACCCCGATCACACTGGACGCTCCGACGGCCTTCACGACGAACACGAAGACTCGACGAACACGAAGGATTTAAATTGGCGTCGTGTTCTTCGTGTCGTCGTGTTCTTCGTGATGGCGCCGAAGGCGTGGCGCGGGGCCTTGTTCGGTTGCAGGCGGACAGCGGTCGGATGTGACAGTACGGCTCGCGCCATCTGTGCGGCGTACGCTAATGTTTCAATCCATGCGCCGCACACTTTCTGTTCCCGCATTACTCATCGCCGTCCTCGCGATCTCTGCGCTCCACGCGCAAAGCCGCCGAACCTCCGAGCTGAGTGACCAAATCGATCGGATCTTCAAGGAGCGCCTCTACTCGGCGCCAAGATTTGGTCCGGCGCGCTGGATGCCGGATGGTGTCGCATACGCAATCGTCGAGGAGGCGAAGGGCGGTGGATCGGAGATCGTCCGGTACGACGCGGCATCAGGGAAACGCGGCGTGCTCGTTTCGGCCACGCGGCTGGTCCCCGCGGGGAAAAAGGAACCGTTGGAGATTGAGGACTACGCGTGGTCGCCGGACGGCAAGCGGTTGCTCATCTTCACCAATACGCAAAAAGTGTGGCGCGATAACACCCGCGGCGATTACTGGATCCTCGAGGTGGCGTCGGGCGCGTTGAAGAAGATCGGCGGGCGGGCACCGGAATCGTCGCTCATGTTTGCGAAGTTTTCCCCCGACAGCACGCGCGTCGGATACGTCCAGGGAAATAACGTCTACGTCGAGCGGCTGTCTGATGGAAAGATCGTGCAGCTCACGCGAGATGGATCGCCGACCACGATCAACGGCACCTCGGATTGGGTGTACGAGGAAGAGCTTTCTCTGCGCGACTGTTTCAAGTGGAGCCCCGATGGCAAGAACATCGCCTATTGGCAGTTCGATACCACCGGTGTCGGCATCTACTCGCTGATCGATAACACGACGAACCTCTATCCGACGATCACGCGCTATCCCTATCCGAAGGTTGGCACCACGAATTCCGCCGTCCGCATCGGCATCGTTCCGGCAAACGGCGGCAAAACACGATGGCTGAAAACACCCGGCGACCCGCGGAACTCATATCTGGCAACGCTCGACTGGGTGGACGCGAATACCGTCGCGATGCAGCAGCTCAATCGCCTCCAGAACCGCAATGATTTCCTGCTCGGCGACGTACGCACGGGGAGCGTCGCGCTGACGTTTCGCGACGAGTCGAAAACGTGGGTCGAGTTCATGCCCGAAATCGAATGGATCGACGAGGGACGCGCGTATCTTTGGGTCAGCGAGCGCGACGGCTGGCGGCACATCTATCGGGTGCCAAGGCCGACAGCAGCCATGACGTCAAACGGCGACGGTGCGACTCAGCTCGTCGAGCCCACGCTGATCACTCGCTTCGATGCGGATGTGATGGACGTCGCGGGCATAGACGAGGCATCCAGAACGGTGTATTTCAGAGCGTCGCCGAAAAACGCCATCGAACGCTATCTCTATCGCGCGCCGCTCGACGGGTCGAAGCCTCCCGAGCGCGTGACGCCCGCCGATCAAACTGGAGCGCACGTCTACGAGCTGGCGCCGGGCGGCCATCTCGCGTTCCACACCGCATCCGCCTTCGATCGTCCAACCCGCATGGACGTCGTCGAACTGCCGTCGCATCGGTCGCTCCGGGCGCTCACTGATCCTGCGGCCCTCGAGAAGAAGCTCGAGCCGATTCTCGAACGCAAGGTCGAGTTCTTCACCGTAGACATCGGCGAAGGCGTGACGCTCGACGCCTGGATGCTCAAGCCGTCCACCTTCAGCGCCACGAGAAAATACCCCGTGATCGTCCACGTTTATGGCGAGCCGTTCGGACTCACCGTGACGAATTCGTGGAGCGGCTCGTCGGGTCTCTTTCATCGCGCGCTCGCCGACGCCGGCTACATCGTCGTGAGCTTCGAAAACCGCGGAACGCCCGCACCCAAAGGCGCGGCATGGCGAAAGATGGTCTACGGAAGCGTCGGCAACTTGTCGTCGAAAGATCAGGCAGCGGCAATCCGCGCTTTGGCGGCCAAGCATTCGTTCATCGATCCTGCTCGCATCGGTATGTGGGGATGGAGCGGCGGCGGGACCAACACGCTCAACGCAATGTTCCGCTTTCCCGACGTGTATGCCGTCGGCGTCGCGGTTGCGCCCGTTCCCGATCAGAAGCTCTACGACACGATCTATCAGGAACGCTACATGGGTTTACCGACGGATAACGCCGACGGCTACCGCCTCGGCTCCGCCATCAATTTCGCCGAAGGCTTGAACGGAAAACTTCTGATCGTCCATGGCTCTGGAGACGACAACGTGCACTATCAAGGTACCGAACGCCTCGTGAACCGGCTCGTGGCACTTGGGAAGCCGTTCGATTTGATGGTCTATCCGAACCGCACGCACGCCATCTCCGAAGGTCCTGGCACCACTCCCCACGTCTACCAACTCATCGCGCGGTACTTCGTGGAACACCTCCCGCCGACACAGGACTGACGGCTGTGGTTGGTTCCCCCGCGATCGCGGCGGTCGTCGCCCACGTCAGCTTCTGGGCCCTGATTGCGTGGGGCTGGTACACCCGCGAGCTGGGGCCGAAAGGGGTGATGGCGTTTCTTCTCCTCTGGACCGCCGGCCTCTTCGGTCTGCCGTACGCTCCTTACGGCGCCGCCCTCTTTCCGTCGTACGTGGCGTTGCTCGACGTGGCGCTCGTTTTGACGGTTTTTAAAGGCGATGTACCGGTTTCATAGCCCCCAATCCCGTCCTTCCGTTCTGCGTGACCTCCCCTGTCACACGTCCGGATTACGCTGAATCCATGATCGAACACTCCCTCTCGTGTCCGAATTGCGGCAAGGCCATCGAATTGACCCATGCGCTGCGCGCAGAGATCGAGGACTCACTTCGTCAGCAGTTCGACGAACGGGTAGAGATGGAAGTCGCCCGAGCGCGGGAGGAGGCGCTGAAAGCAGCGGAGCGGAAGATAGCGCACGAGATTGTGGCGTTGAAGGAGCAGGTGAGCGAACAGACGAGGGCGCTGGACGAAGCGCGGCGTCAGGAACTCGCCCTCCGGAAGCGAGAGCGCGAGTTGGAGCGCCGGCAGGAGGAGCTCGAGCTCACCGTCAGTCGCGAGCTCGACAAAGAACGCGCCCGGATCTTCGCGGAAGCGCAGGAGCGCATCGCCGACCAGCATCGGCTCAAGGACGCGGAGAAGGAGCGGCAGCTTGCCGATCTTCGGCATCAGATCGAGGACTTGAAGCGCAGAGCGGAGCAGGGTTCGCAGCAGTTGCAGGGGGAAGCAGGGGAGTGCGAGCTTGAAGCGGTCCTCCGCAGCACGTTTCCAACCGACGATGTGAGGGCGGTGGCACAGGGAGTGAGGGGTGCGGACCTGCATCAGCTCGTGATCGACAACCGCGGCGTGCGGTGTGCCGCGATACTGTGGGAGTGCAAGAACGCCAGGAATTGGAGTGACACCTGGATTGCGAAGCTGAAAGGCGATCAGCGGTCGCTCAATGCCGATGTCGCGGTGCTCGTGACCGCGTCACTGCCGAAGGCCTGCACGCGTTTCGGCCTGGTCGATGGTGTGCTCGTGTGTGATTTCGCGAGCGCCGCCGGTATTGCGGCAATCGTCCGAGCGAATCTGCTCCAGCTCAGCCATGCCCGCAACGCCGCCATTAATAAAGGAGAGAAGCTGGAGCTGCTGCACCGCTATTTGTCGGGCGTGGCCTTCCGTCAGCGCGTCGAGGCGGTCGTTGAATCGTTTGCCGCGATGCGCGCGGACCTCGAACAGGAGCGCCGCGCCGCTGAACGATCCTGGTCCCGCCGCGCCCGGCAGATAGACGCCGTCACGCTCGGGATTGCCGGGATGTATGGTGACTTACAGGGCCTCGTGCCCGCGCTGCCGTCCATCCCGATGCTCGAATTGCCCGGCGAGGAGAGAATCGAGGATATTGCCTAGGTAGCCCCCGTTTTCGCGCTCTGCGCTACGGCGCGGCAAGCCGAGTCCCGAATCCCGGGCCCCGAGCCCGGAGCCCGGTATAATCCCCCCACCCCCGAAGGAGGTTTTATGATGCGCCGCCCCGCGCTTTTCGCGGTTGCGATCCTTGCCGTCGCTACGAGCGTTCAGACCGCCGACTCGAAGTGGACGCCCGATCTGCTGTTGAAAGTGAAACGTGTCGGCTCAGTCATTCCTTCCCCCGACGCTTCACGTGTCGCCTTCACGGTTTCCCAAGCGGTGATGGAAGGAGAGAAGAGCGAGTGGTTGACGCACATCCACGTTGCGGGTGGCGATGCGTCGGGTTCGTACCAGCTGACTCGCGGCGACAAATCGGCAACCTCTCCGCGCTGGTCGCCCGACAGCCAGTCGCTCGCGTTTCTTTCTCAGCGGGGCGGAGACAAGAACAATATTTTCGTGATTCGCGTGGCGGGGGGCGAGGCGGAGCAGATCACGTCCGAGAAGGCGTCGATTAGTTCGTTCGAGTGGGCGCCGGATGGGAAGTCGGTTGCCTTCGTGATGCCGGAGCCGAAATCCGAAGACGAACAGAAGGCCGACAAGGAAAAGCGCGACGTTCGCGTGATCGACGACAACGACAAGCTCGCCAGTCTCTACACCGTCGCCCTTGCGAAAGACCAGGATGGCAAGCGGCCGGCGAAAAGGTTGAACACCGGCAAGGTCCACGTGACCGCGATCGACTGGGCGCCGGACTCCTCAGCCATCGTCTTCTCGCATCAGGCCTCGTCCAAAGTGTTCGACCAGCAGGATCTTTCGATCGCGCGCGTCGATGGCGGCGAACCAACGAAGCTGGTCGCGACGAAGGCGGACGAATCAGGCGCGGCCTACTCCCGCGACGGCCGATCGATCGCCTACGTGACCACCGACGATCCGCCGACGTGGGGGTTCACCGGGTGGGTACGCGTCGTTCCGGCCACGGGCGGCACGCCTCGGTCTCTGGCGATGACGTTTGATGAGCAGCCTGACATTCTGGGCTGGTCCGTCGACAACCGCTCGCTCATCGTGGCCGAAACCCAGAACACTGTCGGACGGATTTTCTCCCTGCCAGCAGATGGAGGTCCGGCGACGCCAATCAGCGGGACGGACGTCAATGTCACCGGCCCCATGGTAAACACGACCGGTAACGCCGTGGGCTTCGTGCACTCGTGGTCCGACAAGGCGCCCGAGGCGTATCTGTCCCGTCTCCAGCCGTTCGGCGCCAAGCAAGTGGCCACGGTGCAGGCGATTCCTGCGGATGCGCCGATCGGCCGCACCGAGGTGCTCCGATGGAAAGCGGCGGATGGAATGGACATCGAGGGTCTGCTCACGTATCCAGTTGGCTATGAGAAAGGACGCAAGGTGCCGCTCCTTGTGGTGGTCCATGGCGGGCCGGCCGGCGTCTTCATGCAATCGTTTGTCGGGATGCCCAGTCCCTATCCAGTGACGGCCTTCGCCGAGCGCGGCTATTCCGTCTTGCGTGTCAACCCGCGCGGCAGCAGCGGCTACGGACGCAAGTTCAGATACGCAAACTATCGGGACTGGGGCGGCGGCGACTACCGCGACATCATGGCTGGTGTGGATCACGTCATCAGCATGGGCGTCGCCGATCCCGATCGTCTCGGCATCATGGGCTGGAGTTACGGCGGCTACATGACGTCCTGGGTCATCACGCAGACCAAGCGCTTCAAAGCCGCATCCGTCGGCGCGGGCGTCACCAATCTCATGAGCTTCACGGGCACGGCCGACATCCCGGGATTCGTTCCCGATTATTTCGGTGGTGAGTACTGGGACGTTTTCGATCGCTGGCGGGCCCGGTCGGCCATGTTCAACGTCAAGGGGGTCACCACGCCGACGCTGATTCAGCATGGCGAAGAAGACCGCCGCGTCCCCATCTCGCAGGGCTACGAGCTTTACAACGCGCTGGTTCGGCAGGGCGTGACAACGAAGATGGTGGTCTACCCGCGGCAGCCGCACGGGCTGCAGGAGCCGAAGTTCATCAGGGATGCGATGGAGCGCAACCTCGAATGGTTCGACCGGTGGATCAAGGGCTCGAAGACTAGTTCGACCAGCTTCTGAAGTCTTGGCGCTCGGCGTGCGCTCGGGATCGTGATGCCTGAGCGCCAGCCGGGCCAGCGATGAGCAACCAACTGACGAGCGTAAGCCCCGACTAGTGCTATACTTCCAAGGTCAGGTGGAAGACAGCAATCTGCTGTAGCCCGCGCCGAGCCGAATCGAGCCCTTCCGGCCTCGTTTCTCCCGCAACGTGAACGCTTAGCAAAGCAGCCGTCCATCAATGATCCCGTCGGGATTACTCACTTGTCGGAAATGCCCCGGTAGGGGGCGGAAGAGAGACTGCAATGGCTCGAAAACTGTACGTTGGCAATCTCCCGTTTGAAACGGGGGAGAACGATCTTCGGACCCTGTTCGAAGGTGCCGGCACCGTCGAGAGCGTCAACCTGGTGCGCGACATGGCCACCGGGCGCGCTCGAGGGTTTGCCTTCGTCGAAATGGCTTCGGACGCGGACGCCCAGAACGCGATCACGACGCTCAACAACCATCAATTCGGCGGGCGGAATCTGACGGTCAACGAAGCGCGGCCGAAACCCCAGGGCGGAGGCGGCGGCGGGTTCGGTGGCGGGGGCGGCAAAGGCCGGCGTCGCGAACCGCGCTGGTAGGCAATCACGTGCGACGTGCGCACCTCACCGCACGTCGCACGCGACCGCCCGTTACCGGGTGAGTGCACGTGGCACGTGGTTCGGCGCTTCGCGTCACAATCGCAGGAACGCCGCGCCGATCCGCAACCTTCCAGTGATCTGCGTATCGAACGCGTACAGAATCGCCATCGTTCCCAGCGCGTGTGAGAGCGCGAGCGGGACGATGTTGCGGTAACGATCGTAGAGCCAGCACCACAACAACCCCGACCCCGCCGTCACCGACGCGAGGAACGGATTCGGCAGGTGCACCACGCCGAAAAGCACCGCCGCGCACACGATTCCCGCCCCTCGAGACGTGGCGCGTTGCGCTTCGCGCAGGACGACGGTCTGCAGGACCCACTGCTGCGCGCCGCCCCAGACAATCAGCGGAGCGAAATTGCCGAGAAAATCCCGGCGATCGTGCAGCGTACCGATGGCGGCGCCGATCGCGAGGATCGCCACGCACAGCACGAAGCTGATCGCCAGCGTGGCCACGAGTCCGCGCCAGAACCGGCGCCACGAGAATCCCCACTCCCCGGCTCGAGCGTTGTGCCAGACGGTGAGCGCGACGACGAGTGCGCCAGGAATGTAGACGAGCTCGTCCGGCGCTCGCCCTTCGACGAGCCAGATGTAGATCAAGGTGGAGGAGACGATTGCGATGGTGAAGGGCATTTGGAAGGGTTCAGAAAGGGTTCACAAGGGGTTCAGACAGGGTTCAGAAGGGTTCAAAGGTTCAGAAGGGTTCAAAGGAGGTTCAAGAGGTTCAAGGGGGTCAAGGGGTTCAAGAGGTTAAAGGGGTTCAAGGTTCAGATCGACGATAGTACGATCAACCCATGCGTTCCCCCGAACGCCCCGCGTCCCTCTCCCTCGCCCTGCAGAACGATTTCTCCCGAACCACGCGCGAAAAGGGGGAGGACTACTTCTACAACGGCGCGGTGGCTTCGATTGCTGGAACAAGGGATGAAGTCACGGCGACGGTCTGGGGCACGCGGGCATACCAGGTCAAGATCGAACGCGAGAAGGAAGGATTCATCGGCTCGTGTGAGTGCCCGTACTTTCAGGACCGCTTCGAGGTGTGCAAGCACATCTGGGCGGTCGTGCTCGCGGCCGACAACCGGGGGTTCCTGCAGCCAATCGACGCGAACACGTGGATCGAGCCGGTGGACGAGAATCGCGTCGCTTCCGCGGACGAGGTCGAACCGCCTGTCGATCGCGAGCGTCCCCGGCCTGTTCCGGCGCCGCCTCGCGAGCCCTGGGAACAAGTGCTCGCGGGAGTGCTCGGCCAGCTCGATGCGAAAGATGCGCAGCCGCCAGTGGCTCGCGCCGCGAGCATGCAGTTGCTCTACGTGCTCGATCGCGAGTCCACGCAAAAGGGGAACGGCATCGCGGTACAGCTGCTCGGGCGCACCCGCAAGAAGAATGGCGAATGGGGCAAGCCGCAGCCGGCCGCGGTCAGCACGCTCGAACTCGAGCACCTGCCGGTTCCCATCGATCGCGAGATCCTGACGCTCCTGCTGGGAGCGTCCGAACCGCACTATTACGATCCCTACTACACCGCGAACTTCATCCGGGCCAGCTTCAGGCTCTTTGGACCGCTGATCGAGCGCGTACTGCCGCTGCTCGCACAGTCCGGCCGCCTCCACGTGCGGACGCACGCGGGCGGACGCGAAGAATTGACGCCGCTCACCTGGGACGAGGGCCCGCCCTGGAGTTTCGACTTGCACGTCACGTCCCGGCAGGATGGTGCGACCGACGTGGATGGCATTCTCGTGCGTGGCGACGACCGGATGCCCGTGACCGAGCCGGATCTGCTGCTGGCTGATGGATTTCTCGTGGCGCGCGGCAGGCTGGCACGGCTCGATCACGGCGGCGCCTTTGCGTGGCTGCCGGAGCTGCGCCGCGCGCGTCCCGTACATTTTCCGGCGGAAACCGCGTTACGAGTGGTCGAGGCGCTCGCCAGATCTGGCGTCGATCCGGCATCGGTTGACGAGAGCCTTCGCTTCGATCGCGTGGAGGCGGCACCCCGTCCACGCGTGAAGGTGACCCGGGCCGGACCGCAATTCCGCTATGGAGTCGCGCGCGACGATCTCCAGGCGAGCGTCGAATTCGAGTACGACGGCTCCATCGTGCCGCTCCAGGGTGGTTCGTCATCGTTCGATCCCGAAAAGCGAAGACTGGTGGTTCGAAACAAAACAGCCGAGCACCAGGCGCTGCAGCGGCTCCAGCAACTCGGATTTCGACGGATTTGGGATCGCGAGGCAAGGCCGGGTCACCTGGCGGTCAATGTCGATCAGTTTCCACGGGCCGTTCGGACGCTCGTCAAGGAAGGCTGGTATGTCGAGGCCGACGGCCGCGCGTTTCGCGCGCCGCGGACGTTCAACGTTCAGGTCAAGTCCGGCATCGACTGGTTCGAGCTCCATGGAGACGTCGATTTCGGTGAGGGACGCTCGGCGTCGATTGCCGAGCTGCTGGCCGCCCTGCGACGCGGCGACGCCACCATCGTCCTGGACGACGGGACGAGGGGGATGGTGCCGGAAGAGTGGCTGCAACGGTATTTGCGGATTGCGAGTTTTGGCGAGGCGGAGGGCGATCACATCCGCTATCGGCCGACCCAGGCGGCACTGCTCGATGCGTTGCTCGAGAATCAATCGGCGGTCAGCATCGACGAGACGTTCGCCCGCGCGCGTCAAGAACTCAAGCAGTTCAGCGGCATCCGTGCGCTCGACCCGCCCTCGTCCTTCCACGGGACGTTGCGCGACTATCAACGTGAGGCGCTCGGTTGGTTCGAGTTCCTCAGGCGGTTTGGCTTTGGCGGCTGCCTGGCGGACGACATGGGGCTTGGCAAAACCGTAATGGTGCTGGCGCTGCTCGAAGCACGCCGTCAGAGCACCGAAGATCGGCCCCATTCTTCCGTCGCCGTCGTCCCGCGTTCGCTCGTGTTCAACTGGAAAGACGAAGCGGCACGCTTCACGCCGGAGTTGCGGGTGCTCGATTACACCGGCAGTTCGCGGGATGCTGAAGCGATTGACGATCACGACCTCGTGCTCACGACCTACGGAACACTGCGTCGTGATGCGCCTCAATTGATCGAGCATCAGTTCGACTACGTGATCCTGGACGAAGCACAGGCCGTGAAGAACGCAGCGACGGCATCGGCGAAAGCCGTGCGTTTGCTGCGCGGAAAACATCGGCTCGCTTTGAGCGGTACGCCGATCGAGAACCACGTCGGCGAGCTGTGGAGCCTCTTTGACTTCCTCAATCCCGGCCTGCTCGGGTCGTCACGGGCGTTCAAGGCGGCGAGTGCCGCGCAGGGGCCTGTAGAACGCGAGGATCTCGCGCTGGTGACGCAGGCGGTCAAGCCACTGATCCTGCGCCGCACGAAAGCGCAGGTCGAACCTGAGCTCCCGGCACGAACGGAGCAGACGATTCATTGCGAGCTGGACGCCCCGCAGCGTCGCTTCTACGACGATCTGCGCGCGCACTATCGAACGACGCTGCTGCGTCGGATCGCGCGGACAGGCCTGGGGAAGTCGAAGATGCCGGTGCTCGAGGCGCTGCTGCGTCTCCGCCAGGCCGCGTGTCACCCAGGGCTCGTCGACCCGAAGCGATTAGGCGAGAGTTCCGCCAAGTTTGACGTCCTTCTGCCGCAGCTCACCGAAGTCGTCGACGAGGGGCACAAGGCGCTGGTGTTCTCGCAGTTCACGAGCTTTCTTGCGCTCCTGCGCGAACGTCTCGACGACGATCGCATTGCCTACGAGTACCTCGACGGTCAGACTCGCGATCGCGCCGAGCGTGTCGAACGGTTCAACACCGATCCCGACTGCCGCCTGTTCCTGATCAGCCTGAAGGCCGGCGGGTTGGGTCTCAACCTCACTGCTGCGGAATACGTGTTTCTTCTCGACCCCTGGTGGAACCCCGCGGTGGAATCACAAGCCATCGATCGCGCCCACCGCATCGGTCAGACGCGTCACGTGTTTGCCTACCGTCTGATCGCGCAGGACACGGTTGAGGAAAAAGTGGCCGAGCTGCAGCAGTCCAAGCGAGAGGTCGCCGATGCGATTCTCACTGCCGATCCTGCGCTGATTAGAAACCTCAGCGCAGAGGATCTCGAATGGCTGTTGTCGTGAACATTCGGCGGTATGGGCGCCATTAATCCCGAGCGATCCCAATGGTCGTCTGTCCAGTCCGACTGCTGCTGGTGACGGCGAGATTGCAGACAGGCGAATCGACACGTTCAAGTGGGACGAGGAACTGAACGGACGAGCCGCTGGCGATCGGTGTCCCGGATCCTTGCCATACCACCGTCCCGGCTCTGTTCAGCAATTGCGCGGTCGCGGGCGCTTCGCCATTGTGGGGCACGCTGACTGTCAGCAGGTCGCCGGCGGGAAACACCCGCGTGGCTGTTGGCATCACCGTCGTCCACGGCCTCAACCGCTCGTCCACGAAGACGGTCGGCATCAGCGACAGCACCCGCGATGCGACGAGCGGATCCGGTCGCAGGTTATCGACATCCGGGACACTAACGTCCAGGTAGACCGAGCCGCCGCGTCCTGAGGTCGTATCGATCGACGCGACCCGCACCTGATGTCGTCCCTTCGACACGTCGATCGCCCAGACGCTGCGAAGGGCCGTCGCTTTCAGGACATCCCACTGCGTTGGCGACAGCGACACATCGAAAATGCGGCGCACTCCGTTCGTCGCTTTTCCCTTACCGTCTACCGTCAGCACACCTTGTTCGATCTTCACCCGTCGATCGGAACCCGCCGCGACCGCATTGCCGTTCACTTCGACGATGACGGCGAGCATCGCGGTCTTGCCTTTTCCGGCGATGGGCACCGCGTGAACGATCATCGGCAGCCCATCGGCGTGCATCACGCCCGAGAGGAGCGTTCGAAGTTGCGGGGGCAGGCTGTTCGGGGTTTTCATTGGTGGTGGTGGCTGGGCCACCGACGCCCTGTAACCGCGGCGGGCCAACACCCGCACACCTGGGCGACGGACCTTCACTTCGATGCCGCGATACTCCGTCCCTTTTGGAGGAATGTGAGGCTCGTACGAGAGGATGTAGTGCGAACTGGCGTCCTGCACGGCACGGTCGATGCCACCCATCGTGTCGTTCGTGTCGACGAGCGATACGCCGCCCGTGAGCGCGGCAAGATCGCGCGACATCTCCTTCGCCTGGCGGGCTTCCTCGAGGACTGCGGGGTAGTTCGGTAGGCCGTGGACTTCGATCAGTTCGGCATCAGGCACATCGAGGCCTGCCGGGTTCAGGGGATAGATCGCGACGTTTCCTGCCGCTGCTGCAGCAAGCGCCTCATTCATCACTCTCGTCGCGCCGGTGGGAACGTTGGCACGCCCGCCACTCGTGGCTGTGGGCATCTTGACGATCATGTCCGACATGCCTGCGCCGAACGACGATCCCTCGGTCAACAGGATCACCGTTTTACGCTTGCCCAAAACGTCCCGAAAGGCCAGCGAGACGTTGCGAATCATTGCGCACAGACGTTCGTAGTGATCCAGGCGCTCGGCGTCAAAGTCGTGGCCCGGAAATCGTACGCTCGCCATCGACTTGTTCGGCAGACGCTGACCTGTGAACCGTTCGATCATTTCGAGCGCTGGCTGACGATCGCGGCTGAAGTACCCGGTCGATTCAGGGGAGCTGGTCATGGCGACAAACAGCAGGTCGCTGGGCGTCAGCTGCTCGACGAGCCGCCGCGCCGCGGCGCGCGCCGCCTTCGTGCGACGCACGTCTACGTGGAGGTCGTCGAGGATGAGGGCGAAGACGCGCGACGCCGACGTGTAATAGTTCGACGCCGGCATCGAGGCCGGCTGGCGCGAGGTGCCGTCGATCTTGTGAACCGGGTATGGCAACTCCAGCAGATCCGGCTGGTAGGTGAATGGCGTGAACGATTTCACGACCTGCGCCACGCCGTTTTCGAACAGCTCGAAGTCGGCGGCGGTTAAACCGCGCACGGGTTTACCATCGCGGTCGAGCACGAGCGCGCTGACTTCCACGCGCGTGACGGACGTTCGAAATACCTCTCGTGCCTGCTGCGGCCGTTCCCGCTCCGGAGGGTCCGGCGACGGGATTCGTGGCAACCCGCGGGGACTCTGCGCGCCGCCGACGACGCTCAGGGCGGCAATGACGATGGCGATCGCCGAAGGACGTCGCATAAACGCAGCCTCCGATTGTACCGGACGACAACGGTTAGAATACCCGCGCGATGTCTCAGCCGTTGACGCTCACCCGTCGTCAGGCCCTGGCACTCGGCGCTTCGGCGCTGTTGCCGCAGTCACCTACCCGCTCGAAACGGCAGAAGAAGATCGTCATCGCTGGCGCCGGCATCGGCGGGTTGAGCTGTGCCTGGGAACTGGTTCGCCTCGGGCACGATGTCACCGTCGTCGAAGCATCCGGTCGAACCGGCGGACACGTCTTTACCTTTCGCGACGGGCTCGATGACGGGCTCTATGCGGATGGCGGCGCCGAGCACTTTACGCAGCCGGGTTACGAGCGCTACTGGGGCTACGTCAAAGAGTTCAACCTGAAGTACGTGTATTACCCGCGCCGTGAGCATCTGCTCCGGTGGATCGGCGGTCGCATGTACACGCCTGAGATGCTCGCCGACCGGAAAGTGCTGGGCGCGATGGGCTTCAATGATCGTGAGATCGGCTATCTGACCACCCATCCCTTCCCGGAATTGGCGGCGCTGTACTACGCACCGTACGTGGATAGCTTCGAAGACGAGTACCGGCCGTTCGATGCCGGATTGAACGAGCTCGATCGGCTCAGCAGCAGGGAATTGTTTCGCAAGGACGGCGCGTCGGTGGCGGCGTTGGGATTCATAGGAGGGCGCGGGTCTGCGCTGCAAGCCGTCTGGCATGCCGCGATCCTGAAACTGCGGGGGGTTCCACTCTTTCCGCCGAGGGTGTACCGCCTGGTCGGCGGAAACCAGACGCTGCCCGATACGTTTGCGAAGCGGTTGGGGACGCGGATCCGCCTGCAGTGCCCGGTCACCGCCATCGAGCATGGGCAAACAGGGGTGAGAATCAGCTGCCGGGAGCGAGGACGGACCACACGAATCGAAGCCGATTACCTGGTGTGCGCGATGTCCGCGGTGATGCTGCGCCAATTGCCGGTGAAGCCCGCGTGGCCGGCGGAGAGGTCCTTCGCCATCGGCAACGTCCCGTATTACTCGGACACGCGCGTCATCTTTCAAACGCGCAGCCGCTTCTGGACGCGAGATGGTGTGAGCCCGAACATGGACTTCGGAGACGCGGGGCTCGATAGCGTCTGGAGCGCATCGGAGGAAGTGGAGACCACGAGAGGATTGCTCGCCGGCACGGCCTCAGGGCCGGGCACTGCCGACCGGGCGCTCGCGACCTACCGCAAGTACTATCCCGGCCGCACGGAAGACATCGAGAAGGCACACGTGGTGGTGTGGGCTCTCGATCCGTGGGCTTCGGCGTGCGAACGGACGTCGTACCTGCCAGGTCAGCTCTCCAAGATGTGGCCGGTTCTCATCGAGCCGCATGGCCGCATTCACTTCGTGGGCGCCTACGCGGACAATCTGAACTGGGGGATGGAAGCGGCGACGCGATCCGCGAATCGCGTCGCTCGAGCCATTGACATCTCGGAGGCTCGTTAATCGCGAGTCGCGAGTCCGGCTGACGCGCGGCAGCCGCTGGTCGCTAGTCGGTCGCTCGATTGACGGGTGACCCCGGTTAGAATCCTCCTGTGATCGGTCAGACCATCTCCCACTACCGCGTTCTCGAGGAGCTCGGTGGCGGAGGAATGGGTGTCGTTTATCGAGCGGAAGACGTTCGGCTCGGTCGCCAGGTCGCGCTGAAGTTCCTGCCTGAAAGTCTCACACACGACCCTGCCGCGATCGAGCGGTTCGAGCGCGAAGCGCGTGCGGCGTCAGCCCTCAACCACCCCCACATCTGCACGATTTACGACATCGGTCAGCACGCCGGCCGACAGTTTCTCGCCATGGAACTGCTCGAAGGCCGAACGCTGAAGGAGCTGCTCGCGAGCGGACCATTACCGGAGCGTACGTTCATCGACATCGCGGTGCAAATCGGCGATGCGCTCGACGCCGCGCACTCGCACGGGATCGTTCATCGCGATATCAAGCCGGCCAATCTCTTCGTGACCCGGCGGGGCCATGCAAAGGTCCTGGACTTTGGCCTCGCGAAGATGGCGGCGCCAGTCGGTTTGACCGGCGCGGCGGCGGAGGCTGCGACGATGGCAGCGGATCGCGGGCTGACCGATCCAGGCGTGGCGATGGGAACGGCGTCGTATATGTCGCCGGAACAGGCGCGCGGCGAGCCCCTCGATCATCGGACGGACCTGTTTTTGTTCGGCCTCGTGCTCTACGAGATGGCGACCGGACGCCAGGCATTCACGGGACGCACCTCGGCACTGCTGTTCGACGCGCTGCTGCACAAAGAACCGACATCACCGCTGCGCCTCAACCCTGAGTTGTCGCCAGCGGCGGACCGGATTATCACAAAATCGATCGAGAAGGATCGGGAACTGCGCTATCAATCCGCGGCGGATCTGGTCAGCGATTTGAAACGGCTCCGGCGTGATACCGGTCCTGAGCTCTCGCATGCCCAACCGATTTCGACCGGACCTGCGGAATCATCCAAGTCCGGTGCCCCGCGATCCGGCGTGAGCTCGATTGGTGTGGCGATCCGGACTCACCCCCGGACATCCGACTGCCGCGGCTCTTCTGCTCGCTGGCCTAATGGTCATCGCCGTCGTCTCGTACGTTCGGCGTGCGCCTGCGTTCACGGATCGAGACGAGATCCTGTTAACCGATTTCGTCAATACAACCGGCGAGCCGGCCTTCGACGGCACGTTGCGTCAGGCGCTGGCCGTCAATCTCGAGCAATCCCCGTACATCAACATCGTCAGTCAGGATCGGATTCGCGAAACGCTGCGGTTCATGGGACGCCAGCCCGATGAACCCGTGACCGAGACCATCGCACGCGAAATATGCGCGCGTCGCGGCATCAAGGCGCTGCTCATCGGATCGATCGGGAACGTAGGGAGCCATTACCTTCTGACGCTCAGCGTCATGAACGCTGCGACGGGACAAACGCTGGCGTCGGCACAGCAAGAGGCTGCGAATCCGGAGGCGGTGCTGCGATCGCTGGGCGACGCGGCGTCGGAGATCCGCAGCCGACTCGGCGAGTCGCTCGCGTCGGTGGAGCGATTCGATGCACCGATCGAGCAGGCGACCACGTCGTCGCTCGAGGCGCTCAAGGCATTCTCGCTTGGAAACCAGCGACGTTTCGAGGGTCGCGAACTCGAGGCGGTGCCGTTCTACGAGCACGCGATCCAGCTCGATCCGAACTTCGCCATGGCCTACGCGCGGCTGAGCGTGATCTACTCCAACATTGGCAATAATACGAAGTCCGCGCACTACGCCGCGGAGGCTTACGACCGCCGCGATCGAGTCAGCGCGCGGGAGCGGTTTTACATCACGGCCCGGCAGGAGGCGATGACGGGCCAGCACCTGGCGCTCGAGAAGACCTACGAGCTGTGGAAGCAGACGTATCCGCGCGATACGACACCGCGCAACAATCTGTCAATCGTCCTCTCGAAACGCGGAGAGTTCGAGCGCGCTATTCAGGAAGCAACCGAGGCGAACCGGCTCGATCCGTCCATGCCGTTCCCGTACGGCAATCTCTGCTTTGGATACATCATGCTGAACCGCGTTTCCGAAGCCAAAGCGATTATCGAGCGTGGCCTCGCCGTTCGTCCGGCCTACGGCGAGCTGCACGCGTGCAGCTATGTCGTTGCCTATCTCGAGAAGGACACCGTCACCATGCAGCGGGTGATCTCGGAGACCGAGAAGGCCGGGATCTTGGGGCCCCTGCCGTTGATGCAGATCAGAGCGACACTCGCATCCGGCAAGCTTCGGGAAGCCGTATCGCAGTTGAGCGCTCTCGAGCGTTTCTCGACGCAACGAGGGATTCAGGGCGCGTTCGCAGATGGCATCTCCGCAGTGGCAGGAGAGCTGCTGCTGGTCGGCGCCACGGATGCGTCCATCCAATACGCAGAACGCTCACTCGAGCTCTCCAGCGATGGGGAGACAATGTGGGCTGTTCCCGTCGTGCTCTTCGCCGCCGGGCGCATCTCGAAAGCGGCGACCATTCAGACGGCCCAGTCGAAGCGCTCTTTTGCGGACCCGCACTACAAGTCCGTCTGGGCGCCAGCGGCTACCGCGACCGCCGCGATGGCTCGAGGCGAGTATTCCACAGCCGTGGATGCTCTTGCCGCGGCCGAGCCATTCGAACGTGTCTACCCGTTCGTGACACTGATTCGAGGTGAGGCGCTGCTCGCCGCCGGCCGCGCAAACGAAGCGGCTGCTGCCTTTCGAAAGGCGATCGATGGACGGTTCGCCCTCGAACCCACCGTGCTCGGCCCGGTCGGCCACATCTGGCTCGCCCGCGCGCTCGCGAAGTCCGGCGATGCTGCCGGCGCGCGTCGCGAATATCAAGATGCGTTCGCAATCTTGAAGGATGCGGATCCAGACCTGCCGATATTGGTGGAGGCGCGCAAGGAGTACGGCGAGCTGCGCTGAGCCGCGCGGGCGGTCACCGCGAGGTCGCGACCCGCTTGACGACGAGTTCCACAGGTGGCGCCGCGGACTCGTTGCGCAGGGGGGAGTTCACTTCAACGCGTCCGACGACGACGATGGGCTGGCTAATGGGCTCGACCCAGCTCTCGGCCACGAGATGCACCGTGCGGCTCGTTTCTTCCTCCGTGATCATCACGCCATTCAAACCGATGTCGTCGACGCGCACGCCGTGGGGGAGGTTGATCACCGAAATCGGGACGCGCCCGGTGAAGCCGTTGCGCCGTTCGACGTTGACCGTCAGCGTCACCTGTCCGCCGGCCGGCAGCTCGACGCGGTCGGCGGTTGTCGTCACCACGAGATCCGGACGCGGCGCGAGCGCGACGACATCGAGCGGGTCCATCCGTTCGGCTTCGTGGGAGACGAGCTTGCCGTCAATCGATGCGCGCGCGGCGAGCGTCAGCATGGCCACGCCTGAAACCTCGTAGGGCACCGGCTTCGGCTCGAGAGTTCTGAGGCGCGCCTTGTGGGCATGGAGCGACGCTTCTGGCGCCGCGGCGATCATCAGCACCGTCGTGTCAGCGTCGGCCGGTATGCGGCCTGGCGGGGACGTCAGGCCTTCGGGCAGATCGACGAATTCGACGTCGATCGGACCACTGAATCCGTCCTTCCGTTCCGCGGTCACCGTGACGGACACACGTCCGCCTCTGGGAATGTTGAAGGATTTCGGGTCGAACGCGACCGAGTAATCAGGCGCCGGCTCGCGCACCGTCAGTCGATAGGCGAATCGCTCTCCTTCCAGGCCGCGCACGTCCCTCAAGCGGAGAAAGTAAGTCCCGTCCGCCGGCGCTTCGAAGTGCAGCCGCGAATCCTTCCCGCCAAACCGCGTTCCTCCATCGTCATTCACGTAATCGATTTGGAAGACGGGCATGCCGTTCGCCTCGAGTCGCGTGCCCGGCGCGTGCAGCGACACCTTGTACACCGCCTCTCCCACCGAATGATTCCGCGGCGAGGTATCGAGCAGCGCCGACCGGATCCCACGATAGCTTTTCAACTGCAGATCATCGTCCGGGTGGGTGGGAAGCGACGCCACCTGCAGCAGCTCGTCGCCCACCATCAGGTAGTCGTTGATGGCGAGCTCGTTCCACGTGAGGAGACGGATACTCCGTCGAGTGGAATCCGGGTCGTTGAGCGCGATTTCCGTGCGCGCGAGGCAGCGGGCCAGCGCGCGAGGCACGGGGCGTCCCAGAGCGTCGAGCACCTCGATCACTGAGTCGAGCGGCGAGCCAAGCTGCTGGGCCGTGATCTCGAACACGAGCTTCTGCCCTTTTGTGGCCGTGAACTTGAACAGATCCTGATCCCCACGACCCGTTCTCCCGTCCTCCAGTTCTCCGGCTCCTTCCGTCCAGATGCGGCCATTCACAGACGAGGGAACCGTGAGCGGGTGCGCAAGCGCCATGTCGCTGTTGGGCTCGCGCTCTGGGGCGTCAGGGTAGGGGCCGAGCGAAATCGCCTTTCGATTCAACGCCGGCCCTCGTGCGGCGGTGACCGCGACGGGAACGGTGCGCCCGCCCGGATAAATCGGCTCGCCCGAAACACGCACGGAATCCGCACCCAGGTTCACGCCGGTGACGGCCACGTCGCCCGCCGCGCCACTTCGCAGACCAAGGGGAAAGACGCTGGTGAGGTAGGGCAGCACACCCGCGTAGATGCGGTAGCCGAATCCGTCCGCGCCGCCGCCGTGTTCCAGGTCTTCGATCGCAATCGAGTAGGTCCCGGAGTCCTTGAACTTCCACGTGAGCACCGAATCTCGATTCAGGTCGAGGTCATTGTTCTCCGCCACGAGGTTTCCCGACGCGTCGAGGAGTCGGATGACGCTGTCGAGGCGGGCACCGAGGGGACGGGCGACGACCTGGAAGACCATCTCGTCGCCAGCGCGAGCGGCGAAGCGATACGCATCGACGTCGCCAGGCTTACTGAGCGCACCGACGAGCGCGGCGGGCAAGGTCACAGCCTGCGGCTTCGCCGGATCGTTGGGCTCGTCTTCCTTCGTTTCAGCCAGCGAACTCACTGCGAACCGCAGTTGATTGGAGACGCCGAGCGGCGTGTGCAGCCGGAACCCATGCATGCCGTGCGGAACGTCTTTCGCGATCGTCACGACCACCGTCAGCTCGAACCTGCGAGCCTTGTCGTCGATCGGCGCGTCTGTGCGGACCACACCTTTCGGCACGACCATCTTTTCGATCGGGACTTCCTTGACGGCGGTGATTTTGGACGTAAAGCCGGGTTCGCTGAAGATCAGCCGCGTCGCGTCGCCAATGTTGGTGCCGACGATGGTGACGGTGACCTGCGTGCCGCGCTGCACCCCTGTGGGGGTGAGTTTCTGGAGGGTAGGAGGGGCGGTCTGGGCGCGCAGATCGTGTCCAGCGGCGCCGATGGCTAAGCCAACAACGAAGACAGCTATCAGCTTGTGGTCCACGCTCAGTCTCCAATGTCCGGCAATACCGTGTCCGACCCTTCGGCCGCTCGCTCGGGCCGCAGCCGCCCCGTCCTCCCGATCTCCCGACGCTATTCCTTCCGCGGCACCACGAACTGCTCGCCTTCGCCCCCATTCGCCAGCGAATACAGACCGAGCGTGCCATCATAGCGACCGGCAGCAAGCCACCGCCCATCGCCGCTCAAAGCGAGTCCGAGCACCCAGTCAGGTTGCGGCTCTAACAAGCGTTTCTCTCCCAGCGTCGCCGCGTCCCAGATCTTGATCGCGCGATCCGCGCCGGCTGAGACGAGCGTCGTTCCGTCGGGAGAGTAGGCAAGCCCCAGGACGGCGTCGCCGTGCGCGAACATCGAATGCAGCAACGTCGCGACGGGCGCAGCGGCATCGCCGTTCCACGACCACGTGCGGATCATGCGATCGGCGCCAGCGGCAGCGAGCTTCGAGCCGGACGGGTGAACGGTCACCGCGTAGATGGCGTCCAGCGCGTCCGAGATCGTGAAGAGACGCTTGCCGCTCTGCGCCTCCCAGATCTTGAGCGTCCGATCACCGGCGCCGGAAACAAGCTGCTTCCCATCCGGCAGGAACGCGACGCTGTAGACGGCGTCGGAATGTTCCTTCAAGGTGCGGAGTTCCTTGCCCGTTGCCGCATCCCACAGCTTCACGAGCTTGTCGTAGCTGCCGGTGGCGATCGTCGAGCCGTCGGGTGAAAACGCGACGCTGAGGATCGCATCCTTGTGCCCGTGAATCGTCGCGATCGGTTTTGCCGGTGTCCGCTGCACATCCCAGATGCGCACCTCGCCGATGCGGCCAGATGCGCCGCCAGCAGCCGCGAGCTTCGTTCCGTCGGCAGAGAATGCCAGCGCGCGCACCAGATCCGAAGGACCGTCGAGCGAGGTGCTCCACTTCCGGTCGTCGAACGACAGGAGATGGACTGCCTTATAGGAGCCCACCGCAACCCACCGCCGGGTCTGCTCGAAGGCAACGGCCGACACCGGGCCGCTGACCGCGACGGTCGGCTTGACGTACGGAATCTCGACCGTCACTTCTTCAGCCGCCTTCGCTTCGGCGGCAGTCGGCGCCGGCGCGCCGGCGTCGATCCATCTGCGAATGACCTCGATCTCTGCCTTCGGGAGCGGATCCTCTTTATACGGCATGCGCGGCTTGACGCGCCCTTCGATCAGCTGCACGAGCAGGCTGGACTCGCTCTTGCCCGGGATGATGGGGTTGCCGCTTTCGCCGCCGGCGATGAGCGTATCGTAGCTCTTGAGGACGAGGCTGGCCTCAGCCGTCTCGTCGTTGTGGCAGTGCTCACAGCTGTCTCGAAGGATCGCGCGCACCTGCGTGAACGAAACGCCATGAGGGGACCCTGCGCTCTGGACCGCGCCGCCCTTCGGTGCGCAGGCGACCGTCGAGATGCCGGCGATGCCCGCGGCCGCAATCGCCCAAAGAGCCCGCGAACGGAGGGGAATCATGCTCAGTGCGTGAAGAGGAATTCGCGGCCCGTCAGGATCGCCCACGCCAGATCCTCGAGCGCTTTGCGCCGTCCTGGCGTCTCACCGGTCGCGCCGTTGGTTGACACACTCGCCTGGTCGAGCGCCGCGGCAAGCGTCTTCTTCTCCTCATCCGACGGGTAGCGGCTCAGCGCGGCGAGGTAGATTCGTTCGATCGCTGCCTCGTTTCCGGCATTCGACGTCATCAGCTCGTGAATCAAGCCTTTCGACGCGCTCAGCTTCCGGTTGATCGTGTCGCCGTTGATGACGTGAAGCGCCTGCGTGATGCTCGGCTCCTGCTGGCGCTCAGATGCTGCGGCGGTGATCCGTGGAGGACGGCCGAACGCGGTCAGGAAGTACGAGTCGACGGCGGCGTCCGGCAGTTGCATGGCACGGCGGCCGGGGAATCCCGGAAAATCCTCGCCCACGCCGGTGACCTGGCTGATCGCGTCGAGGATCGCTTCCGCCGGCAGCCGGCGGGCGATGTAATGCGAGTGATACTTCAGATCTGACGCGTTCTTTCCAGCCGGCACAGACGACAGCTGATACGTCGTGGAGGTCATGATCGTGCGCGCGAGTTGCCTGACGTCGAACCGGTGCGCGACGAAATCGCGCGTCAGCGCCTCGAATAACGCGGCGTTCGACGCTGGGTTCGCGTCGCGAATGTCATCGACCGCCTCCACCAGTCCACGTCCCATGAAGTTCTTCCAGACGCGATTGACGAGCGAGCGGGCGAAGAACGGGTTCTCGGGCGAGACCAGCCAGTTGACGAACGTCTCGCGCCGATCGCCCGGCGCCTCGAGCGGCATCGCTGGACCATCGAGCGGCTTGGGCGCGAGCGGCACGTTGAGGCGTGGATGGTTGATATCCCCGGTTCGCGCCGGATACACGATGATGTCCCCTCGATCCACGCCGTTCTTGATGCCGACGCGCGAGAAGAGGTTCGCCATCTGGTAGTAGTCCTTCTGGGTCCACTTCTCGAGCGGATGGTTGTGGCAGCGCGCGCACGTGATCGAGAAGCCCATGAACGTCATGGCGACGTTCTCGGTGATGGCAATCGGATTCTTGTGCAGCACGAAATAATTCGCCGCCCCGTTCGAGAGCGTGTTGCCCGAGGCGGTGAGGATCTCGCGCGCCATCCGATCCCATGAGGTGTTCGCCTCGACGTTCCTGCGGATCCAGTTGTAGTAGGACCACATCGCGTTCGACGGCAGGTTTCGGCTCGAGACCAGCAGCAGGTCCGACCATTTGTAGGACCAGTAGTCCACGAACTCCGGCCGCGCGAGCAGCGCGTCCACGAGTTTCACGCGCTTGTCCGGCGTCTTGTCGGCAAGAAACGCCCGGACTTCTTCTGGTGTCGGCAAAATGCCGGCCGCGTCGAGAAATGCCCGCCGGATGAACTCAGCGTCGGAAGAGAGGGGCGACGGCTCGATGTTCAGCTCGGCGAGCTTCGCCAGCACCAGGTCGTCGATGAAGTTGGCGCGCGGGGCGCGCGCATACACCGCAGCGTCGATTTTGTCCGGGAAGGGCGACGTGATCCGCGCGGTCACCAGCCTGCTCAGATACCAGGCGGAGATCGCCGCTTCACCCGAGCCCACGACCGACACGAGACCGCGCTGATCGACGCCGGCGACGCCTCCCTCGTTGCTCGAGAACTTCACCCACCGCGTGACATCCTCGGAGTGGCCGTCCGAGAAGTGGGCGCGCACGAGGAGCGGCTGTTCGACGCCGACGGCCAGGCGCGCCGCCGCGGGAAACACTTCCAGGCGGGTCATCACCGGATCCCACTCAGCCGGCGCGGGCGTGCCGGAGGCGATCCAGTCGGCAATCACGTGATACTCGGGAGAGCGTGGCGAGAACCGTTTTCCGCCGCCGTGCGAGACGGCCAGCGTCGGCTTCAGCAGCATCAGGCTGGTGGCCGGGTCCACCTTATTGATGCGACGTGCGCTCGCCTGGCGCGTCAGCGTCAGGTAGTCGAGCTCCGGGTCGTAGCCGCGCAGCGTCAGCTTGAAACCATTCTTCCCAGCCGCCGCGCCGTGACAGGGTCCGGAATTGCAGCCCACCTTCGTGAGCACGGGAATCACATGATTGCGGAAGCTCAGAGGGTACCTGGCCGATGCCCGCTCGACCTCCACGACTGTCGAAACCTGTCGCTCGCCGACCTTTGCCGTCAGGATGGCGCGGCCGTCGCCAACGGCGGTGACAAGTCCAGACTCGTCCACCGTCGCGACGTTCGGATTCGAGGAGGAGAACTTCGCCTCGTCTGTCTGCGATCCGATGAAACTGCCGTTCTGGCGAGTCTCAATCAGCAGCTGCTGGCGTGCGCCCTGGCCGCGAAGCACCGTGTGCTCCGGCAGAATCACCAGTTCGCCGGCTGGATCCGGCGCGGTCGCGCGCACCGCCGCCACGGCGGCGAGGCACACAACAAGGAAGCCAGCGCCGGTGGCCGCGGCGAGCGAGCGAAGCGAGACAATCAGCAGGCGAGTGACCATCGACGAATGTTAGAAGAGTTCAGCAATCGGGTGATGGCCGTAATCGACGATCGGTATCGGACGGTTGGCCGCCCCGATGAGCGGCGTCTCGATGTCGATGCCCAGCGCCTTGTAAACCGTGGCCGCGACGTCCGGCGGCGCGATCGGGTGATCGCGCGGATAGGCGCCGATTTCGTCAGACGATCCGATCGCCTGCCCACCCTTAATCCCTCCACCCGCCATCACCATCGTCCAGCAATTCGTCCAGTGGTCGCGTCCGCCGGCGGGGTTGACCTTCGGTGTGCGTCCGAATTCTCCCGCCGCGAGCACCAGCGTGTCCTGGAGCAACCGGCGATCGTGGAGATCCTCGAGCAGCGAGCTGTACGCGTGGTCGAACATCGGTCCGACCAGATCGCGATAGCAGCTAATCGGGCTGAACGGCGCCGACCCGTGGATATCCCAGGTAATTTCGTTGAAGACCGTTTCGAACATGTTGACCGTGACGAACCGGACGCCGCGCTCGATCATGCGGCGCGCGAGCAGGCAGCTCATGCCAAAACGGTTACGGCCGTAACGGTCCTTCGTCTTGTCGTCTTCCTGCGAGAGGTCGAACGCCGCGCGCGCGGTCTCTGAGGACATCAGTCGGTACGCCGAATGGAAGTTGTCGTCCAGCAGACGCGCATCAGGCACCGATTCGAGGTGCGACACCGCCTTGTCCACGAGTTTGCGCATCGACTCGCGGCCGTCAACCCGCATCGGCGGCAGGTAGTCGGGCGACAGCAGATCGCGAACCGCAAAGTCAGGTTCCGACGGATCCGCATTCAACACGAACGGGTCGTAGGTCTTGCCCAGGAAGCCAGCCGACTGCCCGTGCGGCAGATTGCCACCCGTATTTCCAATCGGCCGCGGCAACAGGACGTGCGGCGGCGCGTCACCCTTCGGTCCCTTCAGCTTGCTGACGACGCAGCCAAAGTGTGGCTGCTCGTCGCCGAACTGAAAAAAGCGTCCCGTCTGCATGTACTGGTGCCCGACGTCGTGGACACCGGCGCCGGTGTGATACACCGAGCGCAGCAGCGCGTACTTGTCCGCGTGCTTCGCCATGCGCGGAAAGATCTCGCTGATCTGAATGCCCGCGACGTTGGTCGGGATGGCTTGGTAGGGACCGCGGATCTCCGACGGCGCGTCCGGCTTCATGTCCCAGGTATCGAGCTGGCTGGGGCCGCCGACGAGCATCAGCAGGATGCAGTTGACGTCGCGGGAGTTCTGAACCGCGCCAGCGGCCTTGAGGATCTCGAAGTCCCGCAGCGTCAGCCCCAGGAAGGCGAGGGATCCAGCGTGCAGGAAATCGCGCCGCCGCAGCCCGTCGCAGAAGTGAACGCTCTTTTCCGCGTCGAATCGGAACATGACGCCTCCCGTGGCTCCCTGCCCCGCGAATCTACGCGTCGACTGCGGCAGTGTCAACCGGCAGACAAGGCTGAGCCAAAGCTTCCAGCTTCCCGCTTCCAGCCTCCAGCTCAGTTCTCCACCGGGCGCGGGCAGCCGGGTGCTGGCAGCTGGGAGCCGGGAGCTGGCAGCTGGCAGCTGGAAGCTGATTCAGCGACCGACCAGAATCAGCGCGCCGGCAATGAGCGCGAGCGCCGACATGATGACGCCCGGCAGCGGGAGGGCGATGAGTCCCGAGAGCCCCGTGAGAATCAGCCAGATTGCAAGCAACAGCATTCCCGCGCTTCGCGTGAGCCGTACAGCCATATGCCCTCCACTTGGAAAAAGCCTGCTTGCACGCCGGTCATCTACCGGGGGAACGTGAACGTCTCGCCGCACTGCGCACACTGGAACTCCTGACGGCCGTCGGCCGTCCTGCGGAGCGTCGTGTCGTGGACGCCGCAGACGGGGCACTGGCGCGTCGTGGATGGGTCGAGCACATGCCCGTTGAGACATCGATACGCCGCGTGCACTTCGGGATCGTCCTCCGCCCGCCACGCATTCTGCGTCCAGATGACATCCGCGCCGCATTCAGCGCACGGCGCCGTTCGCTTGATCGTGTTTTCCATGTGACGCCTCGCTGTTGCAGGCCCGCGCGCGACAACCGGAGGGATGCTAGTGCGCTTCCCCGACCTTTTACAACCCCCCATCAGGCTCGAAATGGCCGATCCGCGCTGTTCTGTTGTGAACAGTCGTAGTCAGCCAATGCGCGTAGAGTACTGGTACCAGAAAAAGGACTGCTCCTCAGTCGTAGCGGACCTCGATCGGGAGTAATAGGAGACACGAATGGCCAATCAGATTGTGTACGGCAACTCCTCGCGGCAGGGGATTCTTCGCGGGGTCGACAAGCTGGCCAACGCGGTCAAGGTTACGCTCGGTCCGCAGGGACGCAACGTCATCCTCGACAAGAAATTCGGATCGCCGACGATCACCAAGGATGGCGTCACGGTCGCGAAGGAAATCGAGCTGAAGGATGCGCTGGAAAACATGGGCGCGCAGATGGTGAAAGAAGTAGCGAGCAAGACATCGGACATCGCTGGCGACGGCACCACGACGGCCACTGTGCTGGCGCAGGCGATCTATCGTGAAGGCGCGAAGAATGTCACCGCTGGCGCCGACCCTATGGCCGTGAAGCGCGGGATCGAGAAATCCGTGGAAGCGATCACCGCTGCGCTCGTCAAGATGTCCAGGCCTGTCACCGGGGCGATGATCGCGCAGGTCGGGACCATTTCGGCGAACCTGGACGAGACGATCGGGCGGATCATCGCGGAAGCGATGGACAGGGTCGGCAAAGACGGCGTCATCACGGTCGAGGAAGCCAAGGGCATTGAAACCTCTCTCGACATTGTCGAAGGGATGCAGTTCGACCGAGGCTATCTATCGCCCTACTTCGTCACCGATGCCGAGCGGATGGAAGTCGTCCTGGAAAATCCCTTCGTGCTCATTCACGAACGCAAGATCAGTTCGATGAAAGATCTCCTGCCGCTCCTGGAACTGGTCGCCCGCGCCAGCCGTCCGTTGCTCATTATCGCGGAGGACATCGAGGGGGAGGCGCTGGCGACGCTCGTCGTCAACAAGTTGCGCGGCACGATCCAGGTCGCCGCGGTCAAGGCGCCGGGCTACGGGGACCGCCGCAAGGCGATGCTCGAAGACATTGGGATTCTGACCAACGGCAAGGCAATCACTGAAGACCTCGGTCTGAAACTCGAGAACATGAAGCTGGAAGATCTGGGCCAGGCCAAGAAGATCACGATCGACAAGGACAACACCACGATCGTGGAGGGCGCCGGCAGCGCGGAGTCGATCGAGGGACGTGTCAGGCAACTGCGGACCCAGGTCGAAGACACCACGTCCGATTACGACCGCGAGAAGCTGCAGGAGCGACTCGCCAAGTTGGTCGGTGGGGTGGCGATCATCAAAGTCGGCGCGGCGACCGAGACGGAGATGAAGGAAAAGAAGGCGCGCGTCGAGGACGCGATGCACGCGACGAAAGCGGCGGTCGAAGAAGGCATCGTTCCCGGCGGCGGGGTGGCGCTGCTGAGGGCGGTGAAGGCGCTCGACAACCTAGGGCTGGTTGGCGACGAGCAAATCGGTGTCCGCATCATCACTCGGGCCATCGAGGAACCGATGCGATGGATCGCGACCAACGCCGGTCAGGAAGGCTCGATCGTCGTGCAGCGCGTCAAGGAGATGAAGGACGAAGAGGGCTTCAATGCCCAGACCGAGCGCTACGAGAACCTGGTGCAGGCGGGCGTGATCGACCCGACGAAGGTGGTCCGTTCTGCCCTGCAGAACGCCGCGTCCATCGCCTCGCTGCTGTTGACGACCGAAGCCGTCATCTCGCAGATTCCAGAACAGCATCAGAATGCGGCCATGCCTGGCGGCGGAATGGGCGAGGGGATGTATTGAACGACCGCATTCGGGAGATGGTCTTCGCCGGACGCATGTGAGGCTCCCCCTGCCCGCTCACCCGCCAATGCGGTAAGCTGTTCGCGCTGCAAAAACCCCACTTGAAAGGACCATCCCGGTGACAGTGACAGCGGCGCGGGCCGCCGGCAGGCATCTCTTTGACCGGCGGCTGTTCATGATCGCGGCCATCGCGTTCCCGCTGATTATTCTCGCGGGATTCGGGCGGACGTATTACTTGAAGGGTTTCTTCGACGTTCCGCCGCTGGCGTCGATGCTCGTCCACGTCCACGGCGTGCTGATGACGACGTGGGTGGCGCTGTTTGCGGCACAGGTATGGCTCGTCTCATCGAAGCGTATCCGCGTGCATCAGCGCCTGGGTTATACCGGAATCGGACTGGCCGTCCTCATCATCGCGGCAGGATTCGTGACGGCGCTTCGAGCGGCGAAGTTCGGCGCCGCATCGACGCCGCCAGGGGTTTCCACGCTCGGGTTTCTCATCGTCCCTCTGTTTGACTTGCTGATGTTCGTCAGCCTCTTTGGCGGGGCCATTTACTATCGAAAGAAGCCTGCCGCGCACAAGAGTTTGATGCTGCTCACAGCCGTCAACTTCTTGCCGCCTGCGGTTGCCCGGATACCGATCACATCGCTGCAGGCGTTCGGGCCATTGTGGTTCTTTGGTTTTCCGACCGTGCTTGCGTTACTGTGTCTCGGATTGGAAACGTGGCGATACCGACGGCTGAACAGAGTCTTCCTCATCGGTACTCTGCTACTGATCGCGTCCTACATCGTCCGCCTGATGATCATGGGGACGAGTACTTGGATGGCGATTGCCGGCTGGTTGACGAGTTTTGTCTGACGCTTGTCGCAGCTTATTTCTTCAGCCGGATCGTCATCGCATGGACGTCCGCGCGCTCGACGCCTCCTGCATCAGGGTTCGTGACTGGTGCAACTGATTCGAAGCGCGCATCGCGGCCGCTCTCGAGCACTTTGAGCACGCCCACTCCTGGAGTCGTTCCTGTGCTGACGTGAGGATCGGCGGTCAGCGGGTTCGGTCCGCGGAGCGACATGAACGCGTGGCTGCCGTTGGGCGACATCGCCAGCAAGTCGGGAGTTGGATCCTGAGAAAGGCTCGATTCAAGAGGGATCCGATTCACCACTTCGTCGGTCGCCGTGTCGACGACGAACAGGAAGTTGCGCCCGCGATCGGCGACCCAGAGGTAGTCCAGATGTTTGGTCAACGCCGCGCCGTGGGCGTCGGCCTCTTCTGTGTCCTCGGCGAAGATGACGCGCGGCGCCGGCGTATTCGGTGGGTTGGTGGGCGAGAATCCCGTCACGGGGAATGCGTACAAATTAGCCTGAAAGAGGTTCGTGGGAGTGCCGCCGCCCGAGTCGATGTACATCTTGCCCGGGACTTCCGCGCCGAGGCATCCGTTGGCCGCGACCGTTGTCGTGTCGTACTCCCCCACAATCTTCATCGGCGTAGCGGTGCTGTCGACCACGAAGAGACCGCCGCCGCGGAGCGTCATGAACGTGTATTGGCTGGTCGAGTCGATAATCGGACAGATCGGTGCGTTGTCTGGCCTCAGCGCGAACTGGCAGGGCACACCGTTCGGCGTGATGCACGTGGCCAGGTTAATCGTGGCAGCCGGGTCCAACGTGAAGGTGTTCGTCGCGTAGTCGGTGTTGATGCGCTCGAACAGTTTGCCGTTCTGGTTTGCCACCGAGACGTAGGTCTCGTCGGGAGACGGGATCGCAAAATGCACCTGTCGTGCGCCGCCTGCACCGACCGAGGTCCGGATGCAATCAACCGGTTGTCGCGTGGCCGCATCGATGAACAGCACGTGTCCTGACGCCACGAACGAGACGATCGCGTGGGTCTGAGAGCGGTTGACGGCGATCATGTGCGGGCGGACCGGGTTCGCTCCGGTTTTCGCGACGCACAGCGTCGCCGCCGCGGCCGCCAGGTCAATTTTCTCGGGTTCGACCTCCGCCGCCTCGTTCGCCCGCTCGAGCGAATGGCCGTCCCAGATATACAGCGTTCCGCCGAACGTCGTGCCCAATGAATTCGACTGATCGATCGCCCATACCTCGTAGCTGTCCGTGCCTGAGCCCCCGGTAGGTGCGGCCGCAGCCAGAGCGAATGCGACGATTGCGACAGCGAGTCGTTTCATGAGGTTGCTCCTTGAGTGGCGTGCATTCTAACCGCAGTGGCTCCAGGAGTGGGGAGGGAAAGTCGGGGGCCGGCCGTGGTAGTTGCGGCTGCCGGCCCCCGGTGTCTACTGGCGATTAACGCAAGATATTGCGTGCGCCGTACTCGGTGAAGTCGCGCTCGAGATCGGTGGCATGCTTTTCGTCCCTCGCGCGCGTGCCCAGGACGATGCCGCCTTCCTTGATGCCCCGCTCGTATTCGGCGGCGCGGTCCTCCGGGATGCCGGCGCCAATCAGCGCGCCGAGGAGCGTCCCAGTGGCGCCACCTGCACCCGCGCCCGCAATCGCGCCGGCGATCGGGCCGGCAACGATCAGACCGAGACCGGGAATGGCAATCGAGGTTGCGGCGGCCGCCAGAGCGCCGAGGGCCGCTCCGACACCGAGTCCAATGCCGCCGCCGATTCCAGCGCCTTCGGCCGCTTTCGAGCCTTCTTTGAATTCCTGACCCGCCTTCACATCGCCGAAGTGCCGCTTCCGTGTGTCCTCCGACATCACGACGCTGATGTCGTCGTCCTTGTACCCGTGCCTCGTCGTCAGATCCTGATATGCCTTGCCAGCCGAGGCGGGGCTGTCGTACAAGCCCGTGACGAGGTTGCGATTCGACCATCCCGAGTCTGACGCGCGAGCTCGACTGCTGTCGCCGATGGCGTCGTTGCGCGCCTGCCGCGCGCGGCCCTGAGCATTCTCGCGCTCTCCTTCGCGCTCGAGTCTCTCGTCGCCGATGACTGCGCCGGTGGCGTCCTTCGCAGCCCCCTTCATTCGCTCACCAAAGCCGGCAGCTTCTTCGCGTATTGAACCCTGTTGCAGGCCCCGCGTTGAAGCGCCCGCGCGGTCGCTGACCGTGGCACCCGGAACGCCGTCGGTTTCGTCGAACACATCATTACGCGCTTGCCGTGCACGTCCTTCAGCGTTCTCGCGCTCGCCCTCGCTTTCGAGCGACCTGTTGCCTGTGATCGAGCCGATAGCATCCTTTGCGCCGCCCTTCACCCTCTTGCCGAATGCTCGCGTTTCTTCGGAAACAGAATCATCTCGAGAATTTTTTTCGTCACTCATTGTGTTCACCTCAGCCGAGGTCCGGCGTGGCGATACTCGACGCTCGCAGGCCCGGCTCTTCTCTGATGAGCAACGCGGCTGCCATCAGCTCCGCAGCGGCTGGTACGCATTCCTCAACGTTGTGCTGTAGAGCCGAAGAAATGGAGTAGCGAGTGACGACGACGTCGTATCGCAAGCCTTCAGGCAGGCCGGCCCGAGTTGAGTGCGTCGATCAGACCTGCGCTGCGGCCAAGTTGACCTCACTCTCGCCGAGCAGTCGCGTGAGCTCGTCGGGGTCAACTGGTTTGATCAGGTGGTGATCGAATCCGGCCGCGGCTGAGCGTTCGTAGTCGCTGGGGAACCCGTACCCTGTGAGCGCCAGGAGCAGCATCGCGCGGCCCCTCGGCTGCATGCGAATGCGCCTGGCGACTTCGTACCCGTCGAGTCCGGGGAGACCGATGTCAATGACGGCCGCCTCAGGGTGGACCGTCTCCAGGAGCTCGAGTCCATGGTGGCCGTTTTCCGCCTCGTAGACAGTGTGGCCTGCCAGTTCGAGGAGCATTCGGAACATGTCCCGTGCATCGCGACTGTCCTCGATGAGCAGCACCCGTTTGGGTCTCGTCTCTTTGCGCAATGAGGAAACACCTGTGCTGGTTGCTACTGTTGCGGTCACTCGTGGCAGCCGCACGGTGAACGTGCTGCCGCTTCCAATCCCGTTGCTCGACGCGGTGACCATCCCGCCATGGAGTTCGACGAGGCGACGCACCAGCGTCAGGCCGATCCCGAGACCCCCCTGAGCGCGGTCCAGCGTCCGCTCGCCCTGCACGAACATCTCGAAGATCGATGGCAGCAGATCGGGCGCGATGCCGACCCCGGTGTCCTCAACGCTGAGTACGGCAGCGTCGCTATCGCCGCGCACCGACACCTGAATCACGCCCCCTGGCGGGGTGTACTTGATCGCGTTCATCAGGATGTTCGCGAAGACCTGTTCGAGTCGAACGGCGTCTCCTTCGACCCAGGTGGGCTCGGTGGAGATCTCGATGCGTCGATCAGATTCTGCGTTGCCCGTGAATGTGTCGACTACACGCCGCATCGTCTCGGCGATATCGAGAGGCTGGCGATCGAGGCGAATTTTCCCGGAGGCGACCCGCTCGACGTCCAGCAGATCGTCGATGAGATGCGAAAGGTGGCTCACTTGCCGTGTCATCACCGCAAGCGCGCGGGTGGCCGGACGGTTGTTCGGCTCCGCGGCCTCGAGGACGGCGACGGCGCTGCGGATCGCACCGAGGGGATTCCGCAGCTCGTGGGCCAGCATCGCCAGGAATTCATTTTTTGTATGACTGTCGCGCTCAGCGCGGTCGCGTTCGCTGCGTGCTTGCAGGAGCTCGCTAAGGTCCGTCACGATCAGACTCAGGTTGGGCTGGCCAACCGACGACACCGTCGTCGTGAGCGAGAAATAGACCTCGGTGGTCGTCCCCTGCGACGAGATCAATCGGCATCGACGCGTTCCGTTGCCCGAGCCGAGTAACACAGCGAAATCGCCACGGTCGTCTGGCGCGATGAAGCGGTCGATCTGCGCGCCGAGCACCGACTCCTGCGGCGTGCCGACGAGAGCCGCGAATCGTGCGTTGGAGTAGAGAATGTCTCCAGACTGTGCGAGGACGACCGCACCTTCCCGCATCTGGTCCACGAGATTACGGTACGGCTCTTCGGCGCCGTGGAGCGTGTAGATCTGATCGCCGCCAGCGCCACGGACGACCAGCGCGTCGACCTCACCGCTACGAAGCGCCCGAAGCGTTTCTTCGGCTTCAGCGAGGCGGCCGAGCAGTGTCTCCCGCCGTTCGCGATGCGTCCCCCTCCGTTCGTGGCGCCTGCCGGACATCATCACGTGCGCCTCAAAAGAGCCGCTGATGGGCGAATGAGATCGAGTCCCAGGAGCACGCGATCGCGCTGCGACATGTCGCCGATGATGCGGCGCAGTGGCAGCGGAAGCCTTTTGACCAGCGTCGGCGCCGCGATGATCTGTTCGTCCCTCGCCAGGATTGGCTGCTGGTATACGTCGATGACTTCAAGATCGTACCGTCCTTTGAGATGCTCATCGCAAATCTTCCGAACGTTCTCGATCGCACGAGTCGCTCGGGCTGTCATGCCGGTGACGTATAACCGCAGAACGTACCGCTCATTGCGACGCACTCGGGCAGCCCGCTCGAAGGTCGCCGTCAATCCGCTGCGGGTTTTCGTCATCGTTGACCTGGTCTTCCCCCTCCCCGCAGATCCAACCCCACCAGGACACGTTCGGTGTTCGAGAGATCGCCAATGATCTTCTTGACCGGTTCCGGCAGCCGGCGCACGAGCGTCGGGACCGCCAGGATCTGGTCGCCACGGGCGAGCTGCGGCGTCTGCAGGAGATCGATGATCTCCAGCTCGTAGCGACCTTTGAGGTATTCGTCGCAGATTTTCTTCAAGTTCGTGAGGGCCCCGAGTGATCGCGGCGTCTGCCCCGCGACGTAGAGACGCAGCTGGTAGTTGCCGCCATCGATCAACTTTTTCACAATGACAGGTTCCTTCCCGCAGGAATGTTGCGATGCGCCAATCCGGCGCCCCGATCGTTGGCCTCATCGGCCACCTGGAGCCCCTCATCGGTCAAGGCGAACTCGCGAACCTCGTTCGAATGCGCCATGCCGCGCGATTTGAGTACGTAGAGTCCCCGACGGTGCTGGCCGCCAACCTCTTCGTTCGCCAGCAGGATCCATGTGTCCATCAGCGACGAGATCGTCGTCTCCGTCCGCTCGATGTCGGTTTTCCCGGGGGTCAGACTCGTCAGCAGGGCGGTGATGTTTTCGGTCTTCAAGTGGTCGATCATCCGGGTGAGCATCGCCTGAACATCGGAATGCGTGCCGACCGTCATGAGATTTGTCACGGGGTCGAGCACCGTCACGCTTGGTTTGAAGTCCGCCACGACTTGATGCATCGTGACGAGATGGGTCTCGAGCCCATAACGCGAGGGCCGGTCCGCGTGGAACTGCAGCAATCCGGCCGATACCCACGGCTCGAGATCGATGCCGATCGAGCGCATGTTCCTGAGGAGTTGTTCCGGCGATTCCTCGAAGAGAAAACACAACGAGCGTTCACCGCGACGGCAGGCCGCGTCGAGAAAATGCGCCGCCAAGCTCGTCTTCCCCGTTCCGGCGGTGCCGGAGACGAGAATCGTGCTTCCGCGGTAGTAGCCCTGGCCGCTGAGCATCCCATCGAGACGCGGTACGCCAGCAGACACCCGCTCCATGGGGGCGTGGTGTTGGAGGGCCAGCGAGGACACCGGCAGAACGCTGATCCCCTCGGTGCCGATGAGGAATGGATACTCGTTGGTTCCGTGGTAGGAACCGCGGTACTTGACCACGCGCAGGCGGCGCGTTGAGACCTGTTCACGAACCCGGTGGTCGAGGAGGATCACCGCATCCGAGACGTACTCCTCGAGCCCCTGCCGGGTGAGCAGTCCATCGCCGCGTTCGCCAGTCACAACGGCGGTCAGGTCGCGGTCCTTCAGCCAGCGAAACAGCCGGCGCAGTTCCGCCCGAAGAATTCCGGGATTCGACAGGCCGGCGAACAGCGACTCGATCGTGTCGAGGACGACGCGCTTCGCCCCCGTCGTTTGAACGGCGTGATTGAGCCGAACGAACAGGCCTTCGAGATCATACTCGCCGGTTTCCTCGATCTCACTGCGTTCGACGCGAACGTAATCGATCGCCAGTTTCCCCGCCTTGATCAACTCCGGCAGATCGAAACCCAGCGATTGGACGTCGCTGGCAATTTCTTCGGCGTTTTCCTCGAATGTCAGGAGCACGCCAGGCTCGTCGTACTGAACGGCGCCGTTGACCAGAAAGGTGACGGCCAGCAAAGTCTTGCCCGATCCAGGGCCGCCGCAGATCAGTGTCGGCCGTCCTTTTGGAAGCCCGCCACGCGTAATCTCGTCGAGACCGCGGATTCCCGTCGGCGTCTTGGGTAGCTCGTGACGCTCCCGCGGACGCCGAACGATGTCGCCTGCGGGTCCATCAGATGGACGAGTCGCCACCTCAACAGCGACCGATGTTCGGGATTCAGCGGGCACGTGCTCGACCCTAACACCTCGTCGGTATGCTGGCTGTGCAAAACAGGACACCACCAGAACGCGGTGTCTCTTGTTGCACAGTCCGTCGCGGCCAGTCCGCATAGACTGCTCGTGAACGACATGGTCCTTGCGGACAGGGTTTGACGACGGACACGGAGCATGGACATCACGGAGGTGAACTATGGGCATCTTTGACAAGAAAGGCGCGCCACCAGAGCCGAGGCCGGACTTCAGCAACGTGAGCGCTGGCGGATCATCAACGGCCCCCGCCGCGCCTCAGCCGACGGCCACGATCGGTTCAGATCGGACCTACGTCGTCGTCAAAGGGGACAGTCTCTCGAAAATCGCCAAGCGGGAGTACGGGGATGCTAAGAAGTGGCGGACGATATACGAGGCCAACAAGGACCTGATCAAGGATCCGGATCTGATCTATCCGGGACAGACGCTGAAGATTCCAGGAGCGTAAGCGCTCGCACCACCCAGGAGAAAAGCCATGCACACGAGACTGTTGGGAACCTCGATTCTCGCTCTGACGCTCGCGGCGGTTCTGAGCGCGGCGTGCACGACGAACCGCGAGAATCCAGGCACGACCGGCACGACCGGAACTGGTATCGGCGTTCGCGTTACCCAGATCGACATGGGCCGTTCGCTGAACGCCGACAAAACGATCAATGACAACACTCTGTCGTTCAAGCCAAACGATACGATCTACGCGTCCATCGCAACGGCAGGCAGCGCCTCATCGGCGGCGGTGAAGGCCCGTTGGACCTACGGGAATGAACAGCTGATCAACGAATCCACCCAGACAATCTCGCCAACTGGCGACGCCAGAACGGAGTTTCACATCGAAAAGCCGGACGGATGGCCGCCCGGAAAGTACAAGCTCGTGGTCTTCGTGAACGGCTCGTCCGCTGCCACGAAGGATTTCGAGGTCGGGCAATAAGACAGGAGTGCAGACATGGGTCGAAATTCGCGCGTCGGAACTCTCCGTCACAAGCCGGCTGTGGAGTCTCCTGA
>JBAROV010000145.1:0-45583 GCA_049642465.1 Vicinamibacterales bacterium
TGGGCGCTTCTGACCTCAGCATCGCAGTGCCCGCGCGCCTTCGATGCGCGTCGCCCGAACCGCAGGCATCGCCGCCGCGAGAAGGGCGACGGCCGACAGCAATGTCACGACGACGGCGTAAGTGGGCACGTCGGTTGGCGCGACTTCAAACAACAGACCCGCGAGCGTTCTGGTTGCACCGACCGTCAGCGCCAGGCCGCACACCACACCGGCGGCCGCGAGCCACGCGGCCTTTCGCAGCACCATCCGGATCACTTCGGCGGCCGAGGCACCAAGCGCGGTCCTGATCGCAATTTCGTGCGTGCGCTGTGCCACCGCGTACGACATCACCCCATAGATGCCGACCACCGCCAGCACGAGCGCCAGCGCGCCGAATGAAGCGATGAGCACCGACAAGATCCGGGGCCGGGCGAGCGAACGGGCTATGTGGTCTTCCATCGTGCTGACGCGCGAGATCGGTTGTACCGGGTCCAGGCTGGTGACAGCCGCGCGAATCGAGGGGACGAGACGCTCTGGCGAAACCGCCGTCCGGACCACGAATGACATGAACGGGAACGAACGCTGCGAATGCGGCTGGTAGAACTCGGGGCGCGGTGGAGTGGCCGGTCCCAGATGGCGGATGTCCCCGACAACGCCAACGACGGTCATCCATTCGTCCCCTTCCCGTCCAACCCTGATCCGCTTGCCAACTGGCTCGGCACCGCGCCAGTGCTGGCGTACAAACGTCTGATTCACCAGAACGACGCGTGGAGTCTCACGCGTGTCGCTCGCAGCAAAGTCGCGGCCGCTGAGGACAGGAATTCCCATCGCGCGAAAATATCCCGGCGTTACGACCTGGTATCCAGCGCGCGGCTCCTGACCTGGCGGCGGAAGCGGGCGCCCTTCGATGGTAAACCCGGCGGCGAAATCGTCCCCTCCAATCGGCAGCGTCACCGCGGCGGCAGCTCGCGTTACTCCCGGCAGTCCAGAGATGAGCCGCAGCGCCTCGTCATAGAACGCCACCTGCTGCCGCTGGTATTGGGCTCGCTCGCCGCTCAAAAACATGTCGAACGTCAACAGATTGTGCGTGTCGATACCAGTGTCCACGCGTGAAAGTGCATGAAAGCTGCGCAACATCAAGCCGGCCCCGACGAGCAGCACCAGCGCCACCGCAATCTCGGCGATCACCAACGCGTCCCGTGTTCGCCCGGCTCTCGGCCCCGCAGTTCCTCGCGCGCCTCCCTCGCCAAGGTCCATCGCCAGCACGCCAGTCGAGACGTGCCAGGCCGGCGCGAGGCCGCAGAGTATTCCCGTTACGACAGCCACCGCGCCGGTAAACAGCAGTACCCCGCCATCCACAACCGCGTGCACGCCTTCGAAACCTGCCGGGGACAGCGTGGCGAGCCAGCGGCTCGCCCCGAACGCGAGCATGAGCCCAATCAATCCGCTGCCGATCGCCAGGATCGTCGATTCGGTGAGCAACTGCCGAACAACCCGCGAGCGGCTCGCCCCTAGCGCGAGGCGAAGGGCGATTTCACGCCGCCGCACCGCGCTGCGGCCGAGGAGCAGGCTGGCGATGTTCGCGCACGCAATGGCAAGCACGAAGGCGACGGCCGCCAGCAGTACCATCATCGGCTTGCGCACGTGGCCAACGAACTGCTCGCGTAACGGAATCACGGTCGCGCTGCGTCCCCCCTCTTCATTCGGGTACTGGCGTGCAAGACGCTGCGCCACGATTTCTGCTTCGCGTCGCGCCTGGTCGATCGTCACGCCGTCCTTAAGCCGTGCGACCGCCCGCAGATATCCCGCCTGCCGATTCGCCGCGAGATCGCCCTCGCGGTCGATTGGCATTCTCGGGATATCCCTGCTCGTGCCAGGCACCCAGAGCTGCGGTCCGTCGAAGGTGCCAGGCGTAGCGGTGATTGCCGGCCACTCAAACGACGGCGGCATGACGGCGACAATGGTCCGCGCTGTGCCGTTGAGCATGATGGTGCGCCCGACAATTGCGGAATCGGCTCCAAACCGCGTTGACCAGAGTCGGTGGCTGAGGACCACCGCGCGGTCGTCTGCCGCGTTGGTGTGAAACGTGTCACCAATCAGCGGTGCAACCCCAAGCACATCAAAGAATGAGGAAGACACGCTCGATCCAGATATGCGCTCTGGATCCCCTGAGCCGGTCAGGTTGAAGGGAACATGGCTGATGCCGGCGAAGGCAGAGAGCGACGTCATCTGCGCGCGGAAATCGACGAGCCGACCGGGCGTCAACGGTTCCAGTGGAAACGTGCTGCTCGTCGACCAGACAAACACGAGGCGCGAAGCATCACGATAAGGGAGCGGCGCGAGGAGCACCCCGCTGATGACGCTGAAAATAGCTGTGTTCGCGCCGATGCCCAGCGCGAGCGTGAGCGCCGCCGTCGCGGTGAACCCTGGCGTTTTGCCCAACCCGCGAAGCGCGTACCACGAGTCCTGTCGTAGATCCGTCCACATGCCTGTTACCCTCTGGTCCTTCGAATGCCGTGGTAAGACGGAGTGAGGAGCAACAAGGTTAGCTCGATGGCGAAAAGAGTTCGGCTCGACCGTGCGATTTCAAAGCTTGGGCTTGCATCGCGCAGCGAAGCCCGCCGCCTAATTACCGCGGGAAAGGTCCTGGTCGGCGGCCGGCAAATCGTCGATCCTGCCACCGAGGTGCTGCCGCAGCAGGCTGACATTCGCGTTGACGGCCGAGCAGTTCCTCCGTGCCACGAGCGGACGATTATTCTGAACAAATCCCGCGGCGTGCTCGTGACGCGACGAGATCCGGAGGGGCGCCCAACGGTATTCGATCTCCTGGGGCCGGACGGGCCGACTCTGGTCGCGGCCGGGCGACTCGACATGGCCACAACCGGCTTGCTGCTGTTGACGACGGATACCCAACTCGCGGAGTGGCTCACGAACCCCGCAAACGGGATCATCAGGCGTTACGTTGTGACGGTGCGTGGCGCTCTGTCGGACGACTCGGCGAACCAAATGACACACGGAATCGCCGGAATGCGCGCGGCAGCGGTGCGCGTCCGGAAGCGTTCGACGCGCGAAACACACCTCCTCGTGGACTTGACCGAAGGAAAAAACCGCGAAATTCGACGACTCTGCGAAGCGCTCGGCCACGAGGTGACCGCTTTGAAGCGCATCGCGTTCGGCAGTCTCGGGCTTGGAGACCTCCAGCCTGGCGAGTGGCGTGACGTGACGCGAGAGGAAGTCGCGCAGCTACGCACAACGGAGAGGCAGGCTTCGCCGACCCGGATTCGATCCACTACACTAAAGCGATGATTGTGCGACATTTCCCACACTACCTGGCCTGCGCGGGGCTGCTGGCGCTCGCGAGCGCATGCTCGGACAAATCGGCTCCGCAGCAATCCACCTCCGCGAGCCCGCAACCGCAGTCCGTGCCCGCGGCACGGATAGAGGCGTCGGCCATCCTCGATCGAATCAAAGTCCTCTCCTCCGACGAATACGAGGGCCGGGCACCGGGGACCAAGGGCGAGGACCTGACCGTCCGCTACCTCGAAGAGGAATTCAAGAAGCTCGGCCTGAAGCCGGGGAACACCGACGGAACCTACATTCAGAACGTGCCGCTCGTTGGCATCACTGCCACGAACGCTCGGCCTTTGACCATCTCGCAAGGGTCGCAGAAGCAGACGTTCAAGTGGTCGGACGAAGTGGTCGCGTGGACGAAACACGTGGCGCCGAGCGCCGCGATCGAAAACTCGGACGTCATTTTTGCCGGCTACGGTGTCGTCGCTCCTGAGTTCAACTGGAATGACTTCAAGGACGTGGACGTCAAGGGCAAGACCATCATCGTGCTCGTGAACGATCCGCAGATTCCCGATCCCGCTGACGCCACCAAGCTCGATCCCAAGACGTTCAACGGCAACGCGATGACGTACTACGGACGCTGGACGTACAAATTCGAGGAAGGTGCGCGCAAAGGCGCCGCGGGCATCCTGATCGTTCACGAGACCGGGCCAGCGGGGTATCCGTTTTCCGTCGTGCAGGGCAACCTTCGTGAGAAGTTCGATCTCGTGACGCCCGACAAGAACATGGGGCGCGCAGCCGTTGAGGGGTGGATTACCCTCGATGCGGCCAAGAAAATCCTGCGCATGGGCGGGCAGGACTTCGATGCGCTGAAGAAACAGGCGCTCACGCGTGAGTTTCGTCCGGTCCCGCTCAACCTGAAAGCATCAATCGCCATCAGCAACAAGATGCGGACGCTGGACTCCCGCAACGTGGTGGCGAAGCTCGAAGGATCCGATCAATCGCTCACAAATGAATACGTTGTCTATACCGCGCACTGGGACCACCTTGGAGTAGGTGCTCCCGTCAACGGTGACAAGATCTATAACGGGGCGCTCGACAACGCGTCAGGCGTAGCGCAGCTGCTCGAGATCGCGCGCGCGTTCACGCAAACGCAACCGCAGCCGAAGCGCTCGATTCTCTTCGTCATGGTCACGGCGGAAGAGCAGGGACTCCTCGGCTCGCAGTACTACTCTGTCAGTCCCATCTACCCGCTCGCCAAGACCCTTGCGAATATCAACATCGACGGGATCAATCAGTGGGGGCAGACGAAGGACATTACCGTGATCGGCATGGGCGCCTCGGACCTCGATGACTATCTGCGCGACGCCGCAACGCAACAGGGACGCACGCTCCGTCCGGACCCAGAACCGGAAAAGGGGTTCTACTACCGATCCGATCATTTCAACTTTGCCAAACAGGGCGTGCCGGCGCTCTACACCGACGTCGGCGTCGAATTCGTCGGTAAGCCACCGGAGTACAGCAAACAGAAACGAGACGAGTACACCGAAAAGGACTACCACGCGCCATCAGACGAAGTGAAACCTGACTGGGATCTCGCCGGCGCCGTCGAAGATGCGCAACTCCTCTATGCGGTGGGGTATCGAGTGGCGAACGCGGACAGATTCCCGGAGTGGAAGCCGGGCAATGAATTCAGAGCGAAGCGGGAGGAGATGCTGAAAGGGCAGTAGACAGAGACTCGACCTTCACCTTTCTTTCGGATCTTCCAGATACGTATACCCCTGCAACCCTTCTTCGTAGAACTGCAGGAAGCGGCCAGACTCTTCGTAGCTGATCTTTCCCTCGCGCACGGCGAGCTCGACGTCGGCGCGAAGCTTGCGCACGAGGATGTTCGGATCGAATTCGACGTAATCGAGAACCTCACGGACGGTGTCGCCCTTGATCACTGCATCGAGGACGACGTTGCCGCTGTCGTCCAGACTGACGTGAACGGCGTGCGTATCGCCGAACAGGTTGTGAAGGTCGCCCAGGATCTCCTGGTACGCGCCCACCAGAAACACACCGAGATAGTACGGCTCCCCGTTAACGGCATGGAGCGGGAGCGTTCGCTTGACGTCCCGGCGATCGATGAACTGATCGATCTTCCCGTCTGAATCACACGTGATGTCTCCGAGCACGGCGTGGTGCGTCGGCGGCGTATTCAGCAAGTGAATGGGCATGATCGGGAAGAGCTGCTTGATGGCCCAGCTGTCGGGGCAGGACTGGAAGAGCGAGAAGTTGCAGAAATACGTATCCGCCATCGCATCGTCGAGTCCCTGGAGGTCCTCAGGGACGTCGTCCATCTGCGCCACGAGCTTTTTCAATTTCACGAGAATGGCCCAGTACAGGTTTTCCGCCTGGCACCGCTGCTCGAGCGGCAGGTAACCGCCGGTGAAGAGGTTGAGCGCCATGTCGAGCGCCTGCTGCGCGTCGTGGTAGCTCTCGAGGGCGTTTCTCGGCGACAGGTTCTGGTACGTTTCGAGCAGGTCGATGAGCGGCTGCTCCGCTTCATCAGGTGAAATCGTGTCCGGAATCTTTTCTTCTCCGAAGGCCGACACCCCCAGAACGTTGAATACCAGCACGCTGTGGTAGGCGACGATGGCCCGGCCGCTCTCCGACACGATGGTCGGGTGTTTGACCCCGGCATCGTCACACACCGTCTGAATGTGATAGACGACGTCGTTGGCGTACTCTTCGAGCGTGTAGTTCACGCTGGATTCAAAATTCGTCTGGGAGCCGTCGTAGTCAACCCCCAGCCCGCCGCCGACGTCGAGGTAGTGCAGCCCGGCGCCGGCCTTCACGAGTTCGGCGTAGATGCGGGCCGACTCGTTCAGCGCCCCCTTGACGATCCGAATATTCGGAATCTGGCTGCCGAGGTGAAAGTGCAGCAGCTTGAAGCAATCTTCCATGCCCAGAGCCCGAAGTTCGTTGAGTCCTCGCAGCACCTCGGCGACCGTGAGACCAAACTTGGAGCGATAGCCACCCGAGCTTTGCCACCGTCCGCCCCCCCGCGAGGCTAGCTTGACACGCATGCCAATTTGCGGGCGGACGCCAATCCGTTGGGCGTACTTCAGGATCAACCCCAGCTCGGTGTACTTCTCGACGACCGGAATGACGTTGCGGCCGATTTTCTGGGCCATCATCGCCATTTCGATGAACTCAGCGTCCTTGAACCCGTTGCAAATGATGGGTGTGTCGTTGTAGGCCTGGGCCGCAACGGCGAGCAGCTCGGGCTTCGAGCCGGCTTCGAGTCCGAACCCATACTCACGGCCAAAGTCGAGGACCTCTTCCACGACCTGACGTTGCTGGTTGACCTTGATCGGGTAGACGCAGACGTATCCGCCTTCGTACTGGTGCTGGGCGATGGCGGCTTTGAAGGCGTTGTGAATATCGCCAACCCGGTGGCGCAGAATGTCACGGAAACGAATCAGAACGGGAAGATGGATCCCGCGCAGCACGAGATGATCGATGAGCTGCTTGAGATCGATGGATCGCGCGGGGTCTTTCGTCGGATGGACGAGAACGTGACCGGACTGTGAGATGGAGAAGTAGCCTTTACCCCATCGGTCTACCTCATACAGCTCGGCAGCATCGGTGACGGTAAACAGTTCTCCAGCCTGCCAATTACGATGCCCGCGTGCTGTAGAGGAACTCACGCGAACATAATACACACCTTTTTCGAAAATCGATGCAAAAAGCGTCGCTTCCAGCTTCCAGCTTCCGGCTTCCGGCTTCCGGCTCGCGCAAGTTTCTGCTAGCCAGTTCCAAGTTTTCAGTTAGTGCTGATCAGAGTTCTCAGTCTCCAATCGGATCAGTTCGCCTCTCGCGAGTTGACGGCCCAGTGGGTACTGGGGGCTGGCAACCGGCTCGGTGACGACCGATCACGACTGGGAGCTGGGAGCTGGAAGCTGAGTTCGAGTCCGTTCATGGGATGAAACTGTCCGCACACGGTCACCAATCCCGCTCCGCAGCCATCGCGTCACCGGCCGGGATCTGCCGGTGACAGGGACGAAAGGCCTTGTATCGGGTGTGAATGGCTCGCCGTCGATGATGAGCGTTTTTCCTTGGAAATCTGGCCACTCTGCTGCATTCGTCCCTGCGAATCCGTGCAGACGAAAGCCCTCTTTCTTACGTCTAACGAAGGCATAAACGCCTTCGCCGCCGGCGCAACCGGTGGCGACTGGGGGCCGTCTCATCACCGTCGCATGAAACCTCCAACGGATCGCCAACTCGATCTGTACGGAATGGGCACCGACGTGCCTGCCCCGCCACGAGTGTCGCAGGGAGTGCGGTGGTCCGTCGTAGTGGCGTTCGCGACAGCGCTCGGTGTGCTGTCGTCCGCGCTTGCGTGGCAGTTCACGCGATGGCTCGAACGGCCTGAGATCTCCTGGCAAACAATCGCGACTCTGAACTTCGCCTACTGGTATTTGTGGGCACTCGCGACCCCAGCCATCGTCTGGCTGTCGCACCATTTCCGCTTCGAACGTGGAGGCCTTGTTCGTGCCTTTGCGGTCCACCTGCCCGCGGTCATCGTCGTGTCGCTTGGTCACATCGTTTCCATGCAGGCCGTGCAGTGGTGGATTGCCACGCTGGACAATCGCCCGTTTGCCTGGTGGACGGAGGTCGAGCGTGCGGCGCTGCAGTACTTCGACTGGGAGATGATCACCTATTGGGCGATCGTCGGTCTCAGCCATGCGCTCCTCTACTACCGCGAGTCACGAGGCCGAGCCGTTCGAGCGGCCCAGCTCGAAGTGAAGCTGGCGGAGGCGCAGCTGACCACGCTGCAGCAGCAGCTTCATCCGCACTTCCTCTTCAACACGCTGCACGCCATCTCCGCGCTGATGCATCGCGACGTCGAAGCGGCGGACCGCATGCTGACGCGGCTGAGCGATCTTCTCCGGATCACGCTCGAGAACCTGGGACAGTCCGAGGTGTCCCTGCAGACAGAGCTCGATTTCCTCGGTAAGTATCTGCAGATCGAACAAACGCGTTTCATGGATCGCTTGACCGTGCGCTTCGAGATCCAGCCGGAAACGCTCGATACCCGAGTTCCGTGCCTGCTACTGCAGCCATTGGTTGAAAACGCCATCAAACACGGCGTCGCGAAAAAGGCGGGCGATGGCCACATCGCAATCTCAGCCCGCCGCGATGGCGACAAGCTCGTGATCGAGGTCAGAGACGATGGTGTGGGACTGTCCGAGGACGCGCTGACCGCACTGCAAAAAGGCATCGGTGTCTCGACGACGAGAGCGCGGCTACAGCATCTCTTTGGCGCGGACTTCCGGTTCGAGTTCCACCGGCTGCAGGAAGGTCTCGCCGTCCTCGTGGCCGTCCCCTGGCACACAGGTCAGTCAGTCAAGCTGGCGGCGGGAGGCGCCGCGCCGGGCACTGAAGGGACCGAGCCGGACTTCAGTCGCAGTTCAGGTTCGGTAGCACTTGGGATCGTGTTGGCTAGCCTCTTCATTCGCAGGAAAACATCATGAAAAAGATCCGAACGTTGATTGTTGACGATGAACCACTGGCGCGGGAACGGCTGGCCGCCCTGCTCGCCGGAGAGTCAGACATCGAGGTGATCGGTCAGGCACGTGATGGCGAGGAGGCGCTCACGGCGATCCAGGATCACTCGCCCGACCTCGTGTTTCTGGACGTCCAGATGCCGCAGATGAACGGCTTCGAAGTGATCGAAGCGGTCGGCTCCGAGAAGATGCCGCTCGTCATCTTCGTGACCGCCTACGATCAGCATGCCTTGAAGGCATTTCAAGTGCGGGCGCTCGATTACCTGTTGAAGCCGTTCGATCGTGAACGATTCACCGATGCGTTGCAGCGGGCACGTAAGCAGATCGAACGTGAAGAAACGGGCGATCTCGGCCGACGGCTGCTGGCGCTCGTGAAGGATCTCCGCAAGGACCAGCCAAAGTCGGATCGGCTGGTGGTCAAGTCCGGCGGCCGGCTGTTCTTCCTCCGCACCGACGAAATCGACTGGATCGAGGCGGCGGGCAATTACGTCCGCCTGCACGTCGGCACCACGTCACACTTGCTCCGGGAGACAATGAACGCGATCGAAGGGCGACTCGATCCGGAGAAGTTCTTCCGTATTCACCGTTCGCGCATCGTCAACATGGAGCGGATTCAGGAACTGCAGCCGTGGCTGAATGGCGAGTATGCCGTCCTGCTCCGGACGGGCACGCGGCTCACGCTCAGTCGGGGGTATCGAGAGAAGCTGCAGGATCGGCTGAGGGTGGGCTAAAGACGCGCGGAACCATTGCCATCACCTACAGGCGAACGGCCACGTCTGGTGCAGCTTCCGGAGCACTGATACGGGACCGACGTGTCCAACCGAGACCGAGGCCGCGAACTCCCACAGCCGTCTCACCGTCTCAGGCGCGAATCGAGTCCGCTCCAACCCTCATCGGTGAGGTGGGGCGCGAGCAGGCAAGTCGCGGTCGGCGTGGATGCACCCTCAGCGAAAGGGTCCAGCGCCTCGCCATCGACGCGATCAGCGCAACTGTTGCTCGCGGTCGCGGGACGAACGCACGGTCGTTCTCGCGTCGGGATAAGTGGATTGACCCAACGGGTCCGGACGTGACCGAGTTGCAGTTCGTAGCATCTATTCTCACAGCTGGCGCTGCGAAATCTGCACCATCCGAGCGGCCACACACTCACTTTTGCCCGTAATTCAAGCTTCCGGTTCGACGGCACGAGTCTGGCTTTCTCCATCGTCATGAATCGCACAAAGGAATGTCGACCGTCTCGATTCTCAGCTCCGTCTGGTGCGAGAGCTGGCGCGAGCGTGACGCTTTCATGTCGCGCCGCCCGTCGTCCTGTGCAGTACGGGTCTCGATGGCAATGTGCCGATGGACCCGAGACAAGCAGGCCTCGCCCACGCCTCGGTCAACGAGACGATACGCGCGCAAGACGCCCGAAGAATGCTGCCGCGTGCCGGAACTTGATAATGCCAGACTCAACTAGGTCCAGGACCGAGTTCGGGCAACGGCATCGTGAAGGCTGCTCTGCCGCTGATCTGTGCTTCGCTGGTCCGTCGACCACCTCACCGCCGTCCATAAACATCCAGCACAATCTGGACGACTGCCGCCAGACTAGCCGACTCCGGAACGTTGTGCTCGCGCGCGCTCAAATGGTCCATCAGCAACCCTTTGAGTTCATCAACCCCCGCTGGCTTCCTTGTCAACGCTCTCCAGGTTCACCGTTCCAATATCGACGGTGAATCGTGTGCGCCGTACACCCTCAGCGCCAAGCCTGATGCGTCGACCGACCGAGTCGAACACCTTGCACGAGTCGTCCTCGACATCCGGACCTTCGAGGAATCCGATAACGTCATCGAGCGACGCATGGATGGAAACATCCGAGCCATCAACGACAACGATTGGAGGTTGAACTTTGACCGTCATGCCAACTGCGCCGCATTCTCGCCTTCAAATTTGTAATTGCTGCATCAGAACGTGATCCCCCATAAATGGAACTCGGCTGGATTTGCGCGGAATTCCCACGGGATCCTACGGCATTGTGCTTGCCTCTGTGGCGACGCGCCACATGCACCACTCAGCGCTCAAAGCCAACGAATCAGCCGAAGCGATCTCGGAATCGCAGAAGATTGAAGTCCTGCTCGTTACCCCTGATGCGGATCTGCGGGCGGCCGGCGAGCGGGCGCTCGTGCGGGAGGGCTATCACGTCCGGGTCGCGTCGCATTCCGGCCACGCACTGCTGGCGAGTCGGGCAGGGCGCGTGGACGTGTTGATTGCCGAACTGTCGGCCCCTGATATTTCGGGTCCGGCCCTGGCGCAGCTCCTCAAGAAGCACCACCCGGCTTTGCGCGTCGTCTTTATGTCGAACCCAGGGACCCCGGAAGGACTCGAGCACGTCGTCGTGCGGCCGTTCACGCGCGATGACCTGCTCAAAAGGATTGCGGCTACTTTTTCGCTGGCATCTTGAAAAGGGTGTCGTCCATCGGCCCGTTGAAGACGATCGATTCGATCGTCATCTGTGAGACGGGCATGCCACCCATCGACTGCTTGATCGTGTGAGGGACCATCATTCCGTCGACGGATTTGTAATCGGCCAGTTCGCTCTCGAGGAGTTGAGTGCCCCCGCCAGCGTCGACTTCGGCAGTGCGCTTGACTTCTAAGTTGGTGGACGTGTTGATGTAGTAGTGTTCGACCGCGCCATCCTTCTTGAGCAGTCTGAGGTGGTAAACCTCGGCCCCACCGACCTTCTCCTTGCCCACAAGCTCCACTTTGTGTCCCTTGGCGGCATAGTCGAGCAGCGGACTGTCGAAATCGGCGTTTTTCCGCGCTCCCTCGGCCTGAGGACCGGTGACCTCGCGCGGAGCATCCTCCCCTGGCGGTATGACCCAGGCCGTAGTCCCATCGAATGCCTGAACGACGCTACCGACGGGGAGCTTGATGTCCTGCCGGAGCAGATTGGGCCGCTTGCTATAGACGGTCATCGCCATTTCTCTGCCCTGGGCGGACATTTTCCCGGTCATCTTCACAGAGGAAATCGACTTGAGCTTCTCGACGCCCCCCTTCGCTTTGAGGTTATTGGCGACGATTTCGTCCGCCGTTTGCGCGAAGGTCGGGATCGCCGGGAGCAACACGCCAACAAGGAGAGCAGCGAGAGTCTTCGAGCGCATATGCTCGATTGTAGCGCCAGAAAGAAAGGGAGCAGGGAAGAAGGGAGAAGGGAAAAAGACTATTCCCTTCTCCCTTCTCCCTTTCTAGACCCTCCGACGAACCATCATTCTGTATAGCGCCAGCAGGACTATGGCGCCCAGAATCGACATCAGCCAGCCGGCTCCTTGGCTTTCACTGTAGAAACCCATTGCCCGGCCGATGAAGCCTCCGATTAACGCACCGGCGATGCCCAACAGGATGGTCACGATGAAGCCGCCAGGATCTCGACCCGGCATGAGTAGCTTCGCGATGACCCCGACAACGAGACCAAACAGAATCCACGATAGAATCGCCATCGCTCGTCCTCCCCTTGCGACTGGCGTTGACTGCAACGCGGGTTCCAACCTGCCAAGGCTCAGTCGGAAGCCCTGCCGTTGTCTTTTGCCAGCTGTAGCAGTATAAGTGCCTGCCGCCTGAGCGTTACAGGGCAAAGCTCGGAAAGTCAGCGGTTATTGCAGAAGGAGGTTGCGATGAGGCGAGGCCTGACGTGCGCGGTCATCGTACTGACACTCGGTGCCGGATTGCGTTCCGCAGAGGCGGCATCAATCCCGGTCATCAATGTCAATACGTTCGGCATCGAATTGTGTCCACAATCTATTTGTGGGGCAGCGATCTTCACGGGATTGCTGCAGGGCCAGGTTGGTGGAAACCCGAACGCGCTCGGTACATTCCTCACTGCGCTCACGCACGACCCTCTGCCGGCTCCCTATCAGACCGCGGATCTCACCGGAGGGGTTTTCGAGTTTCGAGTGGGACTGCGCCGAATTCGCGGCATTGTCCTACCCGGCGGGACGCTTTTCAACAACAACGACAACACGTTCACGGTCGCAGCCACGCTCCTCATTACGAGCGGGGGCTCGGGAACGCTTCATTTCCTGGGTGTTTTGAACCACAACACGTTCCCGCCAACAATCGTCGGGACGATCTCACAGTGATGCGCAGCCCCTGTTCTCCGGCACTAGCGGGGAGGGACGTGTAGCGGCGCGATGCCCCCAAGCTCCAGCGTCACGGGGGCATCGTCTTCACCATCGTCAAATCTCAAGTTCCGGATTGGTCCGCCGAGCGCGAGCGAGCGCTCGCGCCAGATGCGCACGATAGATCCGGAAATGCCGATTGCCACCACGAGCAGGATGGCCGCAACTGGACGTCCAAGCAGGTGACCTTCAAGATTCGCGAGCGTGAACGAAAACAGGCTGAATCCAATGAGCCAGAAGGGCCACATCAACCGGGCCCTGGCTGCAGGCGCATTGAAGGCGGACGTGAACGGCACGCGCACGAAATTCTTCAACACGATCTCCGACAGAAGGAATCCCGCAGCAAACAGCAGCAACGAGTGATACATGGTCTGAATGGGACCGAGCACCAGGAAGTGAACCGGCGCGAGCACCATGATCACCGGAATCACCCCAATACCCAGCATCGCCGCCACGACGCCGCGCAAGTGTAAACGCCCGTCCTCGGCGTCGCTCAGTTTGAACGCCCAGTTCGCCGCGGGCTCCGCTGGGATCGCGAAGAGCGTCCGCTGGCCGACGACCACGAAGAAGACCAATATCAGACCGACTGGAAGGATCGTCTGCGGTGTCAGGGCCGCGGCCAGCGTCGCTTGACGACTGAGCGGCACCAAGACACCCATCGCCGCGGCTGTCGTCCCCACACCGGCAAAGATCGTCAGGAGCAGCCGGTGTTTCCGGCTTCGCGCAATCGTCACGACCGCAAATCGCGCGACTCCTTGACCGATCGCACTGCGGGTCAGCATGGCCGCGGCGGAAGCCAGGAACGGCTCCCGCTGTGGCATGAGGCCGGCCCGATCGGCGTCGCGTCCTTCGACGGCACGCTTTGTCAGCCGCCCGTAGGTAAATACGTAGAGTCCAAACGCGAGCGGAAAAAGGCCCGCGAGCGAGAGCAGCGCAGGTACAGCCAGCTGTCGAATGGGACGCGATGTTCCTGTGAGCGTTTCGTATAGACCAAGAAACCATGCGGGCGGCATCCACGCCATCCAGGGACTGTTTGCAGTTGTGCCGGGCGTGATCGCTCGCCGGAGTGCCTCGGCAACCGGAAACATGAACAGCAACGCTTCGAGCGACGCGACGACAAACACGAACTGCAACAGCACCATGGCGCGTTGCAGCCACCTGCCAGGAACAATGTTGATGAGGACCCCCTGCAGGCACAGCAAGAGCAGAAAGGCAAACATGCTTGCACTCATCGTCGCGATGAAGTGTGCCGCGACCGTTCTGAGAATCCCTGCTCGCGAATAACCGCCGGCAACCGTTCCATAGAAGAGTGCGGACGGTAACGCCGCACCCAACGCAATCAGCCCCATCAATGCGGTCAACGCCAGCAAACGAGCCCCCAGGATGGTGCGTGTGCGTATTGGCAGGTGGCCGATGATGAACACCTCGCGGCGGTCCGGGAACACGTTGTCCCAGAGGATGAGTGCGACGACCGCGGTCCCGACCATGGCAAACGTCACAAACAGCAGTTTGTGCGGCCACATCAGAATGTCCAGGAGTTCCGGCGATCTGCGTGACGCGACCAGGTATTCGTACCAGGCGTGCATGGGCAGCTGGGTCGCCGGAATCGTGAGGACGACCGCTGCAAAGATCACAAGACGGACCTGTGGGAGACCCGACGCCAGCAGCTCACTTTCGAAGAAGCTGCCGAACGTCGCCCGTGCGAGCGTCCGTAGTTGCGTGTTCATTGTGAAATCGCGCCAATCAACCGATCGGCCGTACCCTCGACGTCGGTGTGCACGGCGAGTTTCCGGAACACATCTTCGAGCGACGGGAGGCTCATGAGATCGCGCAACCGGCCAACGGTGTCGTGCGCGACGACTTGGCCCTCGTGGAGAATGACGACATCCGAGCAAATGGACTCGACAGTGGACAAAACGTGCGAGCTGTAGAGCACAATCCGGCTTTGGGCCGCGAGCCGCGCAACGACGGCGCGCAACACGAGCAACGCCGTCACGTCGAGGCCGGCGTCAGGTTCATCGAGGATGAGAATTCGAGGGTTGTGCAGCAACGCAGCGGAGATCAGAATCTTCTGCCGCATGCCCTTCGAGTAGGACGCGAGGGTCGTGTAACGCGCGTCCGTCAGTCCCCAGATTTCGAGGAGATCGGCGATACGCTGCTGCAGCACTCGTTCGGCGATATTTCGAAGCCGTCCTATCAATGCGAGAAATTCGGGGCCTGTCAGGTAGGAATAAACGTGCGCTTCTTCCGGAACGAAACCCAGGACGCGCCGGAACTCAATCAGGTTGTCCTGAATGGGTTGGCCCTGATAGATGACCCGTCCGCTCGTCGGTTCGAGCAGTCCGGTCAACAGCTTGACAGTGGTGGACTTGCCTGATCCATTCGGCCCGAGGTAACCGAGCACCTGTCCGGGCTGGACCGAAAAGCTGACGTCACGGATGGCCGAAATCCCTGCGTAATACTTCGTCAGCCGATCGGCCTGAAGCATGGAGAGATTGACACCGGCCGCTCTCAGGAGTTCCCGAAAACATTCCGGACCTCAAGCGTCAAAGTTCAGGCGCAGACCCTCGTGCGCAAGCAGCCACCGCTTACGGTCGAGGCCTCCGCCGTATCCGGTGAGACTGCCATTCGATCCGATGATTCGATGACAGGGGACGACGATCGGGATCGGGTTGGCGCCGTTGGCGGCGCCAACGGCACGAACGGCAGAAGGGGCGCCGATGGCGCGAGCGATGTCTTGATAGGAGGCCGTTGTTCCGGCACGCACTTTCCTCAGCTGTTCCCAGACGAGCCGCTGAAAGGTGGTCCCGTGCAGCTCGAGTGGCAGCTCGTCCAAGGCTTCGAGTTCGCCGCCGAAGTACGAGCTGAGCGCCGAGACCGCTCCCGCCGGATCCCGCGTACTTTTCACCGCCGTGTCGGGATACCAACGAGAAACCAGAAGGCGAGCTTCGCCCTCACTGCCGAACCAGATGGCGCAGACCGATCCTTGATGCGCCGCAATTGTGAGAGGCCCAACGGGCGAGCTGATGATTGCCAATTCAAGCATGACAAGATCAGTGCTGGCCGGACTCGGTTGCCTTGACCAGTTCCTCGAGCTTCCTGTCCAGATCGCTGCGAGACATCCACCGGTCATTCAGCATCACGCCCGAAATCCTACTGCTGTTTTCAATGTTGTCGAGCGGATTCGCATCGAGCAGAAGGAGGTCGGCGCGCATGCGGTTTGCGATCGTGCCAGTGGAAGACGCCGTTCCGAAGTATCGAGCTGGGTTGACGGTTCCGCTCTCGAGCGCCTGGAACGGAGAGAAGCCGGCCGCGACGATCGATTTCAGTTCGCGATGCGCTGAGAATCCCGGGACATTCCACCACTGCGGTGCATCCGATCCGAGGGCGAACGGCACACCACCATCAAGCAGCGCTTTCAAGAGTTTACGGCGCAGGGCCAGAAACTTCTGCCGATCCGCCGGGCCGGCTTTCGTTGTCATTCCGTTTTTCTGATCGATCCAATTCTTGACGGTTTGCGCTGGCATGTACTTCATTTCGGGCCACTGGGCCATGGCCTCCGTCTTCTCCTCGTTGAGCAGACTCTCCATGAGGATTTGGGTCGGGACCATCCAAGTGCCGGCGGCTCTGGTTTCGGCTACGAGTGAGGGAATTCTTGACTCGTCCACTTCGTTGATCAGATTCAAGCCGAAGAACTGCGATAGCCACGGACTCTTCGCCAGCGCCTCGACATAGCCGTCCAGGTGATCGATGCTCTTGTATTTCGCGGCAAGCGCTCGGTGAAGACCGACGGCGAGCGGCACGTGACCGGCAAACGTGATCCCGAGTTCATCGGCCTTCTCGTCGAGCGCATCGAATGCGGCGCGCGGCACGCCGGGATGAATCTTCAGGAGATCGTAGCCGGCGGCCTTCTGCTCGATGACCGCCTTGACCGCCGCCTCCGGAGTGGGTGCGGTCTTGTCGTTGAACGACGGTCCGGATGTGTAGATCCGCGGACTGAACAGCTCGCCTTTCGCGACGCGCTCTCGATACGCCAGATGGCGAGGATGCCCGAGCATTCCACGGATTGTGCCGATCCGTTCGCGGCATAGAGAAACAGCGTCCGCTCGATACTTGCCTCGGAAGCGTTGCCGCCGGGAATGTGCGCGTGCATCTCGGCGAGCGCCGGCATCAGGAACTTGTTTCGTCCATCGACTCGCCTTGCGCCTTCTGGAACAGCGACGCGAGCTGCGGGCCCGACACTGACAATCTGACCTTCACGAACAACGACCGTGTGGTCCGACAGCACGATGTTGCGATCCATGGGCAGCACGCTCACGTTGACGAATGCTGTGACGAGCGACGCCGGTGGAGTCTGGGAATGCAGCCCGATAACGCTGCAGGCGATGGCACAAACGAAAATCATCAATGTCCGCATGACCCTAGATTAACGGGTCAACCGGGCCACGGGTCAACGGATCGGCGGCTCAGCGGGTCAGCGGACAGTGATAAAGGCGTGTGAACGATTTCCGCGGACGTCAGTCGCGGTGATTTCGAAGGTGCCTGGACGCAGGGACCAGGAAAGAGGCGAATCAGAAGGCACACTGCCGACTGCACGTCCGTTGATGGACCAGGTGACGTTCGTTGGGCGATCGCTCCTGACGCGCAGCGGCAACGTCTGGAATTCACGCCGCAGCGTGGGATCGATGAGATAGGTCGCACCTGACGGCGGGCTCGCTATTTCAAGGGAGAAGGAAGGGGCAACGGGAGAGACAATTTTCCCTTCTCCCTTGTCCCTTTTCCCTTGTTGTGCCGCCCACTGGCGGTAAGGCATCGGCCAGATCACCTGAAGTCCCTCATCCGTCAGATGGTGCCAGCTGCAGGGCAAGAGCGCGCCGCCATCCCGCGGCAGGTACTCGGTGCGCCGAGTGGGACACCACGCGTTGGCCGAGAGTCCAGACAGTGCGCAAATTTCCCTTGCCGTGAGACCAACATCGGACGGGACACCCAAATCCCCGGGTGCTGGGTTGACGCGGCGCATTGCGGCCAGCATGACGCCGTGAAAGATCGGCGCCGCACCCGTGACGCCGCTCGAGTTACGCAGTGGCGTCCGGTCGAAATTTCCGACCCACACACCAACCGTGACATCCCGCGTGTAGCCGATCGTCCAGTTGTCGTGGTACGCCTGTGACGTCCCCGTTTTTACGGCGACCGGAAACGGGAAATCGAGGCTGCCGCCTCGTCCGAAGATATATTCGCGCGCTTCCGCATCCGAAAGAATGTGGCTGATCCAGAACGCCGTCCGCGGTGACACCAGCGTTCGAGATTGGCGATTGCCATCGCGATCCATGCCCGACGGCTCGATCCACGCTCCGCCTCGCGCGAACGCGGCATATGCGGCCGTCAGTTCGTCGAGCCTGACTTCTGCGTTGCCAAGGGTCAGACCCAGCCCGTAATAAGACGCTCCCTTGTCGAACGTCGTCAGGCCGGCGCGCGTCAGCAGCCGCAGCAGCGGAGAAACACCAAGCTCGGAAGCAAGGGCCACGGCGGGCACGTTCTCGGATCCTGCGAGCGCGCGGCGCGCCAGCAGCGGACCGCGATGTCGGCCGTCATAGTTGCGCGGGCTGTAGAGGACACCGGTTTCCGCCGTCGCGAAGTGCGACGGCACGTCAGGCAGCACACTGGCCGGCGTAAAACCCTGCTCGAACGCCAGCGCATACGTGAATGGTTTCAGCGCGGAGCCCGGCTGACGCCGCGTCACGGGCCCGTTGATGGCGCCATCGCGATCGGCGGCCAGCCAGGCGCCCGATCCTTCCCACGCAAGCCACTCCCCGCGCCGATTGTCGAGTACGACGACGGCGACGTTGCCAGCACCATGTTCGTCGAGACTCGAACGGTGAGCTTGGATGATGCCAGCGACCTCGCGCTGCAGTTCCACATCGAGCGTGGTCTTGATTCGTTGCGGCCGCGGTTCGGGGAATTGCGACAGAATCATTTCCACGAAATGCGGCGCCACGAAGGCCGAGTCGTTTCTCTTCAGCGTCAGCCGTTCTGATGTCGCTTCTCTTGCCTCCGCGGCGGTCAGGTATCCCGCCGTTTCCATGCGCCGGAGGATCATTCGCTGACGGCGCATCGCGAGATCCGTCCGGCGAAACGGGTTGAACGATGACGGACGCTGCGGCAGCGCTGCCAGGAAAGCGGCCTGCGCTGGCGTCAGCATCTTCGCGGCGCGCCCGAAATAGATTTGACTCGCGCGCTCGGCTCCAACAATCCGGTTGCCGTAGGCCGCGAGGCTCAAGTACATCGCCAGGATTTCCCGCTTTTCGAAACGATGCTCGAGTCTCAGGGCCAGCACCGCTTCCTGAATCTTCGCGGCGCCACCACGGTTTCGTCGCGGTGACTGCCGCGCCAGCAGGAGCTTGGCGGTCTGCTGGCTGAGCGTCGATCCACCTTCAACCACTTGTCGTGCCCGCAGGTTGCGCCAGGCGGCGCGAGCAATCGCGATGGCATCGATACCGGGGTGCGACCAGAATCGATGATCTTCGGCGGCAACCGTCGCGGCGACGAGTGCTGGCGGAAGCTCGTGGGCGGCGAGAGGAACGCCGCGCTCACCGCCGCCCCCGAGCGCTTCGTAGAGGGCGACACCCGTTCGATCGAGCACCAGAGTTGACGGCGCATTCTGACCATCGACGAGCCCCGGCGGCAGGGGACCGCATCGCAGCCAGATCGCACACGCAATCGCTCCCGTCAGGGCAACCGCCCGGAAGCGATGCGTCGCGAGAAAACGCCTCAGCCCATGCATGTTGCTACCGGACCGTGATGACGACGGTTTCCGTCCGGCCGAAGATCTCCGGCTGATACATTTCTTCTGCATGCGCGGGGGCAGTCCTGAATGTACCCGCGGTCGTAGCTCGAACCACGTAACTGAATTCGTGACGACCTTCGGCGAGCCTGGTCGCGAAGAGTTGAACCCGGTCATCGTGGCGCTCCACGCGGTCGAAGCCGCCACGCTCCCACCAGGCCCGCCAGTTCTTGTTCTGCTCTTCGTTCTCGTTCGCCCTCGGCCGCAGCGCCGCAGCGGTGGTCGCAAACCAGGATTCCAGCGGTTCGAACCCGGCCGGCAGCGGATCGACGACCGCCACATAGCGGCGCTCCTTCGTCAGCTGAAGTGTCAGCGTGACGCGTACCAGATCTCCTGCTGCGTACGACCGCGAGACAGGCTTCGTCCCCAACTCGTCGAACGGCTCGTACGAACGTTCGATGCGAATTCCGTTGTCGAGCCCTTGATGAAACAGCTGATCGGAGGCGTACTTCAGCCTCGCCGAATAAAACAGCGTTCCGGCACCCCTCCGTTCGAACGTCAACGGCAGCGTCGTCCCGGCGGCACTTTTCGCGATCACCTGCGGCATCGTCAGGGTCTTCGTCAGTGATTGCGTCGAGCGTCCCTTGAACTCGTTCTGCATCAGCTCTTCAACACCCAGGCGAACCGATGCCGTGAAATCCGGGACGCTGCTCTCGTACTTGCGGTAGTAGTTGACCAGGCTTTGCAGCGCCCAGGCGTTTTCCTGCGTGTTGTTCCAGCGTCCGTCCTTTCGTGCCGAGAGCAGCCATCGAACGAGCGGCCGTATTTGCGTTTCATCCGCGCCCCCCCGGACGAGCGATGCGAGCGCAATGGCCGTCGAGCGGACGTTCGAGTTCCAGAGCCAGAGAAGGTATGGATCATCCAGCTCTTCGACGTGCGCAGCGCCCGCTTCCGCGAGGATGGCGTTCGAGATCCTGCGGCGCAGATCCACCGAACGTTCGCCAGACGATTCGCCTTTCGCAACGAGCGCGTCGTGAAGGGTCGCCAGGGCAAACACTGGCATGCGGTCGCGGTAGTCATAGATCCGCGTCAGGTTCGAGTCCTGATTGCGTCCCCCCTCGACGAGCACCTTGACCGCGAACGCCTGCCATGCGGTGTAGGTCGGCCACCAGCCTTCGTTCAGAGGTGGCGGCTCGGCGAGGACCCCCTCGAGATACTCGTAGCCTCGGCGGAGCACGTCAGGCGTGACCTGATACTTCAAGTCAACGCCAGTCTTGAACACGTGCAGGAGATAACTCGTGAGATAAGGTGACGTAAAGACGCAGTGATTCGGCCAATACGCAAATCCCCCATTTGGACACTGGTACCGTTCGAGATCTTTCAGGGACTGCTGGGCGTCTGGACGAATCTTCGCGTGATCGACGCCGGGCAGACTGAACGCATTCCCAAGGTCGGCGGCGAGGACCATCGCGAGTGTTCGGGATCCGCGCTGCTCCGCGCAGCCGTAGGGATATTCGACCAGATACCTTGCGCCTTCGCCCAATCCCGCAAGCGCGGTTGATGCGATCTCGATGTGGAGCCCGCCGAATCCGTGGACGACCTTGGCTGGGATCTCGAGGCCTTCGTGCGCGGAGCTCTCCGAAGCCACTCCGTACGCGGCCACCGTTTCTGCGGATGCGAGGATCTCCACGGGAATCGTGTCTTCGAACGAATCGGTTTCAGAGCCTGCGCGGACCGTCATCTGCACTCGCGCCCGCCCCACGGCTTTCGTCGAAGCTTCGAAGCGAGCTTCGATCGATCCACCTGATGCGAGCGTGACCTGCTGCGTTGCGGGACCCTCGATGGTCAGTATGGATGGATCGAGACTGCGAATCGTCACGGTGGCGGGTTCGTTGGTCACGAGCTGGCTCGTCACGACCGCACCGAACCGCGCCCGATCGCCAACGGCAAGAAAACGTGGATACGTCGGCTTCAACGTCAGCGGCTTGTTGACGCGAATCTCGCTCTCGCCGCTGCCAAACCGCGAGTCGCGGTCGCCGGCAACCGCCATGATTCGATACGTGGTCAGCGATTCCGGCAGTTTGACTTCCGCGGTGGCGTGGCCGTTTTTGTCGGTCACAACCGATCCCAGCCAGAACGCCAGCACCCGGAAATCCTTTCTCACCGTCCCCGGGACGCCCTCGGCGCCACCGCCACCGCCATCGGTCTCCCCTTTTGGCGTCAGCACGCGCCGGCTGATGATGCGCTGACGATTGTCAGTGGTCAGGACCTGCAGGGCCTTATGCACGTACACGGAACGCAAAATATCCGGCGTTTGATACGCGGTGAGCGACAACACACCGTAGTCCACGGCCCAGAGCGTCACTTCGCTTTGTGAACCGCGTTTGTCGTGATCCGTGACAGCGAGGCGGACTTGAGCCGGGTTGGCGGGCCTGTACTCTTCGCGATTGGCGGACACATTGACCGTCAAACGTTTCGTTCGGTCTTCGACATCGAGTTCGACGTACCCGAGCCGGAAGGACGGCTTGCCCGGGTCGCTCGGATCCGCAATCGCGTAGGGGCCGCCGGTAGGCGCTCCTTCATCCGCTGGTGGGGCGGCGGTTGGACTGCGGCCTTTGATCAGGAGTACGGAGACGAACACATTGGGAATGTCCGCCTCAGTGATTGGAACGGCGATCGACTGCTGCGTTGAGGTCAGCTCGAGCGGCTTGTGCCATCGAATGCCTTCACGCTCCATCGTCACGAGGGCGGTCGCCCGCTCCCAAGGCGACTGGATCATGATCCGCGCGCTCTCGCCGGGACGGTACGTTTTCTTTTCAGGGACGAGGTCGATCCGGTTGTGATCGTAGCGGGCCCACGCCGTGTATCCCTCACCCAGCGCGTAGAACGATGTCTCGGTCACTGAAGAGCGGGCGCCATCCCGCGCGACTGCTTTGAGGACGAAGTAACCACCGTTGGGGACGGCGATCGAGAGCGGAACGGGTTCGATGCTCGTCTTGACCGACCAGGATCCCGCGGGCACTTCTTTACGCTCCGTGTCCCAGGTGTAGAAGCCGTTCCCTTCCGCGCGGCGGACGCTCGTCCACTGAATCTGCGTCAGCGTGACTTCGACGTTCACGCCTGCCGTGCCTTGACCAGCGGGGGACACGGCGACGATGTCGGTTGCGAGTCCCTGCTTCTGTTCGACGAAGTAACCGGGACGTTTGATGCCGACGTACCACGGAGCGGGATGAACGAGCACAGAGGAACGATTCGCGATGTGCTGACGCGAGACGTCCTCGACGTCTCCTTCGAAGGTGTAGCTGTATGGGATGCCTGCGTCCTGACGGGTAGTCAGATCGACGCTCAAAGTTCCCGACGCGGTGAGCGACGCATCGCGCGCCGCGACCTCCTCTGGTTCGCGAAGGGTGTGATCCGGGTATCCGATGAAGACCCATTTGTCGCTGGGGAATGTCTCCCGCACCGCAGCCGGCGCGTTATAGACGGGCGTTCGATTCCATCGCCACTTCGCCGGGCGTGCGCCGATGGACGCGCCGAACAGGTACTTCGCCGTAATCGCGCCCTTTACTGAGTCCCCGGCTAGAACGGCGTTGGGTGCGAGAACGACATCCACGCGGAAATCGGGACGGCGGTACGCAGCAACCAGAAATGTGCCGTTGACAGCCTTGTTGTGGTGTACGTAGCGATCGGACTCGGGTCCTGGAGTCTCCCACGGCCGAAGTTCTTCGGGCTTTCTCGGTGAGGGACGATCGCGCTCCAGTACAGCTCGCACCGAATAGGAGCCCAGCGCGCCGTCAGCTGGCAACGTCTGCGTCCATTCCACGCTGCTCCAGCCGTTGACCGCGACTGTTCGTTCGTCGACGACGCGGCTCTGGCTGTCGAGCATGCTGACGAACAGTCGAGTGCCTTCGGAGAGCAGTCGAATCCCAGCCGGAGTGTTGTGACGGAGTACCGCCTTGAGGTGGACCTCTTCGCCGAGCCGGTACACTCCGCGATCGCTGAACACACTGCCGCGGAGCATCGGCTCGGCTTGTGACAGATCGAACGCGTTGCCGAAGCTCCATGGCTCGATCCCTTCGTGCCAATCGCTGGCGGTATACGCGATGTCACCGTCCTTCTCCGCCGTCGCGACGAACGCAAACCTCCACCAGTCCTCGGTGCGAAGCGGTGTTTTCGGCGCGACCGCCAGGCCGTCCGCAGCCGTCATTCCCGACCAAAACACTTTGTTGTCGCGTTGAATCAACTGCACACGCGCGCCGAGTACCGGCGCGCCCGTGTCGAGGCGAGTCACGAAGACGAGCGTGTTCTGCGGGCTGTCTTTGACCGTGATCCCGAGGTTCGTTGCTTGAACAATCGACGCTCGTAGATTTCCGCTGTCGGAGACCGCTGCACGCTCGATTGGCTCGCCGTTGCGAACGGCCGCCCAGACGAATCCAGTTCCCGCCGCCGACGTGGCTTTCGACAGATCAAGACCATGTGACTGAATGCGATCGGGTGTGACACCGAGTTTTCGTTCGACCCCCGTTGTCGGAGGCACCTCGGCGAACCGACGCCGACTCTCCTCTTTCGGTTCCTGAAGTCGCAAAATGGTGGGAACGAGTTGCGAGGGGTCGATGCGCTGGGCCCACTGAGTCACGTTGCGGAAGTTCCGTGCGTAAAACGGCAGGAGCGATCCGCCGTCTTTCTCCCAGACGCCGTGTCCGTCGCCAAAACTCGTAAAGGCGCGGTTGTGCCAGTTTTCGACTCGTTCCAGCCAGGTGTACCCGAGCGTTTGCCCATCGCGGGACTGCAGGGTGGGGTTGATCACGACTTCGTACGTGCGCGCCGGAGGCTGCGCCGGAAATCCGGCATCTTCGAGCGTCAGGTTTGTCGAATCGTCCCAGTCGTGGGATCGCTGCGGCCGTTTCGATAAGTGTTGTACCTCCACAGGCGCGCCAGGATTTGTCACGTCGGTCACCCGCGCTGCCACCGCAAAGGCGTCAGCTTTCACGGGCGCCCGAAACATGACCGGGTTCGAATGCTCCGGCGTGCAGCCCGACGTGCAGAGGAATCCGTCAACGAACAGTGCCGGCTCTGCTTCGATGGTGTAGCTGTCTTCAACGCCGCGCGTCGCCGTCCCGGCGCGCGACGGCAGGCGGCCGTCTGTCCCGATGCGCACATGGCTCTGTGGCGGAACGGAAGTCACCGCCTCAAATGCGACGAGCTCGGGTGAGGGAGGAAACCGCTTTTGATCCCAGTCACTCGTCAGCTTCAAATGAACTGGCGCCGATGAAGCGGCTGCCGTTCGCGTGAGCGCCAACTTCGCCTGAAACCGATCGAGCGACGTCGGATCGATTTGTTTCAACCGTGCCGCGGTCGCAGCGTCGAACGCCGGAGGATCCCAGACATGCGGGAGAAAGCGTGCCGACACATGGGCGGCTGCATCACTCGGCCGAACCGGTTGGTTGAACCGAAGCAGGACGACCATCGCTCCCGCCGCGCGGCCGCCCCGACGATACCAGTCGGTTCGCACGAGCTTTACGGTGGGCGTGGTGAAGCTGAAGGTATACGAACGTAACAGCCGCCTCCCACTGATCGCTACTGCCGTCGTGTCGATGGTGACGTCGTAACGCGTGGCCCACGGGAGCGGCTCCTTCGAATCCGGCGTGAAGATGAGAATCGTGGTCCCTGACCAGCGAAAGGTTCCCGTAATGGCCGGTGTCACCCTGAAAAACGGCGCCGTCACGCGCGAGGGAATTCGCCCGAGCGTGACCATCGGCTCCGAGAAGACGACGCGTATCTCGTTGGCTTCTTCGCGGCTGGCGACTTCCCCTTCCGGCGCTGCGCTCACGACGGTGAGCGCGGCAGCCGGGCTCGAACGTTGAGCTGAAGCGGGCAGTGCGACGAAAGCAAGAATCGACAGGGACAGCGCGACGCGGTAAAGCGGACAGCGACTCATGACAAGGCCTATTCAGTTGTGAGGGAGTTTGAGTGGACCAACCAACCGGACACCATAGAAGGCGCTCGAAGTATTGGACACCGGTTGTCAGCTTCCAGCTACCAGCTTCCAGCTACCCGCCGGACTGAAGAAACTGAAGCTGGAAGCCGGAAGCTATCAAGCGTGCGCTCTTCGCCGATCCTGCACCGCAAAGACTGCTGGCATTCGTTGGCGCAGCGCGGCTGCCGTCCGCGTCCCGAGCGTGTGGCCCAGGGCGACGGTGGCGATGCCGTAATAGAGAAGGGTGACGACGCCGGCGGTGGCCCAGAAGCTGATCGACAAGGGCACCGCGATGGACGCAGACGCCAGCAGTGCGCATGAGGTGTCGATGGCTGCCGCGACTGTACGGGCGGCGAAACGGGCGGCCACCGCGCGTGCGTGTTCTTCGGCCGTCAAATCCGGCGTCCGGCGGTCGCCTTCCGGCGGCAGCATGGTCTCGGTCAGCGCAGGGTTATGGCCGATCAGCTCGGCCTGCGCTTTGATCAGTCGCGACGCACGCCGGTCACCAATCGGGAACAACCGGCAGAACTCGTCAACGACTTCGTCCGCGTCCAGACCCACGGCCCTGGCGTAGTCCCGGATGAAGGCGCGTGCAAAAATACCGGAGGGCCAACGCGAGAAGTCGTTTCGCTCGAGCCCTTCCCAGAGATCGGCGCTCACCTTGGTGGCGGTCGCAATGGTGTCAAGTGAAATGCCGCGCCGCTCACGTTCGCTGCGCAGCCGTGGGCCAAAGGTATGTCGGTCCGACATGGGGGCTACCCGGAAGAGCAATCCGCAAGCCGCCGGTCTTGCAAGGATTTGCGCACAAACGCTCGAAAAACGCTCGGTTGCTCGATCAGTTTTGTGATCGATTGCACATTTTTGAACTCGCCTACGTGCCCATTCGCTGCCTGAACGTCCACGCTCCGTACGTCTGCGCCCACGCCGGCGAATGCTGTCGCGCGGGCTGGACGATTCCGGTGGAAGAGCATCTGGTGGCTCCCCTGAGCTTTCTGGGGATCCAGATCGGCACGAATCGGGTCGCGACTTCCCGCCCGACTGGCGAATGCGTCTTCTTCGAAGCCGACGCGGAAAGGCTCTGCACGATCCATCGACGCGGCGGTCCGGCGCTGCTCCCCTCCGTTTGCCGACACTTCCCGCGCGTGATCGTCAAGGATCCGCGGGGCACGTCTGTCACGCTGTCGCATTTCTGCCCCACTGCGGCCGGTCTCCTGTTTACCGATGCACCGCTGTCGATCGTCGAGGCACCGCCTCCGTTGTCGCTTGGAGGCATGCTCGAAGGACTCGACGCGACCAACGTGCTGCCGCCGCTCCTGTCGAAAGACGTGTTGATGGACTGGGACGGCTACACGGCGTGGGAAGAAGCCGCAGTCGCCTTATTCAACGTGGACGACATCGCTCCAGAACTAGCGATAGACACGTTGGCCGCGGTCACGGAACGGATAAGCACCTGGAAGCCTGGTGGAGAGTCGCTCTCCTCAAGGGTACGGCGGGAATTCTCTGTTACGACGAACTCGGCTCCGCGGCGGGATCGAAGATGGGGCACATACGCTCGCCCCATCACTGCATTTCTGGCGGCCCACGCCTTCGCGAGCTGGGCCGCCTACGAACCCGGTGGACTACTCTCTATACCCGTAGCGGTCGGGAAGGCTCTCAGGCTCCTGGCTCAGAACAATGACCGGCGTCAGCTGACGCGAACGTCGGTTACCGAGGCAATACGGGCAACGGACCTCGAGTTACGACATACCAGGGAGATCTCCTGATCTTCTTATCTCCTGTAATCCACTCCTGACCTCTTGATCTCCGGTGGCTCTACTGCAGAGTGAAATTCACTGTGACAGTCATGATGACCGGTACGGGGGCATTGTTCAGAAGCGTCGGTGTGAACAGCCATTGCGCCACGGCCCTGAGCGCCGCGTCGTCCAAAAGTGGGATCGACCGCAGGACGCGGGCGTCTCGCACGCGCCCGGTGGTATCGATGACGGCCTCAATAATCACGGACCCCGACACACGGTTTGCCTGTGCCTCGTAGGGGTACTCGGGCCGGACATCCTTGATCTTGGTCGGCGGCGCAATGTTCCCTCCAACCCGGATGGGCATCATCCCGTCGACCATTCCGAACGGTGGCGGCGGGGGTGGCGGTGGGGGCGGCATGGCGTCGCGTGTGCCCGTGCTCCGACCAGCAGTAGCTCCCCGTTGCTTCATGAGCTCCATCGCGCGCGCCCGCAACGCGTCCGCTTCCTGCACCATACGGCGCTGTTCGTTGGCGTCGGTCGTGTAAGTGGCAAGGGTCCGCAACAGGATGTTCTTGTAGGTCAACGCTTCTGGATATTCGGGGTCGAGCGCGAGGGCCCGATCGCTCGCTGCGATGCCTGCGAGAAGGTACGTCGTCTTTTGCTCGCGGGAGAGCGTGGCATCACGAGACGCTTTATCCCAGTAGAACACCGCGAGGGTGTGGGCATGCTGCGGGCTGGAGGGATCGACGAGCATCAGCGCTTCCAGAGTCGCAACGGCGCGATCGAAATCTCCCGCCCTCACGTAATGCCGCGCGAGCGCATAGTAAAGTCCTGCGTTCTTCGGATCCTTCGTAATTGCCGCCTGGAGCTCGGCTTCGCTGGCAGGAACGAATGACATTTGCCGAGAGGTTCCACGGGGCGGCGGAGGGGGCGGTGGCGGGTCGCGCGGGGGGTTGTGCTGCGCGGTGAGCGGAAATGCCGCCGCCCCGCTATATGCCGCGGCTCCGGCTACGATTACCACGGCCGCGCAGGAAGCCACAAGTCGCCTCGACGACATGACGTTCTCCTTTGAAATGATCACTATCCGATGGATCAGGTGACGACGACGTGCGAACGCGGTGGTACCAAACAGCGGTCGTGCATCGACGAACGCGAGCAGGGCGTCGAGGTAGGCGCGTCGCGAGCCTGTTGTGAGAACGGCGAGTTGGTCAACAGTCTCCTCCCGCGCGACCTGAATCCGTGACAGCAGCACCCACATCGCCGGGTGAAACCAGAGGGCGGCGCGGACGGCTTCCTCCGCGATCATAAATACCCAGTCGCGTCGTCGCACGTGCCAGAGTTCGTGAGCGACAACGGCGCGCTGGATAGTCTCACTCATTCGTCTCAGCGATTCGGGCAGCAGGATGACGGGATGACGGAAGCCAAACGTCAGAGGCTGGCCTAACCCGACCACGTACCTGAGTTCGACCCGCGTCCCAATGGTCTTCTGGAGATCCGCGTACTCCTGGCCCACGGTCGTCTCCCCGAGGCGCCGGAGGAGCTGCAGGCGCCAGAGACCGAGAGCCAGCCAGAGAAGTCGCGCGAAGACGCCCACCGCCAACACGGCGCCGACGACCGCCGCCGAGGGTCCGCCGGCGATTGATCTCGTGTCGAGACTGAACCGCCGCGGCGACTGCGAGGGCGCTCCTTCGAGTCGCGGCGCATTGCTGATCGTGCGGGTTGAAGCGATCGGAGATTCTGACGCCAGGTTGACGCGCGGCTGCAGAAGTGGCAGCAGGAGCGCGGCTGCGAGCGTGACTCGCAGGGCAAGATACCGCACGCTCGGGGCATCGATGCGAAGGACCCAGAGCGCGCTGAGCGCGGCGGCAATGAGCGCGCTCGACTGAAGAACGTAGGCGACGAGATTGTCGAGTGTGATGGCTGCGCTCATTCCTCCATCTCCTCTGCAAGCCGTTTAATGAGTTGTCGCTCGTCCTTCGAGAGACGCGCGTCCTTGGCGAGGTGCAGCAGCAGGGGCGCGGCCGCCCCGTCAAATACGCGATCCACAAAGTCCCGAACCATTCCTGCGAGCACCTGGGTGCGTGGTTGTGCGGGCCGGTATTCGTAGGCGCGCTCTGCGCGCGACTTCTTCAAATGCCCCTTCTCCTCGAGAATCTTCATCATTGTCATGACCGTCGTGTAGGCAATCTCGCGACGTTTGCGCAGCGTGTCGTAGACGTCGCGGACGGTGGCTTTTTCCAACCGCCACACGACTTTCATGATGGCGAGTTCCTGAGGGGTGAGGGTGGGATGTGGCGGGCGCATGTCTACTAGTTATTTAGTAAATAGTAGACGGGTTTGTCAAGTGAGGCGGAATTCGGCCAGAACGGGCGCATGATCGCTCGTCCCCACGTCCTTTTGCACGACGCAGCGCACGATGTGAGCGAAGAGCGGCTGACTGGCGAGGACGTAGTCGAGCCGCCAGCCGATGTTGCGCTGGCGGAGGTTCCGCCATGGCGCCCACCACGTGAACATCTGATCGTTGCCGGGCTCGAGCGCACGGCCCACGTCCACCAGACCGTGCGAAATGATTCGCTCGAGTTGAGCGCGCTCTTCCGGCAACTGGCCAATGGCGGTTGCCTTCCGCTCTTTCGGATGGACGTCCATGTCGGTCCGAGCGATGTTGAGATCGCCGCAAATCACAACCGGAGAGGATTCCGCGTGAAGATTCGCCACGAAGGTCTCGAGCGCCGCGAGGAACCGCATCTTTGCAGGAAAGTCTTTCCCGCCATTCGGCACGTAGACGGACGCAACGGTCACGCCCGGCACCTTCACCAGCACGATTCGATTCTCGTAGTCGAACGCCGGATGCGTAAACTCGGGACGCTCAGGCAGCAGCGACTTGTTCACGTGCAAGCCGACACCCGAGTAGCCCTTGGCCCCGTGCCAGTAGCACCAGTAACCTTCCATTTCGCAGAGCGCCGCTGGCACCTGATCCTGCGCGGCCTTTATTTCCTGAAGGCAGACCACGTCCGGACGTTCACGTTCGATCCACTCCTGCAGTTGAGCTTGGCGCGCTCGAATGCCGTTGACGTTCCAGGTGCCAATCTTCATTGACAAACTGTGCAGCTATGGTCGGGGTTAGGGTGCGGTACCGCTCTTGCCACATCCTCAGGTGTCGGATTGTTGAAAGGATGCGAATGCGTAAATCTGTACTGCACTTTACCCTGTTCGTCTGTTTGGTGCTGATCCCGTCGATCGCATCGGCTCAACGCCGAGTGCCAGCCGCAGAGTCGGCCGCAGTGATCGGCGACGTCGGCCTCTTTCTGCCACGCAGCGAGGCGCTCGATGCCGGTCCGGTGCTTCAGGGTTTTTACGAGTACTACTTCACACCGCGCGGCAGCATGCGACTGGGCCTGGGCTGGCAGAACCCGTCCTGGGCTGGACGCAATGACGAACACCTTCGCACGGTGCGAGTGGCCGTCGATGGGGTGTACAACTGGGAGCGCGGTGCGGTTCATCCGTTTGTTGGCGCCGGCATAGCCATTCACTTTCTGCAGCCGAGGCGCAACGGGGAGAGCGTCGGCGATTCCGAAACCAAAACGGGCGCGTCGTTCTTCGGGGGGGTGGAACTCTTTACCGGCCGTACAGTTTCGTTCAAGGCCGAAGCGCGCTACGACGCGCTTGGTGAAGCGTTCGGCATCAATCCCGATGGTCTCGCGTTGATCGCGGGACTGAAGAAGTACTTTTGAGAAGTCGCTCCTCGGGAACGACGTTCCCACCGACGTGCGCGGCGTCTGCACACGAGGCGCCGCGCGCGTCTACGATGGTCACGATTTCGCCGTCGTATGTCTCGTAGACGCCGGCCAGGCATCCACATGGGAGAAATCTGCTGGAGACACCTCTCAGGATGCGCATGTCACTCGCTTTAGACTCCACTCGCGCTCGCAAAGTTTAATTTTTCTCTCATGGGGATCTGGGCCGTCATCGTCTACGTGCTTGTGGCGGTTGGTGGGACGATTGTCGTGGCTGCCCTCGTTCAACTCGTCTGGCGCGCGGTTGGGGTTTACAAGATTCGTCGCGCCGGCCCACGGCGGCTGCTTGCCTCGGACCATCGACTGTGGCGCGATCCAGGAGACGTCGGAGCGCTCGACCTCGTCACTGGTCCCGGCGGCGCTCATGGCGCGCCGGCGCCCCCATTTCATTTTGTCGAGGAGCATCTCACCGGCTCACAACCGTGTGTGTCGGTGCGCGACGCCCGCGATCGACTTTGGCGAGTGAAATGGGGCGAAGAAGTCCGATCGGAGAATTTCGCCGTTCGTCTCGTCTGGGCGTGTGGCTACTTTGCGGAAACGACGTACTTCGTCCCATCCGGTCGTATCGACGGGGCATCGGATCTGCAGCGCGCGCAAGGCTGCATCGATGCAGACTGCCGCTTCTCCGAGGCCCGCTTCGAGCTCGAGGACCCAGACGTGCGCAAACTGTTCGAAGAACACAGCTGGGCCTGGAACGACAATCCGTTTCTCGGAACCCCAACGCTCCATGGTCTCAAGATCCTCGTGATGTTGCTGTCGGACTGGGACACCAAGGATCGGCGGGACGTCGCGCGTGGATCGAATACGGCGATTTTTGAACATCGCGCCGGTCGCTGGCGCCGGGAGGCACGGTATCTCATCACCGATTGGGGTGGATCGATGGGACGGTGGGGCAGCAACCTCGTCACCCGGGGCCGATGGGACCCAGTGGGCTTCGAGGCCCAAACCCCCGAATTCGTCGTTGCCGTGGACGAAGGTGCGGTTCGGTTTGGCTACGTCGGGCAACGGACGGCTGATGTCGCGGTCGGCATCACGGTGAACGACGTGGAGTGGCTCTATCGCCACCTGGGACGAGTGACAGACGCCCAGCTACGAGCAGCGTTGGGGGCGAGCGGCGCAAGCGCCGAGGAAATTGCCACCTTCACCCGTGCCCTGCGTGCACGCATCGTGCAGCTTGGTCACGTGTGCGGCGCCATCAAAACCGACGCCGGACGATCAACCGAAGCGGTGCCATCGCTCGATCGACGGTAATCGAGATGGGATCCGAGAACTCGGATTCTCCTGACGGCCGCTCCGCAAACACCTGATAGCGCTCCCCCTCGGCCACTGCAAGCACGAACCGGCCAAGTGAATCGCTGATAGCCGGCAAGCCAAGGAGGCGCTCCCCCGACTCGCCTTTCAGAAACACTCGTGCATCTGCCAGGCTCCAGCCGTCAGCGCCAACAACCGTCCCCGCGAGCCGAGCGACCTTCATCGTTGGCAGTACGGTGAATGTCCCAACCACCTGGCGCTGCCCCTCGCCGAGAACGCCCCGCGCAGACACGCTTACCGTTCCATCCACGGGAAGGTCGGCGCTGCGGTCGATCTCAAGGGGCAGCTCAATCCGAATCTCGAACGGGCCGGGCGGCAGTCGTTCAATCTCATACGAACCATCGTCCCGAGTCAGGACGCTGGTACGTTCACTTGGACGCGGTGAGTCCTGCAACAGGACATGCGCCACAGGCAATCCGGCAACACCACCTCCTTTCGAGTCAATGACTCGCCCGTGGATCCGCCCATTGAACAAAAGATCGATGTCGCGTTCGATGCAGGAGTGAGGATGTGGCGCGTCTACAATTTGACGAGGCTGAATCGCGTAATGCGTGTCGGGCAACCTGACGTCGAGGTTGTAGCGGCCGGCTGCCGGCAACTCGATCGTGTAGCGTCCCTGACGATCGGTCAGCGTCGAACTGAGCATGCCTGCATTGGTCAACACGACGGGGACGTCCGGAACGCCCTGGCTGCGGCGCCCTCTCGACTTCAAGCGGATGTCTCCCACAATGCGTCCCGCTGGCACAATTCCCTTCAGCGCGTGGCGCGCATAGCTGATATCTTCCGCTGCCCGCTCGACTGGCGCTGTCCGTGAGCAGGTACTCGTTGCGATTCGACCATCTTCAGTGCGTGAACCGTAGATGACGTAGTCGCGTCCTTCTCGAAAGGGATACCCGCAAAGCGACGAAGGACGCGTGAAGACGGCCACCCGAGCGCCAGCCGGTGGGACATTGCCGCGCCATCGCTCGATGACGTGCACCTCGACACGGCGCTCCGCCGAGTGGGTGGCTCGCTCGATGGTTACGACCCGCGCCGTGAACACGTCCGACGCGCGCCAGAATTCGCCTGGCGGGCCGCACGTGGTACTGCGGGGCGTGCAACTGCACGCGTGGACGGTTTCAGCCCCGCAGACCCAGATCGCGAGGAGCACAGGCACAAACCAGATGCGGCCCATGCTTGTTTGGACACCGGGGCTCGGAACTCGGGGTCCGGGGCTCGGGGTCCGGGGCTCAAGCGGTTTTTCATGAACCGTTCTTGCTGGCATCCGTAAACAGATCCTTATGGAACGACTACTGCAGGATGCCCGCTTCGCGATTCGGTTGCTCTGGAAGGATCGCGGATTTGCCATCACCACGCTCCTGACCCTCGCGGTGTGCATTGCCGCGAACGCCGCGATTTTCGCCGTGGTGAACGCGGTGTTGCTCAGGCCACTGCCGGTTCCAGACCCAGAGCGCCTGGTGCTCATGCACAACAGTTACCCGAACGCGGGCGTGGCGCGGGCGTCGAACGGCGTTCCGGACTACTACGACCGGCTGCGCGAGACCGATGTCTTCGAGGAGCAGGCGCTCTACAACACTCGCGGCGTAACGATTGGAGCAGACAGCGGGCCGCAGCGCGTGACTGGGATGCTCGCGCGTCCATCGCTCCTGAGGATTCTTCGGGCACGGACGATTCGGGGTCGCATCTTTCACGAACACGAAGGGGAGTCCGGCCAGGAGCGCAAAGTGATCCTGACTGACCCGCTTTGGCAGCAGCTGTACGGCGGCCGCGACGTCGTTGGGCGCGACCTTCGCATCAACGGTGTGCCGCACGAAATCGTCGGCGTCCTCGCGCCCGAGTTTCGCTTCTCATCGCCGGACGTCAAGCTCTGGATGCCGCTCTCCTTCACCCCGGAGGAGAAGTCGGACGACAGGCGGCACAGCAACAACTGGTCGATGATTGGACGGTTGAAGCCCGGTGCGACGATCGCTCAGGCGCAGCAGCAGATCAATGCGCTCAACGCTCGGAACATGGAACGATTCCCGCATTTCCGCGAGGTCCTCACCAATGCCGGCTTTCACACGGTCGTCAAATCGTACCGGGACGATCTGGTGGAAGGTGTGCGAAGCACGCTGTACCTGCTTTGGGCGGGGGCGCTGTTCGTCCTGCTGATTGGATCGGTGAACATCACGAACCTGGTGATGGTCCGGTCGAGCGGAAGGGCGCGCGAACTTGCGACGCGCCACGCGCTCGGGGCCGGCCTCGGCCGTCTCACACACCAGCTCCTGACCGAAACCGTGCTCCTCGCCGGGTGCGGCGCGGGACTCGGCCTGCTGCTTGGTTCTGCCGGTCTCAAAGGTGCTCACCACGCTCGGAGTCGAGCGCAGTCCCAGCGGCATTGAGATTCGAATGGATGTGACTGCCGTCGCCTTCACCTTGGCACTCGCAACGATCGTGGGCATCCTTGTCGCGTTGGTGCCGGTCTTCACGATGCGGCGGATGAATCTCAGTCAGGCTTTTCGAGAAGAGAGCCGTAGCGGAACGAGCGGCCGCAGCACGCGCCTCGTACGCCGTCTCCTGGTGGCCAGTCAGGTTGCCTTCGCGTTCATGCTGCTCGTCGGCGCCGGCCTGCTCTTCGCGAGCTTCAGGCGTGTAGTGGCGGTCGAACCAGGATTTGTGACCGAAGACATCCTGACCGCCCGCGTCTCTCCGCCCCGAACCCGCTACGCCGGAGACGCGGAATTGCGGACGTTCACGTCGCGGCTGCTCGAACGACTGCGGGCGCTGCCGGGCGTGAGCGGTGCGGCGCTCGCGGAGAACGCGCCGTTTGAGGAGGACTACAACGACAGCGTCATCCTGGCCGAGGGCTATCAGATGGCCCCGGGAGAATCCCTCATTTCACCGTACATGCTGCAGGTGACGCCCGGATATTTTGAGACCCTCGGTGTGCCGATTAAAGACGGTCGAACATTCACTGATGCAGACACGGAGTCCGCGCCGCCGGTCATCATCGTTGACGAAAAACTGGCGCGGCGATTCTGGGGCCGCAACTCTCCGATCGGTCGCCGCATGTATCTTCCAGAAAGCGCTGAAAACTTGACCACGCCAGGACCAAACACTCGATGGTTCACGGTCATTGGCGTCGTTGGTGAAGTGCGGCTGACGGGGCTCGTCTCCACCAACGACCGCCCGGGTGCGTATTACTTTCCAGCGGCCCAACAACCATTTCGATCGATCACCCTGGTGGTGCGATCGGCAACGAGCCCGCAGGCGCTCACGCCCCTCATCAGGCGGGAGCTCGGGGCGATCGATCCTGAGTTACCACTCTACGCGGTGCGGACGATGGATGAGCGGATCGATCAGACGTTGCTGGATCGGCGAACGCCGATGGTGCTGGCGCTTGTCTTCGCCGGAGTGGCGCTGTTCCTTGCTGGCATTGGGCTGTACGGCGTGCTCGCCTATCAGGTGGCGCAACGTCAGAAGGAAATCGGCATTCGCATGGCGCTTGGCAGCAGTGCTCCGAAGATCTTCGGCATGATCGTGCGTGAAGGGTTGATATTGCTCTTCGCTGGTTTTGCCGTGGGGCTCGCCGGTGCGGTCGGCATTCGCCGGATCATGGAGAGCCAACTCTACGGGGTCGGCGGGCTGGACCCCGCGGTGATCTCAGCCGTCGCCGTCCTTCTAGGTGCCGTCGCAATGCTGGCCTGCCTGGTCCCGGCCCGACGAGCTGCCAGAATCGATCCCCTGGTCGCTCTTAATCAACAATAGGGCATGGCACTTCGCACAGTATTTCTCGACGCCGGGGGTGTGCTGCTCTTTCCCAATTGGACCAAGGTGAGCGAGTCACTCTCACAGCAGGGCGTCGTCGTGTCTGCTGCCACGCTCGCCCAAGCCGAACCAATCGCGAAGAAACAGATCGACGACCGGAGCACCATAGCCGCGACCAACGATGCCAGGCGCGGCTGGATGTACTTCAACCTGGTGCTCACGGCCGCCGGTGTGGCGCTGTCCGATGCGACTGACGCCGCGCTTACGGAACTGCACGAATACCATCGCGACCGGAATCTCTGGGAGTACGTCCCCGATGGCGTCATCCCCGCACTCGAAGCCCTGAACCGGCTGGGATTGCGGATGACGGTCGTCTCGAATGCCAACGGCACCCTCTGCGACCACATGGATCGCCTTGGCCTCAGCCGCTACGTGCACTGCATCCTTGATTCATGCGACCTCGGTGTGGAGAAACCGGATCCGCGGCTCTTCGAGATCGCATTGGAGCGGAGCAGTGCCGACGCGGCAACTACGATCCATGTCGGAGACTTGTATCAGGTGGATGTCGTCGGCGCTCGCGCAGCGGGCATTCGCGGAGTGCTGCTCGATGAGAATGGTCTCTACGACGGTGTGGATTGCCCGCGAGTGCAATCGCTGGCGGAGCTCGTCGCACGAATCGAACAGGGGGAGTTCGGCTAGCCCCGCTGCTGAATCTTCGCCCAGACGTCCTTCAGCGCGACCGTTCGATTGAACACCAGCGCGCCTGGCTGGGAATCAGGATCCACACAGAAGTACCCGAGCCGCTCGAACTGAAAACGCTCGCCCGCCCGCGCGGTCGCGACTCCGGGCTCCAGCTTGCAGCCACGCAGCACCTCGAGCGAATGGCGATTCAGGTCGGAACGATAATCGCCCTCGGCACCGGGCATTTCAGTGGTGAACAACCGGTCGTAGAGGCGCACTTCGGCATCAAGCGCATGGGCTTCTGAAACCCAGTGCAACGTGGCCTTGACCTTGCGGCCATCCCGCGCGTCGCCGCCGCGGGTTGCCGGATCGTAGGAACATCGAAGTTCGACGATCTCTCCGCTCGGCGACTTCTCTACTCCAGTGCACGTGATGAAGTACGCTCCGCGCAGCCGCACCTCTCGGCCCGGCGAAAGCCGGAAGAACTTCTTCGGCGGAACCTCGGCGAAATCCTCGTGCTCGATGTAGAGCACGCGCGAAAACGGCACCGAGCGTGTTCCCGCTGACGGATCCTCCGGATTGACCGCGACTTCGAAGGTCTCCGTCTGCCCTTCGGGATAGTTTTCGAGCACCACCCGCAACGGCTTGAGCACACCCATGACTCGAGGCGCACGCTTGTTCAAGTCCTCCCGCACCGCATGCTCGAGCAGCGCCACGTCGACGACGTTCTCGCGCTTGGCCACGCCGATTCGGTCGCAGAACGTTCGAATGGCTTCCGGCGTGTAGCCACGCCGCCGCATTCCCACGAGCGTAGGCATGCGCGGGTCGTCCCATCCGTTGACGTGACCCTCTACGACAAGTTCGAGCAGCTTTCGTTTGCTCATGACCGTGTAGGTCATACTCAATCGCGCGAACTCGATCTGTCTCGGCGTCGCCGGCACGGGCAGGTTCTCAATCAGCCAATCGTAAAGCGGACGGTGGTCCTCGAATTCCAGGGTGCAGAGGGAGTGCGTGATGTGCTCGAGCGCATCGGATGGCGGATGCGCGAAGTCGTACATGGGGTAAATACACCACGTATCGCCCGTTCGATGGTGATGTGCCCGCCTGATTCGATACAAGACCGGATCGCGCATGTTGATATTCGGCGACGCCATATCGATCCTGGCGCGCAGCACGTGCGCACCGTCGGGAAATTCGCCGTCTCGCATGCGACGGAACAAATCGAGGTTTTCCTCAACCGATCGATTGCGGTAGGGGCTCTCACGCCCGGGTTGCGTCAACGTGCCGCGAAACTCCCGAATCTGGTCGGCGCTCAGGCTGTCCACGTAGGCCCGTGCCTCGCGGATCAAGTGGACGGCGTACTCGTAGAGCGTCGGAAAGTAGTCGGAGGCAAACCGGGGCGCGCCGCTCCAGCTGAAACCCAGCCAGCGGACGTCCTCTTCGATCGATTCGACGTACTCAACGTCTTCTTTTGTGGGGTTCGTGTCGTCGAAGCGAAGATTGCAGGTGCCGCCAAACTCGGCTGCGACGCCAAAGTTCAGGCAGATCGATTTTGCGTGGCCGATGTGCAGGTAGCCGTTCGGTTCGGGTGGAAATCGTGTGGCGACGCGGCCGCCATTCTTCCCCGCCTGCGTATCTTCCGCGACAATCGTGCGGATGAAGTCGGTCGCGGGCGCGTCTTCGCTGAACGGGCGTACAGGTCCGGGAGTCGTCATGGGACGTAAACGACGATTATACCGGGCGGGATCGGGAGGACGGGATTCGGGGCTCGGGATCCGGGGCTCGGGATCCGGCGCCTCGGGATCCCGCGCCTCGAGTCCCGAGCCCCAGTCCCGAGCCCCAAGCCACGAGTCCCGAGCCCCGAGCCCCGAGCCCCGAGTCCCCGAGTCCCCGAGCCCCGAGTTTAGAATCGCACGCCCGCACCGACCCGGAACTGATTGACCGAGATATCTCCGCCGCTCAGGATGCTCTGCAACGAATCGGAGCTCAGGATCTTCTTGTAGCGGTACCCGAGATCGAGGAACACAGGCCCGCCCTGGATCACCACGCCGCCGCCGGCGCCGAGCAGCGGCTCGGTGCGTGCGAGGAAGCGAAGCGCCGTGTTTCCGATCGCATCAGCAGTGGACCCGGCGCCGGTGAATCCCGTGCGAAGGCGGGCAAATCCAACGGTCGTCTCCACGTACGGCCGGACGACGCCACCGGAGCTGATGAAGCGGAGGCCGCCTTCTCCGTACCATGCAGAGAGGCGGACATCGACCGGCGTAAAGTCGATGAGGGTACCGACGAGCGACGGCATGAGATCCGTCATGCGTCCGCCTTCGCCGATCACCTGCAGGTTATCGGACAGCGGAATGGCCACGTTTCCGCCAAACGTCGAACTGTTCGTCACGTCGCCAAACGTCAATCCACCAAACCCCTGCACCTGACTGTGCTGCGCAGCAGCCGTCGCCGGCACTGCGAGCGCGGCCGAGAGCACACCGGCGGCAATTGTGAGCGCACGCATTTCATTCACCTCACACGTCACCTGTGGCGCGCGCACGGCGCGCTGCCTGGCGACCTATCTTCTTGGCGTTGGCTCTGACCTTTCGAGCAACCGGGGTGCCAAAAAGAATCCTGTAGAATTCGGGAGGATTTGACGTGTTGGCGGTTTCCGCGGCAGTCGAACGACCTCGTAAGAGGACGGCTCAACAGCCTTGGCGAACCGCCTATGATAGTGCGGCAAACTCGGAGAACTCGGGAGCAGGCACATGCGTCAAAAGACCGCGCTTTTTTTCGTCATTGCATTGCTGGTCGCTGGTGTGGCGGTGTCGCGGAGTCAGGCGCCGGATTCGGCTGGTATTCTGCCCGCGCTGCTGGTTGAAGTGCGGGGCCTTCGCGCCGCGATGGAGCAGATGGCCTCCGCCGGCCCGCGAGTGCAGCTCGCGCTTGGCCGTTTGCAGTTGCAGGAACAGCGCCTGAGCATGCTCCTGATGAAACACGACGCCGCTCGCTCCAGCCTGGCCAGCATGCAGCAGCAACTCGCGCAGCAGCAGGGACGATTGGCGGACATCGAAGCCAACGACAAGGAGATTCCGGATCCGAACGAACGGCGTCAAGTCGAACAAATGATTATCGTGATGAAGCGCGAGATCGCGACCACTGCGTCCGAGATTCAAAGGCTGACAGCCGAGGAGTCCTCCATATCAGCCGATGTCGCGTCAGAACAGGCGCGCTGGAACGACTTCAACCAGCGGCTCGAAGAACTCGAGCGCGCACTCGGACGGCGCTGACCGTCCGCTGGAAGGGGAAGCTACGGCAAAATAGTGTGGGGCTCCCGGCCTGAGCCGGAAGATTCAGGGGATTGGCGCATGGATTCGACAAAGGTGTTGAAAATCGCCCTCGTTGGCGCGGTGGCTCTTCTTCACGTCACGATGTCTGGCGCGTTGAACGCGCGGCCGGGGATTGACTGGCCGCAGTTTCGTGGCATCCGTGCCAGCGGCATCGATGACAAACATCCGGCGCCGCAGACGTGGAGCGTCGAGAAAAAACAAGGCGTCGTCTGGAAGACACCAATCCCCGGACTCGGCCATGCCAGCCCTGTCGTGTGGGGGAACTCCGTGTTCGTCGCCACTTCTATCAGCGGCAAGAAGGATTCCGGCGTTCGTGTCGGCTACTACGGCGACATCAAGCCAGTCACGGATGACACTCCGCACGAGTGGCGTGTCTATTGCCTCGATAAGCAGACGGGCGCTGTTCGATGGCAGCAGACCGCCACGACCGGCGTGCCGAAGATCAAACGCCATGAAAAGGCCACGCATGCGAATTCGACGCTGGCGACCGATGGCGAACGGATCATTGCCTTCTTTGGATCCGAAGGACTGTATGCCTTCGACATGAAGGGCAAACAGCTTTGGAAGAAGGACCTGGGAGTGCTCGACGCCGGGTTTTTCGCGGTGCCGGAAGCTCAGTGGGAGACCGGCAGCTCGCCGATCCTCCACGACAATGTGGCCGTCATTCAGGCCGACGTGCAGACAGGTTCTTTTCTCGCCGCATTCGATGCCAAAACCGGCCGCGAACTATGGCGTGTCAGCCGCGATGACGTGCCGACCTGGAGTACGCCGACGGTCCACGAAGTCCACGGACGCACGCAACTCATCGTCAACGGCATGCGCCACATCGGGGCCTACGATTTCAAGACCGGTGAAGTCATCTGGAAACTGAAGGGCCTGGGAGATATCCCGATTCCGACACCTGTCGTCCATGACGGATTCGTGTACATCACGAACGCCCATGGCCCTGGCGCCCCCGTATTCGCCATTCGTGAAACGGCCAGTGGCGACATTTCCCTTGCTGAGGGGGCAACAACCAGCACTGGCGTTGTCTGGAGCTATGCTCGAGGCGGCGGGTACATGGCCACTCCGTTGGTGTACCGCGGCCTGCTGTACGTTCTCAACTACAACGGTGTGTTGATCGTCTACGACGCAAAGACCGGCGAACGGAAATTCCAGCAACGGCTCGCCGACGGATCAACCGCGTTCACAGCCTCTCCGGTTGCGGCGGACGGGAAAGTCTACATGGCGAGCGAGGACGGTCGGATTTTCGTTCTCAAGGCAGGACCGGCTTACGAGTTGCTGTCCACCAACGACATGGCGGAAAGCACGCTGGCCACTCCGGCGCTTTCTGAAGGAATGATGCTCTGGCGCACGCAGGGGCATGTTGTTGCGATTAAGTAACCCGACGGACTGCATTCTGCAAGGAGCGCCTGCGGCCGCGGCGAGCGAGCGCAGCGAGTCGAGCCGCCGCGAGCGGGGGTGGGGCCCCGCGAGCCCTGATCAATAATGCTCTGGCGCACGCAGGGGCATGTTGTCGCGATTAAGTGAGTGTCAACTCCCAACTCCAACTCCCAACGTGATGCCCGAACATCGCTGTACCGACGCTTTCACCGGGCTGTATCGATCGGTCTGATCTAGGCCTTCGGCAGGATCCCGCGGCCGAAGGCGAAGAACACCAGCAGGATCACGACCACCGCAACAATCACGGTCATCAGGCGCAGCCCTGAGTACAAACGCTGGACGGCGGCGTATTTCGATTTGTTGACCAGCGCCAGGCTGTGAATCTGCACGGCCAACTCAGCGTTCAACTGACCGATGCGGACGTTGCGCCAGGCGGACCAATGGTCCTCCGCGTTCCTCAGAATGATGTCTTCGTAATACCGAAGGCCGGCCGGCTTCGCGTCCGGATCCAGTTCGGGATGCTCCAGTTTCGGCCGGTAGCGACGGGGCCGCAGAATCTCGATGGCCGAGAGGAAGAAGTACACCGCCACTGACGCATAGATTGTCAGCAGCAGGCCCATCCACGTTCTGAAACCCGTGGGGATCGCCACCTGCACTTCCGGACGGGTCACCAGCAAGACGACAGAGGCGTTGAGCGCGCCCATCAGGATGGCGGCGAATCGAGCTTCGCGGTTGGCGATCCCGACGAGTTCGTACGCTTCGTCCATCGTGTCGTTCAGGGCGCGATAGCGCTCCCAGGAATCGAGCTGACGGTTCGCGTCCTCGAGACGCTTCTGCTGCCGCTTCAGTTCCTTCGATTCCGCCTTGTCGGGCCCGACAGGCGAGGCTATGCCAGATTCAGTCAGCATCAGCGGCAATAGACGGGCGGAGCCCACACGAGCGTGCGATCGTCGGATTGGCTCCAGGGAGATCTGGCAGGATCGACATCTGGCGCTTTGTTGCCAATCGGGCGATCGAACGCGATTGACGCGGCGCCGCGATCGAAATCGGTGACGTCGGGTCCAAGTGTCGGATTCATGATTGACGTCCGCTCGGTCACGTGCATCATGCCAAGCGCGTGGCCAAGCTCGTGAATGCGCAACAGCCTTCGACGTTTGTCGGTCTTGTCGAAGTCGTTGTCGAGAAACATCGCGCCGCCGCGTACCGATCCATCCGCTGCGAGCGCCCATTGGCCGAAGCCGATGGTGTTTGCATGGATGACGATCCGGTTGTAGCGGCCAACAACAATTTTTCCCGGACGGTTGACCGAGGCCTGCGTCCCGGAGGCGGTGCGCTCGATTTCAACCGCTTGAAAACCCGTGAACCTTCCCGCGGTCAGGATCGACAGCCCCTCGGTCGTGTGGGCGATCAGCTGTTCGATCTCCTCGTCCGACATCTGCTCGCTCGTGGCAGGATACCCGTCCCGCTCGCCGTTGAAGTAGGTCATGATCGACGCCAGGACGACGAGCGACGGCTGGGTTGTCCACCGCTGCAGGCTGCCATTGGGCCGGAACATCTGATCGAACGAGTTGAGGTCGAACGATGCGGGAATGAGCGACACCCGCGCTGGTTCGGCTCCCGGGCCGACAATCGCCGATTCCCGCTCGACGATGCCGCTCCCGCGGGCGCGCAGATCGAACGTCGAAGGCTTTCCCACGTCCACCCGGAAGTAGCCGTTGCCGTCTGCGGTTGTCGAGCGCGTCCCGACTTCGAGTGCCACGCCGGGCGCCGCCCCGCCATCGACGGCGTTGACCGTTCGTCCTTCGAGGACGCCCGATCCGCTGGCCGGCGACGAAGGCGAACTGCCCCCACAGCCGCTGAGAGCCATCGAGCAACAAACCGCCGCGACCGCTCGGCCAGCACCGCGCCAGCGGCGCATTGTCCAGAAGTGCGACCCAGCGACACCGAGCCGCGCGCCGGTCCGAAGCGGAGACTCGCTGGACATGTCAATGCACCTCGTAGCGCGAAGTCACGGGCACTTCGACGGGCGCTTCCTGAACCGGCTGCGGCCGGGGATCGGGACCGGCCTGTTCGACGAAACCATCAAGGAGCCGCTCGAATACGGGGCGCGAGTACCACGAGCGTGTGCCCCAGGCGAGGACCTGGTGAAACGCCCGGCGACCTTCCACGGTCGTATGCAAATACGTGATGAGCGTGCGATCGCTCAACGCGTCGAGCTCGTACTGGATTGCGCGAAAACCTCCGACCTGACGCTCCTGCGGTCCTCGCACCGCGAGCACGCGCACCGAGGCCGCCAACGATGCGCGCGTGCGCGACGAATGCTCCTGTGCGTCCATCTGCGGGTCGAAGTCTTCGCGCGATTCGCTGATCACGATCAGGTACCGATTGCGCAGCGGATCGAGCGCCTGCAGCCACGAGCCGTCGTTCAAGTCGGTCACGGGCAACCAGCCTGGCGGCAGCGTCACCTGGGCCAGCCCGAGTTCGGAATCGCCCACAACTGCACCGCGGCGGCGGCGCAAGGCCTTAGGCGCACGCCAGAGCTCTGGCCATGACGCACTCAGCCAGGCGATTACAAAAATCGTCGTCAGTGTGGATAGAAGCGCCGTCATCTGGCCCGTTCGCTGGGAGCGGCGCTCGGAGACTGCTAATTGCGTGCCGCGGGTGACGGCTCACTGGTTTGCGGTCGCTTGAACGAATTTGGTGTCGATTCCCGCCCGCTTCAGAAGGCCTTCGAAACCATGCTTGTCCACCGACTTGAGGTACGCCTCCTGCGGCTCGACGAGCTTTTTGGTCACGAGTTCCATCAGCGCATCGTTCAGCGTCACCATGCCCACCGCCTTTCCGACCTGCATCATCGACGGGATTTGGAACGTCTTGGCTTCGCGGATCAGGTTGCTGACCGCTGACGTCACGATGAGCACTTCAAGCGCCGCGACGCGGCCGCCGCCGATTTTTTTGCAGAGGGTCTGCGCGATGACGCCTTTGAGCGACTCCGACAACATGATTCGAATCTGCGATTGGCGATCGGTCGGGAACTGATCGATGACGCGGTCGACCGTCGACGCGGCGGTCGTCGTATGCAGCGTCCCGAAGACGAGGTGGCCCGTTTCCGCCGTCTCGATGGCAATTGCGACAGTTTCAAGGTCGCGCATTTCGCCGACGAGGATGATGTCAGGGTCTTCTCGAAGCGCCGCGCGCAGCGCATCCTTGAACGAGTCGGTGTGCGTGTGCACCTCGCGCTGGTTCATCAGGCACTGCTTGTTCTCGTGCACGAACTCAATCGGATCCTCGATCGTGATGATGTGATCGCTGCGGTTCCGGTTGATGTAGTCGATCATCCCGCAGAGCGTCGTGGACTTCCCCGATCCGGTCGGTCCGGTCACGAGCACGAGCCCCTTGTTCAATCGGCACAATTGCAGGATGAAGGGAGAGAGCCCCAGATCTTCGGCCGTGAGGATCTTGCTGGGAATGACGCGGAACACCGCGCCGCGCCCCTTCCGATCCATGAACACGTTCGCTCGAAACCGCGCCAGCCCCGCGATCTCGTAGGCGAAGTCCGTGTCGTGCCGCCGCTGGAACTCGGTGGCGTTCTTCTCCGGAATAATGGGATCGAGCAACCGCTCGATCTCACGCGCGGAGAGCGCCGCGGCTGCCTCTTCGAGCGGCCGGATCTCGCCGTCCTTTCGCACGAGCGGCGGCATCCCCGAGGAGATGTGCAGGTCTGAGGCCTTCATCGCGCACATCGCATGGAACAGGCGATCGATCTCGGGCGCGCCGTTCGCTGCCACGCTGGACGGGGCGGGGGCAGCCGCAGCCGCCACTGGGGCGCTCGGTGGCACGGCTGCCGCTGGCGCGCTCGGCGGCGCGGACG
>JBAROV010000147.1:0-1534 GCA_049642465.1 Vicinamibacterales bacterium
TATCGAGGTGATTGCCGCTGCCGAGGGTGATGAGGCCGCTGAGCTGGATTCCGAACACGTAGGGCACGTCCATGGTCCAGTTCGCCACCACGCGGGTCTTTTCATCGTTGGACGGATGCTTGGGGATGTTCGCGGTGTTGGGAAAGGCGAACAGGTCCCCAAGATTGTCGACACCCTGCACCGACCGTGTGGCGTAGGTCAACGCGAGCCCGGCGCCCCAGCCAAAGTTCTCGCTGGAGCGGCGATACGGCCGGTCGATCTGGAGCTGAAGCGCGTCGTACCAGGTCTTCGCGTCGTTCGTCGAGTAGATGAAATTGCTGAAGCCGTGAGCACCGACGTTGAAGTTGGTGCAGCACGAGCCGTTCGGGTTGAGACCGAAGTTGGCCCAGTTGAGCGTCAACTGGTCTACGCCCCGCACGCCCGCATAGGTCGCGGACACCAGGTAGCTCCCGAACACCCGGCGGATGCCGAGGGTCCACTGCCTCGATTTGGGCAGCTTCGCCTTGCTGTCGATCAACCACGCCTCCGGCGCCCCCGACGTGTGCACCAGGTTGTCCAGAGTCGCCTTGTCGGCGGTCAGATACGAATCGCTCCAGGCCACCTGGCCGGCGCCCGGCGTGGAGTCGGGATTGGCGAACTGAATGTTGAACGTGGGGTGAGTCAGCTTCAGCGTTTCGTCGACCGAGATGTCGAACAGTGACCGGTCATAGTAAATGCCGAAGCCGCCGAAAATGGTTGTCTTGTTGCCCTCATCCAGCGCGTAGGAGAATCCCAGCCGCGGTTGAAATGCGCCATAGAACGGTTTCCGGCTGTTGCCGGTGCTGATGTACCGACTCAAGTCGAGCGGGGAAGGTAGCGAGTCGTTGTAACGGGTGAGGGTGTCGACCACGTTTTGCGGCGTGACGTAGTCGTAGTTCATCATCTTGGATTCGAAATCCCACCGCACGCCCAGATTGAGGGTCAGGCGGGAAGTGGGGCTCCAGTCGTCTTGCAGATAGGCGCCAATCTGATTGTTGGTCTTGTTCAGGAACGCGTTGCCGGTGCCGTAGATGAGTTGATACGGCGTCCGGAAGGCGTACGAAGTTCCATTGGCGCTGTCACGATAGTAGAAGCGCGGCGTCTCGTCGTTTCCCTTGAACACATCGTAGGTCACGAGATCGATGCTGGCGCCGGCCTTGAACACGTGCTGGCCGCCGCCCTGGAATCCCGAATACGTGAGGTCGTCACGGAAGCCGACGCGCTTCTGAATGAAGTCCTGGGTGCTGAAATTGCTGCCGATGACGTTGTCGGTGTTGCCGTATTGGTAAATGCGCGCCGGAAGTCCCGGTACGTTGGGGCTCGGGTTCCGCCGGAATCGCGAGTAATCGATCTTCGTTTCGTTGAGCCAGGGACCGGAGAAGCGGTTGTACCGCAGCTGCGCGACCGACACGTTCTGCCGGAAGTTCACCGCTTCTTGGAACGAGTTGACACCGCAACAGAACGGTCCGAAGTCGCGCACGTCCGTCTCATGCCTGTTGCTGAAGCTCAGTTCCGC
>JBAROV010000009.1:0-3005 GCA_049642465.1 Vicinamibacterales bacterium
GACCAGCTGCCATCGGGCGTGGATTTCGTCAGCGGCCTTTTTGGCACCCTGGCGAGCGGTCAGGGGAGTTGTGCTCACGACGGCGGGGTCGTCCGGTGCGAGCTCGGAGCATTACCCGTGGGAGAGAGCCTGTTCGTCCAAATCGTCGTGACACCGGTCGAGCCCGGCATGCTCGTCAACACCGCCACCGTGGCGAGCAGCAAACCCGATCCGCGGACTGACAACAACACCTTGGTCACAAACACGATGGTTCGTGATTTGTCCCTTGCCCTCGTCTTCGACGTTCCCGCGGAAGTGCAGGTGGGAGAGGACATCGGGTATGCGTTTGTCGTCACCAACAACGGACCTGCTCCTGTCTTCAACGTTCGCCTGATCGATCAGCTTCCGGAAGGTGTCGTTGTGAGGGATGCGATGATGTCGGGTTCGCACGTTCCGACGCAGCAGTGCCCGCGCGACAGCCACATAGTGGTGTGCAACGTCAGCGGGATGCCCGAGGGCTCGAGCTTCACCGTCGCGATCATCGTCACCGCAACGTCGCCCGGGACGCTCGTCAACAGGGCAACCGTCGAGAGCAACGAGCACGACGGCAATTCCGCCAACAACGCCGTCGAAAGCAGGACGGTGGTGACGAGGCCGGTAGCCGATCTGGCGCTCGCGATGACGGCTTCACCCAATCCGGTTCAACTCTCGGGCACGGTGACATACACGTTCGATGTCACAAACCTTGGTCCGTCCACGGCGCCGGAGGTGGTGCTGACGGACGGTCTGTCTGGCCAGGAAAGCTTCGTTTCCGCAACCGCGACGGCCGGGAGCTGCACCGGAACGTGGGAGATTGCCTGCAACCTGGGCTCACTGTCGAGCGGTCAGCGTGTCACCGTGACCATTCGGACGACCGCGATTCGCATTCCGGACATGGCGCGCACCTTCGACAACTTTGCAGTCGTGACGACGTCGGCCCTCGATCCGAATCCGGCCAACAACAGCGCCGGCGTCGTGATGAACGTCAATACTCCACCCGTCGCCAACGCAGGTCCCGATCAGGTCGTGTCGGCTGGCGACAGCTGCCGGGCAACCGTGACGCTGAATGGCACCGGTTCGAGCGATCCGGAAGGCGACGGGCTCACCTATACGTGGACGACGGAAGATCTGCTGCCGCCACCGATTGTTTTGTCAGGCGGCGGGTCGGGCGGGGCCGTCACGGGTCCAACGCCGACGGGATCCGTGCCGGTGGGGACATTCACGATTCTGCTGACCGTCAGCGACGGGCACGGAGGCACGGCCACGGATACGGTGAGGATCACGGTGCGGGATACGACCGCGCCGACGTTCTCGAATGTTCCGGCTCCGGTCGTCGCCGAGCAGACGAGTCCCGCGGGCGCTGCCGTCTCTCTCGCCGTGCCCACGGCGACCGACAACTGCAGCGGGTCGGTGCCGGTGTCGAGCAACGCGCCCGCGATCTTTCCGCGGGGAACGACCTCAGTCACGTTCACTGCCGCCGACGCCGCAGGCAATAACGCTACAACGTCCACCACCGTGACCGTCGTGGACACGACGACGCCGAGCGTCCAGATTGTGTCGCCGCAAGCCAGGGATTACGCGCACGCGGACACGCTCACCGTCAACTTCTCGGCGACGGATGGCGGTTCGGGATTGATTGCCGGTTCGCCGGAGTCTTGGCTCGATGGCGTCACAGTCACCAACGGCCAGTACATCGCACTGCTGACGCTCGCCCTCGGGGAGCACGTGTTGACGGTTTCGGCGATGGACTCGGCGGGGAATCCCGCCGTTCGAACCGTGACCTTCAGGATCGTCGCGACTATCGACAGCCTGATCGCCGCCGTCAATACATTCGCCGGGCAGCAGCAGATAGACGAGGCGCTGCGCCGAAGCCTTCTCGCCAAACTCGATGATGCGAAGCAGGCGGTCGCCCGAGGCAACAGCAAGGTAGCGATCAACAAGCTGAACGATCTGATCGATCAGATCAACGCGAACGTCGGACAGCGCATTACGCAGTCCGCCGGGCAGGTGCTCGTGGCCGATGCGCGGTACGTGATCGCCACGCTGCAATAGCGTGGTCTCACCACGCTGCGCGCCCGGGGCCTACCCGTGATGGCCGAATGCCCGAATTCGTCAGCTTGCGAAGCGTCATCAGTTCCACTGATCGGAGGGAACGAACGCTGCTAGGATGGAACTTCCATGAAGGTGAGCGAACTTGCCGCGGAGATGAATGATCGCTTCAAACCGTTTGATGAGCGGTTCGCACAGGTAGACGAGCGCTTCGCACAGATAGACAAGCGCTTCGCACAGATAGACGAGCGCTTCAACCAGGTGGACAAGCAATTCGTCGAATTGCGGCAGCAGATCGCGGCCGAAGGCGAGAAGACGCGCCGGCACATCGACATCGGGTTTGAGCGGATGAAGGCGGAGCGGAACCTCGCTCTAGATGTCACGAAAGCGACGGATGAGCGCCACACGCTGGCTTCGAAGCACAGCTGCGGGATCACGAGAATCGATTAACGAAGCTCGAAGGGCAATAGTCCAGCTTCCAGCTTCCAGCTCACAGCTTCCAGGTCGATCTATAGTCCCACGCATGAACTCTCGGCTCACTCTCCCGGCGTGATGCGCTGGCCATGTTGGGAGCGGGTACGGTCCTCGCTGCCGTCAGCCCCACGCACGGAGACGCCGCGCAACAACCCACTTCCCCACTCGACGGCGCGCTCGCGCGCAATGACGATTCGGTCCGCGCGCTACTCGAGCGACAGGTCACAAATCCGGCAAGCCCATTTCGCGGTTCTGTGGCGAACGAGGTCGGCCTGCACTGGGCCGGACCTGCGGGCGGCGCGGTTGAAACGCTGACGGCATCGTTCATTCATCCGCGATCGCGCTATCACGACGATCGCGCTCTGCCGGAGCGCATCGGTCTCGCCACCGGATTCCTCGAGCGCGCGCAGAGCCCGGACGGCAACATCGATCTCCCCATCTCGAACTTCCACTCGCCTCCCGAC
>JBAROV010000192.1:0-48226 GCA_049642465.1 Vicinamibacterales bacterium
CGTCCCGCCTGCGTCTCGTACATCCGCATCATGCCGTTGTGGTTATAGGCGATCGATCCGAGGTAACCGGGGGACCACCCATCCATGAATGCGTGCGTGTAGACGCCCGGCATCCCCCACTTGGTCATTTGTGCAAGCTCGAAGTTCGAAAACCAGGGAAGCTCGGCGAACAGAATCGGGTCGAGATTCGGATTCTGCGGTGCGGCGCCGCTGTAGGTGTACATCAGCGGGAGTGATTCGTGGAGGTCGTGCATGATGGGCGGATGTGCGGTGAAGTACCACTCGGCCAACGCCCGCATCGACATCTGCGACAGGTTAATGTCGCGGTTGTTGTCGTGATACACGTACTTGCCCCAGTACGGCACGCTGGCCGCGCCAGTGCCCCCACCGCCGGTCTGTCCTCCCTGCGATCCGGGTTCGCTCTGGACGGGCTGCAGCGGCGTTTCTGCCGCGGTCGCGGGATTTGCGGCCTGGAGTTCAAGATTTCTGTAGAACCAATCCACGTTCCGGTCGCGTCCGTCCGGGTCGGCCACTGGCGTGACTGACACGAAGACGTTGTCCCGGATCTGTTTGATGAGGGGAGACGTCTCCGTCGCGAGCCGATACACCAGTTCCATCAGCATTTCCGAGGGACCCGTTTCTCCGCTGTGCAGGCCGCCCATCAGGTGATAGTGCGGCCTGGTCATCGTCACGAGGGTCTTGATCTGTTCCGGTGTGAGTCCACGGGGGTCGGCAATCTTCGCGAGATTCTCGCGGTTGCGCTGAAGGGACCGCATGTTCTCGTCCGACGAGACCCAGACCACGACGAGTTCACGGTTTTCGTCGGACTTGCCGATCGATTCGACCTTGACTCGCCCTGGCAGCGCCGAGGCCAGTGCGCGGTAGTACTTGAGGAGGTCGGCGTAGTACGTCAATTTCGCCGGGGCACCGACGTGATAACCCAGCACGTCCCTCGGGCTTGGAATTCCCTGAACTTTCGGAAGGTGGTCGACCAGCGGGCTGATGAAGTAAGGCTGTGTGGTCCACTCCTTGACGCGCTTGGCGAAGTCCTCGTCCTGAACTTGCGCCGGGTCACGGGTATCCGTCACCATCTGCTGCGCAGGCATCGCGGCGACACCGACAAGGATCAGAAGGCAGGAGGCGAATCCGACCCGAGACCGGTTATGAAACATCTGGAGGCTCCCGCGTGAAGGACGGTTGCGCATCTTACCATCCTGCTTGACGTCCAGCCCGGCCGGCGGTAGGGTGAGCCACGTATAAACGGGTCAACGGGGCAACACATCAACGGGGCAGCCATCAGCTCATTGGCGTTGATGCGCGGATCGGTTCAGCCGCGACTAAAGAGGTAAGTGATGTCGCTTTCACGACGTGGATTCGTTCGCACCATTGCCGGCGCTCGCGAAACGCACGCGGAACTCTTTCTCGCGGCGCGCGGGCATGAGGCCTGGAGCGCCGAGCATCGCCTGCCGTATCAGGAGGCACCGGCTCCGCGACAACGACCAACCGGCATCCGTCTCAACAGCAACGAGAACCCTCTGGGTCCTTCTGAGCCGGCGAAAGCTGCGATTGAGAAGGCGTTCGCGTACGCCGGGCGATACCCGATGAACGCGAAGCCTGCGATGGCGGACTTCCGTGCCCTTGTGGCGAAAAAGCATGGCGTGAAACCCGAAGGCATATCGCTCGGCGCCGGGTCGGGGGAAATTCTCGAGAATGCGGTTCAAGCGTTCACGGCAAGTGCGCGCGGGCTGGTCGCGGCCTTGCCGACGTTCGAAGCGCCGGCCCGAATCGCGAAGGAGCTGAAGGTCCCAATCACTGAAGTGCCGGTCGATTCCGGCGGGAACCTCGATCTCGAAAAAATGATTGCTGCGGCTCCGGGCGCGGGGCTGGTGTTCGTGTGCAATCCGAACAATCCGACGGCCACGGTTCACTCGGGAAAGGCCATCGCGGACCTCGTCGCGCGAATCCGAAGCGCCTCCCCGGACACTGTCGTTCTGATCGACGAGGCGTACCACGACTATGTAATGAATCCCGCCTACGCCACGGCGATTCCTTTGATCGCCGACAACCGCAACATTATCGTCTCGCGCACGATGTCCAAGTTGCACGGCATGGCCGGCCTTCGCCTGGGATATGCCGTCGGTCATCCCGAGGTGCTGGCCCGGCTCAGCCGATGGACCATGCCGTACAACGGAAATGCCCTGGCCGTGGCCGCCGCGTGCGTGTCAATCGAGGACAACACACAGATCGAACGCGAGCGACGCCGGAATGCGGAGGCGTTGAAGTTGACGACCGACTTCTTCCGGCAGTCGGGATTCCCGGTTACGGATTCGGAAGCCAACTTCGTCTGGGTGAACTTGAACCGTCCCGCAAAGGAGTTCCGAGAGGCGTGCGAGAAGCAAGGGATCCTCGTGGGCCGGGACTTCCCGCCGTTTGACAAGACGCACTGCCGTATTTCGGTTGGCACGATGGACGAGATGCGTCGCGCTGTTGCGGTCTTTCGATCAGTACTCGGCCTGTCAACGACCACGGCGGAACGCCGTCAGGGAGCATAGCGATGCTGCGACGCACATTTGTCAAAGCGGTTGGAACCGGCAGCCTTGCCGTCGCGGGTGGCCGGATCCTGGATGGCGGTCGCGTGATCGGTCCGTGGACGCGCGGATTCGAAGAAGCACTCGAAGCCGCGGAGACGCCGCGTCCGTTGCTGCTGCACAACAACGAGAATCCGCTTGGTCCTGGTGAGAAGGCCCTGACCGCGATCCGCCAGAAGCTGGTCGAACGCGGCGTGCCGGCTGCGCGCTATACGTCGCTCGCCCCGGATCTTGCGGCCATGATTGCCGCGCGGTACCAGTGTAAGGCGGAGAATGTTCTCGTTGGTTGCGGGTCAACCCAAATCCTCCGCACGGCGACGTTCCTGTTTACCTCGCCGGACCGGCCGCTCGTGGCGGGCAGTCCAGCTTACGAGGAATGCGGCGACGTGGCGAAGCTCGTCGGCGCCCCGATCAAGTCGGTGCCCGGCACGGGCACCCTGCACCACGATCTCGACGCGATGGCCGCCGCTGCGAAAGGCGCCGGACTGATCTATTTCGATAATCCCAGTAACCCGGCGGCGACGCTTCATCCAGCCACCGCGGTGACCGCATTTGTGGAACGCGTGAATCGCGACGCACCCGACACGCACATCATCATCGACGAGGCGTACCACGACTACGTCACCGATCCCGCGCACAAGACGCAGATCCCGCTGGCGCTGGACAATCCCCGCGTGGTCGTTGCGCGCACGTTTTCGAAAGCCTTCGGGATGGCAGGGCTCCGCGTCGGCTACGCCGTCGGTCGAGCCGAGACCATCAAGAAGATGCGGGCGATTCATTACGGGCTTGGCACGAACGTGCTCGGGCTCGCGGCGGCCATGGCGTCATTCCCTGATCAGGCGCGTCTGAATCAAGAGGCCAAGCGAAACACGGAGGCGCGGGCGTTTACCATCAACTGGTTCAAGAACGCCGGTTTCACGCCAACGGACTCGCAGTGCAATTTCATCTTCGTCAACATCGGACGGCCGGCCAAGGAATTCCGCGAAGGGTGCGCCAAGGCCAACATCCGTGTCGGCCGTGACTTTCCGCCGTTTGAGAAGACGCACACCCGCGTGTCAATCGGCACGCTCGAAGAGATGAAGCAGGCCGTCCAGGTGTTTGGGAAAGTGCTCGGCGTCAAAGCCAGCGCGGCGGCGTAGCGTCGCTCTTCGCATCCGAGGTCCGCCGTAGTTGCTGTCGCACTACGGCGGACAGTCCCCATCCTGCTGCCCCGATCAGCAACATCACTGTCATCCAGCGAAGGGCCGACGCGAGAGACGCAGCCTCGAGTGCCGGCCAGCCGAACGCCTGAAGGATTCGCCATCGCTCGGTCATCCAGTGCCAGGACGTGTGCGCGATAAGGGCGGAAATGACGACTGCTCCGATGCGCTCGGGCATGACGTAGCGAAAGAGGAACGACAAGGAAGGCACCAGCGCTGCGACGACGATGAGCTGCCCGAGCTCCACGCCGAGATTGAACGAGAGGAGAGAGGTGAGCAGGTGCGAACCTGCAAACTGCAACGACTCGCGCAGCGCAAACGAGAAGCCGAAACCGTGCACCAAGCCAAACGCGAACGCCAGCACCCACCGACGGCGAAAGGCTGCGGCCGCTGCCGCGCCTTGCCACTCCAGGACGATGTTCTCAATCGCCATGTAGGCGATGGAGATGGCGATGAGCGTTTCAACGAGCGGCGGGAACCAGAGTCCATCTGGCACAAAGCCGAATGCCGCACCAATCAGCGTGATGGAATGCGCGACCGTGAAGGCAGTGACGATCAGGACGAGCGAGCGAACTCGACGAAACGGCACCACCAGGCACAGGAGAAAAAGAATGTGATCGATGCCATCGAGAATGTGGGCCAAGCCGAGCCGCACGAACGTCCAGGCCGCCTGATACCAGCGAGGGTCCAGTTCAATCCAGCCAGGATCGCCGGCATACTCGAGCGCGCGGACGTCCCCGTCCGGCTGAACGAAGCGGACGACCGTGGTGACCCGGGACGCCAGGCGCGCGAAGTCCAGACGGACGGCGAAGTGGGAGCGATCCGACTGAATCGGATACTCGAAGAGCATGTCGAGCAGTGCAGCATCCCAGGGCAGGCGTTCCGTTGCAGGAAGTACCGACCCCTCGAGGTGTGCCATCGCCTCGTCAAATGACACGAACGAACGATCGGACGGCAACGACGCCAGGCTGCGAACGAGTCGCTGACCGTCAATCGCGCGACCCTCTTCGCGCAGCTGGATATTCGGAGCGATCCACAAGAGCGCTGCATCTCTGAGCATCGGCTCGGCTCCGTCTATCGCGAGGTACCCGGGTCCCACCGTGGGGAAGTTCACGTCGCGCATCGCGCGCAGCGGGACTCGAATAAGAAGCCGGACCCGCTCACGGTCCGGTTTGACGAACACGTGCGCCGTGATGTCGGTGGGTATCTCGTGACCGGCGATAGAGGCGCCGCTCATCAAAATGAGCAGAAGCAGCGGAACTCTAAGGTATATTCTCGTCGGCTTCATACGCCCTGGATTTCGGCTCCATCGTACAAGAGAGAGGGTTCCCGCATGCAGCCGTCCCGCAAAATCGTTCTTTGGGTCTTCCTGGGGGGCGTCGCAACGTTGGGAATTGCGCAGGCGCTCCTGGATCACTCGGCGGCGCAAGCGCAGAACGCCACTGTTCAGGCGCCCCGCTTCGAGGTCGACCCGTTGTGGCCGAAGCCGCTGCCGAATCATTGGCTGCTCGGGCGCACGATTGGGGTATCCGTGGATTCCCAGGATCACGTCTGGATCATCCATCGTCCTGAAACGCTCGATCCGAAGGAAGTTGGCGGTGCACAGCAACCGGCGACGAGCGAGTGCTGTTTTCCGGCGCCGCCAGTGCTCGAATTCGATCCTGCTGGAAACCTCGTCGGCCATTGGGGTGGCGCGGGAGAAGGATACGAATGGCCTCTCGAGAATCACGGAATTACCGTTGATCACAAGGACAACGTCTGGATCGGGGGCAGCGGCAAAGGGGACTCGCACATCCTGAAGTTCACGAGGAGCGGCAAGTTCCTGATGCAGTTCGGACGGCAAAACAAGGGCACGGGCAGCAACGACCCGGAGAATTTCGGCAGAGTCGCCAAAGTGTTTGTCGACCGGCGGACCAACGAAGCCTATGTGGCGGATGGCTACGGCAATAAACGCGTCGTGGTCCTCGACGCCGACACCGGAAAATTCAAGCGCTATTGGGGCGCGTACGGCAACAAGCCGGACGACACGAATCTTGGCCGCTACGATCCCGCGGCGCCGCCGGCCAAACAGTTCCGCAACCCGGTTCATTGCGCCGAGTTGTCAAACGACGGACTGGTGTATGTCTGCGATCGCCCGAACGACAGGATTCAGGTGTTCAAAGCCGACGGATCTTTCGTCAACGAAGTGTTCATCGCGCCAAAAACGCTGGGCGACGGATCGGTCTGGGATATCGCCTTCTCGAGGGATCCGCAGCAGCGTTTTCTGTATCTCGCCGACGGGAAGAACGAAAAGGTCTACGTGATCGAGCGGCAGTCACTGAAGATGCTGACCAGTTTCGGAGATGGCGGACGGCAGCCGGGGCAGTTCTATGCCGTTCACAGCATCGCGACGGACTCGAAGGGCAATATCTACACGACGGAGACCTACGAAGGTAAGCGAGTGCAGAAATTCGTCTTCAAAGGTATTGGCGCCGTACCGGTACTTCAAGGGACGCCATGGCCGAGGTGATGGAAGCCGGAAGCTCTTCACGGTCGCTTCACATACTTCCTCAGCGTCCGCGGCCCGACCTCGGCACCGAAAATATTGCCTTGCGCGTCAGCGGCGACGCCCTCAGCTCCGCTGGTTGACGATTTGTCGGGGTTGGGCTCGGGGTCTGGAATAAACGCGGTGACCTTGCCGTCTTTGGCGCTGCCGACGTAGATTCCGCGTTTCCCGCCCGGGTGGCGTTTGGCATTCGATTCGGAGTCCGCGACGTAGAGCACGTCGTTTTTGTCGATATACAGGCCGCTCGGCCGGCTGAATTGCCGCCACTCCTCGAGAAATGTGCCGTCCTGATCGAAGATCTGAATCCGGTTGTTGGCGCGGTCCGCCACGAACACCCGCCCACGAGAGTCGATGGCAATCGCATGGGGAGTGTCGAAGTCACCTGGCCGCGTGCCACGCTGTCCCCAGCTCTTGATGAACTTCCCGTCTTTCGAGAACTTGACGATGCGAGCATTCGTGTCGCCGCCGTGGCCGTCAGCGACGAAGATGTCGCCGTTCTGCGCCACGACCACGTCGGACGGTTGATTGAAGTTGTTGGGGCCGTTGCCAGGTGCGCCGGGTTGGCCCAGCGTCAGCAGGACTTTGCCCTCAGGACTGAACTTGCGAACGAAGTGTCCGCCTTTGGCAGCGGATGCACCAGCCCCCGGAGGCACTCCATCGGTGACCCACACATTGCCTTCGCGGTCGACGTGCATCCCGTGAGGAAAGACGAACATTCCGGCGCCAAAGCTTCGGACCAGCTTGCCCGATGCATCGAATTTCAAGATCGTTGACAGATCGGATCCCACGCAACTGTTCCTGCCGCACCGCTCGGCGACCCACACTGATGTGCCATCGGGATCGATATCCACGGCGCTCGTTGATCCCCACGTGCGGCCTGCCGGCATTGGCGCCCAATTCTCGACCGCCGTATACGGGTTGGCCTGTGCGATGGTGAGACCCGCAAAGAGAGCGAGTGTCTCGAGCGGTTTCATGCTCGCGGAGATTAGCACGAATGCGGAGAGCTGATGGTTGCCTTGCAAAGCCGGGGAGCAGACGATATCGTTTTTGACGCACTCTACACGTTGAGTCCCGACCGGAGAGCAGTGAATGTCTCAAGTGATTCCCCTGGAACATCGCCCTTTTGGACGAACGATGCGGCGCGACGCGTGGTGGGCGCAGCCGCTGCTGACGTTCGTGATCCTTGGCGGATTCGTGGTCTACGCGACGTGGGCAGCCTTTCAAGGCGATCATTACGAGTACGGCCCTTACCTGTCGCCGTTTTATTCGCCGCTGCTGTTTGGCGAGGGACCCCATAGCTGGTTCGGGCCCAAGCCGGAGTGGTGGCCAGGCGCACTGCCGTTTTCAGCGGCATTTCTCATTCTCTGGGCGCCTGCTGGCTTTCGTTTCACGTGTTACTACTATCGCGGCGCCTACTACAAGGCGTTCTGGGCCGATCCTCCCTCGTGCACGGTTGGCGAGCCCCGTCACCGCTATCTGGGCGAGCACTCATTTCCGCTGATTCTGCAGAACGTCCATCGCTACTTTCTGTATCTCGCGCTCTTTTTCGTGATCGTCCTGAGCTACGACGTCTGGAAGGCATTCTGGTTCACGAACCCGGTGACGGGTGCGACGCAGTTTGGACTGGGCGTCGGCACCATCGTACTGCTGGTGAATGTGATCCTGCTTGCGGGCTATACGCTCGGGTGCCACTCATTCCGTCATCTGATTGGGGGCCGAATCGACCAGCTATCCGCCCGTCCGTCTTGGATGACGCTCTACCGCGGGGCAACCACCTTGAATTGCCGGCACATGCGCTGGGCCTGGGCGAGTCTGTTTGGTGTGGCATTGGCCGACGTCTACGTCCGTTTGTGCTCGATGGGAGTGTTGACCGACTGGAGGATCTTCTGACCTACGAGACGCAGGAACACGATGTGCTCATCATCGGTGCCGGTGGCGCTGGACTGCGTGCCGCCATCGAAGCGTCGGCTGCGGGTGTCAAGGTAGGACTCCTCTGCAAGTCTTTGCTCGGCAAGGCGCACACCGTGATGGCCGAAGGAGGTATTGCCGCAGCGCTCTCGAACGTTGACGACCGCGACAGCTGGAAAGTCCACTTCGCCGACACCATGCGTGGCGGTCAGTACGTCAACAACTGGCGGATGGCGGAGCTGCACGCGCGCGAAGCGCCGGATCGGGTGCGCGAGCTCGAGGCGTGGGGCGCGCTGTTCGATCGCACGACAGATGGCCGAATCCTGCAGCGGAACTTCGGCGGCCACAAATATCCGCGCCTCGCTCATGTCGGCGACCGGACCGGTCTCGAGATGATCCGCACGCTGCAGGATCACGGGATTCACCGTGGCCTCGACGTCCACATGGAGTTCACGGTCGTCACGCTGCTCACCGACGGCGGTCGCGTGGTTGGTGCATTTGGCTACGACCGTGAACGCGGGCGGTTCAAGTTGTTCAAGGCAAAAGCCACGGTCCTTGCCACCGGCGGCATCGGCCGGGCTTATCGCATTACCAGCAACAGCTGGGAAGGCACCGGAGACGGTCACGCACTGGCCTACCTTGCCGGCGCCGAGCTGATGGACATGGAGTTCGTCCAGTTTCACCCCACCGGCATGGTGTGGCCTCCGAGCGTTCAAGGCATTCTCGTCACCGAGGGGGTGCGCGGCGAAGGGGGCGTGCTGCGCAACAGCGAAGGCCGCCGGTTCATGTTCGACGACATTCCGGAGAACTACCGGAGTCAGACCGCCGACAATCCAGAAGAGGGATGGCATTACACGCAGGGCGACAAAAACGCCCGTCGGCCGCCGGAACTGCTCACCCGAGACCACGTGGCTCGCTGCATCATGCGCGAGGTCAAAGCCGGCCGCGGCAGTCCCCACGGCGGCGTGTTTCTCGACATTGCCTGGATCAAGGAGAAGATCCCGAACGCGGCCGACCACATTCGCAAGAAACTGCCGTCGATGTACCACCAGTTCAAGGAGCTGGCCGGGCTCGACATCACGGCGGAGGCCATGGAAGTCGGGCCGACGACGCATTACGTCATGGGCGGGGTGCGCGTCGATTCGGACACGCAAATGTCGACGCTGCCCGGTTTGTTCGCGGCCGGCGAATGCGCAGCGGGGATCAACGGCGCGAATCGGCTTGGTGGGAACTCGCTCTCAGACCTGCTCGTTTTCGGCAAGCGTGCTGGCGAATACGCGGCGATCTTCGCGAAGAAGAATGCGGCCGGGCACGTGGACGAACGGCAAGTGGAGGCAGCGGCCAAGCGCGCGTTGCGGCCGTTCGAGCACGGGCAGGCTGGCGAGAACCCGTTCAAGATTCAGCAGGAACTTCAGGGCATGATGCAGGATCTCGTCGGCATTGTCCGCGACGAGTCAGAAATGCGGAAGGCCCTCGATGGGTTGCACGCCTTGAACGCCAGGGCCGAACGAGCGGGTATCACGGGCCATCGCGAATACAACACCGGCTGGCACACGGCCCTGGATCTCGGCAACCTGCTCGTAGTCTCCGAGGCGATTGCCCTCTCCGCGCTCGAGCGAAAAGAAAGCCGGGGCGGTCACTTTCGCACCGATTATCCGGACAAGGATCCCGCGTCTGCCACCTTCAACGTCGTGGCTCGGCGGGGAAGTGATGGGTCGATGCAGATTGCACGTGCACCGATTCCGGAGATGCCGGCCGAGCTGAAACAGGTCATCGAAGAGAACAAGTGACGCTGGGCGAAAGGATCTGAATGGCGACGGCGACGTTTCGAATCTGGCGTGGCACTCGCGAGCAGGGAGCGCTTCACGACTATCGGACGGAAGTCAGCGACGGCATGGTGGTGCTCGATGCCGTGCACCGCGTGCAGGCCGAGCAGGCCAATGATTTGGCGGTCAGGTGGAACTGCAAGGCCGGCAAGTGTGGCTCCTGCTCCGCCGAGATCAACGGCCACCCGAAGCTGATGTGCATGACGCGGTTGAATTCCCTCAACCTGAACGAGCCCGTCACCGTGGAACCGATGAAGGCGTTTCCACTGATCAAGGACCTCGTCACCGACGTCTCCTGGAACTTCCGTGTCAAGACCGGCATCAAGCCGTTCACACCGCGGAAGCCCGATGCGGCCGATGGCACGTGGCGCATGGCGCAGGCGGACGTCGACCGCGTGCAGGAGTTCAGGAAGTGCATCGAGTGCTTTCTCTGTCAGGACGTCTGCCACGTGCTTCGTGACCACCATCTGCACGACGAGTTCATCGGTCCGCGGTTCATTCTCTACAACGCGGCCCTGGAGCTGCACCCGCTTGATACCGAGAACCGACTGGCGGACTTGAAGCGGCGGGACGGGATTGGCTACTGCAACATCACGCGCTGCTGCACGAAAGTATGCCCTGAGCACATCACGATCACGGAGAATGCGATCATTCCGCTCAAGGAGCGCGTCGTGGACCAGTTCTACGATCCAGTCACGAAACTTCTCCGGATGTTCAAGGGGTAGGCTGCCGCGGGCTTCACGCCACTCTGCGCGGGAGCAGGCAGTGGTACTCCGGGACCATTCGCAGCCGCTTCAGGATCCGGGCGATCAGTTGGCGCGAGTCGCAGCTGTCGTTCAGCACTTCATCGAAGCCGCTCGTCAGCGCCGCCGTTCGTTCGTGTGGCGGAATGCTGGGCGGCACCAGCCCAATCAAGACCCGGCGACCGAACCGCGGCTTGGCTCTCAACCGGGCCCCAATCATTGGCGCATTGCGGATGGAACGGATCCGAACGATCACCACGTGATGATCGAGGATGGCGCGCTCGTGCTCCGGCCACTCCCGTGTCTCAGTCACGAGAAAGCCGCTGGCCTCCAGCACGGTTCGCTGCGTGCACGAATCTTCGTCAGTTACGAGGAGTATCGAGCACTGTTTCGTATTCTGTGCCACACCACATCTCTCACCGACAGAGTTGTGGCAAGCGTCATGCCAGTAGAGTCGTGACGATTCGTTCCCATTCTGCGCCAAGCGCGTCAGTAGCCGCCGGTTTGCGCGCGCGTCGGTACCAATACCCGGCGTTGGCCGCATCGCCTTCTTTCCGATGGAGATATGCATGAACCCAGGCACCGGTCTCGTCTTCAACCGACTGAGCCGTCTCGTGCGCGGCGTTCCAGTCGCCGCGGGCGTCGTGCCACATGGCGAGGAGCGGCAGTGAAATGTTTTTCGGAGGTACTCCGTCGGACACCGTACGTTTGAAATCATTCAGCGTCATGACGGTGACATGCTATCGCAGGCGCTACAATTCGATGTCCACATGCGGCGATTCGTTGCCTTCGGCCTCGCGGCCGTCTTGTACACCGCGCTTACGACCGCGCTGACATGGCCGCTCGTCCTGTCGCCAGGACGCAGCGTTCCAAACGATCTCGGCGATCCACTCCTCAACACGTTTCTCCTCGCGTGGAACGCTCGTACGGTGCCGTTGACCGAGCGCTGGTGGAGCGTGCCGCAGTTTTATCCAGCGCGAGGTGTGACCGCTTACTCCGAGCACCTTCTCGGCTTGTCTCCGATGACGACTCCCGTCATCTGGCTCACGGGAAATCCGTTGCTGGCGTACAACACCGCGTTCTTCCTGTCGTTCGTGTTATGCGCGTTGTCCGCCCACGTGCTGGCGTACGTGTTGACGCGCCGCCATGACATCGGGGTACTCGCCGGCCTCGCCTTCGCATTTGCGCCGTATCGCATGTCGCAGATCGCCCACCTGCAGGTGCTGTCTGCCTACTGGGTGCCGCTGTCGCTTGCCGGGCTTCACCTCTACTTTGCGGATCGGCGCGTCAGATGGCTGCTGCTGTTTGGCGGCGCGTGGCTGATGCAGGCGCTCTCGTGTGGCTATTACCTCTTTTACTTGTCTGCGCTGATTGCCCTCTGGCTGGTGTGGTTTGTCATCGGTCGCGAGCGCTGGTCCGCCGTGCTGCGCGTGATCGCCGTGTGGATGCTCGCCGGCGTTGCGATGGCGCCGATCGCCCAGGGCTACGTGAAGCATCAAGGCGCGGCAGGGTTGCGCCGCTGGCCGGATGAGATTGAGGCATTCAGCGCCGACATCGCCAGCATCCTGAAGGCGCCCGACTCGCTGTGGGTCTGGGGATGGCTGGATGTCGTCGGACGACCCGAGTCCGCCCTCTTCCCAGGTCTGACCGTGGTGTTGCTGGTGCTGGCCGCTTCGATCGTGGCGTGGCTGGCCGCGAGCCGCTCAGGCGAAGGTCGTTCCCTTCGCCAAGTTCAGGGACGGCTGACGACGTCTCGATGGCTACTGCTCATCGCCGTCGTGTTCGGAGTGATGGCGGCAACGCCATCGATGTTTGGACCCTGGAAGTTCGAGCCGTTTGGCCTTCGGCTTTTTTCAGTGACGACGGCGCGAAAACCCTTATCGGTGGCGATTCTATTGACCGTCGCCGCGCTGGTCATGCATCCCGCCGTTGTGGGGGCGTGGCGCCGGCGATCATCGCTGGCCTTTTACGCACTCGCGACCGGCGGGATGTGGCTGTTCAGTCTGGGACCTTCGCCGACGTTGATGAACAAGCCGCTTATTTACAAGGCTCCGTACGCGTGGTTGATGCTGATTCCCGGTGCGGAGGGCGTTCGCGTGCCCGCACGGTTCTGGGTGCTCGGTACCGTGTGTCTGGCGATTGCGGCTGCGCTCGGTGTCGCGCACATCACCACGAGGTGGCCCCGCGTGCGTCGATGGTTGCCGATTGCTGCGTCGGCACTCATTCTCATCGAGGCCTGGCCGAGACCCATTCGCCTCATTCTCAGACCCGACGCGCGGCCTGTCCACACATCTGCCGTCGCGCGGCTGGAGTTGCCCGTCAATCCAGCTCACGATGCGATCGTGTTGTACCGCGCCGCCGAGCACCGCCGCCCGGTGGTCAACGGTTACAGCGGATACTTCGCGCCGCACTATTGGGCGCTGCAGTACATGCTGGAACAACGGGACCGCGCCATTCTTCCCCGGCTGTCGTCGATGGGAACAATCGAAGTGGTCATCGATCACGAACTCGATCCCGATGGCAAGTGGCGGCGGTTCGTAGGGTCGGAGCCGGAAACGAGCGTCGCGTATGAGGACCAGGCGTACACGGTGTATCGCCTTGTTCGTGCTCATGCCGCATCGGCGTCGATGGTGCCTCAGCTAACGGGCGAGCCGCTGCCGATCGCTCGCGTCACGGCGTCTTTGTATCAGGAGTTGGTGAGTAACCTTACCGATGGCGACCGCATCACCCGCTGGCACACTGGCGGGCCGCAGGATCCCTCGAACGAGCTCACTGTAGACCTGGGGACTCCACGACACGTGACGGGCGTCGAGCAGCAAATTGCCGGGTACGTGGCAGATTTTCCTCGGTTCCTTACGGTCGAGACGTCACTGGATGGCACATCCTGGGCCCGAGCGTGGTCAGGCGGGACCGCGCTCCTGGCGTTTTCAGCAGCGCTCGAAGATCCACTCACAATCCCGCTGCGCTCGACGTTCGATCCGCGAGCCGCGCGATACGTGAGGCTCCGGCAGTCGGGGACTGAAGGAATCTACTACTGGTCAATTGCGGAACTGCGTGTTTTCGGCGCTCCTGAGTCATCCGTTTTGCGGCGTTGAAATCGGCCGCTGCAGCCGGATCGGCGTCAAGCCGGGTTCGGATCGCCACACCGGCTTCTCCCTTGCATTGGAGACAGGGACACGAGGAGGTGATCATATGGGTTTGCGAGACACGTACGCGTATGCTATCCAGCAGTCGAAGGGACGTTTTGACGGCAGCGCTCAGGAACGCGACGGTAAGCTGTACTTCACCGGAACGGTGAAGTCTGAAGCAGACAAGAACGAGATCTGGAGCGCTATCAAGACGATCCCGTCATGGAAGAACGATGTCGTAGCGGACATCAAGGTCGTGGGCGGCGGTGCGGCATCCGGCGGCGTCGCGGTGGCAACCCGGACGTACACCGTGAAGGCTGGCGATACGCTAAGCAAGATCGCCAAAGAGCATCTCGGCAGCGCCAACGAATACATGAAGATTTTCGAAGCCAACCGCGATCAGTTGTCGGATCCGGACAAAATCAAGCCCGGTCAGGTGTTGAAGATTCCCGCATAGTTCTTCCCGGCGGACGCCCGGCTTGGGCGTCCGCCCGAAAGTCTCCGTAGACTGCCGGCCGCGTTGGTATACTCAGTCGAGGACCCTGAGTTGGCAAACGAACGCCGGAGCCCGAGCGTTCTCATCGTCGAAGACGACCGCGACGGTCGCCTCATGCTCGTGGAATGGCTGCAGCAGGCCGGCTTCCGTGTAGCGCAAGCGCACAATGGCCTTCAAGCGCTCGAGCGCGCCGTCGAACTGACCCCCGACGTCGTCGTCACCGATCTCAACATTCCGGGAATCGATGGGTTCGAGCTGACTCGACGACTCAAACAAGATCCTCGCACTCGCGATGTTCCGGTACTCGCCGTGACGGGTTACGCGGCGTTTGCTGCCGACCCGAACCGCGCGCATCGTGCCGGCTGCGACGCGGTGCTCGAGAAACCGTGTTCAGCGGCCGACCTCGAGACGGCAATCCGCCGACTGCTCGACGACAGCCAAAAACCTGGGTTGCCCTAGACCGTGCCGCTTCTTCTGCTCGTTGAAGATCACGCCGATACCCGAACGATGTACGCGGAGTTTCTGCAGGACATCTTCGAAGTGTCTGAGGCCGCTGACGGCGAGGAGGCACTGTCCTGCATCCGTTCGCGAACTCCGGATCTCGTTATCACCGATCTCTCGCTACCCCAAATTGACGGATTCGAGCTGGTGAAGCGGATTCGCAGTGACGAGGCACTGGCAAAGATTCCGGTGATTTGCCTGAGCGGGTACAGCGACGACGCGCACGAACAGCGGGCGATGGATGCGGGCGCCGATCGCGTGCTGCAGAAACCGTGTCTCCCCGACCAGCTGGCGGAGGCGGCCGCGATTCTACTCCGAAATCGGACGAGCCTCGGCGGCGCCGGCTGACTCAGTGCGACGCGGCCGCCGGCGCGGCGGCCGCGCTCTTCCGCATCCGCGCAAGTCGGTCGTTGAGCAGCGCCGTCTGCCGTTGGTCGACTCCGTAGACGTCCTTCCGGAACTGCACGATTCCATCAGCGGAGACACGCGCGGTCCAGTAACCCAGGTAAACGGGCAGCGGGTTCTTCAGTTTGACGTGCTGCTCCTCCCCCGCATGCATTGCTTCCTCGATGCGCAACTCGGTCCATTCCGGCTGGTCACGCAAAACATATCGTGCAAGTACCACGGGCTGTTCGAGCCGAACGCATCCGTGGCTGAATGATCGGCCCGCTCGCGCGAAGAGCGAATCGGCCGGAGTGTCGTGAAGATACACATCGAACTGATTCGGAAACATGAACTTGACGAGTCCGAGCGAGTTCTCTGCCCCGGGACGCTGACGGAAGCGGTATTTGCTGGGATCGCTGAGATCGATGGACGAGGGGTCAACCGGGTTGCCTGACGCGTCGAGTATCTCCATGTTCTGCCGGCTGAGAAATTCCGGATCTTTCACGATCGCTGGCAGCGTTTCTCCTTCGGCGATATTGGGGGGCACGTTCCAGTACGGGCTGAACACGACGTGCGTCATGACGTCGTTGAATATGGGTGTCGGCGTGTCCTGCTTCCCGACGATCGTACGCATCGTGATCGGGACATTCCCGTGATCCCAGACTTCGAGCCGCGCCTCAGGGATGTTGACGAGGATATAGCGTTCACCCAGGTCGTGCGGCAACCATCGCCAGCGTTCCAGATTCAGGCGAATACGGCCAATTCGTTCCTCGATCGGCACATTCATCTCTGCGACGACTGCAGGAGTGATTACCCCGTCATCAGTCAGTCCGTGCCTGCGCTGGAACCGCTTCACGGCCTCCACCAACTCACCGCTGTACGAGGCAGGCTGGCCGTCACGAGGCACGCTGCCCTTGTAATCACCTGACGCCGCGAGCCGTTTGGCAATCGCGACAGCGGTATCGTGGCGTTGACCAGGTCTCAACTTCGTCACCGGCACGTTGGGCCAACCACCTTTGGCTGCCTGTTCGCGGTACTCGGCGAGTACCACGCGCAAGTTCCGGTACTGCGCGTTGTCCGGCGTGAGCTGTTGCAGGGACGCCGCGATCCGATTGTTGTTGAGCGCGTCTTCGAGGTGGGATCGCGGATCGAAGCTTTCCGGCTTGATTTGCCAGCTTCGATCTGCGTGCGCGAGATCAGAAAGTCCGTCAGCGAGATCGGACGCGTATTTCAGATACAAGGACGTCAACCAGACGTCGAGGGCCCCTGCTTCTTTGGGTTCGAACCCCTTTTTCGTCAGGAATCCTTTCGAGGCTTCCTGCGCCTTTTGATCGATGAGCGCCACATTGTAGAGTTGTGGGTCGAGCCCTTCGTGGTCCGCTCCCCAGAGCGCCTTGATAAAGTCGCGCATCTGCGACCTTGGAGCTGTGCCGTCGATCCACGCGGGCGCGAACTGCCGGTTCGCGTAGAACTCTCGCGTGAGCTTCCACAAGCGTCCACCTTCGGCGTCGGCCGCCACGTACGGAGGGCGGTTAGAGGATTGCACCGTCGCGCGCACAGCGTGGCTGACTTGAGCCTGCTCCTTTTCAGCCATTGCACTCGTACATGCAGCAAGCCAGGGAATCGAGAGAAGGATCCCGAGCGACAACGCATGGCCGGCACGTGGCATCGAATGCTCCTTCGTCACTGCAGGGTGTGGAGCAAGGGAAATGCCGGAACTGAGCGGTAGAAATGACGAGAATTCAGGTGTTTACTGCCGTACGCTGCTGTTCGATTCCGCTGGTGTGAACGTGACTACCCACTCCAGGACATCCAAGCCCAAGCGAACCTCACGCCGCTCGCGCCGGGTTCAACCCGAACTCGATGATCTGAATATGAGGGCCGTGAGCCTTCTGCATGACATGGCCGAGCTCCAGACCGTGGAACGAGCCAAGTTCGGTTACAAACGCGCGGCGAAAGCGATAGTCGGCTTGCCGGTCCAAGTGTCCGATCTCGTCGAGGCGGGGTCGCTGCGCGAGGTTCCATTCATTGGGCCGTCGACCGCGCGAATCATTACCGAGCTCGTCGAGACCGGGCAGTCCCCAACGGTCGAAGCGGCGATTGCCGCTTCGCGAAAAGCGTCGCAGGTCGCAGCCAAAAGGCTTTTGCGCAGCAATTACCTGAGTCAGGCGGCCATGCTGCACGTCCACGGCCTCGCACTCAGCCAAGACGTCATCAGCCGCGCATCGTTTCGCGGTGACTTTCAGATGCACACGACGGGAAGCGACGGTGGAGAAACCGTGCGGACGATGATCGAGGCGTGCCGTGCGCTGGGACACACCTGCATGGGGGTGACCGACCATTCGTACGGGCTGCCGATCGCGCGCGGAATGAGTATGTCCGAAGTTGAGCGGCAGCACGTCGAAATCGATCGGTTGAACGAGGAGTACGCGGGATCGTTCCGCGTGTTCAAGGGGATCGAGGCGAACATCCTGATCGACGGGCAACTGGATCTGCGACCGGAAGAATGTGACGTCTTCGAATTCGTCGTCGCCTCACCGCATTCGCTCCTGCGGCGAGCCGAAGACCAGACGCAGCGGCTGCTCGGGGCAATCCGGGGCCGCCGAGTCGCAATCCTGGGTCATCCGAGAGGCCGGATTTATAACAGTCGCGCCGGTGTCGTCGCTCAATGGGACCGCGTCTTTGCGGAGGCCGCGGCTCGCCGGGTCGCCATCGAAGTTGACGGCAACTGGCATCGTCAGGATCTTGACTTCAGTCTGCTGCGAGCGGCCTGCGACGCGGGCTGCCTCTTCGCGCTCGACAGCGATGCGCATTCGATCGGTGAACTTCGCTTCACCGATTTTGCGCTGGCACACGCCCGACTGGCGGGCGTTCCAACCGACCGTGTGATCAATACCTGGAGTGACGAAGCGCTCGAGGCGTGGATGGCGGAAAGGAAACAGAGTCGCTAGTCGCCAGTCGCTAGTCGCCAGTCTCTAGTTTCAAGTGAGCAGGGCGTCGGCGTGTGGCCTGGTAGTACCGCGAGGGCAGCGGATGCCCGACGTGCGCTTCGATGTACGCCGATGCATCGAGCAGCGCGTCCAGATTGATTCCGGTCGGAATGCCAAGGCCCTGGAGCATATACACGAGGTCCTCGGTGGCAAGGTTGCCGGTTGCACCGGGTGCATACGGGCAACCGCCCAGGCCGCCGGCTGACGCATCGAAGGTAGCAACACCGAGATCGAGCCCCGTCAGGACGTTGGCCAGCGCCATCCCGCGGGTGTCGTGAAAATGCAGCGCGATGGAATCGAGCGGAATGCGGGCGGCAACCGCGGCGACGACCTGTGGCACCTGACCGGGATGCGCGATGCCGATCGTGTCGCTCACGGCGACTTCGAAAGCTCCCATTGAAATGAGGGCGTCGCACACCTCTGCCACTCGATTTGAGGAAACCTCACCCTCAAACGGGCACCCGAAGGCGGTTGAAACGTACCCACGAACGCGAATCCCCAGGTCCCGCGCGCGAGAGCAGACCTGTCGATAGGCGACGAGCGATTCGTTGACGCTCTGATTGATGTTCTTGCGACTGAATGTTTCGGAAGCCGCCGCGAATATGCCAATTTCTTTCACCCCGGATGCGTGTGCCCGCTCCAAACCAGCAAGATTTGGCACCAAGGCGGCATAGCGCACGCCGCTCTGGCGTTCGATCCCGGCGAATACCGCTTCGGCATCGGCCATCTGCGGGACCCAGCGAGGGCTGACAAACGCCGCGACCTCGATGACCTTCAGCCCTGCCGCCGACAATCGATTGACGAATTCGACCTTGTGTTCGGTCGCGACGGCGGTTGTTTCGTTCTGAAGCCCGTCGCGCGGGCCGACCTCGACGATGGTCACTGCCGTAGCCCGGGCAGTCATTTCTGATCACCCTTGGTGCTTGCTGCGTGGGTATGGGGAGTCAAGTCGATGAGCGGTTGTCCGGGCTGCACCAGTTCTCCTTCGATGCAGCGTACAGCTTCGACTCGAGCATCGCTGCTGGCCCGGACGGGCAGTTCCATCTTCATCGCCTCCAGAACCAGCAGCAGTTGTCCCGCATGCACCTCGTCACCTGGCGACACGTGCAGTTTCACCACAGTGGCCGGCATCGGCGCGAAGAGATTCTCGTCATGCCCCACGCGTGTTCGCGCACGTCCACCCGGCCGTTGCAAGTCGAAGGTGTAGGCATTCCCGTTGACGAAGACCCAAACCTTTTCGTCTTGACGGGCGACCCAGACAGTGTGCTCCGCGACGCGCAGCTCTCCGGGTCGGATTGCCCGAGCGATGATGGGGCGGTCCGTGACAATCGCGCTATCTGGTCCAGTGACTGTCACCTCGTGGTTCACACCGCGCTCATCGCGCAGGATGATCCGGTGCGGCGGCATTCGTCAGCGGCCCCAGGCCCCGAGGCGCTCCCACGGTTCGACGATCGGTCGGGTGGAGCGTTCGGAAGAAGAACCTGGACCACCGCCGATGGCTGCCGCGGCGATTGCTTCGGCGGGAGGTGGCGGCGTCGCCAATAACTCAGCGAGGTGCTCGTCGATGAAGCCGGTGTGTGCCATACCGGCGGCGTAACGCGGATGCGCGAGAACGGCGATCAAAAACGGAAGGTTGGTGCGAATCCCCAGGATCGGGAAGGCCCGAAGCGCGGCAATTGCCCTGGCTCTCGCGCGCTCACGCGTTTCAGCGTAGGCGATGATCTTGGCGATGAGGGGATCGTAGTGCACGCCGACCTCGTCACCCTCCACCACGCCGGAGTCCACACGGATGCCCGGCCCAGCGGGCTCCCGATACAGCAGCAACGGTCCAGCCTGCGGCAGGAATCCGTTCGACGGATCTTCCGCATAGATGCGACACTCGATCGCATGGCCTCTTTGCGATAACGCGGTCTGCGGCCAGGGCAGCGGTAACCCTGCAGCAACATCGAACTGCGCTCGAACGAGATCGATACCGCTCACGGCTTCTGTGACCGGGTGCTCGACTTGAAGACGAGTGTTCATCTCGAGAAAGTAGAAGCGGGCGCGATCCCCTTCGCCTTCAAGCAGGAACTCAATGGTTCCAGCATTGCGGTAGTGTGCGGCCCTGGCCGCTGCGACCGCCGCTGCGCCGAGTTGATTTCGGATCGCCGATGTCAGGACGGGGGAAGGACTCTCTTCGATGACTTTCTGATGGCGCCGCTGTAACGAACAGTCGCGTTCGAACAAGTGAACCACGTTGCCGTGGGAATCGGCCAGGATCTGCACCTCCACGTGGCGAGGGTTTTCAATCAAGCGTTCCACGTACAACGTACCGTCACCGAAGGCGCTGAGAGCCTCGCGCCGCGCCGCGGCGGCTGCCTCACGCGCGTCCGCCTCGCGACAGACGACTCTCATTCCTTTGCCGCCACCGCCGGCGGAGGCTTTGATGAGTACCGGATAGCCAATCTCACGAGCGGCGGTACCGACACCCTCGTCAGACTGATCGCGCGGCGTCGCACCCGGGACTACCGGAACGCCAGCCCGCTGCATCAACTCGCGCGCGGCCAGCTTCGACCCCATTCGCGCGATCACGTCGGCGGGGGGACCGACGAATGTCAGCCCGGCCTCTTCACACGCTCGTGCAAGTTCAGGTCGTTCCGAGAGAAACCCGTAACCTGGATGGATGGCGTCAGCGCCGCTCGACTGGGCCGCCGCGAGCAGAGCCGGGATGTTCAAGTAGCTGTCGCCGGGAGGAGCGGGACCAATTCGCACCGCCCGGTCGGCAAGAAGGACGTGGCGCGCCAAGGCGTCCGCGTCCGAAAAGACCGCGATGCTCTCGAGTCCCGCCTCACGGCACGCGCGGACGATGCGAACGGCTATTTCCCCGCGATTGGCGACCAGCACGCGTTTCATCAATGAATCCGCCCCCCCTTTTTTAGTGCTCGCGGGACCCCCCCGCCTCCGCGCGCGAATAGGTCCGACCTCCCGTCCTCACTTAGTGCTCGCGGGGCCCCACCCCCGCTCGCGCTCGCTCGGCGGCGGCGCTCCGCGCCGCTTCCCTCCGGCGCCTCGCTCGGGGCGCAGGCGCTCCGTCCTCCCGTCCTACGGGATCCAGTTCGGCTTCCGCTTCTGCAGAAACGCTCGCATCCCTTCCTGTCCTTCGGACGACACGCGCTGCTCCGCGATGCGCGTGGTCGTCAAACCAATCACATCTTCCGATCGGCACCCGCGGATCTCCCGGAGCAGCCCTTTGGCGGCGGAGACCGCGCGCGGTCCGGACGTGAAAATCTCCCGAAGGTAGTCGTCCACGGCCTCGTCGAGTTTGGACCTGGAGACGACGCGGTGGATGAGACCGATGCGCCGCGCCCGCTTTGCGGTGAACCGTGCGCCTGTGAGGAACAGTTCACGAGCGGCAGAGGAGCCGATCTTGCCCAACACATACGGCGAGATAACCGCGGGCATGATTCCGAGCTTCGTTTCCGTGAAACCGAACACCGTATCGTCGGCGGCTACGGCGACGTCCGCCACGGCGACCAGTCCCGCTCCGCCGCCAAGCGCCGCTCCGTGCACGCGCGCGATGAGCGGCACCGGCAGGGTGTCGAGCATCTCCAGCATGCGGGCGAGATCTTCGGCGTCGCGCCGATTCTCCTCGCGAGTGTAGGCAACCGCCTTCGTCATCCAGGCGAGATCGGCGCCTGCGCAGAATGATTGGCCCGATCCCGCGAGCACGACTGCACGGAGCCCTGCATCGGCCGCTGCATCTTTGGCGGCGGCGGTCAATGCGGCAATCACCTCCTCGTCGAAGGCGTTGCGGACGTCCGGGCGATTGAGCGTGATACGGAGGACGGAATCGGACCATTCCGTCAACACGACAGACAATTGCGGCCTCCGTTACATCCGGAAAATGCCGAACTTTGCGGCGGCGATTGGTGCGTTGTAGGCCGCCGACAGTCCCAAGGCAAGCGCCTCGCGCGTCTGCGCCGGATCGAGAATCCCATCGTCCCACAAACGTGCAGTGGAGTAGTACGGCGATCCTTCGCTCTCGTACTTCTCCAACAGGGGTGCGCGGATCTCGTGCTCCTCCGCATCGCTCAATTGACGTGCCTCTCGCGCCAGCTGATCGCGCTTCACCGTCGTGAGCACGCCAGCAGCCTGCTCACCCCCCATGACGGAAATCCTTCCGTTCGGCCACATCCACAGCAATCTCGGATCGTAGGCACGGCCAGCCATGCCGTAATTACCGGCGCCGAAGGAGCCGCCGATGATGACGGTGAATTTCGGGACTACTGAATTGGCGACGGCATGGACCATCTTCGCGCCGTCCTTGGCGATTCCTGCGCGCTCGTACTGCCGGCCGACGATGAATCCCGTGATGTTCTGCAGAAAGATCAGTGGAATGCCGCGCAAATTGCACAATTCGATGAAATGCGTGGCCTTGAGCGCGGACTCCGAAAAGAGAACGCCGTTGTTCGCGACGATTCCCACCAGGAACCCGTGAAGCCGCGCGAATCCGGTCACGAGTGTGGCCCCGTATCGTTCCTTGAATTCATCGAAGCGCGAACCATCCACGAGGCGCGCGACGATTTCACGAACCTCGTAGGGCTTACGGGTGTCGGTGTTCACGATTCCATAAATCTCGGCAGGGTCGTAGGCCGGATCCTCGGCCGTCGTGATGTCGGCTGGAAGCTGCTTCACCGAGTGCAGTGTGCCGGCAATCGTCCGAGCCAGATGCAGGGCATGTTCATCGTCTTCGGCCAGATAGTCGGCGACGCCCGATAGCCGCGTATGGACATCGGCGCCGCCAAGTTCCTCGGCGGAGACTTCTTCGCCCGTTGCCGCTTTGACGAGCGGCGGTCCGCCCAGAAAGATGGTTCCGGTTCCTTTGACGATGATGGTTTCATCCGACATCGCTGGGACGTAGGCGCCGCCAGCGGTGCAGGATCCCATGACGACTGCAATCTGCGGAATGCGCTCCGCAGACATCCGTGCCTGGTTGTAGAAGATGCGGCCGAAGTGCTCGCGGTCGGGAAACACGTCAGCCTGCAGCGGGAGAAATGCGCCCCCGGAATCCACCAGATAGATGCAGGGCAGACGGTTTTCGAGCGCTACCTGTTGCGCCCGCAGGTGTTTCTTGACGGTCAGGGGATAGTAGGTGCCCCCTTTCACGGTCGCGTCGTTGGCGACCACCATCACCTCGTGGCCCAAAACCCGGCCGATTCCAGTCACCAGGCCAGCTCCCGGCGCCTCGTTGTCGTAGAGGTTCCAGGCGGCGAGGGGCGACAATTCCAGAAACGGTGAAGCTGGATCCAGGAGCTTGTCGATCCGCTCTCGAACGGGGAGTTTTCCTTGTTCCCGCTGCCGCTCGACGTACTTCGGACCGCCCCCCTGTCGCGCCGCCACGGTCCGCTCCCGCAGTTCAGCGACGAGCGCGGTCATCCTGGCGGCATTGCCGCGAAATAGTTCAGAGTTCGGGTCGATGTGGGATGCCAGTCTGTCCATCAGTCGGCTGTTTAATGATAGCTGAGCTTCCTCTAAGTGTATGAGAATACGACAAATGTCAACCAGTGGACGCAAGTCTCGAAGTCTGTATAATTCTTGCGGACATAACGCTATCCTCCCGCATTTTTACGGATGAGTTTTGATGACAACCAAGAAGAAGAATCGCGTGCTCGCGATAGATGATGAGCCGGCGATGATCGAGTGGCTGAAGATACTGCTCGAGCACGAAGGATATGAAGTACGCACCGCCATGATTGGTACGCGTGGCGAAGAGATATTCAAAACCTGGAAACCCGACGTCGTGGTGACCGACATGATGCTTCCCGACGCGGACGGTCTGGAGTTGTTGCGAAAGTTCAAGCAGGCCCATGGCGACACCGAGGTCATCGTGGTGACCGGCCACGGCAGCGTCCCCAAGGCCGTCGAAGCGGTGAAGGCTGGCGCGTTCGAGTTCGTCGAAAAGCCCATCGAGCCCGACGCGTTGATCGCGAAGATCGAGCGGGCCATCGAGCGGCGGGACCTCGTTGGGGAAAACCTCCTGCTGAAGCAGAAACTCGAAGGGCAGTTCCGGTTCGGCAACATCATCGGCAAGAGCAAGAAGATGCACGAGGTGCTCGAGCTGGTGGAGAGTGTAGCCGGGAGCGACGCGAATATTCTGATTCAGGGTGAAAACGGGACGGGCAAGGAGCTGATCGCGAACGCCATCCACTACAACAGCAAGCGTGCCAAGGGACCGTTCATCAAGATCAACTGCGCCGCCATTCCCAAGGATCTGATCGAGTCGGAACTGTTTGGCTACAAAAAGGGCGCATTTACCGGCGCGCAGAACGATAAAGAAGGACTGTTCGAGATGGCGGAAGGGGGCTCGCTGCTGCTCGACGAAATTGGCGAAATGCCCCCGTATCTCCAGACGAAACTCCTGCGCGTGCTGCAGGAGCGCGAGTATCGGCCGATCGGCAGCGATCGCATCGTCCGGGTGGATTTCCGGCTCATTTGCGCCACCAACATCGATCTCGATGCGGCGTTGCGCGATGGCAAGCTGCGGGAAGATCTCTACTTTCGCATCAATACGATCACCTTGCGAGTGCCGCCCCTCCGGGAGCGCACGGAGGATATTCCGCTCCTTTGCGAACATTTCCTCGAAAAATACCGTCAGCGGCACCAACGGAACGTGAAATCCATTGCGCCGGCCGCCTACCACGTCCTCATTCGGCACCGCTGGCCGGGCAACGTGCGCGAGCTGGAAAACGTCATCGAGCGCGGCGTGCTCGTGGCCAAAGGCACCGAAATCGCGGTCAACGACTTGCCAGAATCGTTGCGCACCGAGAGTGCGACAACCGCTGAGTTTGTCATTCCGCCGCATCGCACGCTCGCCGAGATCGAGAAGATGGCCATCGTGCAGACGCTGCAGCGGACGAATTGGAACAAGCAGGAAGCCGCGCAGATCCTCGGCCTCTATCGCCCCACGCTCTATAGCAAAATGAAGAAGCACGACATCCAGGACGGAGGGAAAGGAGTCGCCCGCCGCGCCGCTCCGGCCTGAGCCTTGCACCCCTCAGCGGCCGTATGTTCGAGCGTGTTGGCATCCTCGCGCTTGATTTTCTCGCCACTGTCGGTGAAGTAGCCGCCTTCGCGTTGAAGGCGGCCCGCGAAGTCTTCGTCCCTCCGTTTGAAGTCAGCGAAACGATCCGCCAGCTGTACGAGCTTGGCGTGCGTTCGGCGCCCCTCATCTTTGTGTCGGGACTGGCGGTTGGCGTAGTGCTGTCGATGCACACCCGCGCCTCGCTGGAACGATTTGGCGCGGAAGCCATGATTCCCGCCGGTCTGGCGATCGCGCTCGTCAAGGAGACCGGTCCACTCACTGCTGGCTTGTTGTTGTCAGGCCGGATCGGCGCGGGGATTGGGGCAGAAATCGGCGCGATGCGCGTCACCGAGCAGATTGATGCGCTCGAGGCGACGGCCGTGGATTCCTTTCGGTATCTCGTCGTCACACGTGTGACGGCCTGCGTGATTGCGGTTCCCATTCTCACCACGGTGATGAACTTCTCCGGGATACTCGGTGGATATCTTGCCGAATCGGCGGCGACTGGAATGTCGCTGCGACTGTACTTCGACCGTGCGTTCTCGCTCGTGGATCTGACCGACTACATTCCGGCGACGCTCAAAACCATGGTCTTCGGATTCATCATCGCCACTATCTCCGCGTATCTGGGATTCACCACGGAGTCCGGCACCGAGGGCGTCGGACGCGCGTCGACTCGTGCCGTCGTTTTATCATCGATCCTCATCATCGTTTCGAATGTCGTGCTCGTGCGGTTGATCTTCTTCATCTTTCCTCAGGCCGCAGGCTGATGACGATGGTCGCCACTTCGACAAGCTCACGGCAGCCAGCCGAAGACTCGGTGGGCATTCGTCGCGCGACCGGCACGGAGCGCCGCGTTGCAGTCCGTCTCGAACACGTCACGAAGAGCTTCGGCTCGCGAAAGGTGCTCGACGATGTGTCCTTCGAGGTGCCGGCCGACACCGGATTCATCATTCTGGGCCGCAGCGGGACGGGCAAAAGCGTCACCCTTCGGCACATCATTGGATTGTTGCGTCCCGACAGCGGCCGCGTCTTCGTTGACGGTGACGAGATTAGTGGCCTTGAGGGTGCGGCACTCTCAGCGGTGCGGAAGAAAATCGGATTTCTCTTTCAAAACGCCGCCCTCTTCGACTCGATATCTGTGGGGGAAAACGTCGCGTTTCCCCTTCGTCGGCACACCAGATTGTCTGATGGCGAAATCCGGCGGCGTTCGGAGGAGAAACTGGCGGCGGTCGGGCTCGAGCGGGAGTTCAACAAGATGCCGGCCGCCCTCTCCGGAGGAATGCGAAAACGCGCAGGGCTCGCGCGGGCCATGGCACTCGATCCCCGCATCCTCCTCGTTGACGAGCCGAGCGCGGGCCTCGACCCGATCACGGCGGACGAAATCGACGAACTGCTTTTCAACCTGAAAGCGACCGGCGGAACGACGCTGGTCGTCGTGACCCACAACATTCCGAGCGCCAAACGGCTCGGCGATGCGCTGGTCATGCTTCACGAGGGCCGCATTGTGGCGCGGGGAACCCCGGCGGAACTCGAAGCCAGTCAGGACGAGCTCGTACGTCTGTTCATGGGATCCGCTCATGGGGGCTAATTCGTGAGAACGCGTCCGGTCATGGTCGGCGCTTTTGTCCTTGGTGGCGTGCTCCTGTTCACCGCTGGATTGTTCCTCATCGGCAACAGGCGAATGCTGTTCACCGAGAACTTTCATGTCTACGCGGAGTTCTCGGAGATCGCGGCGCTCGACAACGGCGCCAAGGTGCGTGTCGCAGGGATGGATGCCGGCGAGGTGGAGAACATCCGCGTACCGGCGGGACCGAAGGGCCGCTTCCGCGTGAGGATGCGCGTGCGGGAAGACTTACACCCGCTCATCCGCCTCGACTCGGTGGCCACGATTCAGAATGACGGGCTGGTAGGCAACAAGTTCGTCCAGATCGAGAGCGGTACAGAGCAATCACCGGTCGTGCCCGACACCGGAACGATTCAGTCGCGCGAACCATTCGATATCGCCGATCTGATGCAGAAGATGAGCGACACCATCGACAGCGTGAATACGATGCTGGTTGACGTCAAAACCAACCTTGATACCGCCCTGGGATCCGTGTCGGACGTTGCGACCGAGGCGCAAGACCTGATGAACGAGGTCAGCGGCGACGTTCGGACCATTCTCGCCTCAACGAACAAGATGACCAAAGATCTGGGCGCCATCGTCGATGGCGTTCGAAACGGCCGGGGGACGGTTGGCAAATTCGTGAATGACGACAGCCTCTATGCCAGCGTCAAGGCGATGATGGCCGATGCGGAGAAGGCCGTAACCAACGTTCGGGAAGCGAGCGAGCAGGCCAAGGGGGCGATCGCCGATTTCCGCGGCGAGGGGGGGCCGGTCAAAGGACTCAGTGGCCAGCTTCAACAGACGCTGGCGGCGGCGCGGGATGTCATGACGGATCTCGCAGAAAACACGGAGGCGCTGAAACGCAACTTCTTTTTCCGCGGGTTCTTCAACCGACGAGGATATTTCGACCTCGATGACGTCACCCCGGCAGAGTACCGTCAGGGCGCCCTGCAGACCCGCGATCGCCGCGTTCTGAAGATCTGGCTCGGCGCCAATGTGCTCTTCGAGACCGACGCGAACGGCGAGGAGCGTTTGAGCGACGGGGGACAAGGCCGGCTGGATTCGGCGATGTCCCAATACGTGCGGTATCCGCGCTCCAGCCCCCTGGTGATTGAAACCTATTCACGCGAACTGACAGGAGACGAACGATATTTGACAGGCACCCGCCGGGCTAAGCTCGTCCGTGACTACCTGGTCGGCAAGTTCCGTCTCGATGCCAACTATGTCGCCCCGATGTTGCTTGGAACTGAAGCGAATGGCAGCCCGTCAGGGAACACTTGGGATGGAATTGCTCTGGCGCTGTTTGTCCCGACGACGGCCCTGCGGGGTGCTTCGGGGTCAATGCCCTGAAAATCCGTCAGTTTGAGGGTGCCCGCCGTGGCATGCCGTTTGGATTGAAGATGGGATGTATGGTGCCATCTTCAGGCGACCGCTCCGTTGTCGTAGTCGCGGCCGCGTTTCCGCGGGCCAAAGCAACGGGCGTCCGCGTCAGATGTTGACTCATACGGACCACCAGGTGGGCTGGTAGCGGAGTGCGCGGCCGTCATTGCATCACCAGCGGCTGCCTCGGGAGGAGCGTTGGGAATAGAGGGAGGCCGATGTGGATGAGCGAGCGCGAGTTCTGACAGCAACTTTTCTGGGTGCGGTGATCGGTGGAGTCTGGGGCTGGTTGTATCTGACCGAAGCCGGACGCAGGGTCCGGCACCAGCTCGAGCCACGGCTGGACAACTTCATTACTGAAGTGACGCAGTTGCGCGGGACAGTGAACAAGGCGCGCACGGCTGCGAACGAAGGGTGGCGTTCACTGAACGAAATTACGGGCCAGGGCCGCTGGTCGGCTTAGTAGGGGGAAACAGACATGGATCCAAATCTCGCGTCGACGCTTGAGACGACCAACACGATGCTCGGCATCATGGCGGCAGTGAGCGTGCTCGAAGCGCTCGTGCTGATTGGCGTGGCTGTTGGCGCATTTCTGGCGTACCGCAGAGTGATGACGCTGCTGAACGATCTCGAAGCGCGCCAGATTGCTCCGCTGCGTGTGAAAGTGGATGGCATTCTCGCCGACGTGAAGTCAGTGACCGCACGCGTCAGTCAGCAAACCGAACGTGTGGATCATGCGATCTCCGGCACGATGGAACGCGTGGATGACACCGCGGAACGCGTGAAGAGCACGGTCATGGACAAAGTGCATCACGCGATAGGCATCGTCCGCGGCGTTCGCGCCGTGATCATGTCCATCATAAGCAGCGAATCCAGGCCGAAGCCTCCCGCCACGGCCGCGGGACGGCTCTAGAGGGCGATCAGGCGACCGGGGGAGCCCCGCCCGCGCGTTTTGCTGCGGGGTGGGGTGGGACGGCCGATAACAATCAACAGGAGGGTGCATGGCGTACGAATACGATCGTTTTGAACGGGAAGATGGCGGCGGCTCGTTTCTGATGGGGCTGCTTGCGGGAACAGTGCTCGGCGCAGGTCTCGGCATGCTGTTCGCGCCCAAACCGGGGTCCGAGTTGCGCAACCAGATCGGCGAACAGGCGGGTCGGCTCCGCTCGACGGCGACCGATACCTATCAGCAGGCGTCGGAGAAAGTCAGCCAGATCGTGGATCGCGGGCGTGAGGCTTACGATCGCGCGCGCGGCAGCGTCGGTACGAGCGGAGCGGATGAGAGCAGCTTTTCGTCAGGTACCCCCGGCTCGACCGGCGGCTACGGCACAACTGGCGCTTCCTCGACAGGCTACACGCCAGCGGGCTCAACGAATCGGGGCTGACGCACACACGTGCGACGTGCCACAAGGTGCACGTCGCACGTGGCGGTTCCAACTATCATTGATTCGTGAATGCGCAGGGAGCTGCCCCGCATCAGACGCGTTTTTCGTTCTCCCGTCGTCTGCTAGCCAAGGCGCGGGGCGAGATCCGATTGACCTCGCTGGCCGTCTGGCGCGGTATCACAGGCTTCTACAGCAGCGATAACCTCACCTTCGCCTCGTCCATCGCGTACTACTCACTCCTTTCGCTCTTTCCGTTCTTTCTGCTCGCGTTCTCCATCATTGCGAGCGTGACCAGCTCAGACGCCGACCGAATGGCGGTATTGAATTTCGTCCTTCGATATTTCCCTCAGAAGTTCAACTTCGTGGACGAACAGCTCAACGCCTTGCAGCAGGCGCGCATCCGGCTTGGCGTGGCGGGCAGCATTCTGATGACGTGGGCCGCGATGGGCGTGTTTGGCGCGATCACGTCAGCCGTCAACCATGCGTGGGGAGTGGACAAGCAGCCGAGCTTCCTGAAGCACAAGTTGATTTCGTTCGTGATGCTGCTGCTGGCGGGCGTCCTGCTCGTCCTCGGGCTGCTTCTGGTGAGCGCCGTCAACGTGATAGAGGCGCCATGGTTTTCGGCGGTGCTCGCGAAAACACCCGGGTTGATCGCACTCCAAAGCCTTGCCTTGAGGTGGGCGACCACCCTCATTTTCATCCTGGTTGTCGGGCTGGTGTTCTACTTCGTACCCAACGCCCAGGTCCGCTTTCGCGACGTCTGGGTCGGCGCAGTGCTCACAGGTCTGCTGTGGCGTGTCGCGCTGGCGGGCTTTTCCTTCTACGTACGTGACTCGCGCATGAGCGTCCACGGCTCGGTTGCCGCGGTCGTGGCGTTCTTATTCTGGATATACGTGTCTGCCGTCATTCTGCTGTACGGCGTCGAAGTAACGGCAGCCAATGCACGCCTGCGGCGGCGCAGGCCGGAAGAAATCCCGGCGGCACCAGCACCCAGAGTCTAGTTGGCAGTTGTCAGTTTTCGCGCGAAATCTTTCCGAGCCCCGAGCCCCTACTCCTTCACCTCCGACAAGTCCGATTTCGCAGGTCCATTCACGACTCTTCCGTTCGGGTCGAATCGCGACCCATGGCACGGGCAGTCCCATGTCGAGGCGGCGGGATTCCAGCTGACGATGCATCCAAGATGGGTGCAAACAGCGGATCGGCGGTGCAACTCGCCGGATTCGTCCCGGAACACCGCGATTTTGCGCAGTCCTTCGCGCACCACCGCGCCCGTGTTTGGCGCGATTTCGTCGACGCTCGACACTTCGCCTCCGGTAATCCAGGCGGCGTACTGCATGGCGACGTTCAGGTTTTCCTTGACGAATTCTCCGGCGGCACCGGTGCGGATGCGAGACGGATCGTAGAGATCGGTCCACGGGTTCGCACGTCCGGCAATCAGGTCGGTGATGAGGATCCCAGCGATGGTGCCGTGGGTCATGCCCATCCCGGAGTCTCCCGTGGCGATGTAGACATTGTCAGCGTCCATCGGATTGCGGCCGATGAACGCCAGTCCATCCTGAGTCTCCATGACCTGACCGGACCAGCGGTACTCGACGTCGCGCGCGCCTGAGAATCGCTCGCGCATCCATTTTTCGAGTTCACCAAATCGGCGATCGGCGTCCTGCGCTTGTCCGGCCTTGTGGTCCTCGCCGCCGACGATCAACAGATCGATCGGCTCGTCGCCGTCTCCTCCGAGTTGTTTGCTGCTAATACGTTGCAGCCGGACGTAATGATAAGGATCGGCCGTATCCCAGTAGAGCGCATGCGTGATGGCGCCAGGCGCGACGCGCGCGGCGATGACGTACGTGTGGTAGGGCGCCTGCTTTGTATGGATCGCGACCTTGTCGTTGAATGGCACGTTCGTCGCCACAACTGCGGCTGCGGCTGTAACCCGACGGCCATCGGCCGTGGAGATCGTCGCGGAGTGGCCGCCGGTCACCGCTGTCGCGCGGGTACCAGTGCAGACCCGTCCGCCCAGCCGCACGAATGCGGCCGTCAGGCCGTTGAGGTATTTCAGCGGATGGAATTGACCCTGACGCGGGAAGTGCAGGCAGACTCCGGAATAGAAGCCGTGGACAGGTGGTGCGCTGAGACGCTGCACGGTCGCTCCTGCGGCTTTGGCCGCGTCGAGTTCCTCGTCGATTTCGCGGGCCCCGTGACCTTCGGCCGCAAACAAGTAACCGCTCACACGTTCGAAGTCGCAGTCGATCCTCTCGAGCTGCGATATCGCTTCGATGCGGTCAATCGCTGAGCGATGGCTGTGATAAGCCAGTCGCGCGCCCTCGCGCCCGTGCAGACGGAGGATCTCCACATAGCCATCGTCGATCTCGTACGACAAATGTGCTGTCGTCACACCCGTTTGGCCGCAGCCGGGGCGTCCATCGTCGAGGAGGATGACTGAGCGTCCCTCTCTCGCGAGGAGATACGCCGTGGTAAGGCCCGCAATGCCCGCGCCGATCACGCAGACGTCGGCAGTCGCGTCGTTCGTCAAGGGTCCAAACTGATCAGGGTAGGCCGTATCGAGCCACAGGGAAGTGCTGCGCGGCATTGTGTTGTGCCTTTCTCTCGTGAGCGTCATACGTTTCGTCGTGCAGGATTCCTGCCTGTACATGGCGGGACAGGGAGGTTAGATAACCCTCCCTGCGCCGTATGGAAGGCCAATGAGGCGAGTCGGTTGCTCTGGCGGAACGCCTGAGCGAAATGTTGCTGTGATGTAGAGCAACGCGAGTGCCACTCCGCTCGCAGTGGAGCTGCCGAACGCTCACTGGATGACGCCGTACATGACAAGACAGGGAGGTCCGGAGACGCTCCCTGCAGCCTTGTGGCAGGCAACTGATGGCGAGGTGGTTGCTCCAGCGGAACGCCGAAGCGGCTCGTCGAGTCTGACTGACCCGACGCCCGTCTATAGAGCAACCGATGTGCCACGAGGAAAAGCCCAGAAAAACGGCCGGAAAGCGCAGTGTGCCGCAGCAGTGTGTAATCAAGAACACACCGAGCCCAGCCGTGGAGGGAAGCTCACGCCACAAGTGGTTCCTATTTCGGGCGAGTCGAAGGAAGCTGGGCCAGGTTCTCCCGCCGGCTCGCGAGCAGGCGTCGAACCGGGATGAATAAGAGCCGCGCCACAACGAGAGAGACAGCGCACCACGCAAGCATGAGAACGGGCGCGAGCGCACTGCGCTCGAAAACGCGTGTCGCCACCAAGACGATGAGCAGTGCTGCCCCCGCGCAGACGCTCGAAGCTACCATCCCCAACAACGTGGCGGCTGCATGGGCGTTGCTGGCCCGGCCGATGCTGTTGAGATCCACGGCACGAGGAAAAAGCGCGGAAAGCGCGGCGCCGATAGGCGCAATGAGCAGCATGGTGGCGAGGAACCCGAGCGGGACGGTTAGCCACAGTGCCACGTCTCCGCCCGGGAACAGCAGCGCCGCGCCGAGCACACAAAGCAGCGCCGGTACGCCGGCCGTGACGACGTTCGCAATGGCCTTGCCCCGGAGCAGATCACGGTCGTCAATTGGGGACAGGAACTCGAGCGTCAGCCCCGCGCGGTCGATCGCGAACTGGTTCATGGCAATCGGAAGGATCGCAAGCAGGCTGACAAAGGAGCCGAAGATCGCGAGGGCCAGCCCGCTTCGCAGGGCCATCAGCCCAAACCCCTCCCCGGACCCAGCTTGCCAGGTCATGGCCCCAAACATGAGGAACACAATGAGCGGGGAGAGCAGAATGGAGCGCCCACGCGGTGTGCGAACCGCCAATCGAATCTGGGCCAGGGCGACGGCCGATGCTCCCGGCGACACAGCCGGGATTCGCCAGAGGCGTGTCGCCGCCGTCGAGCCCCGGCGGCGGGCTCCTGTTGACCCCGGCGACTCGAGAATCCGGCCGAATAGCAGCAAGCCGCAGGCGTGCAGCGCGCCGGCGGCGAGCGCCAGGCCGCCAAGCGGCCGCAACACACTCAACTCACCGATCGACACCAGATCGCTCGTCGCGCGCGCGTACATCTCGGAGGGTACGCGCGGGAGCACCTCATGCTCGAACGTCGTAAGCCAAGCTGGATCGCGCGAGCTCGCCCGGTGCGGATCGGCGCTGACGCGGCCGCTTTGCAGAACGGCCGGAATCATACTGACGAGCGGCACGACGAGGATAAACACAAGTGCGAGCAGCTCGCCGCGTCGTCTGTCGCGAAACATCAGATGCAGGAGGCTCGTCGCGACCGAGGTCGTTCCAAGAAGCACCAGCAGGAACAGCACCCCGGATACCAGTGTAAGCAGCGCCGCCAACACTGCACCGCCCGCGAGCATTCCCAAGGGAATTGCGAGGATCACCGGGACGACGAGCGCCAGCCAGGGATCCGTGAGGGCGGTGGCCGTCTCCGCGACGTACAAGGTGGAACGCGAGATTGGCAGCAGCAACAGACGCACCGCACTCGTTCGCTCGTTCGCCGGCAGCAGAAACGGTCCGGCGATTGTCAACAACGTCGCGGCGAGCAGCAGGAATCGCAGCGCCTCGAAGGGCAGTGGATGCGGGTTGCCCTGCGCCAGCGACCAACCACCGTAGGCGCCGGCGCCGGCGAGCACAATGGCCGAGGGGATCATCAGCACGGCGGCCATGATTGGCCCGAGCTGTTCGATGGCCACTGAGAATCGCTCGAGACGGTCGCGGGCGCCCGTGCGCTCGAGGGAATTCATCAACACGCGCCAGCGCATCCAGAGAAACGCGCGAAGGATTGCCATCAAATCCAGTCCAGCGCGTGATGGGCGCGGCCCTCGCCGCCCACGAGTTCAATGAACAGTTCTTCGAGCGTTCGCCCGACGCCTGCACCCGAACGCAGTTCTTCGATTCGCCCCTGAGCCACCAGCCGTCCTCGCGCAATGACCCCGATGTGGGTGGACAGACGCTCCACGATTTCAAGGATGTGCGAGGTCAAGAAGATCGTCCCACCGCGCGCGACAAACGACTGCAGGAGATCCTTGATCTGCCTGGAGGCCACCGCGTCAATGCCTTCGAAGGGTTCGTCGAGAAACAACAAGCGCGGAGCCGGTAACAGCGCGGCAGCGAGCGACAATTTCTTCCGCATGCCGTGCGAGAAATCCGTGACAAGCGTGTTCGACGCCGTCTGAAGGTCCATCAATTCCAGCAGATCCTTCGATCGGGCGCCCGTGGTCGCGTCATCCAGGCCGTGCACCTGCGCGACAAACGCGAGCGTCTCTTGTGCCGTCAGACGGTCGAAGAGCGCGAGATCTTCCGGGACGACACCAATGCGCCGCTTCACCTGAACCGCATCGGCTGTCGGATCGATGCCCAGGATGCGCATCGACCCTTTCGTTGGACGGAGGAGCCCGGTGAGACACTTGATGGTGGTGGATTTGCCCGCGCCGTTGGGCCCGAGGAACCCGTAGAAGCTGCCCGCCGGCACGGCAAGATCGATCCCATCGACCGCGACGAACCCGGCAAATTCCCGGGTCAGTCCGTGCGTTTCGACCGCAAGATCCATCGTGGGATTCTATCTGCTGCCGGCTCTGCCGTGTGCGCCGGTGTCAGGAGGTGTACGATCAGGGGATGAGGTCGTCGCCCGATGAATCGCCTGGCCGGAGAGCGTAGCCCCTACCTGCTGCAGCACGCCGGAAACCCTGTGGATTGGTATCCGTGGGGTGACGACGCCTTCGCCCGGGCGCGGAGCGAAGACAAACCGATCTTTCTCTCGATCGGCTACTCCACCTGCCACTGGTGTCACGTGATGGAGCACGAGTCGTTCGAGAACGCGGCGATCGCCGGGATGCTGAACTCGGCGTTCGTCTCCATCAAGGTGGACCGGGAAGAGCGACCCGACGTCGATCGCGTGTACATGGCGTTCGTGCAATCCACGACCGGCGCTGGCGGATGGCCGATGAGCGTCTTTCTGACGCCGGATTTGAAGCCGTTTTATGGAGGTACGTATTTTCCTCCGACGTCACGATGGGGCCGGCCAGGATTCACGGATCTCCTGAACGAGCTCGCGCGCGTCTGGAAGGAGGATCGGCCGCGCGTCGAGCAGGCCGCCGGCGAGCTGTTCGATCGTCTCCGCCTCGCGACGAGCAGCCGTCGCCGGGACGGCGAGACCGCTATCGCTGGTCCCGACGCACTGCGCGCTGGAGTCGAGCAGTTTCAAATGGCGTTCGATACGCGCCGGGGCGGTTTCGGCGATGCGCCGAAGTTTCCGCGACCTTCGGAGCTGTTGTTCCTGCTGCGAGAGCATGCGCGCGGCCGCTCGAACGGCGAAAGCGCCCAGGCCCCGCTGCTCATGGCTGTGGCGACGCTCCGCGCGATGGCCCTCGGCGGCATGCGCGACCACATCGGCGGCGGCTTCCATCGATACTCCGTAGACGGCGAGTGGCGCGTACCGCATTTCGAGAAAATGCTCTACGACCAGGCGCAGCTTGTCCTGGCGTTTCTGGAAGCCAGCCAGGCGACTGGCGACAGCTTCTATTCAGCGGTTGCGGAAGACACGCTGCACTACATCCTGCGAGACATGACGGGACCGCATGGCGGGTTCTTCTCGGCGGAGGACGCCGACAGTCTCCCCGCGGAAGCAGCAAACTCGCCGTCTGCGCACAAGCGCGAGGGCGCGTTTTACGTCTGGAGCGATCAGGAGATTGAGTCGCTGCTCGGCGCCGACGCAGCCATCGCCAGATTGCGCTTTGGTATTCAGCCAGGCGGCAACGCGCCACACGATCCGCAGGGGGAGTTGACGGGCAAGAATCTGCTTTACACAGCACAAAGTATCGAGGACGTTGCTGCGCGAACGGGTCGGCAGCCGGACGAAATCGTCGCGGCACTCGCCCGAATACGGTCCATCCTGTTTGACGCGCGCGCCAGTCGGCCACGTCCGCATCTCGACGACAAGATCCTCACGGCGTGGAACGGTTTGATGGTCGCCGCGTTCGCTCGTGCGGCGCGCGTGCTGCCGGAAAGTTCGTCAGCCAACCGCTATCTGGAAGCCGCGGAACGCGCAGCGCGCTTCATTCGGCAATCGCTATGGCGCGAGAACGACGGTCGTTTGCTGCGGCGTTTCCGCGACGGCGAATCAGCGATCGATGGATATGCCGAGGACTACGCCTGCTTGATATTCGGGCTGCTCGAACTGTTTCAGGCCACCGGAGACTCTGAATGGCTCGACTGGGCCACAACCCTTCAAGAGCGTCAGGACGCACAATTCTGGGACGACGAGGATGCGGGGTGGTTCAGTACAGGGGGTGAGGACCCGACCGTTCTCCTCCGGCTCAAGGAAGACTACGACGGCGCGGAGCCTGCGGCCAGCTCAGTGTCGGTTCTCAACCTGCTGACGCTGGCACATCTCACCGGGTTGGAGGGTGCCGAATCGAAAGCCGAACGCACGGTCGCACGGTTTGGACCCCGCATCGGCGCCGCCGCCCGTGCCGTTCCGATGATGATGTGCGCGCTCTCGCAGTGGCATGCCGGCATGGCTCAGGTCGTGATTATCGGCGAGCCGCAGGCAGAACGAACACGTGCGCTCAACCTCGCGCTCGCACGGACCTACTTGCCGTTCTCGATAATGATTCCGGTGACACCAGGAGCGTCGCAGCAAACTCTGTCGCGGCGTCTGCCGTTCATCGCGATGATGACTGCGGGTCCTGGCGCGGCTGCGTACGTGTGCCGGGATTTCACCTGTCGTCAGCCCGTATTCGAGTCGGATGCGCTCATCGAAGAACTCAGGGGAGCGACGAGAGTGCCATGAGTGCACTGCTCACGGTTGCATTCGACGCGAATCGCACCCGCGCTGCATTCAAGCTCGACCACCCCACGGGAAACATCATCACGTCTGAAATGATCGATGCCCTTGCAGCGGCGCTCGAGCCGCTCAACGAGTATGCGCACCTGAAACTGATTACCATCGAGGGCGCCGGTGATGACTTCAGCTTTGGCGCCAGTATTCCTGAGCACACGGCCGAGCAGATCGGCACAGTACTGCCGCGCATGCACCGCCTCGTTCAGGATCTCCTCGACGCCGCCGCTGTCACCGCGGCGATTGTTCGTGGCCGGTGCCTTGGTGGAGGTTTTGAGCTGGCGCTCGCCTGCGATTTCATTTTCGCTGCGGACAACGCGATCCTGGGGCTGCCGGAGATTTCCCTCGGGGTGTTCCCGCCGGCTGCCGCGGCGCTTCTGCCGGTCAAGGTCGGCGGGGCTCGTGCCGCGCGCGCCATCCTCACCGGTGAGTTGCGGCCCGCAGCGGATTGGTCCCGTCATGGGCTGATTGAGCTGATCGCGCCCGAGCCGTCTCTGAACGAGACTGTCGATCGCTGGTTCGAACGCCATCTCGCGCCGAAGTCGGCCGCCAGCCTCCGTCACGCTGCTGCGGCAGCGCGGTGGAGTGCGGCCGACCATGTTCGTCGCACGCTGCCCGAACTCGAGCGGCTATACTTGGGCAGCCTGATGCGAACCCACGACGCGACGGAAGGGGTCGCGGCGTTTCTGGAAAAACGTTCGCCACGGTGGCTAGACAGGTAAAATCACCGCCGTACCATGCCGATAACCTTTGATGTCGAGATCGTGCTTCGTGAGCGCGACTATGCGGTCACGGAGCACGTGGCGCACGCGGGCAACGAACCCGGCGGCTGGACCGAGCAGGACGTCGAGTCGGTATTGAAAGCCATCCTGCTGGCGATCGACCGGGTAAAGAACCCGGATGTCGAAAGCCGATATGTGGCGCTGCGAGGTTTCAGTTGGATTGTCGAGCCCACATCGGAAGGCGTGGTCATAGCCATAGAAATTCCAAGCGGCGCCGCGGTGGCCGGACCGTTCGGTATCGACCAGCCGCGTTTGGACCGACTGATTACCCGGGTGCTGGCCGCCGCCCGTCCTTCCCGACCGGTCGTGCACTGATTTCAGCTCTTTCCGGCGGCTTACGAATTCGCAGGCCCGCGAGCGAGAAATCGCGTGAAATCCTCGGAAAATGGCGGATTCCCGGCGGCATCGTCCTTGCGGCGGCGCCGGGCAGGCGCACCTCTGCGCCGCTCACACCAGGGCGGTCATGAAATTACCGTACCGAGTTCTCGTACTGGACGATGACGAGCACGCGCTCGAGGGGTTCGTGGAGTTGCTCCGCGAGGCCGGCTACAACGTCACAGGTGCATCCACCTTTGACAGCGCGAAGCGGCTGCTCGGGCTCGAGCCTTTCGACCTGCTCGTCACGGATGTGCGCCTGCGCGGATTCAACGGTTTGCACCTGGTGATGCAGGTTCGCGCCGAACATCCGGATACCGAGGTGATCATCATCAGCGGCTACGATGAACCGCTCATCGAGCTCGAGGCGAGCCGTCACAACGCCGTGTTCGTCCGCAAGCCGGTAATGCCCGCTGAATTCCTCAAGACCGTGGCGACCTGTCTTGCCCACGTGCGTCGTCAACGGCGTTGGCCGCGCAAGCGCGTGCTGGGCGGATTCAGAGTCACGGCGGCTGGACAACCCGCCGCAGTCGTCGACGTCTGCTACGGCGGCCTTCGGCTGGAAATCGCCAGCGTCGGCTCTCTGCCATCCACGTTCGACGTCGAAGTCGCCGGTATCGGCCTCCAATTGCCGGTGCAATCCGTGTGGTCCTATCCATCCGCAGACAGTCAGTCGGTCGTCTGCGGAGCCGCGCTCGCGTCCGATTCGACGCCGGCCGCCCGTACGTGGCGCGCCATTGTCGATCGATTGTCTGCGTAGTAACGTTCCGGCATGAGCCGGATTCACGTCTCCCTTCTCCTCGCATTCCTGACGGCTGTCGCGTTGGCCCCGGTTGTGGCTACGCTGCCCGCGCGTCTGTCGCCGAGGCCTCCCGCTCAGCAAGCCAGGGCATTCGAGCTGGAGGAGGTTGATATCGCCCAGATGCAGGCGTGGATGACGAGTGGTCGTTACTCCTCGCGCCAGCTCACCGAGTTCTACATCCAGCGGATCGAGCAGATCGATCGCCAAGGCCCCTCTCTCAAATCGATTGCTGAAATCAACCCGGAGGCGCTGGCGATCGCGGACGCGCTGGATCGAGAGCGCAAGCAGACAGGTTCGCGAGGACCATTGCACGGCATTCCCATCGCGATCAAGGACAACATCGACACGGCCGACCGAATGATGACGACGGCGGGCTCGTTGGCGCTCGAAGGCTCGATCGCCCGCCGCGATGCGTTTCTGATCGAACGCTTGCGCGCTGCTGGAGCCGTGATCGTGGCGAAAACGAACCTCAGTGAGTGGGCGAACTTTCGCTCCACCAAGTCGAGCAGTGGTTGGAGTGGACGCGGAGGGCAGGTGCGAAATCCGTACGCCCTCGATCGGAACCCGTGCGGTTCCAGCTCCGGTACCGGCACCGCGGTGGCAGCGAATCTGGCTGCCGCCGGTGTGGGCACGGAAACGGACGGATCGATCGTCTGTCCGTCCGCTGCCGCCGCGCTCGTCGGCATCAAGCCGACCGTTGGTCGAGTGAGCCGCTCGGGGATCATTCCAATCTCGCACAGCCAGGATACGGCTGGTCCCATGGCACGAACCGTTGCCGATGCGGCTGTTCTTCTGGCGGCGATGAGCGGGCGGGACGCGCGCGACCCGGCCACAACGGTTGCTGGCGCGGCAAAGCCCTTCGACCATCGGAGTGCGCTCGTTGAAGGGGCACTGAAAGGCGCCCGCATCGGCGTTGCACGAAAGCGATACTTCGGGTACAGCCCGTCCACCGACCGCCTGATGGAAGCAGCCATCGCCAAAATGAAGCAGCTCGGTGCGGTCATCGTCGATCCCGCGGACCTTGCGACCGCGAGTCGGCTCGACGACTGCGAATTCGAAGTGCTGCTGTACGAATTCAAGACCGACCTGAACAAGTATCTCGGAGCGCTGCCGGCTTCGGCGCCGGTCCGGTCGCTGGCAGATCTCATTGCCTTCAACGAGCGTGAGAAGGCGCGGGAGATGCCGTACTTTGGCCAGGAGATACTCGCGATGTCACAGAAGAAAGGGCCGCTGACCGATCCAGCCTACCGGCGCGCTCACGCAACGTGCAGGAACCGTGCGCGCACGCTGGGCATCGACGCCACGATCGCGCGTTTCAAACTCGACGCCATCGTTGCGCCAACCGGCAGTCCCGCCTGGCCCACGGATCTCGTGAACGGCGATCATTTTCTCGGGGCGAGCTCGACGCCGGCGGCGGTGGCTGGTTATCCCAACGTCACCGTCCCGATCGGCGAGGTCTACGGATTGCCTGTCGGAATGTCGTTTATCGGACCAGCGTGGAGCGAGGCGCGACTGGTGGCCCTCGCCTACGCGTTCGAGCAGGCGACAAAACACCGCCGGCCGCCGCGATTCTTGCCCACGGCAGCACTCGGCCAGTGATCCTTTCAGTCTTCTTCCGCCTCAAGGCGGAAGCCACAGGTCAAAAGCGGAAGCCGACTCGCCCTCCGATCCAGTACGCCGTGGCCGGGTCGGAGTCGTTTCCCGGTTGAATCATGTAGAACCGCGCCTCGGGCCCGGCCTCCACTCGGTCGCTAACCCGGATCGCGAGGCCACCGCCGAAGTGATAACCAAGGTCGGTACTGTCACGTTCGGTCCGCAGATCAACGAAGCGGGTCGTTCCGGAATGGGTCGCCAGATGGACACCCCCGAGTACGTAGGGCTGTGCGACACTCTCACCAAAACGGTGCACGAGTGAGGCGCCAGTGAACAGCGTCCTTCCATTCGCCTCGAAAAACTGCCCCTCCCGATCGTGCGAGAGTAGATCCACCGAAAGCTCCACTGCCGTTGTCCCGAATAGGCGCCACTCAACGCGTCCGCCAATGACAGGTCCGCTCCCGATACTGCCTTCGTCGTCCCAGGTCTGACCAAGCCCGAGCAGACCTCCAGCCGAGCCGCGCGGCTGGGATGTTTGTGCATTCGTCGTTGCGGCAGAAAGAATCAAGAGAAGTGCAGCCGCAGATAGAACTCGCATACGTGCCTCCACTGGAGCAGGCGAAAACAGTGGGGAAACGGGCTCAGACCGACCGGAGTTACGGGTACAGCCGTACAATCTTCCAGGCGGCGCCGTCGCGCGTGTAGCAGAGTCGATCGTGCAGCCGATCCGGGCGTCCGAACCAGAACTCGATACGTTCCGGGACAAGCCGAAAGCCACCCCAGAATGGCGGCCGGGCCACGTGCTTGCCTTCGAATCGCCGTTCAACCTCGCGATATGCCTCTTCAAGCGTTTCGCGTGACGCAAGAACGGCGCTTTGGTCGGACGCCCAGGCACCGAGCTGACTGCCACGCGGTCTGCTTGTGAAATACGCGTCGGACTCCTCGTCGGCGAGGCGCTCCACTCGGCCTTCGACCCGGATCTGTTCTTCGAGCGTGTGCCAATGAAAACAGAGGGCAGCGTGCGGGTTCGCGAAAAGTTCCTTTGCTTTGCGACTGTTGTAGTTCGTGTGGAACACGAACCCGTGTTCATCGACTCCACGCAACAGCACCATGCGCACGGAGGGCCGGCCCGCTGCATCAGCCGTCGCGAGTGCCACCGGGGCAGTGTCCACCTGGCGGTTGGCGGCACGCTCGATGGCGTTGAGGAACTCCGTTATCGGATTTGCGCTGGACACAGCTAATAGTACTGGTGTGTTGGACGGTTCGCTTTAACGCGGATCACCCGGCCGGTACCGCATGGGCAATCCAAGAAGTTGCATGCACAACGGTGCGATGTCAATCGATCGCATGTCCTGCGGCAGCGTGGCCCGCGCACCGCCTCCAGCCACGATCATCGGGCTGTACGAATCGAGTGCGTGGAGCGCGCCGTGAGAGGCGCCGCCCACGTGTGCCTTGCCTCCGGGTACCTCGAATTCAGCCCCCGGCTTGGCAGTTATCCACACTTCGCCGCTTTGTTCAAGGTCCAACGCCCCGGCAATCCGCTCGAACGCGTTGGGGTATTGATCGAACACAATCGTGCGGCGATCCTGATCGAGTTCCAGCGCGCATGCTTCCCCCGACCAGCGCCACCGGCCGCCAAACGCGTCCTCGACGGCTGCATCGTCGTTTGCGCCGCGAGCAAATTCAACTGCGCCCTTGCGTGTGAATACGGAGTAGCCATCCCGTCCGTCCCGGACCAGGGCCGTCCGGCAGATTACCTGATCGACACGGGGGTGAGTGAGTACGTCACGCACGAGCCTCGTCACCATGTCTGATGAGGGATTGCGTATATAGATCTGAGCGGCACGCATGTTCGGACAAATCATGATCTCGTCGCGAGAGCCCCACGGTCCACCGAGTTTGGCCTGACGATGATTGCCGAGGACCATGTCCAGTCGTATGACAGACCGGGCGGCATCCTCGAGTACCTCACAGTGCCCGTGATCGGACGTGATGATGATGCAGGTATCGCTGAGGACGCGATCGAGACCACCGCCTGCCGCGAACGCATCTGCCAGAACCTTGTCGATTCTGTCCAACACATCCAATGCGCGGTAGGGACCGACCTCGTGGCTGCGATAATCATTGTCGGCAAAGTACGCCACCGTGAAGTCGGGGAGTCCTCCCTGCTCGAACAGGTCAATCAGCATCGCGCCGGTTGACCCGTCGTCCATACCGAAACGATGGAGCATGCCTCCCTTCTCCTCGAGCTTGTCTCCGTGCCGACGGGGTGTGCCGACGAAGTCACCCAAACAGAGGATCGACGGACCCTCGACGGTCTCGGAGAACGGCACCCCTGGAAGCGCCGCGATCAGACCAGGGATGCGGACGCGGTGGGGGACGTTACCGCGAAATACAAGATAGTTGAGGCAGGCGGCCAAGCGTCCGCTGCGTTCGACCATTTCGAAGAGCGTTGGGGCGCGAAGACGGTCGCCATTCAGGCGCAGCAGAAAATCGCGGATGAAATCCCCGAAGCCTTCTCTGGCGATCACCCAGAAGTCATCGCCGTAATACGCCACTTCGTCACGCGCGCGATCGAACCAGGAAGCGCCGGCGATCCCGTGCTCCGCAGGATAGCAACCGGTGATGATGGACGTCGTCGCTGCGGGAGTGATGGATGGAAAGATGCTGACCGACCTCTCGTGCATGGTTCCGGCTTCAACGAGCTGGAGCAGCACCGGTAGCCGTCCCGTCCGAATAGCCGGACAGACCACGTGGGGCGTGGCGGCGTCGATGACGATGAGCAGAATCTTCACGCGACGGGCAGTTTATCAGTGGGACGAGCAGGGCCAGGGGGGTTGCCGACCTGACTAAGGACACCGTATTGAGGGTCTATTGTCTTCCTTGGGGATGACTCTTGGCGCCACCGGCAGCAACTTTGTCGGTTCGATCCCTCGAAATATTTGCGAACATATGGTTTACGGCGATTTGGAGCGGGGGAGGCAGGCGGTGGCATCTTTGCTTCGCTCGGTATGGTTTCCTGCGACTCCCGTAACCTGAACAAGAGGCAAGACATGGCTACTCGGCGACAGTTGTGGTTGTTCGTGCTCTTCGGTATCTCCGTCTTTGCGCTTGGCTGTTCACGCAATCCCGAAGAGGCCATGCGCCGCCACCTGGCGGCCGGGGACAAGTATCTGGCTGACGGAAAGGTCGCCGAGGCAATCATCGAATACCGGAACGCTGTCCAGCAGCAGCCCAATGCCGGACCCGCGCGGCAGAAACTCGCGGAAACGTACCTCAAGGCTAACGACCCTGCGAAAGCGCTTCCGGAGTTGGTGCGCGCCGCGGACTTGCTGCCTGAGGACCTGGCGCTGCAAGTCAAAGCCGGGAACGTCCTGCTGATTGCCGGCCGGTTCGACGATGCGCGAGCTCGCGCGGACAAAGTGCTCGAGCGCGATCCGAAAAACCTGCCCGGACATCTGCTGCTCGCGAATTCGCTGGCCGGACTCAAGGACCTGGATGCTGCCGTGTCACAGATTCAGGAGGCGATTTCACTCAGTCCTGAGCGCGGTGCCACGTACTCACAGCTTGGGGTCATGGAACTTGGGCGCAAGAACGCCGAAGCTGCGGAGAAGGCTTTCAAAAAAGCCACGGAGATGGACCCCACGTCGGTCGAAGCCGAGATGGCGCTTGCGAATTTCTACTGGGTGACGGGACGTGGTGCGGAGGCGGAATCGGCGCTCAAGAAAAGCGTGGAAATCGCCCCGGAGAACGCGACCGCGAATCGAGCCCTGGCGACCTTTTATATCGCCACTAACCGCGCCGCGGATGCCGAGGCGTATCTGCAGAAGGCCTATGAAATCACCAAGACTCCGGCGGCGGCACTCACGCTCGCAGATTTCTACGTCGCGCGCAACGCGGACGACCGAGCGATCGCGATCCTGGAGCCGATGTCACGCGATGCCAAGACGGCGTCGGAGGCTGGCGTTCGACTGGCGGCGCTCGACAACAAGCGGGGTCGCCGCGCGAAAGCCTACGAGCGGCTCGACAGCGTGCTATCCACGGACAAGACCAACCTGCAGGCGCTGCTGTTGAAGACCGAGCTCCTGATGGCGGATCAGAAGATCGAAGAAGCCTTTCCGGTCGCATCCGCCGCAGTCGAGGCGCATAAGAACTCCGCGCCCGCCCTCTTCACGCTTGGACGGGTCCAAGCGGCGAGGCGTCAGACAGAGGAAGCTATCAAAGCGTACGAGGGTGCGCTGCGTGCGAATCCGCGCGCGACGCAGGCGAAAGTCGCGCTCGCCCAACTGCATCTGTCGCGGGGACAGTCCGAAACGTCGGTGCAGCTTGCAGAAGAGGCCGTGCGCAGTCAGCCACGCAATGTGCAGGCGAAATTACTCCTCGTGCAGGGGCTGATGACTCGTGGCGAGTTGCAGCGTGCCGAAGCCGAGCTCGAGCCCCTCGTGAAACAGTATCCGCAGTCGGCAGCGGTGCAGGTCCGGATGGGAATGCTGCGGGGATTACAGAACAGGGGCGCCGAAGCGCGAAAGCACTTCGATCAAGCCGGTGCACTCGCCCCGGATTCGCTCGAGGTGCTGGGTGGTCAGGTCGCACTCGATCTTGCGTCGAAGAACGTGCAGGAGGCGCGCCGGCGAGTGGATGAGCGGCTGCAGAAAGGCACACCGACCGGACCGCTGCTCATGATGGCCGCCAGAGTCTACGCGGCCAGCGGCGATCAGAAAGGCGCGGAGGAGCTGTTGCGCCGAACCGTGCAGACGGATCCCGGCCAGTTGCAGGCCTATGCGGCGCTGGGGCAGTTGTACGTTCGCCAGGGCAAGCTCGATGTAGCCCGTGCGGAATTCGAGAACCTGGCGAAGCGTGATCCGAAACCGGTTGGGGCGCTCACGATGATCGGCACGATCCAGCAGATGCAGGGACAGCCCGATGCGGCTCGGGCCAGCTACGAAAAGGCGGTTGAACTGGATCCGGATGCGGCCGTTGCCGCCAATAACCTCGCGTGGATCTATGCGACGCAGGGGGGAAACCTCGACGTGGCGCTGCAACTCGCTCAGAGTGCCAAGCGGAAGCTGCCCGACAATCCGGACGTGAACGACACGCTCGGCTACATCTATTACAAGAAGGACTTGCACTCACTTGCGATTCCAGCGTTGAAGGCGAGTCTGGCAAAAAACGCGAACAGTCCGATCTATCACTCACATCTGGGCCTCGCCTACGCGAAGGCCGGTGATGTCGAGAACGCGCGGCAACACCTTTCGAGTGCCTTGAAACTGCAGCCGGACTTCGAAGGGGCCCAGGAAGCTCGTCGCGTGCTTGAGGGGTTGCCCGTCCGCTGAAATACGAATCTCGACCATTGCTTCGCCTCCCAACGGGAACGGCATCACTTCTGCTCCATGTCTCGTTGAAATAGCGGAGGTGTGTAATGTTGGGTTCACTTGTGAGAGCCGTGGTGCTCATCGTGGTACTTGTCGGGGCCGGTGCCTTCCTGCTGGGGTGGTGGGGCAGTGGACGGATCCGCGACGATGTCCGGCAGACCGTCGGGACGACTGGCGTGGACACACAAAAAGCTCGAGAAGTCGGTGCCAAGGTGGGCGAGACGACAGCAACCGCGGCCGATCAGGCGCGCCGGGCGATCAATGACGGCGCCGTCACCGCCAAGATCAAAGCCAAGATGGCACTCGACGACACCGTGAAAGCGCTCGACATCGATGTCGATACCGTCGGCACCACAGTGACCCTGAGCGGCGTGGTCGCGACCGACGCACAGCGGCAGAAGGCGCTCCAACTGGCGCGCGAGACTGACGGCGTCAAGCAGGTCGTCGATCAGTTGCGGGTGCAACGCTAAGCGCGTCTGATCGCGTCTGCGCCTGGAAGGATCGGGTATGCTGCACCGCAGTGCGACACCTGATCCTTCTGTTCGGAATCGTTCTCGTCTGTTCGCAGGGGTTAATGTCCCAGGCGGCGCGACAGGACTACCTGGTCTACGTCGCCTCTGAAGCCGCCGATCGGATCTCTCTCGTTCGATTCTGGCCCGGCGGCGCCAAAGTAGAGCGCGAGATGCCGACCGGCCTCATGCCCACGAGTGTCGACGGTCCGCATGGCCTCGCGGTTTCGCCGGACGGCCGCTGGTTCTACGTTTCGTTGGCACACGGCCAGCCGTTCGGCGCACTCTGGAAGTACTCGACCAGCGACAATCAACCTGCGGGGCGAGTAACGCTCGGATCGTTTCCTGCCACACTACAGATCTCTCCAGGCGGCGACTTCGCCTATGTCGTGAACTTCAATTTGCACGGCGATCGCGTCCGATCGTCCGTCTCGGTGGTCGAGACTTCGACGATGTCGGAAGTGAGGCGTATCCCGACCTGTCTGATGCCGCATGGATCGCGGTTCGACCCGACCGGAGCGCGACACTATTCGGCCTGCATGATGGACGATACGCTGGTGGAAATCGACACGTCCAAGCTCCGGGTCTCGCGCTACTTCATCACGACAGCTGGAAAGGAACATGGCGCCGACGGTCCACCTCCGGCGCCGGCGACGGCCGGACGCGGCGAGCACGCGGGACATGGCGCAGATGCCGCGACGCCGTCAACGAAGGCGTGCTCCCCGACATGGGCGCAGCCCGCCTCGGACGGACGGTCGGTTTTTGTGGCATGCAACGGATCCAACGAGCTTGTCGAGATCGATGTAGCCGAGTGGAAACTGGTGCGGCGAATTCCCGCGCGCCAGGGGATTTACAACCTGGCGGTGACCACCGATGGCAAATTGGTGGCAACGAATCGCCGCGACCAGTCGGCATCGATTGTCGATCTCTCGTCGGGGAAGGAAACGGCCGTTATCGCGCTCCCACGGAAGGCTGTTCACGGCGTCGTGATCTCGCCAGACCAGCGATACGCCTTCGTGTCCGTCGAAGGCGTAGGCGCAGAGCCAGGGACGGTCGTCATGATCGATCTCGCAAGCAGCAAAATCTCCGCGAGTGCTGAAGTGGCACCACAGGCGGGGGGGATAGATGTGTGGAACAGGTGAGTCTCGGGGCTCGGGGCTCGGATCTTCGGTAAGACCAGAGACCAGAGACCCGAGACCAGAGACCAGAGACCAGAGACCAGAGACCAGAGACC
>JBAROV010000216.1:0-2401 GCA_049642465.1 Vicinamibacterales bacterium
AACTCAGTCCGGATGGAAGCCTGAGCAGATTCGCGGCGGACTTCGAGCAACACTGCGAAGGGCGAACGCCCGCGCTCTTCGGAGCAGTTCGAGTCAACTCCACGCGTTCGAACCTTGTTCCGTTCGACGGCGCTTACCCCGTTTACTCGCTGACCGTCGGGTCCGCCGACAATGGCTACGTGACTGGATTCGGAATCGACTGCGGCACCGGGCGCGTCGACTGCGATGAGGTATATGCGCCAGATACTCTCGTCGCACTGACGGCGGTGCCCGCCGCAGGCTACGTGTTCCTTGGATGGGTCGGCGATTGTGTGGGCGAAGAGTCTGCAGCGGTCGTTATCAACAGACGGCGTTTCTGCACGCCTGTATTTAGTCCCGCACCCGGCAGCGGCTTGCCACAATCTCCTGACCATTCGGACGGTGTCTTCTTCATCCAGGGCATGGCGAGGGACATCATCGCGATGCCGGTGGACTTTCGCGCGAGACTCGTCTATCCCGAGCTGCCGGCGAATTCCCCGGGCAGATCGACCATCACGCCCGCGTTGGGGTATCCCACGTCCGCGCCGGACGTGGTGCGCTTCACCGTTGCAGGACCGGGTCGTGTCTGGTTCGATGTCGCCTTCGGGGCACCGACGGGTTCCGTTCTGGTTCCCGGAGACTATCTGTATACGTCGTCCTCTCCCGCTCAGCCATCGACCGTACCTATGCTGTCGATCTCCGGGCAAAGATCCTTGTGTAACCAGGGAGGGCGGTTCAGGTTACACGAGTATGTCGTCGACAACGACACTGGCGCCGTCACTGCTTTTGCCGCGGACTTCGAATGTGCTCCAGACATCGCCGGGAGCATTCGTTACCGTTCGAGTCTCAACGCGTTGCTGCCGTTCGACAGCGACTACCCGCTGCGCGCGTTGCACATCGTCCCCACCGTCGGCGGCTACGTCACAGGAGACGGCATCAGTTGTGGCGATGGGGGGCGAGACGATTGCGACGAAGCGTACGGCTCGAGCGCGGCCGTGCCAGTGGACGCTGTTGCTTCACCAGGCTACGAGTTCCTTGCATGGACGGGGCACTGTACCGGTGGGAGCACCACTACGTCGCTGAACGTCGACGGCGCGAAACGATGTTTTGCGGTATTCGGTCCAACCCTGGGCGGCGCCCCCGATAACCCATTATTCGCGTCCGCGACGCTCTATGTCGAAACGCTGGGCACCTCGACGTCACCGAATCGAAGCATCTGGCTCGGTGAAGAGGCCAGAGTTGCGGCTTTCGGATCGTCTTCGTCGGTCCATTTGACGTTCACGTCGCCAGCCTCCGGCTCCACAATCGCGGTTGGTTTTGGCACTGGTGGTGAGCCCTTGGGCATCGGAGAATTCGAGCAGGAGTTTTACGGCTCAAGCGGGTTTTCGATCTCCGGCTGCGGTGGGAGTGTCGCTCGTTTCGTAATTCACGAGATGAGCATCGGTTCCGGTGGCACGCTGCTGTCATTCGCGGCGGACTTCGAGGCACTTTGCACGTTCGCCCCGGACCAACGCCGGCTCATTGGCGCCGTCCGATTCAATTCGACGAGGGCTCGTATCATCCCATTCGACGGCCGATTTCCGCTCTCGAAGCTGACGATTGAGCCGGCAATCAACGGAATCGTGACGGGTGCAGGAATCGATTGCGGTCCCGGCCGTTCCGCGTGCACCGTAACCGCCGAAATGCCATTCAGCCTTCAGTTGCAGGCGGCGCCGCTTCCGGGTTTTCGCTTCGTCGGGTGGAGCGGCGCATGCGACGGCGCTTCCATAACGAGTATCGCTGTCAACTGGATTCACCGGTGTTCGGCGATCTTCAACGCAGTCGTTCCAGGCATCGGTGTAGAGGATGCGCGTCTGCGTGACAACGCGTTCATGATCGACAGTCAAAGTGGCGACCCGGTTGGTCGGGCACGGCGTCACATCTGGTTGGATGCACGCATGACATCGCTCCAGGAGGATCAATCACGTGTGACATTGGTCATCCAGGGTTCGGATGGCGCCAGTTGGAATGTGTACCTGAAGGCGCCGGTGGGCGAGCAGCTGAGAGCTGGCTCCTATGAGGGTGCCGTCGCCATATTCCAGGCGACGAGTTCCCCTGGCATCCTTGTCGGCTCGACATCTGGTTCGTGCACGAACAGCGGTTTCGTCGGGCGCTTCGTCATTTACGAGATCTCCTTCGCCTCCAGTACATCGAGGGCGCTGACTGCGCTGGCGGCAGACTTCGAACAGCAGTGCGAACCCGAGGGGCCCCGGCTCAGGGGTGCTATTCGGTTTCAGTCGTCGCGGTCTGTGCTCACTCCGTTTGCGCCAAGTACATTTACTCCCGTTCACCCGCCCGTGCGTGGCGACTTCAATCGTGACGGCTCACCTGACCTGGTCTGGCG
>JBAROV010000063.1:0-4635 GCA_049642465.1 Vicinamibacterales bacterium
GCTTGCCCTCGCCGACCGCCGCCATTCCGTAGGCCGGCTGACCAGACACAACCACGGATCTCAGGGCGTCAGCTGTCGGGAATCCCGCCTGGTGCCGACTCAAGTTCGGGCGCACCTGCTCGTACGCGTCCACAAGCATCCGGATCACATCGGGACGGATTTTGTTCTTCATCCAGGTAGACGTAGTCGCGATCAGGCCTTCGACGTCGAACTGATTCGAATAGACGAGGAAGCGCACCATCGACATCTGGTCGTCCGGCTCGTTCGCGATGTCGGTCATGACGATGACGCGCTGTTTCTCGACGTAGGGATCGATGCGTGCGGCGAGAGGGTTCACCGTCGTACCCTGGGCACGCACCTCGGAATTGCCCGGACTGAAGAGTGTCGCGGCAATGGCCACGACACCGACAGTCCAGAAGAACGCACGAACCGCGGCGGGATGCATCGCCGCTACGCTTTCAAAATATCTTCCCACCCTTTCCGGTACTCGCGCTTGAGGAACGGGGAGGCTTCGGGCGCGTTGGTGGCGCGCATGTTCTGGTAGTCCCACTCGAGTTTTTTCCCGGCGCGATGCGCGACGTTACCGAGATGGTTCGCCTCGGTCGTCCAGCCGGAATACTGGAAGTTCGAACCGGGCACAGGACCCTGACCCTTGGCGTGGTTCACCCACTCGACCCAGTGACCGGGTGAGCGCGGCAACGTCTCTGGCGGCATCTCGAAGTCCTTGAATTTCTCTTCCGGCAGGAGCTTCACGTTGTTGCCCACGCTCAGAAGCATGCCCTTGTCACCGATGAACAGGTTCGACCGGCCACCCCACTCCGGTACCCAGCCTGGCGGCTTGATGTCTCCCTGATACCAAAAGAGTTTCACCGGTGGCGCTCCCGACGGGGACGCGCCGAACTCGTACGTCACTCTCATCGTCGCGGGCGCGAGTTCCTTGTGTGCGACGGGCACGTTGGGCGAGTACGCCTCGATCGTCAGCGGCTGCCTGATGTCGAGCACGGTGTACGGAACGTCGTTGTCGTGGCTGCCGAGATCGCTCATCGTGCCGTTGCCGAAGTCCCACCAGCGATACCAGCGAGGCCCCGGGAAATACGTGTCGTGGTAGGGTCGCGCCGGTGCTGGTCCGAGCCAGAGATCCCACTGCAGATGTTCGGGAACCGGCATCTCTTCCTTGAAGCGATCGACGATTTGAATGCCGTTCCAGAAACCGTGCGGCTTGTCGAACTTCTCGGCGGACGCGGCGTCCTGCAGACCCCACGCGCGTTCGGCCCAGACGTGGACCTCGCGTACAGGGCCGATCACGCCGGTGTTGAGGACTTCTTTGACGCGCCGGCGCATGGGTGACGCGTGGCCTTGATTGCCCATCTGCGTCGAGAGCTTCGGATATTTTGCGGCCGTCTCGCGGATGAGCCGGGCTTCCCACACGTTGTAGGTCAGAGGCTTCTCACAGTACACGTGCTTGCCGTGCGTCAGCGCGAGGTAGGTCGCGAACGCATGGGTGTGCTCGGTCGTGGCCACGACGACCGCATCGAATTCGCTCAGGTGATCGAACACCTTCCGAAGATCGTTCAACCTCCGTGCCTTTGGATACGTATCGGCCGCCGACTCGATGGCGTTGTTGTTCACATCGCAGAGGATCGTCACGTTTTCATCAGGGTGCGGCCCGGCGTTCGGGTCCGGCGCGCCACCGCGTCCTCTGCCGCCGGCGGGCCGGCCCGGAACAATCGTCAACTCGTTCATGCTGGCGCGCGCCCGCCCGCCAGCCGCGATGAAGGCAATGTTCAACTTGTTGTTGAGGTTCTGACCGCGGAGAAACGCGGGGGCGCCTGTGATCACTCCCGCGGCGGCCACCGCGCCGCCAACGAATTCGCGGCGCGTCATCTCGCGCTGCATCTTCTTCGTCTTCTTACTTTTCATGGCTCTGCTCCTCGCGCGGACCCTCGGTCGAATGCATGGTGATGGCCGGCTCTGGCCGAGTGGCGCTCACTCGAATGCGCGTATTCTCATGCATCCAAGCAGGGACGGCAATAGCGAACCGTTGTGGCGTCGAGGCCGGATGGCAGCACTCAAGCGGAAGACGAGAGGACGTTCAGGGCCTGGGCTGCGTTGAGGGCCACGCCAACCAGCAGCAGAGCGGACCCGGCGGCAACAGCCGTATGGACGGATGCCGCGAGGCCGACCGTCAAAACCGGGACGCCGCCGGCCCACGCAAAGAGCGTCCATTTCGCGAGCGTGGGACTCGCGAGCGCATGAACCGAGTGGGCGGGCGGCTTACCGCCCGCAGCCTGCAACTGGCGGTACCACGCGTGCATCGGGAGTAAGCGTCCCTGGATGCCCACGACGACCTGGGCGAGGAACCCAATCAGTCCCGCAACCCCATAAATCCAGCCCAGCGGAATCATCCAGGCAAGCGGCAGCGGCAGAACAAGGAGAAGACCGCTCGCGACGGCAACCATCAGCCAGCCGAACGCCACGTGCGTCTGCCATGTTGCCCAGTCCGGACGCGGCAGCGCAGCCGGCGCCGGGCGCTTCTGGCCTACGATCGTCCGCACCCGAGCCACGAACGCCATCAATCCAGCGACGATGAACAACGCGCCTGTCCAGGACCACGTCGAATGGCTCACGAGCGCCCCGGCAAGCGTCATGACCCCGGCCTGCAAGAGCACGGCGCTCCACACGAGCGAACGGCCCGTGGGCATTGCGGCCGGCAGAATCATTGGCACCAGTCGGTACGAGAGGCCGATGACCATCATGACCGCCCATCCGACGGCCGCGAGATGTCCGTGGGCGAACGCCGTCGTCATCGGCGCCCAGGCAAACCAGCCGAACACGCGGTTCAGACCGATGACGATGCCGAACATCGCCGCCCCTAGCACATTGGCAAACGCCAGGAAGATATGCACCTTGACCGGCCACGGCGCCGGTGAGCGAGGGAGCCCAGCCCACGCGCGCACGGCGACATGAGACAGCGCGCCAGCCACGAACAACGCGGACCACGCCATTCCGCGGTACTGGCCGATCCAGAAGCACGCGACGACGCCGCTCGTCCCGACGGCATAGGCGCCGAACCACACCCGATCCTTCCAATCTGGTCGGAACGGCATCCCCAATGCCAGCGGCGCGACGATGTAGAAGGCGCCGAGAATGGACGATGAGATCCAACCGAGCGTCACAAGGTGAAGGACCGCGATCACGCGTGGGTGGTGGAAGAATCCCGCCGGCATGCCGGGTTGCACGATCAGAATGGCGAGGGCTGCGGCCAGGCTGACGTGTGCCAGCGCGAAATACAAAAGCGGGATCCCCGGAGCGGGCAACAACTCCGCGGATCTCGTCGTCGCACTCATGTCATGATCTCGCCTATCGGCTGGAACGAATCCAAGGCGCGGCTCGAAGGAACCCGATGTCCCAAACGGCAATGGAACGTGGCGTGGTGTTTGCCGCGCGCAACATCACGAAGATCTACCACATGGGAGAGGTGACGGTCGAAGCCCTGCGCGGCATCGACTTCGAAGTCTCGGCCGGCGAGTTCGTCGTGTTGTTGGGGCCATCGGGCTCCGGAAAATCCACGCTCCTCAATATTCTGGGTGGGTTGGACGTGCCCACGGCCGGCGAGGTGATCTACAAGGACCACAATCTCACCACGGCGGGTGAGGCGGCGCTCACCGATTACCGGCGCACGCACGTTGGCTTCGTCTTTCAGTTCTACAACCTGATCCCCAGCCTGACGGCGCGCGAGAACGTCGCGCTGGTTACGGAACTGGTGGAACGGCCGATGACGCCGGAGCAGGCGCTCGGCATGGTTGGTCTCGACCATCGTCTCGATCACTTTCCTGCGCAACTGTCCGGCGGTGAACAGCAGCGCGTCGCCATCGCGCGCGCCATCGCCAAACGTCCGGACGTGCTGTTGTGCGACGAGCCAACCGGGGCGCTGGACATCACCACCGGCGTCGTCGTGCTCGAGGCCATCGAGCGCGTCAACCGCGAGCTGGGCACAGCGACCGTCGTGATCACGCACAACGCGGCGATTGCCGGAATGGCCGACCGCGTGGTGCGGCTCTTCGACGGCCGTATAGCGGGCGTTCAGCGCAACACCACGAAAGTGCAGGCGAGCGAGCTCCAATGGTGAAGATGCCGGCCCGGTTGCGGGCGCTCGACCGCAAACTCCTGCGCGATCTCTGGCAGATGAAAGGACAGTCGGCCGCGATTGGCGCCGTGATTGCCGCCGGGGTCGCCATGTTCGTCATGTATCTGTCGAATTTCGAGTCGCTGCAGCGGACGCGCGCCAGTTATTACGAGACCGCTCGGTTCGCCGATGTCTTCGCGATGTTGAAGCGTGCGCCGTCGAGCCTCGAACGGCGCATCGCGGCGATCCCCGGAGTCGAATCGGTGGCCACTCGCGTCGTCGCCGACGTGACGCTCGACGTCCGGGGCATGTCGGAACCGGCCACGGGCCGTCTGATCTCGCTTCCTGAACGCGGTCGTCCGCCGCTCAACGATGTCTATCTCCGTCGCGGCCGCTGGGTCGATCCCACGCGTGCGGACGAGGTACTGGCCAGCGAGATGTTCGTGGACGCGCACGGCTTCCAGCCAGGAGATCGTGTGGCCGCCATCATCAATGGACGCCGGCGGTCG
>JBAROV010000237.1:0-54639 GCA_049642465.1 Vicinamibacterales bacterium
GGCCGCCGCCTTGTCGCTCTTGGTGGTGTGCCCCTTGAACTGGCGGGTCGGCGCAAACTCACCGAGCTTGTGGCCCACCATGTTTTCCGTGATGTACACCGGAATGAACTTCTTTCCGTTGTGCACCGCGATGGTGTGTCCCACCATTTCCGGTACGACCGTCGACCGTCGCGACCAGGTCTTGATGACCTTCTTGTCCCCTCCACGGTTCATGACTTCCACCTTCTCGAGAAGGGGAACATCGACGAAGGGACCCTTTTTGAGTGATCTGGACATTTTTTTATGCTCGCGGGGCCCCACCCCCGCTCGCTCGCGCTCGGCGGCTTCGCGCCTCGCGTGGGCCGCAGGCGCTGCTGATTCAACGCCTGCAGGGTTTCACCGTAATCCCAGCACGACCGATTTACTTCTTTCGGCGCTCGACAATGAAGCGATCCGTCGATTTCTTGTTTCTCGTCTTGTAGCCCTTCGTCGGAGTGCCCCACGGCGACACTGGATGGCGCCCGCCCGACGTCTTTCCTTCGCCGCCCCCCAGTGGATGGTCAACCGGGTTCATGGCCACGCCACGCACGTGCGGACGCTTCCCAAGCCATCGGCTCCGCCCCGCCTTGCCGATCGAGACGTTCTCGTGGTCGACATTGCCGACCTGCCCGATCGTGGCCAGGCACTCGACGTTGATCTTCCGGATTTCTCCTGACGGCATCTTGACCGACGCGTACTCGCCTTCCTTGGCCACGAGCTGGACGGATGAACCCGCGCTGCGTGCGATCTGGCCACCCTTGCCCGGCTTCAACTCCACGTTGTGCACCATGGTTCCGAGCGGAATGTTCTTGAGCGGCAGCGAGTTTCCCGGAAGGATGTCCACGCTGTCGCCGGCGATAATCGTGTCGCCAACCTTCAAGCCAAGCGGCTGGAGGATGTAGCGCTTTTCGCCATCGGCGTACGTCAGCAGCGCAATGCGCGCCGAGCGATTCGGGTCGTACTCGACGGTGGAGACCTTGGCGGGAATGTCCTTCTTGTCCCGCTTGAAGTCGATGACACGGTAATTGCGCTTGTGACCCCCGCCCCGCCACCACGACGTCAGCTCCCCATGGTTGTTGCGGCCGCCCGACTTCCGCATCGGCTCGGTGAGCGGCTTGTGCGACTCCGTCTGGGTGATCTCGTCGAACACCTGAACAGTCTGAAACCGGCGTCCCGGCGATGTCGGCCTGTAATTGCGGATAGGCATGTCGAAAACCCTTGCCCTTCTCCCTTGTCCCTTGTCCCTTTTCCCTTGCTACGCGCCTTCCAGGAACTCGGGCACTTTTTCGCCTTCCCGGAGCTTGACGTACGCCTTCTTCCAATCGGACCGCTGGCCGATGAATCGTCCCTGACGCTTCATCTTGCCGTGGGATATCGACGTCCGCACGCCTTCGACCTTCGCGTTGAGCAGCTTCTCGACCGCGTGCTTGATGTCGACCTTCGTGGCGTTGGCCGCAACCTCGAAGACAACCGTCCGATTCCCCTCGCGCAGCAGCGTCGTCTTCTCGGTGATGAGCGGTCGCTTGATCACGTCCGTGAGTTTCATGGTCAGCTTCCTGCTTCCAGCTTCCTGCCCAGTGATTCCTGCAGTTTCTCGATGGCCTCGCGCGTGGCGATCACACGTGAGGTGTCCATCACGTCGCGCGCGGTGACGCGTCCGCTTGCCACCAGACGAACCCCGGCGATGTTGCGTGCCGACAGTACGAAGTCATCCTGCGGTTTGACGTCAATCACGAGCGTCTTTCCGGTGGCGCCCAGCGTCCTCAGCATCGTGGCGGTCGACTTGGTCTTGCCATCTTCGCTTTCGAGCTTGTCCACCACGACCAGGGCGCCGTCCTGAAGCTTCTGCGCGAGCGCCGCGCGCAACGCTCCGCGCCGCACCTTTTTCGGCACTTCGTACGCGTAGCTCCGTGGCTGCGGTCCGAAGACGGTGCCGCCCTTGCGCCACAGCGGATTGCGGATCTCGCCAACCCGCGCGCGCCCCGTGCCCTTCTGCCGCCACGGCTTCTTGCCGCTGCCGCTGACCAGGGCGCGATTCTTCGTGGCGTGCGTGCCGCGCCGCTCGGAGGCGTTCTCCTGGACCACGGCCTCCCAGATGAGGCCGGCCGTGACGCGTCCGCCGAAGATGTCGTCGTTGAGGTCGAGCGAGCCGACCTTCTTGTTATCTGAATTGACGATTTCGATCTTCATTTATTAATGCTCGCGGGGCCCCACCCCCGCTCGCGGCTGCCTCGCGCCTCCGCGCTCGGCAGCGGCCGCAGGCGCTGCTGATTCAACCCCTGCTGCCGGTATTCACTTCATCCCAGCACGGCCACTCAGCTGGAAGCTGGTGGCTGGAAGCCGAGCGCTATTTCTTCGGCTTCTTCGCGACCGTCGTCTTCGACGCCTTCTCAACTTGCGGCTTCGACTCCGGCTTCGCGGCCACGGCCTTTCGCACCACCACATACCCGCCGGGCGCGCCAGGAACCGCTCCGTGCACCACGAGCAGGTTGTTCTCCGGATCGATCGACACGACGCGCAGATTGCGAATCGTGACGCGATCGCCGCCCATGCGGCCGGCCGCGCGCATCCCCTTCACGACGCGTGACGGGAATGAGGACGCGCCGATCGACCCGGGCGCACGGTGAAACATCGAACCGTGCGTCGCCGCGCCGCCGCGGAAGTTGTGGCGCCGCACCACCCCTTGAAAGCCTTTGCCTCGACTGATGCCGATCACGTCCACGCGATCACCGTTGTTGAAGACGGTGTTCACCAGAATCTGATCGCCGGCCTTCGGCGCCTCGGCGCCCTTCACGAGCTTCAGCTCACGGCGGACGCGTGTTGGGGGAACGTTGGCTTTCTTGTAATGCCCCGCGAGCGGTTTCCGCACGCGCGCCGGCCGTTCTTCAACCAGCCCGACCTGCACGGCCTGATACCCGTCGGTCTCGACCGACTTCGCCTGCACGACGACGCAGGGACCGGCTTGGATGACGGTGCCTGGCGTGACCGTGCCGTCCGGCGAGAACAGCTGGGTCATTCCGATCTTTTTGCCGATGATTCCGTTCAGCATTTCCGTTCGCTTCTCTCAATGCTCGCGGGGCCGCAGGCCGCTCTACTTGTGTTCCTTCCCGAACGCCTTGATCTCCACGTCCACACCGGCCGGCAGATCGAGCTTCATCAGCGCATCGACCGTCTGCGGTGTGGGCTCGAAGATGTCAATCAGCCGCTTGTGCGTGCGCAGTTCGAACTGCTCGCGCGACTTCTTGTCCACGTGCGGCGAACGGAGCACCGTCCACTTGTTTTTCTCAGTCGGAAGCGGAATCGGGCCGGCCAGCCGAGCGCCCGTGCGCCGCGCCGTATCCACGATCTCCGTCGTTGACTGATCGAGCACCCGGTTGTCGTATGCCTTCAAGCGGATACGGATCTTGTCGCTGAATGCTGTCGCCATCGCTATGTCCTGCGTTTCTGTCTGCTTTATCCAAATGCTCGCGGGGCCCCACCCCCGCTCGCTCTCGCCCGGGCCGCAGGCGCTGCTGTACACCGCTACGGCTCAATCGCCTTCATCCCGAGCCCCGAGTCCTAGGTCTTCCCCTGCACTCTTGCCACGACTTCCTCGCTCACATTACTCGGCGCCGGCTCGTAGCGGTCGAAATGCATCGAATAGGTCGCGCGTCCCTGCGTGCGCGAACGAAGGTCGGTCGCGTAGCCGAACATCTCGGCGAGCGGCACTCGGGCGTTGATGATCTGCGTGCCTCCGCGATCCTCCTGCGACTGGATGTGGCCGCGACGGCTCGACAGATTACCCATGACGTCGCCGAGGTGCTCCTTCGGGACGACAACCTCCACGCGGACGATCGGCTCGAGCAGCACGGGCTTCGCCTTCTTGGCGGCGTCCTGGAACGCCATCGAGCCGGCAATCTTGAACGCCATCTCCGACGAGTCAACCTCGTGAAACGAACCGTCGTAGAGCTCGATCCGCACGTCGTCGACTGGATACCCGGCGAGCACGCCACGCGTGAGGGCTTCCTTGATCCCCTCGTCGACCGGCTTGATGTACTCCTTCGGAATCGCACCACCCGTGATCTCGTTCTCGAAGACGTAACCGGATCCCGGCTCGCCCGGGTAGAGGTGAATCTTGACGTGGCCGTACTGACCGCGGCCGCCCGTCTGCTTCGCGTACTTCATCTCGCCGTCGGCTGGACGCGTGAGCGTTTCCTTGTAGGCCACCTGCGGCCGGCCAACGCTCGCATCGACGTTGAACTCGCGCTTCAGGCGGTCAACGATGATTTCGAGGTGCAACTCACCCATGCCGGCAATGACCACCTCACCGGTCTGCTGATCGGTCTTGACACGGAAGGTCGGATCCTCGGCCATCAGTTTCTGCAGGCCGGTCCCGAGCTTTTCCTGGTCAGCCTTCGTCTTCGGCTCGATGGCGAGGGAAATGACCGGTTCCGGGAAATCCATCGCCTCGAGAACGACCGGTTTCTTCTCGTCGCAGATCGTGTCACCGGTTGAAACGGTCCTCAGACCCACGGCCGCGGCGATGTCTCCGGCGTAGACTTCCTTGATCTCTTCGCGCTTGTTCGCGTGCATCTTCAGCAAGCGACCGAGACGCTCACTCTTCTGCTTGGTCGCGTTGTAGGCCGTTGAGCCGGCGGTCATGACGCCGGAATACACACGGATGAACGTCAACTGACCCACAAACGGGTCGGTCATGATCTTGAACGCCAACGCCGCAAACGGCGCATCGTCTGCCGCAGGGCGCTCGACGAGCGCCTCGGGTCCTTTGTTGGGATCGAACCCAACGATCGGCGGAACCTCCACCGGTGACGGCAGGTAGTCCACCACCGCATCGAGGAGCGGCTGCACGCCCTTGTTCTTGAAGGCAGACCCGCAGATCACGGGGACGAACGCCGGCTCGGCCTTCTCGCCCTTGGTGTGGACCGACGAGATGACGCGCTTTCGCAGCGCGCCCCGGATCTCATCCTCGCTGATTTCCTCGCCGTGCAGATATTTTTCGAGGAGCTTGTCGTCGGCTTCGCTGACTTTCTCGATCAGCTGCTCGCGATAATGCTTCGCCTCGTCCAGCATCGAGTCCGGAATCTCACCGACGATGTAATCGGCGCCCATCGTCTCGTCTTTGTAGGTAATGGACTTCATCCTGACGAGATCGACCACGCCGACGAACTTGTCTTCACTGCCAATCGGCAGCTGAACCGCCACCGGGTTACCGCCTAGCTTGCTGATGATCTGATCGAACGTCCGCTTGAAGTCCGCGCCGATGCGGTCCATCTTGTTGACGAAGCAGATGCGCGGCACGCGGTACTTGTCGGCCTGACGCCACACGGTTTCCGACTGCGGTTCGACACCGGCGACCGAGTCGAATACGGCCACAGCTCCATCGAGCACGCGCAGCGATCGTTCGACTTCCGCGGTGAAGTCGACGTGGCCGGGCGTGTCGATGATGTTGATTCGGTGATCGCGCCAGAAGCAGGTCGTCGCAGCGGAGGTGATGGTAATCCCACGCTCCTGCTCCTGCTCCATCCAGTCCATCACGGCCGTCCCTTCATGGACCTCACCAATCTTGTAGGTGATGCCCGTGTAGAACAGGATCCGTTCCGTCGTGGTGGTCTTGCCGGCATCGATGTGGGCCATGATGCCGATGTTGCGCGTCCGATTTAATGGTGTCTGCCTGGGCATTTCTATTGCTCGAGCCTCGCGTCTGCTTTTATCACGGCTCGCGGGGCCCCACCCCCGCTCGCTGCGCCCTCGGCGGCGGCCTCCGGCCGCTCCCCTCCGGCGCCTCGGGCGCTACCAGCGATAATGCGCGAACGCCTTGTTGGCTTCAGCCATGCGGTGAACGTCTTCCCTCTTTTTCACGGCGCCGCCTCGAAGGTTCGCCGCATCCATCAATTCGTTCGCCAGCTTTTCTTTCATCGTCTTGCCGTCGCCGCGCTCGCGCGCGTAGCCGACCAGCCAACGGATGCTGAGCGACAACCGGCGGTTCGGGTTGACCTCCACCGGCACCTGATAGTTCGAGCCGCCGACGCGACGTGACTTCACTTCGAGCGCAGGCTTGACGTTCTCGATGGCCTTCTTGAAAACCTTGAGCGGATCGTCTCCAGTCTTTTCCTGGATGGACGCCAGGCTTCCATACATGATCTGCTCGGCCGTGCTGCGCTTGCCGTCGCGCATCAGCGTGCTGATGAACTTCGTGACGAGCGAGCTGCTGTACAGCGGATCGAGTGGCACTTCGCGCTTGGGTATTTCTCTACGTCTGGGCATCTGCGTTCTCTCGACTACCGACTACCGACTAGCGACCAGCGACTGACGAATTTTCACGATTTGGGCCTCTTCGCTCCATACTTCGATCGCCCCTGCTTGCGTCCCTGCACACCCACCGCATCGAGTGTCCCGCGGACGACGTGGTAGCGCACGCCCGGCAGGTCCTTGACTCGCCCACCGCGAATGAGCACGAGCGAGTGCTCCTGCAGGTTGTGGCCAACGCCCGGGATATAGGTCGTCACTTCGATGCCGTTCGTCAGTCGCACTCGGGCGACCTTGCGCAGCGCCGAATTCGGCTTCTTTGGTGTCTGCGTGAAGACGCGGACGCAGACGCCGCGCTTTTGCGGACTGTTCTGCAGGGCTGGACTCTTGGTCTTGGTAAGGACCTTCTCACGCCCCTGACGCACAAGCTGACTGATGGTCGGCACTACTCAAAACTCCGCTTACTGCACGCCTCGCGCGCAGACAATCGCCGATCGTACGGGTGTCCCGCGATCGATCGACTCAGTTGCTCCGGGCCTAGGGAACCGCAAAGCGGTCCGGCACCCGGAACTGGCTTACCCTATATGGTTTATGGTGCGCGCCTTGAAAGGCGTCGTCGTTTGCGGGGAGTCCCGCAGGAGTCGGGCCCTAGATAGGGTGTCCCAGGACCCACCAGAACCTTGCAAATATAACAGAGGGTTGGGAACGGTGCAAGGGTGAGGTTCGAAACGGTTCAGGTGCGGTGAAAACGGTTCAGGCACCGGTTCTTGAAGGGCTAATCAGCGGAGGTGTCTGATGAACCGCGACGAATTGGATGGCCGCGTCGACAAAGCCAAGGGAAAGATGAAGCAGGCGGTTGGAGATTTGACCGATAACGAGCGGCTCCACGACGAAGGTGTGGCTGATGAGGCGGCCGGCAGCGTACAGGAAGGATTCGGCCGCGCACGTCGCAAAGTCGGCGAGACGATTGAGGACATCGGCGAGGATATCAAGCGCTAGCACTGCCGTTCAGGGAGGTTCGCGCCTCCCTGAACGCTTTCTGCACCTCTTCTGAACCGTTTCTTGCTTGTGCTCGCCGCGTGGTCTTCCTTCGGCTCCCTCTCGGCGGCCGTACGCTCCCCCGCATCGGACTCATCCTTAGCGCGATAAATGCTTTCTTTACGCTGGGCACCATCGTTTTCCTGATCGCGTGGACACAGCGGGAGGAGTACGAAGCACTGGGACGAAGTTTTCTCAAGTACGTCCTGGTGCAGACACACCTCGCCACGGAAAACGTCATCGCGTCGTGGTACTCCTCGATGCTGTTGCTCGCGGTTGCAGTCTGCGCGCTCGCGGCCTACACGATTCGGACAGTGTCGGACGCCGTCTGGACGCCGCCGTGGCTGCGGCATGGATGGCTGGTGATCGCCGGGGTGTTCGCGCTGCTCTCGTTCGACGAGATTGGTTCGATGCACGAGCGCCTCGGGATGGCCGTGTTCTTCGGCGACTCGGCGTGGGGCTGGGTTTACGTACTGGCGCTGCCGATTCTGGCCACGGCCGGTTACATCCTCGCGTTCGCATGGATGCACATGCGTCGCGTGCCCCTGGCATTCCGGTTTTTCGTCATCGGAACGGCCCTCTACCTGTTCGACCCGATCCTCGAGCAGATCGAGATGTCGCTGATTCATGGCGCGGGCGCCGATCCTGAGTCGTGGGCGCGCTTCGCGCACGACGCCTTGCTCGTTCTCGAAGAAGGCGTGCTGGAACTCTTTGGAACGCTCTGCTTCCTCCTGGGACTCTTGATCTGGCTGCGAGAGGCCGCACGCAACGCCCCGGCACAGACCCTGACGTGGCATGTCGACGCGGATGCCGCGGCGAGGATTGGCGGGATCGCCGCGCTGATCGCGGCAGTTGGTGTTCCGCTCTCAGCGGCGGCTGCTCGTGTGATGCCGCGGGCGGACACCGGAATCCCGATCAACTGGTTTCCCGCTGCAACGGCGTTTCTGCTCTTCCTGCTCGCCGCCGCGGCACGCGCGGGTACGCCAACCGCCATGGATGTGCAGCGGAGATTCGCTCTTGCGGTCGCCGTCCTCGCCTTGGTGATTTCGGCGTACTTTGGTGCCGGGATTCACGGCTACACCGATTGGGGCGCCTTCGATATGATTCGAGAACTGCTCCGAACCGCGCTGGCCGTCGGGTTCGCGGTGTTGTGCGTATTGATGTCGAGGAAGCCGACCGGCGAGTACATCGGCGCGTTCCTCGTCGCTGCGGCGCTCATGGCGATCGCCATCAACGTTGCCGGTCCGCACGCGGCGCTTGCCGCTGCGCTCGCGGCCGTTGCGTGCGGCACCGGAGTCGCCTCGCAGGCGGTGATTCCGGCTTCAGAAGCAATAATCGCCGCTCACAGCACGCCGCGTATCTCCCACAGATCCGGGAACGCAGGCCGGCCGACCGTGGCCTGAAGATACCGCGCACCAGTCGACCCGCCTGTCCCCCGTTTCGTGCCGATCGTTCGCTCGACCATTTTGACGTGACGGTAGCGCCACTCCTGAACGCCCTCATCGAGATCCACCAGCCGTTCGCAGACCTCGCTGTTGCGGGGGTCCCTTTTGTACAAGTCGATCAGGATCTGTTGGATCTCTGCTGAAGGTTCGATGGCCGCCGTTGGCTGGCGTTGGAGTTGCGACTGCGGAACCGGATAACCCTCACGACTGAGATAGTGGAGGAACGCATCCCACAGAGTTGGCTCATGCCATCGCCGGTCGAGCTCGGTCCGCGATCGAGTGCCTTCGGCAAATCGCTCGATGGCGTGCCGCGATTTCTGCCCGAGCACGAACTCGATTTGACGAAATTGATCAGACTGAAATCCGCTGGCCGCCTCGAGCCGGCTGCGAAACGACATGAATTCAAGCGGAGTCATCGTCTCGAGGATGTCGAGCTGCGCCACGAGCACCTTGAGAATCGTGAGGATCCGCTTGAAGGTATGCTGCGCACGGACGGCATCGTTCTTCCGCAGCAGCGCCACGGCGCGATCGAATTCGTGCAACAACTGCTTGAACCACAGCTCATAGACCTGATGGATGACGATGAAGAGCATTTCATCGTGTTCGGGTCCCTCGGAGCGTGGCTTCTGAAGGCTCAGCAGGGCATCAATCTGCAGATAGCTTCCGTAGGTGACGGCAGGCGAGTCGGTGCGTGCGTCGGACATGACGTCGGATGGGAAGGCTAGCGCCCGGAGGGCGAAGTGGTGGCGAACGATCCCAGCACCCGGCCGATGAACTCATCCAGCGCGCGTTGCTGGATCCACCGCACGACGACCACGAGGTCGTTCTCCCAATCTACATAGATAATGTTGCTGCCGTTCCCCTGAAACGTGACCGCGCTCGCCGGAGCTGAAGGCAATGGCTTCCGGCCGGTATTCAGGAACCAGTTCATGTACCCGTATGTCTGGTTCGCCGGCCCCGGCGTGCGGGCCATCTCAATCCACTTCGGCGAGACGAGTTCGCGGTCGTTCCAACGGCCGTTTCTCAGAAACAAGTAGCCGAACCGCGCCATGTCCCATGCCGAAATGAACATGCCGCCTCCCCAATGGCCGCCGCCAGTCATCGACTGCACCCGCATCCCGTCGAGATCGATCCACGCATTGTCGTAGCCGTACCAACGCCAGGTAGACGAAGCGCCTATCGGTTCCATGAGCTCGTCGCGCAGCACTTGCGGCAAAGGACGCCGCCAGACGTGCAACGCGGCCAGCGCGAGCACGTTGACTCGCACGTCGTTGTACTTGTATCGCGTGCCTGGCTCGCTCAGTTTGCGATTCGGCCAATCCGAGGGGCGCTCTCCTTCCGGACGATCGGCCCAATCGGGTTTCCCCCATAACGTGCCCTGCCAATCGCTCGTCTGGCGAAGCAGGTGCTCCCATGTGATTTTGGAATTGTGCGGACCTTCGAAGAGCGCGCCGGGCTCATCGTGCAGCACGTAATCCCGCGCTCGGTCGGTGACGTTCTTGATCAACCCGCGCTGCCACGCAAGCCCGACGACGGTCGAGAGAAAACTCTTCGTGACGCTGAAGGTCATGTCCACGCGCGACGTCTCGCCCCACTGTGCGACGACGTAGCCCTTGTGGATGACGAGCCCGTTGAGTGCGCCTCGCGGCTTCACCGGCCCTATCGCGGTGTCAAACGGTTCGCGGCCAAACGTCGTGGCCAAATCAACGGCAAGATCCTTCGTCGCCGGGTTCTCGCTCGCAATGGCAAACTTGATCGCCGCGTCGAGCTTCGCCGCGTCAATCCCGGACTGGTCTGGCGTGCGCGTCTGCCACTCGCCGCGGGCCGGAAAGTACCGTGCAGCCTGGCCAACTACTTTCGCTTCCGACGCGGCGATGAGGGCAAGAGCGAACGCGACGGTGACAGGAGCCCAACTCGCTGCTGGTGTTCCGAATGTGCGATCAACTGGTCGAGACGTCGCCATCGTGTTTCTTCCTTTTTGGCGCTCATTACCCATCCGGTAATGGCGCGGCGATACGAAGGGGCCTGCGCTGCGAAGAAGCGCCAGGCCGTTTGATTGGCGCGGAAGCACCGTTCCGACGCCGGATCGAACCTCGATGCTTCGCGTTCGTACGAGTAGGCCTGCGAACGAGCAGGATCTCGGCTTTCAAAGACCTGCGTCCCGGCCGGATACATCCGGCCCGCCTTGGTCAACTCTCCCACCCGTCGGATGTTCACTGCGCTCCAAATGCTGCGGCGCTGCCGCGGTGAGAAGCGGATCGTATAGCTCAGGGTGTCCCGTCGCTTTCGCACCCCATCTATCCAGCCGACGCACAACGCTTCGTCGAGCGCCTCCTGATACGTGATCCCTCCTCGGCCGCTCCCCGCCTTGAAGAACCCAACCAGGAGCTCTTTGGCTGATGCGTGGTGTTGCCCGAGCCAGGTCCTGAATTCTTCCGCGGATTTGAAGAAGGTGGGTTTCATGACGCCGGGTTACTTTCTGGGTTCCAGCAGCCAGATCTCGTCGGAAATGTGGACGCCGTTGGAGGTCACGAGTGTTCGGGCCGCCATGGAAATGTCGAACGGATGATTGCTGCCGACGTATTTCACGTCGAATCCCGTCTCGCTTCCAGTGGAGGGATTCACGATCCGGATTTCCTGCGCGCCACCGACGGTGGACACGAGGAACGCGATGCCTTTGCCGGGCCACCAGACCGGCCAGCCCCCTTCCTGGGTGATGCGGCGCTCGTTTTTGCCATCGGCGTCAATGACAAAGATGCCGGCTCTGAAGCCGCGGGTCCCACCGAATGCGATGGATTTGCCATCCGGCGACCAGCGGGCCACGGCTCCAGGCGATCGAGTCAGCAATCGTGCGGGTCCGCCGCTGGCCGGCGCCAGGTACAGGCGTTCGGCGTCGGCTTCGGCACGGGTGAACACAACCAACTCTCCATCGGGGGATATGTCAGCAAAGCCGTCGTTCGCGTTCCCGCTAAACGACAGCATCTCAGGCGGTCCGCCCTCGCGAGCCACCCTTCCGATGCGCCGGGGAGCATTCCAGGTGTGAAACAAGATGGCGCTGCCATTCGGGAGGTACTTCGGATACACCTCGCCGCCGTCTCCGGCGGTCACGCGGCGTGGCGTGCCTCCGGAAATAGCTACCGTCCACACGTGCCACGACCCATCGACTTCTCCTCTGGTGAAGGCGACTTCCTTTCCGTCGGGCGAAATCGTCGGACCCCAGATGAATGGCATGTGCGAGGTCAATACTTTGGGCGCGCCACCGTCGAGCGGGTACGTCTCGAGTGCATTCTTCCATCGCGAGTTCACAAACGCGATCGTGCCGTCCTCGGCAATGGTCGGCGCCTCGTCCGCACCAGGACCCGTGGTAATTCTGACCGGGGCGCCGCCGTCGCGTGGGTACAGCCAGATGTTTGTCGCCCCTCCTCTGTTCGACGCGTGGAGGATGCCGCTTCGGTCAGGCGCGTACGAAGGCCAGTCCGAGTGCACGGTGGCGGGATCGTCGCCGAGCTTGCGCGGCGATCCTCCGGACACGGGCACCAGCCAGATCTCTCCGGCAATTCCACCCGTGCCTCGAACGACAGCCAGTTCCGAGCCGTCGAGCGACCAGGCAGGATTACGAAGAAATGGATACGTCGGATCGCCGGCGAGGACGATCTTGGCCTCGGATCCATCCTCACGGGAGACGACGAGTTCCAGTGCCGCGTTGGCTGAGGACTGACGAAGGTAGGCGAGCCGATCGTCCCTCGACCAGGCTGGAGCATGCGCATTGGAGATTGACGCGAGACGCTCACCACCAAGCGCAGGGAGCACACGGATCTCGGGACTGGTCAAGCCTGGCAGCCGAACGCCGAAGGCGACGCGTTCACCGTCAAAGGAAAACCTCGGTCCAGCCTCGACGTCGTCGTCGTTGGTCAGCCGGATGCGTGCGCCACCCGCGACGCGCGCGACGTACACGTCCACGCGCCCGGCGGCGTCTTCCGCGGCAAATGTCACCATCTTGCCATCCGGCGACAGCGACGGATCCGAGGCGATCGTCACAGAGGACAACACCTGCGATAAACGCCCGCCGTTGGTCAACCTGTCGGAGAGTGGCGGAGGCGCCGGCCACCATCGCCAGGCCCCGACCGCGACGGCCACGACGAGGGCGCCTGCGATCGCCGCGAGCATCGTGCGCGAGTGCGTGGCCGGTGCGTCCGCCGCAGGGCTCATGCCCGATTGAATGGCTTCGAGCGCCGCGCGCGCTTCACTGGCCCGCTGGTAACGCTGTAGCGGATCTTTGGCCAGACACCGAACAATGACGCCACGCAACCCTACCGGAACGTGGCCCGGCAGGGCCGCGGGGGCTGCTCGAAGAATCGCCGACGTGAGGTCGAACTGGTTGCGGCCCGTGAACGGCATTTCGCCGGTGGCCATTTCGAACATCAGCACGCCGAGCGCCCAGATATCGCTCCGGGCGTCGGCAGGATCTCCCAGCAACACTTCTGGCGCGATGCACGCCGTCGTACCCGGAATGCCGCCAAGCGGATCCTGTCGACCGGAACTCGTGTCCGCCGATGACGCGACCTGAATGCGGCGGGCGATACCGAAATCGAGCACCTTCGCTCGTCCATCGGCCGCAATGGCGACGTTCGCGCTTTTCAAGTCCCTGTGGATCACCCCGCGCTCGTGCGCGTGTGCCAGCGCATCGGCGACTTCGGTCGCGTAACGCACGACATCCTCGAACGACAGCCCGCCGGTTGAAATCATCTGCGAGAGCGGGCGTCCCTGGACGTACTCCATCGCGATGAACGTCTCGCCTTCGATCTCGGCGACCTCGTAAACTGTGCAGATGTTGGGATGGTTCAGCGCGGAGACGGTCCGAGCTTCCTCGAGGACATGGTCGTCTTCGATTGGGAGCGAAGGTTCCTTGCGGACAACCTTCAACGCAACGGTACGCTGCAAGCGTGTGTCGTAGGCGCGGTAGACCACACCCATGCCGCCGGAGCCAAGTCGAGCGTCAATGCGGTATTGCCCGATCGTCCGACCGATCATCGAAACGTCACTGGCTCAGGTGGCTAGGACAACTGCCGCGGAAGGTCGCTGAGCACCCCCCGCGCGTTCCCGGGTGATCATGAAACCTCTGGGCGAGCGAAGCCCCGACGGAAGATCGAACACACCGGTGATTCGGCCCGAGCGATCCGATGCGACCAGGCCAAGGCTCACTGAGCCGTCCGCGGTCACGACCCACGCCTGATAAGTCTCCGCATCATCGGAAAGGAGAGGAAGTTTCGAAGCCACGATCGCGAGACCGAGCGAAGGACTCCAGAGCGCCTGACCCGCAGCGTCGATCGATTTCCCGTAGCCGCGCATCGGCATCCGCCGCAGATCAGGTGCGGCGGCGATCGACGCGACACGCTCGGCTTGCGCGGCACGGTTCGCCGCGTCCTCGCTGGCCTGTTCCGTCTTGCGTTCGAGTGATGCGATCTGTTGATTGGCTTCGCGCCGAACATCAGACGCCTGCTGCTCAGCGGACTCGGCTCGACTCGAGGCATCTCGCAGCGCCCGCGTGAACCAGGTGTAACCGGCAAACGCCAGAATCAGCAGCGTCGCGGCAAGAAGCGCCGGGAAGAACCTGGGAAGAATCGCCGCGCTGGGCGACGTGGCGTCTTTCGTCGAGCCCTGGCGAAGTACCTCCGCCGCCTCACGGATCTCCTTGCCGGCTTGCGCAAGTTCCCGTGCGACCCGTTCGTCAAACGCATCGATGCGCGCCTCGGCCCTCGCAACCGCCTGTTGGGCGGCGCGAACGGCCTCGGCATACGCGTCGAGGAGCCGGCGGCCTCGCTCTTCGAACGCTCTCAGCTGATCGGCCGCCGGGGTTGCCGCCTCTCTTGCCGCACTTCCCGCAACTCGCTGCACTTCGTCTCGAATGGCTGCCAGGTCACGCACGATCGCGGCGCCGCGCTCCACGACGTCGGCAAGTTCGAGTTCGAGCCCGCGCACGCGGCTGTGACTCTGCTGCTGCGAACGGAGCGACGCCTCGAACGCACGAAGCTGCGCATCAAGCTCGCTGAGGCGATCCTCGAGCGACGACTCATCACGCTTGACGGGGAAAGGACGCATCTTTGTTGTCAATGTCCCGTCACAGTCGAACTGAAACGATCAGGCCTTTCAGTTGCGGCAGAAACACCGGTGCGATCGCTAGGCGTGCCGGGTTGGACGCGACATAGATCGTGCGGCGGCGACCCGCTTCGATAGCAAAGCCTATTCCTGCTCCGGCTGCAATGCCGACCGGGACGGCAACTGCCGACCACTGGACGAAGCATCGGGTACAAAAACGGCCGCCCTCATTCTCGCCGTACGAGCTAGCCGCCGCGACTGTGGACGCCAGAGCGACGCCTGCGCCTGTCAGCATCCCGATGCCGACGGCATGCCCCCCGGCCCGGCGGATACTTTTGACCGCGCCGGAGTCGAAGGTGCGTTCCGCGCCATCGATATTCACCACGAGCGCTCCTCCGCGGAACTGTCGGAACCGCCCCGTGACGCTATCTCCCGATTGATCGCGCACCGCGATGCGGTCGCCCGGCTGCAACACCTTCGAGCTCGCCAGCTCCTCGAAGGAACTGGCAGGCTGCGCTACCGCTGGCATCGCGGCGAGGCCAAGTACTACAGCCAGTGCAGCAGCGCCAGGCAGTGCCATCAGCATCGATTACGGCAGCCGAATGGCACGAACGATCTCATCATCATCCGGAAATCGCCCTGTCGAGTGTTTTGAAAACAACAACTTTCCATCGACCGTCACGTCAAAGACACCGCGGTCGCCGCGGGTCAATTCGGGTTCGATTCCCAACTCACGCTTGAGCGTGGCCGCCAGACCGGAGGCCTTCGGGAGGTAATTTCAACGTCCACAATAGGTAATCGTGATCCGCATCGGCCTATGCTAGCGCAACCCCTTCATCCTTGATCCTTTTCCTGCATCTCTTCCTTGTCATGCTGCCGCTCACCGTACCAGATCGCGAGGCGCTCGCGGTCTCGCACCACCTTGACGCCCCACCTCAGGAAACCGGCGAACAGGCGAAGCACGTCCCATCCGGAGTGCGACCGCAGCTTTCGGCCGGAGGTCACGACTGTCTCACGGAGGATCACGACCGGGCCACGGGCCGCGAGCGCGCGGCTGAACGCAATCTCCTCGGCCGCAAACAATCTCTCGTCGAAACCGCCGGTGCGGTCGAACGCATCGCGGGAACAGAACAAATAACAACCCGCTGCCAGGCGCGAGACTCGCATCAATGTTCCGAGTACTGGAATCATCACGATGGCCCAAAGGGGAAGGGCGCCGTCAAATCTGACATCCGCGCCACCACCGACGGCGCCGCGGCGCAAAGCCTCGATCGTGGCCCGGACGGTCTCAGCGAAGATTCTGGTATCCGCATCGACGAAGATGAGCATCTCTCCGCATGCCGCGCGGGCGCCGGCGTTTCGCGTCCGGGCGATTTGCCGGAAGTGAACCGGTAGGACTCGGGCGCCGTGAGCGCGGGCGATCTCGGCCGTCGAGTCCGTCGAGGCATCATCGACGACGAGAATCTCGTACGGCTCAGCAGCGCCGCGGGCGGCTCGGTGAATGGCCGTCAGGGTACGACCGAGAAGCCGCTCCTCGTTGTATGCAGGAACGACGAACGAGATCATCTCTGGCGGACGATTCGGCGCGGCGCGCGGGTCAGGGGTGCCGGATCAAGAGTTCGAAGTAAATGAGCGGAACACCGCGATAGGTGATGCGGCCGACTTCGCGAAATCCACACTTCGCATAAAAGGGGCCCGCTCCCGCGGGTGAATCGTAGGCATCGAGGCGAATGGCGTCGCACGGCCACGCCGCGGCGACAGCTTTGGCTTCTTCAAGCAACCGCCGCCCCACCCCCTGCCGTTGTATCGCGGGCGCGACCGCCATGTCAGTGAGGTACACCGGCTGATCGACATGCGAGAAATACGTCTTGTCGATCGCCCACGGCTTCTTCGTCGCCAATCGAAGCGTCGCGATGATCGACGCATCTCCATCCCGCGCGACCAGCACGCGCGACGTCTTGATGTTGCGCAGCTCCCCTTGTTCGGTGACTGGTGCGGACCAATGGCCCTCACCGAAACGCCTCGTGAGATCCACCGCGACATCGGTGCGCAGGATCGCAAGATCCGCCGCATCGGCTTCAGTGGCAACCATCACGGACAGCGCATGGCTGGTCATCTCACGCGAACCGCTTCACTGCACGCTCGTGCGCCTTGCGGGCTTCCTCCTCGCGGTTGCGCGGCGCGGCCGAGGTCGTCAACGAATGAATCAGCCGTTCGGCGGCATCCGTCACCTCGTCAACCGCACGATTGAACGCGACTTCGTTGGCGCGAGACGGGCGATTGACACCGCTCAACTTCCTGACAAACTGCAGCGCCGACGCACGAATCTCCTCATTCGTCGCCGGAGGTTCAAAGTTCGCGAGCGTCCTGATATTTCGACACATGACTGGTTTCCCCGGAGGCAGAGACCTTTCTGACGGTATCGCCACGGCGGACGAGACCGCGCTGAATCACTTTCGCATTCACGCCGCGCAGATGAAGCGCCCGGCCGATCGGGGAATTGACGAACTTCGCCGCGTCGGCCCCGAACCGCTCGACGAACTTCCTGCAACCCGTGTGCGGAATGGCCGTGATTTCGACGATCGCCGCGCCAATCGCGAGCCTGGTCCCCGGTGGGAGGTTGTCGGCGCTCAGATCCATGTCGACGTAGAGCTGGTCTCCCGCGAGCGGCCAACGCGTACGGTCTTGCGCAATCAGCTCAATTGCGCGCGCGTTCATGATGTTCAACTGCATGTCCGGAAGCGCGGATCCGTCTGCCGTTCGCGAACTGCCGCGCAGGTGCCAGCTGTCGCCGACCAGCCCGTGCTCGATGTCGAGAAGGCCTTCTTCGAGTGTCTCGCGTGCGCCAACCCGCGGACGTCGGACGATCAGTTCGACGGTGCCCTCAGCCACTGGCGAAGCACGGATCCGATCGAGTCCGGCCTCGAGTTCTTGCCGGGTCCGGTGCGTCACATTATTTGAGGTGCTTCCCCACGAGCTTCGTCATCTCGAACATATTGACGGTGGACTTGCCACCGAACACCGGCTTCAGCGTGTCATCCGCCTTGATCATTCGCTTGTTCTTGGTGTCCTGCAGCTTGTTCTTCTTGATGTAGGCCCACAGTTTCTTGGTCACTTCCGTGCGCGGCAGCGGCTTGGAGCCGACGACCTCGGCAAGCGTGGGGCTCGGGGTCACGGGCTTCATGAACGCGGCATTCGGCTTGCGCGTGGACTTCCGCTTCGCAGTCTTGGCCATCTGGACTCCTCTAGTAGTGTGTCTGCGTGATCCGGACCGTGGCCCGCTCCGCTGTCGCGGGCCATCCCATTCGCGAACGTTGATATAGGCACGTGCAGAATCGTTCACAGAGTCTAGCAGCAGGCACCGGCCTGCCCCGCACACACTCTGGTGATGATGGCATCAGGGGAGGGCCCATGTAAACGTCCAACTCCCGACATTCCAACTCCCAACTCACAACTCCCAAATCCGAGGCCGCGATGTTTCGGCAGCGCCGTCAGGTTTCCGCGGCCACCGCGGCAATCAGGGCCTTGATGTAGCCGAACGCGAACGCAAACCCCTGGAGCCGGTTCGCGTCACCCTCGACTGTCGGGACGTGGTCCGGCATCATCATCCCGTCGTATCCCACTTCTTTATAGACACGCATCGCCCTCAACATATCCACATCCCCATCGTCGATGAACGTCTCGCGGAAGTTGAGGAAGCCGCCCGAGATGTTTCGGAAGTGGACGTTGAAGATCTTTCGGCGCGTGCCGAAGTAGCGAATCACGTCGAAGATTTGTTCGCCTGGCTTTTCGAGCATTTCCGACACCGTACCCTGGCAGAAGTTGAGGCCGTGGAACGGACTCTCGGCAATCGACACGAATCGCTTCAATCCGTCGACCGAGCCGAGTACCGTCTCGACGCCACGCCATCCGCGCCCCGGCGGCATCCCCGGATCCTGTGGATGACAGGCGATGCGGACTTTGTACTCCTCGGCCACGGGGACGACGCGCTCGAGGAAGTAGGTGATGCGTTCCCAGTACAGATCCGCGTCCACTTTGCCGGCCATCGTCAGCGGCGGGTCCTGCTTCGCACCTGCATACACGAACGTGCTGTAGCGCGCACCGCCGCGCCCCGGCGTCGGTTCGGTACGAGGAATTCCGATGAGCGTCAGGTTGTATTTGACGGATGGAATGCCTGCACGGGCAACGTTGCGGATCATCTGGCAGATGTCGTCGATCTGCCGGTCGCGGTCCGGATCCTGGGCGAGGAGGATTGCCGGATTCTCGCTTCGCGAGATCTCGCTGGAGCTGAGCGGAAGCGGCACCATGTCGAGCGTGATGCCGAACGATGCGACCCGCTCTCGTAGCTTCGTGAGCCCTTCGACCGACCAGGCAGCGTCCATCCTGGCGGACGGCAAGAGGCTGCAGATGTGGTTCACGCCGAATCCGGCAAGCACGCGGAGGATCGCGTCGGAGTCGCCGTGTTGCGTGCCGACATGCATCCGGGCCGTTGCAGAGGTCCGCACGGTTCGCGGTTGCGCCGCCACGCGAGCGGCCACGAGGGATTCGGCAATGGCGGAGGCGCCGGTGAGGCGGACGAAGTCGCGGCGATGCATACAGTCATCGATCCTTTGTCAGTCGCTAGTCGCTAGTCGCTGGTCGGTCGCTGGTCGCTGGCCATCTTTCGCAGGGCGCCAGCGTCAGTGCGAGTCGTGGAGATCATGCACATACGCCGCGCGTGCGTCGATCTCTGCGAGCCGCACGGCCGCGTACTGAGCAGCCTGCCTCATCAGCTCGCGGCGCTCGTCTGCCGGTTTCAGATCGATTGTGGTGAGATCGCAGCCGCGCGTGGAGAGGTATTCGGAAATCAGGGCGCGTTCGAGACGCGCCTGCGGATCGTCGAGCGGCGTTTCGGCCCGTTGTGCCATGGCATGCCTCCGCAGAAAAGGGCGCGTTTTCGCGCATTTTACCCCGGTTCTCCGATGTCTTCGTTCCACAAGTCCGGATGATCGCGAATAAATTCCTGCATCAGCCGGACGCACGTTTCGTCCTGAAGGACCCTCACGCTGACTCCGCGGGAGCGGAGCCAGTCTTCTTCTCCGAGAAAGGTCTGATTTTCACCAATGATGACCGTCGGAATGCCGTACAAGAGAATCGCTCCGCTGCACATCGAACAGGGAGACAAGGTCGTGTACAGGACGCTTTCGCGGTAGACGAGTGCGGGCTGACGTCCCGCCTTCTCGAGCGCGTCCATCTCTCCGTGCAACACCGCGCTTCGGCACTGCACGCGCCGGTTGTGCCCACGCCCGATCACCCGGCCACGATGCACGAGCACGGAACCGACGGGAATCCCGCCTTCGGCACGGCCCTGCTCGGCCTCCGCGATTGCCGCGCGCATGAACTCGTCAATCATTGGAGCCCGTGGCACCTACCCCTGGCATTTACCTTGCGGCAGATCGCGTTAAAGGAGTGCACGAATGCCGAGAGGGGACAAAAGCAAGTATACGGAGAAACAGAAGCGGCAAGCCGAGCACATAGAAAAAGGCTATGAGGCGCGCGGCTTGTCAGAACGCGAGGCCGAACGCCGCGCCTGGGCCACGGTCAACAAGGTTCACGGCGGAGGTGAAAAGCCCGGCGGTAGCGGTTATGGCCAACCTGAGAATCGTGAGCCCATGCGGAAGGGGGCGCGGCGTTCCACACAGGCGCGCAAGAAACGGTAGACCGGCTGACGTTCAGCCCCGCCAGTTCACGGCTTCAAGCAGGGATGCTCCAGCAGTCGCATAGCGAGCTTGGTGTCTGGTGAGAGGTTCGAAAGACGGATCCCGCGGTCAATTGACGGGTCAACTGGAATCGCGCGGATCCTGCAATCGATCTGCGGCTCGTGCGATCCCGGCGGCAGCGTCGGCTGTGGTCTGAGATCAGGTGACTGCGTACTCTTGAGTTGTCGCAGGTCCGACAGACGAGGCTGAAAGAGCTTCCCGTACGGATTCTTCCGCTCCACCGACATGTGGCTTTGGATCGAGATCGGGGTGCGCGATGGCGGCGGCTGTTGCCCCATGTCGGACACGGCCGAAAGAGCGATCCCCAAGATCGGCACCGTGACTGCTACGGCGGTCGTCAGCCGCAGCCTGAATCTCCGCATCGCTCGCCTCCAGTTCACGTGGCTCTGGCGCGATCCTACACCTCCGCGCGCCCGTGCGCACTCCCGCAAGGCTGATCCGTTTTTGCGATCAAACACCGCTTCCCGGATTGCCGCATCTGCACTGTCGTCAGGAAGTGTGACGAAAAAACAGGGACTTTCAGCTGACCAGGCCTGTGGCCAGCGGGATGCTCCGGTCAGACTGGAGTCGCCAATGAAATTAAAGGTGTACGGTGGGACGCCGCGTGAAGGCGAAGACACGTTGTGTGCAACCTGCAGCCATTCACGGATCATCCGGGGCCGTTCAATGGACGAAGAGATTATCGAGTGCCGGATCCTGGGCTACGGACATCGACGCATTACGTTCCGCGTGACGTCCTGCTCTGATTACAACGATTCGCGGCTGCCCTCCATCATGGAGTTGATGGAAAACGCCTGGGTGCTGCGGCGAGGGTCCAAAAGACGGCCCGCCGGCTTCATTCATGGCAAGGACCTGCGTACCGACGAGATGATTCAGATGATGTCGGAGGGGGAACTGGAGGGCGACTGAAGGCAGGCGTACAATGACGCTAGGAGGTGTCATGCGTGCCATTGCCGCTCTCGGTGTGATTCTCTGGGCCACGTCAGCTGCCGCGCAGAACCCGGCGCAGCACGAGCATCCGGCGCCGGAGCGGTTAGGCCGGGTGCATTTCGCGACGTCCTGCAGTCCTGCCGTCACGGCCGATTTCGATCGCGCGGTTGCGCTACTCCACTCGTTCTCATTCTCAACCGCGAAGCAGGCGTTCGACGGAGTCCTCGCGAAAGACCCGTCGTGCGCGATGGCGTACTGGGGAATCGCGATGACGCATTGGCAGAACCCGTTCGCGGGCATGCGGCCGGCCAGTGCGCTGGCTGCCGGGAACGCCGCTGCCGAGCGCGCACAGGCCACCGGCAAGTCCACGCCGCGCGAGCGAGACTACATTGCGGCGGTCAGCGAACTGTACAAATCCTACGCGACCGTGGATCAGCGAACACGCGTGCTCGCATACGAACGAGCCATGGAGCACGTCTATCGCACCTACCCGGACGACCGGGAGGCGGCGGCATTCTACGCGCTCGCAGTCAACCAGACTGCGTTGGCCAGCGACAAGACGTACGCGCAGCAGCTAAAGGCGGCGGCGATTCTCGAAAAGCTCTTTGCCGAGCAGCCGGAGCATCCCGGTCTCGCGCACTACATCATTCACGCGTTCGATCACCCGCCGCTCGCCCCCCGGGCGCTCGAGGCGGCCCGTCGCTACGCGAAGATTGCGCCGTCGGCGCCGCACGCCTTGCACATGCCGTCGCACACCTTCACACGCGTCGGGGCCTGGCAGGACTCAGTCGAGTCGAACATCGCGTCAGCCGGCGCCGCAGCCCGCGACGGCCTGTTCGGAGAGGCGCTGCACGCCATGGACTACGAGGTGTACGCCTACTTGCAGCTGGGACAGGACGCGGCCGCCAAACGCCTCGTGGATGAAGCGCCACGCGTGCTTGCCCGACTCGACGTGAACGCGATGGGAGGCGCCGCGCCTGGTTTCGCCGGTCTCTACGCGGCAGCGGCCATTCCCGCCCGGTACGCCATGGAACGCGGCGCCTGGAAAGAGGCGGCGGCACTCAGCACGACCTCAACCAGCTATCCGTGGGTGGATGCAGTCAGACGCTTTGCGCGTGCAGTCGGTGCGGCCCGAAGCGGCAACGTTGGGGCCGCGCGCGCGGATGTCGCCGAACTGAAGTCGCTCACCGACAAACTGGTCGCGATGAAGGATGCGGACTGGGCGGAAAGAACCCGGATCCAGCATGAGATCGCCTCCGCGTGGGTCGCGTTTGCCGAGGGCCGCCAGAACGAAGCGCTCGACCAGTTGCGTCAGGCGGCCGAAGCGGAAGACGCCACCGATAAAAGCGCCATTTCCCCGGGTCCGCTCGCGCCCGCTCGGGAATTGCTCGGAGAAATGTTGCTCGCGATGAACCGTCCGGCAGACGCGCTGAAGGAGTTCGACGCGACGCTGAAGAAAGAGCCCAACCGCTTCCGCGCGACCTACCATGCCGCAAAGTCGGCGTCACTTGCCGGCAACACCGCAAGAGCACGCGAGCACTACCGTCACCTCGTTGAGATCTGCCGGCAAGGAGACGCGCCCGGGCGCGCCGAGCTGGAGGAAGCACGCAAGTTCAAGGCAAATTGAGGCGGCGGTTCAACGTATCCAGATCGCGAAGAATGAGCTGAATCAGCTCACGACAGCGATCGGCATCGAGCAGCGCGTCGGGCAGCAGCTGGACCCGCTCCTTGATCCGTTCGACCAGTTCGCGGGCATCCGTGAAACGGGTTGGAGTTGCCCCGGTGGGCTGATTCAGCCTGATGATCTCCTCACGAACCCGCTCGAGTTGAAGCCCTTGAGCCGCCAGCGTCTTCGCGGCAGGGGACGTGCCTTCGTGCAGCAAACCGAGCAGCAAGTGTTCCGTGGCAATGTGGGGATGCGCCAACCGATCGGCTTCTTCAGCAGCGAAGAGCAGCGTGCGTTTCGCGTCCTCGCTGAATGGTATTTCGACCGACGTGGGCACCTTGTTGCCAGACTGTGCGCGGCCCTCGACCTCCTGCCGTATCTGCTTCAGGGACACATGCGACAGCGCGAACACCTCGCACACGAGACCCTTCGCTTCACGGGTCAACCCCAGGAGGATGTGATCCGCCTCGATCGACAGACCTCCGAGCGCACTCGCTTCATAACGCGCGAAGAACAGGACGCGCCTGGCGGATTCCGTGTAGCGCTCGAACATGACGCATCAGGCTTCCCGCATCTTCGGAAATTCCGTGATGCGGATATTGCTGCAGCCGTACGGGATGAGCGTGATTTCTTCTACTGGCTGATCGGTGATCGGCCGGGTCGGATCCGACCAGAACGCGTCAGCCGGTGACAGCTCACCCGCCCAGCCGTTGACCACCTTCCAACCTGCAATCCGGCGTCCTCTCGCCCTGGCGACGACGCCGGCGCCCTCCGGCGAGAACGGTCGTTCGCCGATGGGGCGCTCCTCGAACCGCAGACTCTGCTCGAGCTGATTGTCGTTGACCATCAAACCGTAGTTCCACGGGGTCGTGGGCCTGACCTCGAAATCACCGTGGGGCAGCTCGCGATGCGGTTTGTCGATGTTGACGCGCTTCCATTCCTCACCGATCTGCAGCACGTAGACGAGCGGCCCACGCTCGACCGAGATCGCCTGATTGTAGCGGGTGGTCGCGACCGGCCGCATCGGGAAGCGGAGCGTCAGCTCTGTCGCGCCGGACCATTCACGATCGACGCGATGCAAGGTGCCAGGCTTCATCGATTGCGGCGCGCCGCCCTCCATGCGCAGTGTCGCCCCGTCCGCCCAGGCCGGAACACGCAGCATCAACGGGAATCGCACGGATCGCTCGAGCCGGATGCTGACGCGCACGGTGTCACGGAACGGATACTCCGTATCGACGGAAACCGCGACCGGCACGTCTTTGACCCTGGTGCTCACCTCGCAAGGGGCCCACGCTGCGGCAACAAGACCTTCGTCTGTGGCTTTCATCCACGTGTGCGCGGCAAACTTCGGCCAGCCCTGATGCATGTTCGACGTGCAACAGCCGTAGTTCGGCTCGAGTCCGTAGATATTCGACTCCGGCCCATTCGTCGTCCAGCCGTGATCGGGATTGATGGTGCACTGAACCTGGTTCACCTGCTGGTCGTATTGATGTGACCACATGTCGGGCGAGAAGGTGGCTGGCAGCGCGTTGAATGCGATTCGCTCGAGCCGATCCGCGAAGAACGGGTCGCCAGAGACCGAGAACAGATGTTCGAGCGAGTACATGAATTCGACGACCGCGCACAGTTCCGTTCCCTGCACCGGATTCCGACCGGCGAGGCATTCATCCCCGGTGAACATGCCCGTCACCTGACCATGATGACGATCGAGAATCTCGATCATCTTCAGGGCAAACGCACGGGTCTCCGGGCGCTGCTCCAGCCGCCAGCTCAAGGCCGACGCCTTGGTGGCCATGGCCGTGTTGACGACGTGTTTCGTCCATTTCCAGAGACCGCGGCGCGGCGTCGGCAGCGTGATGTCCTCGGTCGCGAAGAGCGCCTGAAAGTCCACACCCTGCGCCCGAAGCTTGCGTGCGACATCGAGCAGCCACGGCTCGCGAGTGTGTTCGTAGGCGTGGAACACTGAAATGAGTCCTTCATACCACCGGAACTTGCCCCACCCGTAGAGCGGCGTCTGGTCGAGCCCCGCATTCATCGCACGGAGGCTCTTCACGACAGCGTCGAGCACACGGCGATCACCGGTGGCCTGATGATATTGGGCGAGCACCTTGTTGGCGAGGAGGATCGCCCACAAATCGTAACGTTTCGTCACCGCATCGACCGGATACGGCGCATACCATCCATCGGGCCGCTGATGCGCGACGATGTGGTCGACATAGCCGGTAATGCGTTTCTTCAGCGGCTGATCGTCGAGGAGCCACGCCAGCGGAATCACGCCGTCGAGCCAGTACGGCGCGCGTTCCCACCCCTCGGCCGTTCCACCGAACCACCGGCTGTGCGCGACATCGGGCCAGAACTGATCGAGATGTCCGCTGAGTCCATCGGCTTGTATCCGCAACTGCCGCTGCAGCCACCCGGCAGGGCGAATCGAACCGAGCGGCAGCGGTCGGAACGTCGGCTCCGCCAACATCGTCCCGTTGGCTTGCGAGGCGCTCGGCGCGCCATGATCGCCTGCGTCCGTGAACGCGCCGGCTGACATGACACTCGCTCCGATGGTCGTGAGAAACTGCCGTCGATCGATTGACATCGCGAACTCCGTCCTCCGGTCCCCCCCGTCCTCCCGTCCTCATCTTCAGTGCTCGCGGGGCCCCACCCCCGCTCGCTCTCGCTCGGCGGCCGCCTTCGGCGGCTTCCCTCCGGCGCCTCGCTCGGGCCGCCGGCGCTCCTCCGTCCTCCCGAAACCCAACCCGAAACTACCGCGGCGACAGCCTCGGCCAGCTCGTTTCAATACCTTGTCGCTGAATGGAGGATTGGAACGCGGCAAATCGCTTCTGATCGTTGCGCACCTGCCGCGGCAGCGTCTTGGTTTGAATCGCATGCGCCGCAACGCACCCGGCGGCCTCGCCGATGTTCCATTCGACCGGATGAAGCCGGTAGCAGCCGTTCGTGACGTGCGTCACACCGATGTTCTTGCACGCGGCGAGCAGATTGTCCATGCGTTTCGGGATGAGGGCGCCGAGCGGAATCTGGAACGGCAGCGAGCTGATGTCAATGTAATTGTCACCGCCGGTGCTCATGTGCAGATCGATGCGATAGGACCCGACCCCAACCGAATCCGAAAACGGTTCAGCGGTCAACTGTTCGGGCGGGACATTCAATAACCTGGCGCGCGCTTCTGTGCCCACGTGCTGCTCGAGGACGGTGAACTCCGCCTGAATGCGGCGTGATTCACGAATGTATGGCGCCTTTGCCAGCCCATCGCTCGTGCCGACGAGGTCCGGCCGCAGGCGAAGTCCGCGCCATCCTGCCTTGCCGTCCGGCCGAGGTGCTTCGGTCTGTAACCAGTACAACAACGACAGACTCAGCTGCTTGCCGCGCTGCAAATGTTTTGCTGCATCTGCCGCATCGTTCTCGAACAGTGGCCCGAGAAAGTAGTCGTTCATCGGCCAGTTGACGAGCGTCACATCAGTGGGAAACGTGCCGGGCAAATAGTTGCGCTTGTCCACGATCCGCCGGTAAATCATGAAGTTCAACTGGCCGGCGACGGGCGTCGCGGCTTCGGGGTCGAAGGTCAACGGCCGCGGCTTGAGCGTGCGCGGGTCCGGCTGGTCCCACGCGAGCAGTTTGCCTGGCCACGCCGGGGTCAACTTCGGAACGTAGTCATGCCAGAAGCTGTATTCGGCGGGGCGCTCGATCGTGTGGTCCTCGTCGGCGACATAGTCCATCGCAAAACAGACGGTGAACGCCTGCATGTTGAACGGCTGCGGGGACTCTGGTGCGTGCGGTTCGCCGGTCTGCTTCCGCGACTCGAAGCCCGTGACGTACTCGGTCCGAGTGAGTGGCAGCAGATCCCCGAGTTCCGTGGCATCGAGAAAGTATTCGGCTCGAATGGCACGCTCCCCGCCGGCCTCGAGATCCCTCACCGTCAGCGCGTCAACCCGGTCCCGACCGATATCAGCTCGTCCCGGCGCATGACGCAACAGGACCGTCAGTTTGCCGCTGGACACATACGGCGCCAGCATGGCCTCCAGCACCGCGAGCGACACTCGCGGCTCGTGCGCGATGCGCGAGACGGTCGCGTTGCCAGGATTGAAGTACTGCGCGGCGCGCGCCTGTTCGGTGAGTGGATAGTGACGCTGGTAGTAGGCGCGGACAGCGTTGCGATAGTCGCGGTAGGCGCGCGTGCAGCCGAACGATTCGATCCACGCATGCTCGTCCGGCGGTACCGCCTGCGAGGTCGCCTGTCCCCCAATCCAGTCGGTTTCTTCGGTGAGGATGACGCGCAGGCCATTTCTGAGCGCTCCCAGGGCCGCGGCCACGCCACCCAGGCCCCCGCCGATGACGGCCACATCACATCGCAGCTCGCGCGCGCGCGCCGCCTGGTAGGGCAGGACGAGCAGGCTTCCAGCCTGGCGGAGGAAATCCCGGCGATCGGTTGCCGCGCTCACGCGGGTCCGCATCCTGGCGCTCGCCGCATTCAGCGAATCGCCACGGGCGCCACCGTCGAACCCGTGCCCCCTTCGATTTTCAACGGCTGAACAATCAGGGCGAAGACATCCGCGCGGGATGCCGCGAGAGCCTGAAGGTCGAGATTCTCCAGGAGATGGATGCCATTGACCACCAGCATGATCTGGTGAATGGGCAATGACAGCTCAGGATTCGGATTTGGCGCGACCTCGACGGACCAGTTGTCGGAACCCACGAGCATGGGATCCTGTTTCGCGAGCCATTCTGCTGCGGCGACACCGATGCCGGGGTTCGTCTTCACGTAACGGGCGTTGTCCTTGCCCCAGAGTGCGCTCCACCCTGTCCTGATGATGACGGCGTCGCCAGGCTGCAGCGTCTGCTTCTGACGCTCCAGTGCACGCTGGAGATCGGCGACCGTTATTTCGTAGGCGTCCGGCAACATCTCCACGCCTTTCGACGCGGCGACATCGATGAGCACCCCGCGCGTCATGAGCGTGCCGACGTTGTGCACGCCCAGCTTCGTGAACCCGGTCCGCGTCGCGACCGCATCGAGCTCGAAACAGTTGTAGAGGCTGCCGCCGATCGTCTGATGCGCGAAGCCGTCGAACTGGGTACCCACCTGGCCGATTTCCGAAGTCACAGTCTCCTCATTACTGCCGCGTCGGTTCGGCTGAGGATTCATGAACGTCCGCTTCGTGTGCAGATCGAAACGACGTGTCCCGAAAAATGGCATCGATGGCGACAGGACGTGCGCGAGCTCGAACGTCTCGCCGGTTCGGATCAGCCGGGCTGCGCGAAGCACGCTCTCCGGCTTCATGTGGTTGCCCGAGCCACGTTGATCGCCGGCTCCCCACTTCGAGGGACACCGTGCAGAGTCGGCAGGGGGCTGCCACGATTGAGCGGCGGCGGTTGAAACGGACAGCGCGACAGCAGCCGCCAACGAGACGATGCGCATGCAAATCCCTCAGTCGAGCGCGCGAAACCACTTCTTCGGATCGGCGCTGAGGATCCCACCGAAGAACTGGCGATCCACATCGGCGGATGCCCAGGAGCGCCAGCGGCTCGGCCGGATGCACAACGTGATGTCGTCGACCGCGGAGAAGCCTGGACCAACCCGAGGATCGTTGAGCGCGTCTGATGTCAAGTAGCGCTGCTGAATGGCGGCGTTCATCTGCTGCGACGCGTCGCCGCGGAGGACAGACACCGGCCCCGTGCCCGACACCCAGCACTCCCCTCCCCCGTTCCGGACGTCAATCATGAACGATGCGGTCGGACGAGCCAACGCGTTCTTCGCCTTCCGGCTCCATGACGGACACCCGATGTAGAATGCTTCGTCCCGCCAGATGAACCAGACCGGCGTCAGGTGCGACGATCCGTCGGCGTCCTGGGTCGCGAGCGTCCCCACACGTCGGCCCTCGAGCAACTCGTTTGCCCAATCCGGCAGCCCAGACATGTGCCCTCCCTTCTCCGGGCAGCAAGCAAGTAGAAGTCGATGCTTACTTCGTCAACTCCACGACCGTGATGTCCTTGTACCACGCCTCGCTCGGCGGACCGGCGTGGATTTGGGGACAAATCACCCCGGTCGTTTCGATGTTCGGATCCGATTCGGTGTAATCGACGGTCTGAACGCCGTTGACCCAAAGCTGAATGCGTTTTCCTTCGGCGCGGATTCGATAGTCGTTCCAGTCTCCGCCGCGGACGACAGTCTTCATCTTGGACTGATCGGGACCTTGCAGCACTTTGTTGCGGCGCGATTCATCGTACAGGGCGCCCCACCAACCGTCGCCCATATCGGCCTGGTAGCCTGACACCTCGTGATGGTTCGGGATGCGTTTCGTACGGAACTGCACGCCGGCGTTGGCACCGTCGCCGAGCAACTTGAATTGCAGACGCAGCTCGAAGTCGCCGTACGGACGCGTCGTGCAGAGGAACTCGTTGCGGACGATCTTGTCGGTCAGCGAGCCGCCGACGATCGCGCCGTCCTGAACGCGAAAGATCTTCTGGTTCCCCTCCCACCCATCCAGGGTCTTGCCGTTGAAGAGTGAGACGGGCGTCTGAATGAGCACCACCAGCACCACGACGGCAAGCACACACCTCATCATCGCGCTGCCTTGAGAAATGCGACGAGGTCCGCCAGTTCCTGACGCGACAACTGGTCGGCGATGCCGGGAGGCATGAGCGAGATCGTGCCAGGCTGGACCTCCCTGACTCTCTGCCGCGCGATACGGAGTTCCTCACCCGTTGCCGTTCCGAGCACGACCTCCTCAGGAAGATCGCCGCGAAGCACGCCCCCCACGACTTCGCCAGATGACGTCGTGACGCTCACCGGCTCGTAGCCCCGCGCGAAACTCGCGTTCGGAAACAGAATCGCTTCCAGCAGATCACGCTCGCTTCGAATCTGTCCGATTCGAGTGAGGTCGGGGCCAATCCGGCCACCCATGTAGCCGATCGCATGACACGAGGCGCATGCAGCTTTCGAACCGTTGAAGACGTCCTGCCCTCGTCGCACATCCCCGCCAGCGAGGGTGGGCAGCAGTCGCTCGAGGTGCTGCGCCTGCTTCGGGGCGTTGGTGTCGACCGACGCCAGGAGTGCTTCTCCACGCCGCTGAACGGATTCCGGGTACTTCGCCAGACGCGGCCGGATCATGTCCGGTCGCAGACTGGAACGGCTGCGCGCGCGCTCGAGCGCGTCCATCAGCCGCAAGCCGACCTGCTCGTCGCGCGCCCGCTCGAATGGCGCCAGCAGCCGCCCGATCTCGAGCGGCCCGGCTGACTGCACCACGTCCGACAATGCCAACAGCTGATCGCGCTCGAGCGTGGATTTTTCGAGCACGGCGGCCGCCGCGACTCGAACGGCCGGCTGCGTCGCCGTGCGAACCCCGGTGCGCAACAGCTCGAATAACTCGGCGTCGAGAGACGTCAGCCCCTCCTGAATGCCGCCCAACGCCTCAACCCTGACGTCGAGCGGCCACGAGCGGTTGCGCGCTACGCGCACGAGCGCCTCGCGCAATTCCGGAACCGTCTGTTTGGGATTGGACGGGGCCGATCGCGCCACCACGATGGCTTGACGAACAACTTCGAGTTCGGGTGCATCAAGCGCACCAACCATCGCGGGAATCCACGGAGCGGGCAGCAGCTTCACGCGGCTGTTGGCCATGGCGCGAAGTGCAACCAGTCGTTCCGGTGCGGCAGACGTGCCTTGCACGATCGAACCGAGCAGCGCCTGCATGGCCGGGTGCTCGGCGAATTGCGCAAGCCTCGTTTGCAGCGCCTCCCGGTCGGCCAGCGTCATGCCGCCATTGCTGAAATGGCTTCGGAAGAACGTCGCCAGAGCGCCGCCCCATTCGGGATGGTGACCGGCAATCCACCAAGATGTTTCTTTCAATATCGGGTCTGGCGAGTCGAGAAGCGCGACGATGTCGTCCGCCTTGATATTGGCGGGATCTATTTGATCGAGGGCAATGAGAGCCACTCGCTTCGACCGCGAGGCTTTGCTCTGGCGCCACGCGGCAACCGTCGCAGCGGCATCCCCAATCTCGATCAGGGCGTAGGTCAACGAATGCTCGAGCGTCCGGTCGATGTTGGACTGTGCCGCCGCAATCAGATCCGGCACCGCGCGTCCGTCTCCGATCCGTCCCAGTGCTTCCGCCGCGGCCCTCTGAACCGCCGGCTCCCGCGCCTTCAGCGCTTCGATGAGCGACCTCGTCGCGCCAGCATCGCGCCAGAGCGCAGCGGAATGAATGGCCGCCTGGCGCACCGTGGCGTCACGATCCTGTAGCGCCGGCCGAACCGCCTCGCGCGCGGCAGCCGTTGGAATCCGCGTGAGCGCCCAGACGGCGTTTCGTCTCGCCTCGACCGCGCCGGCGGATTTCAACGTGCTGGCCATTGCACCGACCGCTGCACTGCCCAGTTTCGCGACGCGACGAAGCGCATGCTCCACCACGGCGGGGCGCGGATCGTCGAGCAGTTTCGCAAGGTCCGCAGGTGTCATGTCGCCCCACGCCAGTCGCAAACCGCGGGGATCCTGCACGGTTGCTGCCGATCCCTTGCGGCGGACTCGATAGATCGCGCCAAAGACCTCGGGTTTTGCCAGTTGCGAGCTGGGACAACACAGCTTGTACCAAGGACCGGTATCGACGACGAGAAGACTGCCGTCGGCGTCCTCGATCACGTCGGTGGGATGAAAGTCGCGGCTGTCGGACACGACAAAGTCCGAATCGCGGGTGTTGAAGGTGGCGCCGTTCGGCTCGAGCACGTATCGGGCGACCTTCCTGACGTTGAACAGCGCGGCGAACAGGCTGTCGCGATACTCGTCACCGAAGACGCGCGATTGGTAACGTGTGAGGCCCGCCGGCACATCAGGGCCAAGCTGACGCATGACCGGCATCAAATCGCCGGTGCGTTTGTGACCGTCGATCACCGCATGTGGCTTCCCGTATACGCCGCCGTAAATGGCATGGACGAGCGCGTCGCGGCGTCCCGCCTGCGGATGTTCGAGAAATGTTGCCGTGAAGATCCGCTCGCCGGCGGGTGTGAACACGACGTCCACCGGATTGTCCATGCCGCCGGTCATCACTGGCTCGAGCTCCGCGTCGCCGGGGCGGCGGCGGAAGATGTGGGACGCTTTCGTCACAAACGGCGGCTTCCCTGGCCGTTCGTATGTCTGTTGCGCAAACGCACCCTTGGTCCAGTAGATCCAACCATCGGGCCCAAGATAGGGGCCGTGAAGGTCGTTTGCGCACCCGGTCAGCGTCTTCCCCTGCAACCACTCTTCTCGTTCATCCGCCACGCCATCGTCGTTCACATCGGTCAGTTTCCAGATCGAAGGCGGAGCCGCCACATACAGGGAGCCGTCGAACCACATCGTCCCTTCGGGCAGCATCATCTTGTCGGCAAAAACCGTGCTCGTATCGAAGCGACCATCGCCGTCGTTGTCTTCGAGCCGAACGATTCGATGGGGGCGGGTGGCGAGTTGCTGGTCAACCTTGTCGTTCGAGCCGGAGGAGTCAGCGACGTACAGTCGACCCCGTTCATCGAAATCCGCAACGATCGGGCGATTGACGAGCGGCGGCCCGGCGACCCGCTCGATCGCAAAACCGTCGGGCACCCTGAGCGTCGGATCCGTCCCGGGCGGTGCCGACCGCTCCTGCGCGTTCGAGAAGACGAGCGACGCGAGGATGATCATCATCAACGCGACGCTCAAGGCGGTGTATCTGGTCGTCGAGGTCATAAGGGCGAGCTCAGGTTAGCGGCGTCCATGCCGGAGGATCCCAGCACCTCGCGGCGGGAGAGTTTCATCGGTCGGCTATCCCCGGACAACTACGCCTGCGGCATCCTGAACGTCTGACGCACGTACTCGATGTTGGCGCGTGTGTCGGCGATGAGATCGTTGTTCGGCGATCCGGTCTCCAGGACGTACCAACCGCGGTAGCCGATGTCGTGATACTCCTGGGCCAGGCGCTGCCAATCGAGGATGTCGGTATCCCTCATCAGCTTCTGACCGTTCTTGACGTGGATTTGGTGGATTCGTTTGCCGAGTTTTTTCGGTTCGTCGTACGGATCGACCTTCAACCGCGACTTGATATTCCTGGCGTCGTAATACACGCCGATGAAGTCCGAGCCGATCGCGTCCAGCAATCGAATATTGTCGTCCGCTGAAATCCAGTCCTCGAGACCGACGACGACCCCGGCCTTCTCCGCGTATCGGGCGACTTCTTTCATCATCGCGACGAAGGTGTTCACCTCCTGCGCGTTCGCCATGTCGATGTGGCTGTCTCCGAGGATTGGGAGCAGGATGTTGTTCGTGCCCAGATTGCGCGCAACTTCGACGGCCTCAACGAGCAGGATCGCGGCGGCGGGATTCGTGTGCAGCGGCAGCCGTGATTTGCCTGGGTTACCGATCGCGAGCGAACAGATCTGAATGCCGTTCTCGAGCGCCACTCGCTTGAACTCGGCCTGCGTTTTCGGGTCACGAAGGTGAGGCGTATTGTCATCAGTCGGGAACTGCAGGCTCACCTGGATGCCGTCAAGGCCAATCTCACGAGCCAATGGAATCTTCGTGATGTCTCCGCGCTGGCCAAGATTCCAATCCGTCATGCCGATTTTGATCGGCAGCGGTTTGGAGCCTGGTGATCTCGCAGGCGCCTCCTGCACGCTATCTGTGGCGGCCGCCAGATGACTCAGCGGCGCGGCTCCCAAAGACGAGGCGATCGTCGCCTGCCTGACAAATTCTCGTCTGCTCAGTGCCATGGCTCTCCCTCGGGGATCGATTTGCGGGTGCTCCAGATTCAGCGGTCGAGCCGAACGGGCAGATCTTACGTCATGCGGCGTAGGGCTCTGGAAAGGTTTTTTTGGAAGGCTACTGCCACTCGCGGGCGTAATTTCGACGGCGGATCCGTTCTTCGACGATCAGGCTGACAGTAAAGAGAGCGAAGACTTCGATGAGGCCAATGAACGCGTAGATCGCGAAGCGGGTAAAGGCGCTGGGATCGGGAAAGCACACCGTGCCGGCATCGAAGCACGCCTGAGTGAGACGATCCAGCACAGCATATTCACGGAGGATGAGTCCGATCGCAGAGGCAAAGATCACCGCCGTGCCAAAGATGCTTCCGAAGATGGCCTGCCCTTTCCGCCAGAACGGAATACTGACGAGGAAGCCGACGGCAGGAGGCACGGTGGCCGCAAAGACAATCCACCACCAACTGAGGCCGGTCACCCGGGTATCATAAGGCAGCGCTGACGCGTGTCAGTCGCTAGTCGCTAGTCGCTAGTCACGGCTGGCGCTCAGCCGGCGCAGCGCAATCGTCGCCAGTTGCTGGCTGCGGCGAATGCGCTCAGGCTCCTCAGCGACGCCACCGGCGCTGATGCGCAGGATGGCGTCACCACTGAAAACGTAAATCGCGCCCGCCCGTGCATCGCCCGTCCAGAACGCCTCGTTCCCCAACCCGAGGATCCGGCGCCCCTCCTCTTCTTCTGATTCTCTTGCTCGCGAAGCCTTCTTCTCCCTTCGTTCTTGGCTCTTTTCAAAGGTATCCGTCCAGTACGTCTTGACGGTCCCGCGCGAAGGCGCGGTGATCAGGGTGACACTCACTGAATGCGCGAAGTCAGTGGTTGCGTAGACGCACTGTAAGTAATGCAAGCCTTTCGATTGCCCGTTCGATGGCTTGACCTCTTTGACCGTGGCGGCCTGAACGCTCTGAATTTCCGCCGCAGTCAACAATTCGCACGCCCGACGCGACGGCAGGACATCGCCCTCCACGGTCTGCAGAATCCCAACGGCCAGAACTGTCAGCGCGTAATTCATCTCACCGAACCTTTTTTGAACCTTTTGAACCTTTGAACCTTTTGAACCTTTTTGAACCCCTTCTGAACCCTTTCTGAACCCCTTCTGAACCCTTTCGATCATTTCACCCCAACACTCCCGACATTCGAATACGCCGATCTCGCCCCACCGCGTGCCGCGCGGACCCGATAGAAATACGTCATCTTCTTCACAACCGTCGCATCGATGTAGGTGGTGACGTTGGGACCCACCGAGGCGATCTGGATGAAGCTGTCGCTCAACGAGGCGGACCGTTCGATCAGGAAGGCGGTCTCGTCGTTCGAGCCGTCGGTCCAGACGAGTGAAACCGTTCGCTTGCTCGATGTGGCTGCTAATCCGGTCGGCGGCTGCGGCGGCTGCTGGCAGGCGGCATTCCCGACCAGCGTGTAGCTTCCGGCCGGTGAGTAGTCTGAGGAAACGTTCTGGCTGACGGGCAGACCGTCATTCCGTCCAAGGAACGTCCGCACCTCGATCCCCAGTAGTGTCGCGCCCGCGGCTACGTTATCAACGCTTGCCGTCGGAATGACGATTCGAATAGCGCCCGTCGCCGCGTCGTAGTTCCCGGTTGCGGAACCAAACCGCGTCGGAACATTGCCCTGATTCGGCGCTGGACTGGTGGTGACCAGCGGATAGCTCACACGGCCGTACTCGAAGCTGCCATTCCCGAGCAGGTCGGTCTTCATGGCGACGTAGTTGCGATCGTGATTCGCGTCGGGCGTGGTTCGCTGCCAGATCACGTACCACTGGCTGTTGGACGGCGCGGCCCCGCCGCCCGTTCCAACAGTGAAGTGGAGCGTGCCGGAGCCGTCTCCGTATGGCTCCGCAACATAGACGGCCTTCACGTCACCCTGCGGCAAGGGAGATGAATTCGGCGGATTGTCGATGGTGTCGTCCGCCACGAGGATACCCGGCACTGTGCAGGCGCTTGCAGGCACGGTCGGTGTCGTCATCAGCGATTTCGGACCTTCTCCAACGGCGTTGAGCGCGGTGACCTGATACCGGGTTGCAGCCGTGCTGCCGGAATCCGAGTGCGTGTTGAGACTGGCCTCGACGTCTGCCAGTAGCGCGTCGTTGCGATAAACACGATACCCCGTGATCGTTGAGCCGCCATCGTCTGGTGTTGACCAGGCAAGAAACGCCGACTGCCCCTGGAGCGACGCGGTCAACTGAGGCGCGGCTGGCGGCGCTGGAAGCGGCGGATCGAACGCGGCGAGTAACCCTAAACCACCCGACTGTCGAGCGATGGCGGCTTTGTCGGCGGCATCGTTGTCACGCGCATCGAGGAACCCGTCGCCGTTTTTATCGACACCCGCGATGCACGCGGGACTGACGCATCCGTCTGCATAGGCGACGAGGATGCGACCGCGGGCATCAATTTGCACGTCCATGAAGTCGAGCAGATTGCGTGTGTCTGGAGCGGTGGGGCAGCTCAGCCCTGCGTCGCAGATGTTTCCACGTTGCACGGGATCGTCACCGGTGGCATTCACCGTCGTCCAGGTCGCGCCGGCGTCGTAGGTGGTAGACACGTACAACTGCCAGGTGCCGTCGAAACCGGCGCCGCTACCGAGCGCCTCGCCTTCGTTGCGCGTGCCCAGGAACGCGAATGCCGCCCGATCGTCGTCGCCGGCGACCATGGCAGGAAATGCAATCCGCTTGATGCCATGGCTTGCGCCAAGGTCCGGGCTCACTAACCACGTCTGCCCTTTGTCGCGCGAGACCGCAACTCGGGGCACTCGATCGACATCATCGCCGTAGCCAAAGTAGACAGTGCCGTTCTTGCCGACACCGACTGAAGGATCCCAGTTGCTCGCCTTGGCGGATGTCACACGAGATACGTTCCACGTCAGACCGCTGTCCGATGACATCGCAACAGCTTGCTGGCCGGCGCCCGTCTGCGGTTCATCGCAGTTTCCAAGAGGAACGTACACCGTCCCGTCGAGGGGAGACACTTTGATGTGGCCGTGCAGACCGGCGCAGTCGGCAATCGAGTACATCGGGATTGCCGGACCGTAGGTGCGGCCGCCGTCCAGACTGGCCGCAAACTCCGCGACCGCGACGTCCTGAGCCGCGTAGTAAACAGCGTTGGGATAGTTCGGATCGATCGAACTCAGCGCGGTCCCAAAACGTCCGCCGCCGATCGTCTGGTGATCCACGCCGGAGTTGATCCCGGCTCCCTGACTCAACTGCCACGTTTCCCCATCGTCATCGGTGTAGGCCGACAAGCTGTGCTTGGACGGGAAGATGAGCTGGGAGACGAACGTGCGGCCTGTGCCGGAGTCCGTGAACAGAATCGGATCGTTGGTCCTCAGACCAGTCGTCAGAAACGTCCTGTTGAACCAGCGCGCCATCGCCGGTGACGCGCTGTCGTCAAAGCTCGCGCGCAACGTTTCAAGAAGCGCGATGTACATCACATTCCCAGTCGAATAGTTCACCCCGAGCGTCGGCTCGCCTGCGTGCTCCCCGAGACCGCTCGGAGGCCGGTAATTGGAGAATCGCGGCGCGAACGGAGGTGGTGTGGGTTCCGGCGGAAGCGATGTCGCATTGCGATCCACGAGGTTGAACGTCACGACCCCGCTCGCGGATGGAATGGGCGTCGGTGACAGCCAATTGACGATGATCACGCGGTACGTCCGTGGACCGGTGCCGGGATTGACGAGAACAGCGGTTTCGCTGGCAGATTGCGTGTTGTCCGTCGTACTGCTCGCGACGATGCTGCCCTGCTCGTCGACGATATACAGATCCATGTCGTTGCCGTCTGGAGCATCGGCCCACCTGACCGTCGCTGCCAGCGTGCCTCGGCGGGTCTGCCAATAGCCGCTCGGCAGATTGAAATTGACCGCGTACGCGTCGCAGAGCGCAGGTGGCGTCACGGCTTGGGTGCAGACTGCGACGGTGGCGCTGGTCTGTGTACCGGCCGCGCTCCCGGCTGCAAATGGGCCTGCGGTAAACGCCAGTGTCTGCTTTGTTCCCAGGCCATCGTCTGTTGGAGTGGCGATGGTTCCTGAAGTGGGCGTGGCGGCCTGTAGCAGCGCGGCTGCAATGAGAACAACGATGATCCGAAGAGGCCACGAAAGGTACTTGGACGGGTGGGCACTCATGCGTCCTCCAGCTCGCGCTCGCGCGTGTTGAGGTTCACGATATGGGAATCACAGAAGCCCGAAAATCACCCGGAAGTGACGGCTGAGACACCACCCGCTGATGAGGTCACGTCTACCGCCTTGTCAGTCGCTGGTCGCTGGTCGTCAGAGTGGGTCTAGAGGCTGTTGAGTGCGATCGCGCCACCGATGAGTTGGATGGCAGTGATGAACGCAGAGTTCAGGATGTAAACAAGGAGAGCTGCACCAATTGCCCGCACGCGCGACCGTGCAGGAGGACGGCTCGCGTCGGCGAAGTAGAAGCGTCGAATGCCCGTGGCGATATAGGCGAATTGCCAGATGATCACCCCGAGCAGAATGACGAGGCCTGCACTATGGTCCCGTTGAATCAGCCACAGTCCGGGGATGAGCGCGAGGCTGGAGATCAAAACGAAACTCACCGTATGCATGCTGAAGACTGCGTGGTCGAGCATCAGGGGGCGCCTGCGGTGGAAGAACGCGGAGAGCGCGAAGGTCAGGAGCACCACGTTGGCGAAGGATAGCGGTTGAGCAAAACCATTCAGCTTCGCATGGAATCGTTCGCGTGCCGCATCGGAGGTCAAGTCCGCAGCCCGGGACTTCGCCTCGAGCATCTTCGTCAGGATCCCGAATCGATCGATCCGTCTTACGGTTTCCTGGACGCTGACGTTTGCCGGGATCGCCGTAGGCGCGGTGCTGAAATTGAGCCAGCCGATCGTCAGTGTCACGAGCAGGCCGCCCCGCGTCGCCACGGCGTAAACAATGATGCTTGCAAGGAGAAGCTTCGCCGGCTTGATGTAAGGACGCCGGCGTCCGGCGCTGTATTCTCCTGAGAGAAAGCCCGGACGCGTGATCAGGTAGCGCAGCGTGCGCCAGAACTTCCCATCGAGATGGACGAGTTCGTCCACCAGCGTGTGGGCGACGAAATGTCGGACCGTGAGGGAATCCGGATCGAGGGCCTTTTCACCGCAGTGCGCGCAATAGCGCCCGGTGAGCGGCTGTCGGCACGTCGCACACGACGCAACGGCGCGATCGGCGACCCCCGTCATCTCCCCTCAGCGTTGTCGACCCGGGACTGTGCAATCTGTTTCCGCAGGCATGCGTAAAAGCTGTCCATGGTCGTTCGGCCGACGCCTTCGAGCAGTCGTTGACCGACGCGGGCGATCATGCCTCCCGCTTCCGCCTGAGCCTGGACATGAACACGGGTACGCTCACCATCCGGCTCCAATGAGATGTTTGCATGTCCCTTGACAAAACCCTGACGGCCTGTGCCCTCGACGATCAGCTTGTAGGATTGCGGAGCCACCTTCTCCTCGAGCGCCACCGTGCCCTTGAAACTGCCGGCGATCGCCGCGACGGCCACTGATAGTTCCACCTCGTATCGGTCCGTACCTGCCGGCTGAAGTCCGCGACAACCGGGAAGACACTTGCCAACGGCCACCGGATCCATCAAGAGACCCCAAACCTGCGCGACCGGAGCATCGAAGAGGTAAGTCGCTGAGAGGTTCATACAGCCTGCTTCGCTGTCAGTCGCTGGTCGCTAGTCGCTAGTCGCTAGTCGCGAACCGTAGCGGCGTTTCGTGCTCGCCGTCAACCCACGCAGGTGGGCGGCGAGTTGCTCGATACTTTTGAGATTGTGCGCTGGCAGAAAGTCGTCGACATGACGCAGCGCGGCCTGCATTCCGCGCGTCAGCGGTTCGTAGGAGGTCGAACCAAGCAATGGATTCAACCAGATCAGTCGATGGCTGCCGCGACGGACTCGAGCAAGCTCGCGCCCCAGAAGCTCCGGGTCGCCGCGGTCCCAGCCGTCTGACACGATAATCACGACCGGACCGTTGCGCATGACGCGGCGCGCCCAGTGCGTGTTGAATGTGCGAAGCGACTCGCCGATGCGGGTGCCGCCACCCCAATCCTGGACGCCGCTGGTCAGGCGCAAGAGCCCGGCACGGCCGCGACCTGCGATTTGCCTGGACATCCGGGTCAACCGTGTCGCGAACACGAACGCCTCGACACGTGTTCCGCTGTGCGCGAGGCCGTATGCAAAATGGAGCAGCACCCGGCTGTAGCGCTGCATCGATCCGCTGACATCCGCCATCATCACGATGGGACGGGCTGCCACTCGCCGCTGCCGTCGGGGAACATCCAGGAGATCCCCGCCGCGCATCAGGTTCCGCCGCAGCACGGGTCTCAAGTCAATCGAGCCGCCAGAGGCGCTCGTCCACCGACGCGTCCGCCTGAGGCTCAGGCTCCACGGCAACGACTCCAGCAGGATCCTCGCCCGCTGCAGTTCCGTGTCGGTGAAATCTGAAAAGTCCTTGGTGCGTGACAGCCCGTGCGCACTCCAGGCGCCGACCGCGCGCATCGGAGCAGCCGCCAGGTCTTCGCCGCCAGCCTCGAACTCGATCGGCACAGTTACACCAGGAGCCGCCCGCGCGATCACCCGCGCCCGCTCACCCAGGGAGAAAAGCGGCAGACCCGGCGATGCCGGACGATGCGGCTGAAAGAAAAGGTCGAAGGCTTCGTCGAACCGCGCAAGCCCCTCACGATCGTGCACGAGCAGGCTGCGGAGTGTCGCGTGGACATCGGTCCGGCTTCGGAGGCCAACTGATTCCAGTGCGCGAAGTGCGTCGACCAGCCGACCGTGATGCACATCCATGCCGGCCGTGCGCAACATGCGCCCGAAGAGCAGCACGTTGTCCGCAAACGCTCGATCGATCACGCCTGCCCTGTCCCCTTCGCCAGGGCCCGGTTCAGAAGCGCAGGCAGCCGCTCGCCTGCTACCGACTCGATGTCCTCCTGGTTCTTGAGCAGGATGCCAAGCGTCTCCTCGACGGCCTGCCTATCGAGACGATCGCGGTTCAGTGCGACCAGTGCGGCCGCCCAGTCGAGCGTCTCCGATACTCCTGCGCGTTTGTAGAGTTCGGTCGTGCGAAGTTCCTGAACGAAGGCCGTGACCTGCTCGGCGAGCCTGATCGAGATGCCGGGAACTTTCGTGGTCACGATTCGCTGCTCGATCTCCGCATCCGGGTAGTCGATCCAGCTGTAGACACACCGCCGTTTCAGCGCATCATGCACCTCTCGCGTACGGTTCGACGTGATCACGACGACCGGCGGCTGGCTGGCGTGAATCGTTCCAAGTTCGGGGATCGTGATCTGAAACTCCGAGAGCAGCTCGAGGAGATATCCTTCGAACTCCTCATCGGCGCGATCGATTTCGTCGATGAGCAGAACGGGAGGCCGCACTCGCGTCTGTTCGATCGCCCGGAGCAGCGGGCGCTTGATGAGAAAGGCTTCGCTAAAGAGCTCGCGCTCGGCACTCTTCCGATCGAGGGCGTGTGCGCTCTCGAGCAGCCGGATCTCGAGGATTTGGCGGGGGTAGTTCCACTCGTACACCGCGTGGCTCACATCGAGCCCTTCGTAACATTGCAGCCGAATCAGTTCGGTGTCGAGGACCGCCGCCAACACCTTTGCGACTTCGGTTTTCCCGACACCCGGTTCGCCCTCCAGGAACAATGGCCGCTTGAGTCTCAGGGCCAGATAGATCGAGACCGCGAGGGCACGCCCGGCGACATATTGCTCCCGGGCCATGGCCTCCTGCAGTTCATCGACGGAGGACGGTAATGCCACGCTGACGCTGGCCAAGTCCTTCACTGGTTCCCGGAGGAAATCAGACCGCCCGCGACGCGGCTGTTGCGACGGCGCGCCTGACATAGACGGGCGCCATCGCGGCGCGGTACTCGGCTGATGCGAAGATATCGCCGGTCACATCACTCCCGAGATCGTTTTTCACCTGAGCCGCCGCTCGCGCGATCGAATCGGGGGTTGCCGGCGTCCCAAGCAGTGCGCGCTCGACCGAACTGGCGCGGCGGGCGGCGGGCAGCAACCCGCCGATTGCCACACGCGCTGCAGTAAAGACACCGTCCTTTACGGCAACGCTCGCAGCGACGCCGAGCACCGCGTACCGCGACGCCGGGTGCGAGAACTTCTCGTAAGCCGAACCCTGTCCGCGACCTGTGGCCGGAACCTCTACTGCTATCAGGACCTCCCCGGCACCCAGCGTCGTCGTCATGATGCCGGTGAAGAATTCTTCTGCAGGAGTCGAGCGTTCACCGTTCGAACCGGCAGCCAGAATCCGGCCGTCGAGTGCGACCAGTACTGTCGGGAGGTCCGACGCCGGATCGGCATGGGCGATGTTGCCGCCAATCGTCCCCCGGTTTCTGACCGCGGGATCGCCGATGGCCGCCGCGGCTTCGGCGAGCCCCTGCGCGAAGCGGCGCAGTTCGTCGGACGCCGCAAGTTCTGCGTGAGTCGTGAGCGCGCCGATTCGAATCCGATCGCCCCGACGCGTAATCCCGCGCAGTTCGGGAACGCGGCCGATATCGACCAGCGCGGTCGGCGCCGCGAGCCGCAGCTTCATCAACGGCACGAGGCTGTGACCACCAGCCAGGAGCTTGGCACCGGGGTGCGCGGTCAGCAGCTGTTGTGCCTCCGCAACGGAACGTGCCCGGTAATAGTCGAACGTCGAGGCGAACATCGCTACCCTCCTTTGTGGGATCGGCTCGCCGCGTCCCGTATTGCCCGCCACACCCGCTCCGGCGTCAACGGCATTCGAATCGCGTCGACACCGAGGGGCTGAAGCGCGTCGATCACCGCGTTGTAAACCGTGCATGTGGATGCGATTGTGCCTGCTTCACCAATGCCTTTGACGCCCAATGGGTGATGCGGCGACGGTGTGACGGTCGAGAGAACCTCGATCTCCGGAAGTACATCCGCGCGCGGAATCGCGTAATCGGCGAGCGAGCCCGTCAGCAGCTGCCCGTTCGCGTCGTACACCGCTTCTTCCCAGAGCGCCTGGCCGATGCCCTGCACCACCCCCCCGTGTACCTGTCCTTCCACGATGACCGGATTGATTTGCCGCCCGCAGTCATCCACGGCAACGTAGCGCTTCAATGCGACGTGGCCGGTCTCCGGCTCGACTTCGACAACGGCGACGTGCGCTCCGAATGGATAGGTAAAGTTGGGCGGATCGTAGAAGCTCGAGGCCTCGAGACCCGCCTCCATGCCCGGCGGCAGATTCCACGCGACGTTGGCCATCAGCGCGATGTCCTGAATCGTCTTGTGCCGATCCGGAGACCCTTTGACGAAGAACTTGCCGTCGGCGTAATCCATGTCCTCCACCGCCGCCTCGAGAAGGTGGCTGGCAAGCAGCTTGGCTTTTTCCTTGATCTTCCGCGTCGCCACGGCGAGCGCCGCGCCGCCAACCGCGGTGGTGCGGCTCCCATAGGTTCCCCAACCCATCGGCGTGTTGTCCGTGTCTCCGTGCACGATCTTGACGTCCGTCACCGCCACGCCAAGCTCGTCGGCCACCACTTGCGCGAATGTCGTCTCTTCGCCTTGGCCGTGCGGTGACGCGCCGATGAACACGTTGACCTTGCCGCTCGGGTGAAATCTGACGATCGCGCTTTCCCACAACCCGCCCTGGAATCCGATCGCGCCAGCAACCTGGGACGGTCCGAGACCGCAGATTTCCACGTAGGTCGACACGCCGATGCCAAGATAACGGCCCTTCGCACGTGCCGCTGCCTGCTCGCTCCGGAGTTTGTCGTATCCGACATGAGCCAGCGCTTTGTCGAGTGTCGCCTGGTAGTTGCCGCTGTCGTACTTCAGACCAGTGATCACATCGTAGCCATCATTGAAGGGGGGGATCAGATTGCGGCGCCTGACTTCCACCGAATCGATGCGCAGCTGGTGCGCAAGGACGTCCATCATGCGTTCGAGCATGAACGTCGCTTCCGGACGGCCGGCGCCGCGGTAGGCCTCGACAGGGGTCGTGTTCGTGTAGACGCCGTAGACGTCTTCCTTGACCGCCGGTACGCGATACGGTCCTGACAACATCAACCCGTGCAGGATGGTCGGAATGCCGGGAGCGGCTGTGGAAAGATAGGCCCCCATACCTGCCCAAACCGTGGCCCGAATCCCAAGGATCCGGCCGTCGGCCGTCGCCGCCAGCTCGACGTCCTGCACGTGATCGCGCCCATGCGTTGTGGACTGGTAATTCTCCGACCGGGTTTCAATCCACTTCACTGGACGGCCCAGCTTCATCGCGCAGAACACGGTGATGAAGTCTCCCTGAATCTGCGGGATCTTGCTGCCAAAGCCGCCGCCGACTTCGGGCGCGACGACGCGCACGCGATCCTCTGGCACGCCGGAGACGAGCGACATGATGAAGCGCACGATGTGGGGATTCTGCGTGGTGTTCCACAGCGTCAGCTCCCCTGTCGCGGGCGTAAACTGCGCCACAGCGCCTCGCGTTTCCATGGCAGTGGGAATCAACCGCTGTTGAATGATCCGATCCCGCACGACAACAGCGGCGGACGAAAACGCGGCGGCGACGTCCCCTCCTTCCACGGTCCAGTGAAAGGCGAGATTTCCGGGAATGTCGGTGTGCAACTGCGGCGCGCCCGGCGCCGCCGCCTTCTCGGGATCGACTACCGGCGGCAGCGGCTCGTACTCGACGTCAATCAAGTCCAGCGCGTCATAGGCTTCATACTCGGATTCCGCCACGACGACCGCGACCGCATCGCCGACATAGCGGACCACATCGGTCGCCATCGCTCGATACGGGGAAATCTTCAGCCCTGCGTTCGGCAACAGCCACGCGCACGGAATGCACTGCAGCGTCCCCTCTGTATCCACTCCGGTGAAGACGGCCACGACCCCGGCCGCGCGTTTGGCCCGACTCGTATCGAGGCCGCGGATACGCGCATGACCGTGCGGACTCCGCAGGATGGCGGCGTAGGTCATGCCGGGAAGGACGAAGTCAGCCGTGTATCGGGCCGTTCCCGTCAGCAGTCTCGGATCCTCGCGACGACGAATGCCCGAGCCGAACACGCGCGCGGGAGCGGCGCTCGTCGCAGTCATCGGCGCCCTCCGATCTGTGCGCCGCGCGGATCCGCGGCAGCCGCCTGAACGGCCCGGACAATGTTCTGATAGCCGGTGCAGCGGCACAGATTGCCCTCGAGCCCATGCCGGATCTGGTCGGCCGTCGGATTGGGATTGCTGCGAAGAATCTCGTGAGCCGCCAGCACCATACCCGGCGTGCAGAATCCGCACTGCAACCCGTGCTTCGACCAAAAGGCTTCCTGCAACACGGTGAGCTGCGCGTTATCGGTCAGTCCCTCGATCGTCGTCACGCTCGAGCCGTCCGCTTGAACGGAGAGTGTGGTGCACGACTTCACGGCGACTCCATCCAGGAGCACCGTGCAGCTGCCGCACTGACTGGTGTCGCACCCGATTTTCGTACCGGTCAAACCGGAGTTGCGGAGAAAGTGAACCAGGAGGAGCCGCGGTTCAACGTCCTGGTTAAACGCGCGACCGTTCACGGTGATCGTGACGGAGCATTTCATGGAATCCCTCCAACCTGCCGCCAATTGTGTGGGGCGAGGATCCCATCACGGATGCGCTCCCGGCGCAAGGGTTACAAGCCGGGTTTCGGCAACGGCTGCCCCGGCACCTTCTTGCCGAGCTCGAAATCTGACGGCCGCAATCCCTTTCGGAACCCGTCGAATCCATAGAACGAGGGCAGGTATTCGTCAACGTAGGTAACATCCGCGCGCTCTGGGATCCTCAGCCCAAGCCCCCAATACACGCCATTGACGATCAATCGCCGGAGACCCTCGTTCTCCAAATCCGTCGCCGCACCCATCGTCGTCGTCAGGATGCGATTGGTCGTTCCGGTTTCGTTCTTGTGAAGCCGGGTCCACACCACCGGCATCGGCGGATCGTTGACGCCTTGTTCCTGCTTGTCGGTGGCTCGCACTTTTCGATAGTCGGCTGGTTCCGAGTCAGGCGTCATGCCCTTGAGCACAACGCCGCGCACGAGGATTGTCGCGTCCGGAGGTGGGTACGCTTCGTATACGTCGGTGTCGCCGAAGATGTTGATGACCCCGCGCAGCAGTGGATTGGCTTTCTGGGATTCTTCAATGATGCCGCGCGTCGCCTCAATCTTGTGGCGACCCCAGTGTGTGAGCCAAGTCTCCCCCAGCACCCGCTTTCCGAATCCACCTTGATTGTTGTAGTTCCATGTCTCCCACGGGCTGCCCTTTGGAAAGCCGTTGAAGGCATGCGTGCTCGTCCGCAACGCGACGATCGGCTTGCCAGCCTTCAGGTATTTGTCGAACTTTGCCATCGTTTCTTCGGGCCAGGCGCGAAAGCGCAGCAACATGATGACGGCGTCGGCGCTGTCGAGCGTCTCCGGGTCGGAAAGCGATTTCGTCGCCTTGGGATTGATGGTGCCATCCGTGTCCAAAGAAAAGAGCACGGTGCATTTGAATCCATGCCGCTGGCTGAGGATTTTGCCGAGCATCGGCAGGCCCTCCTCACCCCGATATTCTTCGTCACCCGTGAGCAGCACGATGTGGCGCCCCTTGCCGGGTCCGGGCTTTGGGGAATAGGTGACGCTGGTGTCCGGAGGCGGTGGCGCTGAGAAGGCCAACGAGCCGAGTACCAACAGTAACCAGCAGCGCGCAGTCATGAGTTCGCTCCTTGACGGACGGAAGTGGGACGGCACTCCACCACGAATCGGCCGGAGCGCTTTCGTTCTGTTGCGGTGACCTGCAAGCCCGCGCCTGCGGCGAGCTTGTTGAACTCAGTCAACGTTCGGTCTTTTCCGCCGACGAGCACCATCATCAGCAACGCTGGCGACGGCCCGCCCGCTTCGTCCGGTGTCACGCCGTTCAGCACGACGACGCGGCCAGAAGGAATCGCCGCCTCGGCGCACCGACGGAGGATCGTACTCGCTTCCGCATCCGGCCAGTCACTCAGAACGCTCTTCAACAAGTACACATCGCCGCTCGCCGGGAGGGGATCGAAAAAGCTTTGTCCAACAACCGTGACGCGCTCGGTCACGCCAGCGGCCTCGAAGACCTCGCGCGATCGCGCGACGGTCGCAGGCAGGTCGACGAGTGTTCCACGGACTGCAGCATGCGCTCGAAGGATTTCAGCGAGCAGCGAGCCAGTTCCTCCGCCGACATCCACCACCGTCTTTACCGAATCCCAATCATCGCGGATCAGCACATCCGCGTCTGGCGTGCCGTGTCCCGGCCCCATCAGGGCATCAAAGCTCTCCGTAATCCTGGGATTCGAGCCGAGGTCTTCCCAGAAAGGCCGTTCGAAGATCTCGTGATATGCCGGCCTCCCCGTTCTGACGGCACTGAGCAGGCTGCCCCACGCGTACGCCATTCGTCCGCCAATGCCATCGAGATCGAGCCCAAGGCGTGCCGGCGGCTCCAGCAACGCGCGCGCTGGCTCGTTGAGCACGAACCGTCCTCGCTCGGCCTCCTCGAACACTCCCTTGCTCACCAGATGACGCATGACGCGGCCGAGCGACTCGCCGTCCGACTGGCACGCAGCGGCGAGTTCGGTGATATCGCTCTTCCCTGCGGCAATGTGATCGGCAACGCGGAGAGTGGCGACAACGTGCATGCACCACGGCGTGCACAAATCGCTGAGGGACCAGATGTCCATGGGAATAGCTGCCGGCTTCAGCTGCCGGCTTCCGGCTGCGGAGTTTACCTGAAACTTGGGACTGGCGACTGAAAGCTGGAAGCCGGAAGCCTTACTTCTTCCAGCCGCAGTCCTTCGACACAGGCTCGAGCAGCGGCGCGAGACCGGCGACGTTGAAGTCGGTGGTCACGGACGGGACGTTGTGCGGAGTGAAGCCGAACCGGAACGTGCGAGCCTGCATCAGGCGCTTCGCGAACGCAGCGCCATCCGGGGCGAAGAGCGCGTCGTGCTCGTCGGAATCGGGCCATCGCTCCGAGACCGCGGGTTCGCCGTCGATGCTGTAGGTCACCGTGTGGTCCTCGGTCTGCGCCTCGATCTTCATCGGCGATTCGGTGACGATGAATACCTGCGTGCTTTGAGCCATACAACGGACGACGAGGGTGGGCCGGACCGAGCGCGTCCATACTTGCACGATGCTCTCGGCGGGCAATTCAAACGCGGCGCTCTGCCGACGATTGCCGACCCAGTAGGCACTATTGCCGCGGCTCCAGGTTTGCGTGAAGGACGCTGCCGCCGCGGTCGCCGACGGCCGAACCGCCGCGGATGCAGACCCGCCGCCCGGACCAGCGCTGGCGCTGGTCGCTTCGGTCGCTCCGCCACCTCCGCGCGCGAGCAGCGCGACGACGACTAACGCTGCCGCCGCCGTGCCGCCGAGAATCAGTGAGGAGGAAGAGCGGCCTTTCGCGGCAGACGCTTGCGATGTCGGCGTGGCGCCCAGCGGAGCGGCCGCAATCGTTTCCGGGGACGTCGGCGATCCGCTCGACGCGATCGAGTGTCGCGGCGCGAGATTCGCCGGCTCGGCGTCTTGCGAAGCCGTCTCCGGTGCCTGGGGCTCGGCCGCTACTCCCACCGCCCACTGGCGGCACGTGTCGCAAAGGGTCGCTGAGTCCGGGATCTCTCGGGCGCACGAAGCACAATGTTTCAAAGCATCACCTGCACGCCGCGGTACAAACCGGGGCGCTTCAGGAGCGGCAAGGCCCGTACCCGCCTCGGGAGAGGCTCGGCAGCGTCAGATCAGACTGATTCGCCGGTTGTGGGGCTTAGGTCTGCTCGCAGAACTGGCATTCCACTAACAACTCTGTGAGTGAAGACCGGAACAGGCAAGGGCGTGGAGATTCACACGAATGCGCGCCCCTGCTCGAGTCGCCTCTCCAAGCAGCGCTATCGATCGGCGGGTGATTCCTCGGCGATTCTTCGATAGATCGCGCGGGCCTCTTCGTAGGCCTGCTCCGCGTCCGCACGCTCGGACGGTGCGATGCGGCGCGCCCTCACGCGCCAGAGTTGATCGATACACGCGAGGGCCCACAGCGCGCTCTTGCGCGACGCTCGAATGGGCTGACCGGCCACAAGTATCGTGACCGGGTTGGTGTGGAGTTGCGGAAACTCGCGCAACGCGACCCAGCTGCTACGCTCGATTGGAATCGTGAATTCGATGGGATGCTCGTGACCGTCTGCCGCGACCTCGCGACCGGCCACAACGTGTCCATTTACGACAATCTCGACCAGCCGCCGTCCTCGCTCGTACCGCGGATCGGGCGTCTGGATTTCCCGCTTGAGAACCGTATCGCCGACATGACGCGCACCGCTCGTCGGAATCGCTCCGCCGTAGGGGGGTTCGAGTGGCGTTTCGGGAGAAAACGCCAGGGAGGCCTTCACCTTTACCACTCCAGCCTTCGCGAGACGCACCGCCTCACCAGACGGTTTCCCATCGACGGTGTAGTCGAACGCGTGCGCATAGCCGTCACTCACGTAGCTTCGGCCTGCCGCGAGACTTCTGCACCATTGCGGGTAATCCACCCGGGCTACTTTACCGAGCTGCACGTAGCTCCGACCCTGACCCACGCGCGTGCCGCTCATGCAGGGAAAGTCCGTTTCGCCGCTGGCCTTCAGCGGGAATCCGACGTTCATCAGGTGATACCACGCGTTCCACTCGCTGATGCGGGGCGTGTCCATGGCACTGATGAAATCGGTGACGCCGTGCGCCACCGTCACGAAGATCTCCTGCGCGCCGACGCTGTTCAACTCGGGAATCGCGAAGTTGGGGAGACGATCGTCCACGCGATCGTGACTCGCCTCCAGTTCCAATGGGCTCACCAGTCGATCCCTGTCGGCATCGATCTCGTCGAAGGGTTCGGGTAAAAGTCCGCTCGCAGCCTCCGTCGCGTCGAGCCTCGTGTCCCGGTTCGCGTCGAACTGATCGAGGAGCCGCTTCGTTGCCGCCACCCGATCGATCTCGAGGCCGCTTCCCGAATGCGCGTAGCCGCCGACACCTCCCTGCGCTTTCGTCCAGCGCAACACCGGCAGCGTCCAGGTCGGCCACCCCTTGCTCGCCGTCGCGCCGGGATAGATTTGCTCCTGCAAATTGAGCAGCACGACGTGACCGAGCGCTTCGGAACCAAATCCGCTGACTTCGATGTCGTACTTCATCACCGTCAGCAGGTCGCTCAATTTGTGCGCCGCGGGCGCAAAAAACTGCTTTTGGTGATCGAAGCCCGGGCCCCATGTGAGCACGCTTCCGACGTTCAACCCTTCGCCTTTGACTTGTCGAATCATGTCGGCGGGATCGACGCCCTCGGTGGGCGAGGTGTAGTGGGCACAGCCCGCAGCGTGGATGTGATGATCGCCGCTGTAGAAACCGCGCGCTCGAGGATCGATCCACCGTTCGAGCCTCACCTGAATCTCGGCCGGTCCCGACCGCGGAATGTTGACCGGCCGCTGGATCCATCGATATTCAGGACCACGCCCGTAAAACATCGTGAACGAACCGGGCGGCAGCAACACGGACTCGCCGTGTGCGCGATAGATCTGCTTCTGAAAAAACAGGTCTGGAGCCAACCGCTTGGCTTGCGGCGGAAAGACATGCCCTTGACTATCGACGAACTGAAAGCGCGCGGTTGTCGGCGCACCATCGTAATCGAGCACCTTCAGCGTGACCGGAATCGCCGGTTTGACCTCGAAGAGTACCGGCACTTCAGCGCGGAAGCCAAGATCCTGCGTGCCCTGACCGACATCGAACGAGATGGTCGCTTCACGCCGGCCGGCCTCGCTCGAATAGATCAATGCGAGCGCGTATTCGACCTCGAGGCCGCTCAAGGTTCGCGCCATCGGCGCAGCGGTTGACATCTCTACTTCGAGAAACCGATCGGTTCGGCGTTCGGTGTTCTCGTTCTCGCGGAGGTGCTGCTGTTGCATCCGCTCGCCTGAAAGCCGTGACATCCCGGCGTAGACGGGACCCGCCTGCGGACTGCCGATCCGCAGGACCTGGGTGCCCCCTGGCTCGTTGAGGACCTTCACGATCGCCGGCGTGTATCCGGCCTGCTGCAGCACGGCTGGCCCCGGCCCGCGGGTCACTCTGACACGCGCCTCCGGATTGATGTGGACAACGATGAGCACGTAGGGATCGATGAGTTGCTGGAGCGTCGCGGCATCACGAGCCTGACCACGCCGGGTGAGCTCACCACGGACGTTGTTGGGCAGTGGCCTCCCGAGATACTCGAGCGCCTCCACCAGACGCATGATGTTCGCCGCGAGCGGCTGCGCCTCGACGGCGACAGGTGCGAGTGTCACGGAGGAGGCGTTCGGCGTCTGCTCCCGGAGTTCCTCCGTCCGTGCGAGCGATGCGGCGATCAGGCACACTGACAGGACAGCCGTGGCGGCGCCCAGCACTCCGCGCGCGGGCGCCGGCCGTCGCGGTCTCGTCATCGCGGTTGTCCCTTTCCCGTCAGGAGAGGTGCGATCGTATCTGGTGATTCAACGAATGCAGCTGACGCCGAATCTGCTTCAACGCTTCGCTGTCGTGCCCCTCGAGTGCTTCGGCGCGCTGCTTCTTCAACTCGCGCATCTTGGATTTGATCGCCGCCTTGTCGATTCCCTTCGCTTCGTGATGCTCCGCCATGCCGATCTTGAGCGCGCGGCACAATGCGGGGAGCAGGCGATCCTTGTTCATCTGCGAATAGCCCTGCACCGCCTCGTGTTGGATGCCCTTGGCGATCTCACGCAGCTCCGCCACGGTCTTCTCTTTGAGTTCGTGATAGGTGTGCGCCATGTGACCCCCAGAGGCGGATCCTAGTCCAAAATCGGGAGACCGGGAGAACGGGAGGACGGGAGGAGCGCCTGCGGCCCGAGCGAGGCGCTGGAGGGAAGCCGCCGAAGGCGGCCGCCGAGCGAGAACGAGCGGGGGTGGGGCCCCGCGAGCACTGAAGATGAGGACGGGAGAACGGGAGGACGGGAGGAACGGGAGGTCGGGAGATCGGGAAGTCGCAACGAATTAACAACGAAAAAAGGGACAAAGGACAGAGGTCCTTTCTCCCTTTTCCCTTTTCCCTTCTCCCTTTTCTACGCGCACGAGGAGAGTACGCGAATCGAGCGCGCTCTGATTTGAGCTCTGTCCTTCTGCTCGAGCGTGCCGGTGACCGAGACGCGGCGGCCGACGTGATCCCGCAGTCGCACCGACGGCCCTCCCGCGACAACCTCAACGTTCGATCGACGCTTGAGGAGATACCCCGTCTTCCATCCGCGGGCGCGCGGCGCCTCGGATCCTTCGACCTTCGTCAGCACGAAGAGGTTGCGTTCAGCACCCCGAACGCACCCCGTCAACGTCACCGTCTTGGGCTTTTCCGCCGCCGCCACCACCGACGCCATCGCCGCCGCGACGAAGAATGCTGCAATCGTCCGCTTCATGAACGCGCTCCTTTCGGCCGTCCTCGTGAACATCTGCCTCGCTGGTGGCAATGGCAATGCCGAGACAGGGAGAACCTGGAAGAAAGGCAAAAGTCTTTGGCTGGTGTGAGTTCGAATGATCGGTCGCTGCGCTGACGCGAGTGCGCGTGCGGTCGGATCCCGCACAGCGAGCGAGATTCGTAACGGACGGCGAAAACCGTCAGGCCGATTGCGCAAACAACGCCTTCACGGACGGCCGCTGGAGGACCACGATCGTGAAGACGCCGAGGATAGTGCCGACAGGAACAAAAAGACACTCGATCGCGGCCACGACGAGACAGAACATGTAATGCATGCGGCGCGAGAGAAAGTGACCGGTAAGCAGGATGGCCGCCGTGCAGGCAGCGCCGATAGCAATCATTACGCTGGCCATTACGATGAAGAACCAGCCAAAGAGGCGCGATTCTGCGGGGCTGGCTTCGTCGAACCGCCCCGTGAGCATAGCCAGCCCCATGAAGAGGTGCATCAGGGGCAACAGTGAAGCCAGCGCAGCGAGCGCTCCTACAACATAGTGGAAAATCGAAAGCAGGCGCAGTTGTTCGGAATCCGTGTCCATCTGTAAGCCCTCTTGCGCACCATTGCGCCAGCAATCAGCGCCAAAAAGACGGTCGGCTTCCTCCGCCCGCGCCAATCAGCGATCGTCGGTGACCCCCCGCTTGATCGCGCAGGTTGACGAGCCCTCGAACGCGACCATTACGTTTGGCGCGCCATTCTGGCTTGCTGACGTGGGAGTGTTGCCGCAGCCACCCGATCCGACCGCGAGGGTCGTCAAAGCAACTGCGGCTTTGATGGGAAGGTTGGTCAACCTGACAAAAGAGGCGACGGCCACCGAGGGCCGTCGCCCCTGAACCCTTGTCCTGGTGTTAGAAGGCAAACCTCAACCCGAGCCGGATGTTCCGCTCGAAGTACGCACCCGACGTAGCGGTTCCGAACGTGCCGAGGATGCGCATGAAGTTTCCGCTGTTCACGTCGCCGTTCGGATTCACGAACTTCGGCGTGTTCGTCACGTTCGCGGCTTCAAGGCGGAACTCGAGACGACGAACGCCGCCGAGCGGGAAGGAGCGGAAAAGCGACATGTCGAGGTTGACCGCGCCAGGCCCACGGAATTGATTACGACCCGTGTTCCCGAAGCGAATCCCCTGCGGCTGCGCCCACGCGCCGGTATCGTAATAGGTTCCCGACGCGCCGATGTCTCCGTTCTTTTGCACGTCGCCAACGAGGTCGGCCGTCTGCGTGTTGCCCGGCATATTGACGATCGCGCCATTGGCTGTCACGGTAAACGGTGTGCCGGAGAAGGCGGCGAACGTTCCGTTCAGCTGCCAGTCATTGACGATGGCGCGGAAGATGTTCGAGTGGCCGCCATCGGCGCTCTGCCACGGCAACTGGTAGACCGCGGCAATGTGGAAGTTGTGCGTCCGATCGTAGCCGGCGAGCGCCATGTTTCGACCGAACTCGCTGGATGAGTTGAACGACACGCCCGCGCCATCATCGTCAGCCATGTTTTCGGCCTTGGATAGCGTGTACGCCCCCTTCATCAGGAGCCCCTTGGTGAACGGCCGATTGATGGCGATCTGCAGCGAGTGATAACGCGTCTTCAGGCCGCTCTCGAAGCTCGTGAGATCGAGGAAGCGACCCATGCTCGCGTACGGCCGGCTCTGGTTCCCGCCACCGATCGTCTGAGGGGCGTTGATGTCGAGCAGCAGATACCCTCCATCGCCGCGCGAGCCGACGTAGGCGACATCGACGGCGATGTCGAGGGGCAACCGCCGTTCGTAGGCGACGTTCCACGACTGGATCGTGCCGCGATCGACGTCACCAGGCTTTGGTGTGCGCATGGAGACTGACGGTGGGAGGGGGAATCGTCCACTGTTCAGATCCGGTCCGGTGATGAGCGGAATTCCCTGATCGAGCGTCGAGTAATAGCTGAACGGCTCGTTCTGCTGGAAGTTCGCGGCGATCGTCAGTGGATACTGCCCTCGCATCGGACGCGTCCATGGCAGCGGGTTATACGTGACGCCGTAGCCCGAACGGAACACGTTGTTTTCGTTGAAACGGTAGATCGCTCCAACACGCGGTGCGAAGTTGTCTTTCCCCGCTTCCAATCCAAGATTCCTCGGGTTGCCGCCACGGCCGCCGAGCAGCACTTCGAGCGTGCTGAGGTCCACGCGCTCTATCCCGCGGTCGGCGCGCTGCATGATGGGGTAGTACTCCCATCGAAGCCCGAGGTCGAACGTCAGTTTCGGGCTCGCCTGCCAAC
>JBAROV010000238.1:0-47719 GCA_049642465.1 Vicinamibacterales bacterium
ATCGCAACTCCTTGCAGGCTGACGAACGATCGTGCGCGGGCGCTGTCGACGACGCCATGCCGTGCGAGATAGCAGCCAAGCGGTCCGCTTGCGCTGCCCGTTGCCGGGTCCTCCGTAATGCCAAACCCAGGCGCGAGCATTCGACTGTAAACCGTCTCGTCACCGGAGGCACCCTGACGATCGGGTGTGAACATGAAGACGGGCAATTCCTTGATGCCCGCTTTCTGGCAGGCAGCCACGTACGCGCGGCGATCGAGGGTGACTCGATCCACGGCCGCGCGTGAAGCCAGAGGGACAAAGAGAAAGGGAACGCCACACGAGATCACCTGCGCCGGAAACGGCGGAAGCGCATCCGACTCATTGATCCCGAAGGATGAAACGAGCGCGCGTGGTTCTATCTCGGTCTGGAATGACGGAAGCGGCTGCGTCATCCATGCGAAATCCAGCCGGCCCTCCTTCCACTCGAGGGAGACAGGCGTGGGCCCAACGCCCAGCTCGAACACGAACTCCTGCCGTCCCGCGGTGATGACACCCTCGGCTGCGAGGGCAAACGTCGAGCCAATCGTCGGGTGCCCGGCGATCGGAAGCTCCTCGCCCGGAGTGAATATCCGCATCCGGACGTCACCGTGCGTCTGCCGCGGGAAGATGAACGTCGATTCCGAGAAGTTCATCTCTGCCGCGATCCGCTGCATCAGCCGCGCATCGATGTCGGGAGGCGGTGTTGTAAAGACGGCGAGCTGGTTACCTTCCAGAGGCCGATCGGTGAAGACGTCGAGATGGAGATAGCGCATGAATGAGGAGCGTGACCCACAAACGGGCAGGTTGACAAGGTGCATTCGCCCGCTGGACTGAAGTGAACCTGTTATCCTGAGCACCCCTTGGAGGTTCCGTTGGCGAAAAGACCGAAAAAGACCAGATCGCTGTTTGACGATGACGGCGAGACGATGGTGGATACGAAACCGCCAGGCGGCGGAGAGCCCGAGGCGGTAGCACTGCATGAAGCAGCGCAGACGCGGTACCTCAACTACGCGCTGTCGGTCATCACATCGCGCGCGCTCCCCGACGTCCGCGACGGCCTCAAGCCCGTGCAGCGCCGCATCCTCTACACAATGTGGCAGCAGAACCTGACGGCGGACGCCAAGCACCGAAAGTGCGCGAAGGTCGTCGGCGACGTCATGGGGAACTACCACCCGCACGGCGACGCGGCCCTGTACGAGACGCTGGTCCGGATGGCGCAGGCCTTCTCGCTGCGCTACCCCCTCGTCGATGGCTCCGGAAACTTCGGCTCGCTCGATGGCGATAGCGCCGCGGCGATGCGCTACACGGAATGCCGTCTTGCCCGGTTGAGCGACGAAATGCTCTCCGAGATCGACCAGACGACGGTGCCGTTTCGACCGAACTACGACGGCACGCGGACCGAACCGGTCGTACTGCCCGCTCGCATTCCGAACCTGCTGATCAACGGCGCCACCGGCATTGCCGTCGGCATGGCGACGAACATCCCGCCCCACAACCTGAACGAGATTTCCACCGCGCTCATCAAGCTCCTCGACAACCCGGATCTCAGCAGCGTGCAGCTCTGTCGCTACGTCAAAGGCCCCGACTTCCCGACCGGCGGACAGATGCTCAACCCCCCGGAGGAGCTGAAACAGATCTACAAAACCGGGTCCGGCGCGGTCCGCATTCGCGCGACGTGGGAGGAAGGGCCGGTCACCCGTGGCGGGAAGACGATCTACATCACCAGCATTCCGTACACGGTGAACAAGTCCACACTCGTCGAGCGGATCGCGGAGGTTGCGCTCAGCCGCAAGCTCCCGCCGCTGCTGGATGTGAAGGATCTCTCGACCGAAGACGTGCGGATCGCGCTCGAGCTGAAGCGGGACGCCGATGAAAAAATGGTGATGGCGTACCTTTTCAAACATACGCCGCTGCAGACCAGCTTCGTCGTCAACCTGACGTGCCTCGAACCAACCGAGGCAAACGTGGAGGTCGGCCGTCCCAAGCGGATGGACCTTCACGAGATGCTCTGGCACTTCCTTCACTTCCGTCTCGAGGTCGTCACTCGTCGTCTCGAGCACGAACTCGCGGCGCTCAAGAAGCGCGTCCACATCCTGGAAGGGTTCGAAAAGGTCTTTGATGCGCTGGACGAGATTTTGAAGATTGTCAGAAAGTCGGAAGGTAAACCGGATGCCGCTCAGCAGATCATCAAGCGATTCGGCCTCGACGCCGAGCAGACGGACGCAATTCTGGAATTGAAGATTTACCGGCTGGCGCGGCTCGAGATTTTGATCATCCGGAAAGAGCTCGAGGACAAGCGACGCCGCGCCAGGCAGATCAGCACGCTGTTGAAGGATGAAGGCAGTCGCTGGGACATCGTGCGAATTGAGATCGAGGAAATCCAGAAAAAGTACGGCGACGCGCGGCGGACCGCGATTTCGAGCGATGCCGGCGAGGCCGAGTACACCGCCGAGGACTTCATTGTCGAAGAAGAGAACGTGGTGCTGGTGTCCAGGGACGGCTGGGTGAAGCGGCAGAAGGAAGTGAAGGACGTCGCCGCGACGCGGGTGCGCGAAGGCGATGCGATTCTGGCGGTGCTGCCCGGCAGCACCCGCGCCTCAGTGGTCTTTTTCAGCAATTTCGGCGTTGCCTACACCACGCGGATTACAGACATTCCGGCGTCAACGGGATACGGCGAGCCGATTCAGCGTTTCTTCAAACTGAAGGACGGCGAGCGAATCGTCGACGCTCTCAGCCTCGACCCGCGCGTCGTCGGTGACATTGGCAGCGTCGGCGCTTCGGAGAATGCTGAGCCGAAGGTTCAGGCGGTGGCGGTCACCAGTGATGGCTACAGCCTTCGATTCGGCCTGGCGTCGTTTGTAGAGCCCAGCACGCGGGCGGGCCGTCGATTCGCACGGACGGCGGAGGGGGCAGAGGTCGTCGGCGTCGCGAGAATTGCCGGTGGCGAGGTGCTGATTGCCGCCACTCGGGAAGCACGGGCGATCCTGACCAACGCCGAGGAGGTGAACTTCTTGTCCGGTCCCGGACGCGGTGTCATCCTGATCAAACTGACGTCAAAGGCGGACCGGGTCCTCGGGTTTATTGCATCTTCCGGCGATCGCGACCTGTTGACAGTTGAAACCAGCCGCGGCGCCGAACAGACGATCAGCACGGCCAAGTACGAGGTCACCGGACGCGGAGGTAAAGGGCGCGAATTACTCCAGCGCGGCCAGTTCACACGCATTGTGTGGCCGGTTCCTGATGCGCCGCAGGAAATTGGAACGTAAGGATCATGACGGCAGCATTTCTCGCATTTCTCCTGTTCATCTCGGCGGCGGCAACCGACTGGTCTCGATTTCGCGGACCGAACGGGTCAGGCCTCTCGGACACGACGGGTCTGCCCGCGGAATTTGGTCCGTCGCAGAACGTGATCTGGAAAGTCGATCTGCCGGAGGGATTCTCCTCGCCGGTGATCGCCGGCTCGCGGATCTTTCTGACCGGCTTCAGGAATGACGCGCTGTTGACGTTTGCAGTCGATCGTGCAACGGGAAAGGTCCTGTGGGAGAGACAAGCGCCTCGCGATCGAAGGGAGAAGCTGGATCCGCGCAACCATCCAGCGGCCGCCAGTGCCGCCACCGACGGTGAACGCGTCTTCGTCTTCTTTGGAGACTACGGACTCCTCGGCTACGACGTCAATGGCCGTGAGCTGTGGAAACGGCCGCTCGGCCCGTTCAACAACATCTACGGCATGGGGTCGTCGCCGATCGTCGTCGATGACCTCGTGATTCTGGCGTGCGACCAGAGTACCGGTTCGTTCATCGCCGCGTTCGACAAGAAGAACGGGCGCGAACGGTGGCGCACCGCGCGTCCAGAAGCGCGAAGTGGCCACTCGACGCCTATCGTCTACGAACCTGTGAACGGTGCAAAGCAGCTGCTTCTTCCCGGCTCGTTCCTGCTGAATGCCTACGCTGTTGCTACTGGGAAACGTCTCTGGTGGGTCGGCGGGTTGTCATTCGAGCTCAAGTCGGTGCCCGTCATCGCTGGCGACGTGCTCTATATCAACGGTTTTGGTTCCGGTGAGAACGAGCCCGGCCGCCGCGTGACCGTCACTCCCTCGTCCGAGGTCTTTGCCACACACGACAAGGACAAGGACGGGAAACTGAGGGTCGAGGAGTTCCCGACCAAGCATGCGCTGGATGCGCTGCCATTCACGGATCTGAACGGAGACAAGGCGATCAGCGTCGAGGAGTGGGATTACTACAAGGCTGCAATGGACTCCGAAAACGGCATGCTCGCCATCAGGCTCGGCGGTTCCGGGGATATGACGGCCAAGTCCGTGCAGTGGGCGTACCGGCGCGCGGTGCCTCAACTGCCCTCGCCTCTCGTGTATCAAGGCGTGCTCTACATGGTCAACGACGGTGGAATCGTGACGACCCTCAACCCGGGAACTGGCGAGCTGATGAAACAGGGTCGGCTGAAAGGGGCGATCGATCGGTACTACGCGTCGCCGGTTGCTGCAGACGGAAAGATCTTCATGGCCAGCGAGAAGGGCAAGGTCGCCGTTCTCCGTCCCGGTGGCGATCTCGAACCGGCAGTCGTCAACGATCTGCAGGATGACATCTATGCGACGCCAGCGCTCCTCGAGGGGCGCATTTATCTTCGGACGCGGCATACCTTGTACTGTTTTGGAATGAAATAGACTCGAGCCTCGAGTCGCGGACCCCGGGACCCGACAGCGAGCCGCGTGGGTTACGATGGTAGGGATGGCGACCTCCTGGGGTGACATTACCGGCCTGAACCGCGGCTACGTGCTGGAGCTCTACGAAAGATTCCGGCGCGATCCGAATTCGGTTGACGCTGAGACGCGCGAACTCTTCACGCGATGGACGCCGCCGGTAGAGATCGATGCGGCGGCTGCCACACCCCAGGTGTCCGCAGAGTCCTCGACGGCCGCGGACCCGCGATTGCTGCAGAAGGCCGTAGGTGCGGTCAATCTCGCGCAATCGATCCGACGATACGGTCACCTGGCCGCTCGGCTCGATCCGCTCGGCGTGCGACCGCCCGTCGGCGATCCGTCATTGCTTCCCGAATGGCACGGCGTCACTGAAGACGACCTTCGCAAGCTGCCTGCATCACTCATCCGATCGCCCTTGTGCGACGGCGCGGCGAACATGGCCGAAGTCTTCGAATCTTTTCGCCGCGTCTATTGCTCGCGAACCGGCTACGACTACGCCCACGTCTTCGTTCCCGAGGAGCGGCGCTGGCTGCGGCAGGCCGCCGAATGTGCGCAGTTCCGATCGCCAAACGATCCGATCGATCCGGTTGCACTCCTCGATCGCGTGACACAAGTCGAAGCGTTCGAAAAATTTCTGCACCGCAGCTTCCCTGGCAAGACGCGGTTCTCGATCGAAGGCAATGACATGCTCGTCCCGATTCTGGACGAGGTGATTGGCGAGGCCGCCGAAGCAGGAACGCGTCACATCCTCATCGGCATGGCGCACCGCGGGCGTCTGAACGTGATGGCGCACGTGTTGAACAAGCCGTACTCGCAGATCCTCGCGGAGTTCAAGGATCCAGTCTCTTCGCGCACGTTTCGTGAGGACATGGCGTGGACCGGTGACGTGAAGTATCACGCGGGAGCGCATCGCGCGGTCAAAGGCGGAGAGGAACTCGAGCTCGTTATTTCGATGCCCCCCAATCCCAGCCATCTGGAAGCGATCGATCCCATCGTCGAGGGAATGGCCCGGGCCGCTGGCACCGGTGTCAAGAACGGGGGGGCGCCGACGTTCGATCCGGCCGTCAGCCTGCCGATCCTGATTCATGGCGACGCGGCATTTCCCGGCCAGGGGATCGTGGCAGAGACACTGAATCTGAGCCGGCTGCCGGGCTATGGGACAGGCGGCACGATCCACATCATCGTGAACAACCAGCTTGGGTTCACGACCGGTCCGGAAGACGCCTACAGCACCTCGTACGCGAGCGGTCTGGCGCGCGGCTTCAAGATCCCCATCGTCCACGTGAACGCGGACGACCCGGAAGCGTGCGTCGAAGTGGCGCGGCTCGCCTTCGCGTACCGCGCGAAGTTCAGGCGCGACTTCTTAATCGATTTGATTGGCTATCGACGGTACGGACACAACGAAGGGGACGAGCCGGCCTTCACCCAGCCCATCATGTACCGCAAGATCGCGGAGCATCCGACAGTCCGCGAGATCTGGACGCAGACGCTCGTCGAACGCGGAGAGATCGACCGCGAGAAGGCGGATGCACTGCTCGCGGACTACATGCAGCGGCTGCAAAGCGCGCTCGAAGGCCTCCGGCCTGAGGACTTCGTGGAACCGGAGCCCGAGGCTCCGCCGCCCGGCGCGGCGTCGAAGGCGGAAACCGCGGTTCCGCTGGATCGGCTGCGCGAGCTGAACACGTCGCTCCTCAACCTTCCCCAGGGGTTCGCGATCCATCGCAAGCTCGAGCGAGCGCGCGAAAAACGTGGGCACCTGCTGGACAAATCGGCTGAGCGCACGATCGATTGGGCTGCCGCCGAGGAACTGGCGCTCGCGTCGATCCTCGCCGACGGCACCGCGATTCGGCTCACCGGCGAAGACGTGGAACGCGGAACGTTCAGCCATCGCCATGCGGTCCTGCACGACGTCGAGACTGGGCGTCAGCACATTCCGCTTCAGGCAATGCCGCACGCGCGAGCCGGTTTTGAGATTCACAACAGTCCGCTGACCGAGAACGCCGTCGTCGGCTTCGAGTACGGCTACAACATTCAGGAACCGTCCCGGCTCGTCATCTGGGAAGCGCAGTACGGCGACTTCATCAACGGCGCGCAGACGATGATTGACGAGTTCCTCGTGTCGGCGAGGGGCAAATGGGGCGTGCGTCCGTCGCTCGTGATGCTGCTTCCGCACGCGCACGAAGGACAGGGACCGGATCACGCGAGCGCCCGTCCGGAGCGATTTCTCCAGCTGGCGGCCGATCTCAACATGCGGGTCGCCAACTGTACGACAGCGGCGCAGTACTTCCATCTGCTCCGTCGCCAGGCCACATTGCTGCTCGTCGATCCGCTGCCCCTGATCGTTCTCACTCCGAAAAGTCTTCTCCGCCATCCACTCGTCGCGTCTGCTCCGGCGGAGCTCGCGGAGGGACGATTCCGAATGGTCATCGGCGATCGCGAGGCTGCGGAGCGAGCGGTAGATATTCGCAGGGTCCTGGTCTGCAGCGGCAAGATTTACGTGGATTTGATGACCGCCGAGCAGCGCGCCGCGCGACCGGATATCGCCATTTGCCGCGTCGAACAGCTCTATCCGGTGCCGATGCGCGATCTCCGGGCGCTCATCGACGGTTATCCCAACGCGCAGGAAGTGGTCTGGATCCAGGAAGAGCCTGAAAACATGGGCGCGTGGGAGTTCCTTCGTCCTCACCTGCAGGAAGTGTCCTCCGGCCGCACGGTTCGCCGGATCGCACGGCCGCGCAGCGCAAGCCCCGCCGAAGGGTCAGCCGCACGCCACGCGCTCAATCAGCAGTTCCTGATCGACCAGGCGTTTGGCGGGAGGGGCGAAGCGGTCGCCCAGAAGGAACGCCGGGACAAGCAGGTCGTGAGCAGTTAGCCGGTCCTGCACACTGGAAACTGGAAACTGGAAACTGGAAACGGGAACTGACATCTATATGCCGTCCAATATCGTCGTTCCTGAAGTCGGAGAGTCCATCGTCGACGCTCGCGTTGCCAAATGGCTGCGAAAAGAAGGGGACGCCGTTTCTGCCGGCGACCCGCTCGTCGAGCTGGAGACCGACAAGATCGATCTCGAGGTCAGCGCGCCGCAGGCCGGGGTGTTGAGCAGAATCGATCGCAAGGACGGCGAGGACGTGAAAGTCGGCGAGGTGCTTGGCGTCATCGATGAGACCAAGGCCGCGTCTGCCGGGGCAGCGGCTGCGGCGCCGCCGCCGGCTCAGGCGCCAGCCGCGCAACCCGTCAGTTCGCAGCCGGCTTCTCCGCCGCCAACGCCGGCGTCGGCCCAGGAGAGAGCGTTGCGGGCCACGCCGACAGCAAAGAAAGCGGCCGCTGAGCACGATGTGGATCTGGCGCGCGTGAAAGGCAGCGGCGATGCCGGTCGCGTGATGCGCCGGGACGTCGAACAGGCGGCCGCGTCGGGCGCGGGCAACGGCAAAGGGGCTCAAGCTTCCGTGGTCGAACCCCGCAAGACCAAGCCGACAGGGCAGGCCGAGCTGCGGCGAAGCGCCGAACGCGGCGAAGAACGCGTCCGCATGTCGAAGCGGCGCGCCACGATCGCGAAGCGGCTCGTCGAAGCGCAGAGCACGGCCGCGATGTTGACGACGTTCAATGAAGTTGACATGTCCGCGGTGATGGCGCTGCGCGAACGGCACAAGCAGCCATTCAAGGAGCGCCACGGCGTCGGTCTCGGCATCGCCTCCTTCTTCGTCAAGGCATCGGTCGGCGCGCTGCGCGAGTTTCCCCGGATCAATGCGGAGATCCAGGGCGATGAGATGGTCCTCAAGCGCTACTACGACATTGGCGTCGCGGTTGGTGCGAGCGAGGGTCTCGTCGTTCCAGTCATTCGCGATGCCGACAAGCTCTCGTTCGCCGAGATCGAAAAGCACATTCGCGATTTTGCGCGCCGCGCGGAAGACGGTTCCTTGTCATTGGCGGATTTGAAGGGGGGGACGTTCACGATCACGAACGGCGGCGTGTTCGGGTCGCTCTTGAGCACGCCGATCCTCAATCCTCCCCAGGTTGGAATCCTCGGCCTCCACAAGATCCAGGAACGTCCGATGGCCGTCAACGGCCAGGTTGCGCTTCGCCCGATGATGTACGTGGCGCTTACCTACGATCACCGCATCGTTGACGGTGCCGAGGCCGTACGGTTCCTCGTGCGCGTCAAGGAACTGGTCGAAGATCCGGGCGCTCTACTGCTCGAGTGATCGCCAGCGCATGCCGTCAGAGATCGATCGCATCATCGACGAACTCCAGCGTGAGCACGAAGGCGATCCGTGGCACGGGTCGCCGCTCCGCGATCTCCTTGCCGGGATTCGGCCGGAGGTTGCGGCCGCGCACCCGATTCGGCGCGTGCACTCTGTTTGGGAAATCGTCCTGCACATGACGGCTTGGAAGAACGAAGTCCGTCGTCGTCTGTCAGGCGCGCCGGCAGGAGAACCCGAGGAAGGTGATTGGCCGGAGGTCCCGGCGCCGACTCCGGAGGCGTGGAAGGCCGCGCGGGAGCGGCTCGAAGAAGCGCAGCGCGCATTGATCGCAGCGATCCGCCAGGTGCCCGAGGCCAAGCTATTCGAGCCGACGAATGATCCGCGGAATCGCGAGACAGGCAGCGGGGTGTCTTACTACGTGCTGCTCCACGGCATGGTACAGCACGATGTGTATCACGCCGGACAGATCGCCCTGGTTCGGAAAGGCGCCGAAGAGCTCATTCGCTGATCAGTGCCCCATCGCATAGAGCAACGCGTTTATTCCGAACGCATAACCCTCGACTGAGAACTGATAGAAGTACTTCGGATCGTCTCCTTCTCGTTCCCATGAATCCCCAAAGTCGGTGTTATGGGTGATGAGGACGAGCAGACGTCCGCGCGCATCGGAAATGCCACGCACGTGTGGAGTGGCGCTGTCCGCCCCTCGCTCGGAGGTATCAGCGTACCTGAACCAGTGGTTGATGGAGGGAATCTGCGGGATGCGCTTGACCACGAACTGGCTGCGGAAGAGCGGGTGATCGAGCGGCAGATCGCGGATGGGGTACTGGCCCGACGGCAGGACCTTCGAAAACTCCGCTGCGAAATGTTCCCATGCGTAGCTGCCCCAGAAGTCGTCCGCCCAGAGAAAGCCGCCTTTCATCAGGTAGTCACGGAGCGCCGCGGCGTCTTCCGGAGAGAAGTACAACGTGCCCACCTCAGTCATCATGATGAACGGGCACTGGAAGAGTTCCGGGTCGGTGAGCCTGAGGACGACGTGGTTTGGTTCACCGCTCTTGTCCAGGCTGATACGCGTCTTCGTCAGTTCCGCAAGGCGAATCGAGAGATTCACATCGGCGCGCGGATAATCGACGAGCCAGCCGCCGCCGTCTCCCATGTTGCTGTAGGAGAACATCACGCGGCAGAAGTTGAACGCGCCGTCGAACGTTTCCGGTGTGGGGCTCTTGATGTACCCGCCGAAGCCACGCCCGCGGCGCTGCGCGATCGCTGTCACCGCGCACACCAGCGCCAGCAGGACCGCGATCCCCGTCATGCTGAAGTGGCGGCGCACGCATCCATTCTATGCCTGCGTGCTAAGATCTCGTGAGTTCCGCCCCCAGTAATGGCATCCAGTTCCTATACAGCCAAAGACATCACCGTTCTCGAAGGGCTCGAGCCGGTCCGCAAGCGCCCCGGCATGTACATCGGCGGTGTGGGCGCAGCCGGACTCCACCACCTCGTCTGGGAGATCCTCGACAACTCCGTCGACGAGGCAATGAATGGCTACGCTTCGAACATCACGGTTACGCTCCACGAGGACGGCTCGTCGATCACGATTGCGGACGATGGGCGCGGCATTCCTGTCGATAAGCATCCGAAGACGAAGAAGAACGCGCTCGAGGTGATCTTTTCGACGCTGCACGCGGGCGGAAAATTCGACGCGGGTAATTACAAGACCGCCGGAGGTCTCCACGGCGTCGGCGCAAGCGTTGTCAACGCGCTTTCGAAGGAACTGGTCGCGACGGTACGGCGCGATGGAGCGCAGTGGGAGATGCGCTTCAAGCAGGGACACGCGGTCGGCGGGTTGAAGAAGACGGGCTCCGCTCGCGGCAGTGGGACGACCGTGTTCTTCCGCCCGGACACCACGATCTTTCCGAAGGTGGAGTTCGACACGGACGTCATTCGTCAACGTCTGGAAGTTTCGAGCTACCTGCACAAGGGTGTCCGTCTCGTCTTTGAGAGCGAAGCGACGGGAGAAAAGCAGGTTTTTCAGCACACGGAAGGGCTCGCCGATTATCTGAAGAAGATCCTGCAGGAACGCACGGCCACACCGGTTCACGAAGCACCGTTCACGATTTCCAAGGAGAGCGACGAGAGCGGCCTCCGGCTCGATCTCGCCATGCAATGGACGCAGTCCACCGACGAGCACGTCAGGAGCTACGTCAACGGCATTCCGACAGGATCGGGTGGCACCCACGAAAATGGTTTCCGCGCGGGACTCGGAAAGGCAGTTCGAAACTTCATCGAAACGCACAATCTTTCGCCAAAGGGCGTCACGCTTACTGCCGAAGACATTCGCGAAGGGCTCGTTGCCGTTCTCAGCGTATTCGTGCAGGACCCTCAGTTCCAAGGTCAGACAAAAGATCGGCTGAACAATCCAGAAGTCCTGTCCGCCGTTGATTCGCAGGTGCGGCCCGCGCTCGAGCACTGGTTGAACACGAACATCAGCGTGGCGGAATCAATCGTCGCGCGAATCATTTTGGCGGCGCGCGCGCGCGAGGCAAGCCGCGCCGCGCAGCAGGAAGTCGCCCGCAAGTCGGCGACGTCGAGCCGGCTGACGCTCCCAGGCAAACTGAGCGACTGCACGTCGCCTGGACGCGAGGACAGCGAGTTGTTCATCGTCGAGGGCGATTCGGCAGGCGGATCTGCGAAACAGGGACGCGATCGCGCGACTCAGGCAATCCTGCCGCTCCGGGGAAAGGTCCTCAACACCGAGAGCGCATCGCTAGCCAAGGTGCTCGAAAACAAGGAGCTGACCGATCTCGTCACCGCCCTCGGTTGCGGCCTGGGCAAGAACTTCGACCTTGCCAGGCTTCGCTACGGGCGCATTATCGTGCTTGCGGACGCCGATTCCGACGGCCACCACATCGCGACGCTGCTTCTGACGTTCATGTACCGGCACATGCCGGGCCTCATCAGCTCCGGTCGCGTGTTTCTCGCACAGCCGCCGCTCTATCGCCTCGACATCGGCAAGGAGACGTACTGGGCGTTGGACGATGCGCACAGGGATCGGTTGTTGAAGTTGCACGGCAACGGTCGCGCCAATGCGGAGATCACGCGGTTCAAGGGCCTCGGTGAGATGATGCCGAAGGTTCTGTGGGAGACGACGCTCAATCCGCGCACACGGCGCCTCCTTCGCGTCGAGATCGCGGACCACATCGTGACAGATCGTGTGATTAACGAGTTGATGGGAAAGGATCCCTCGGCGCGCTTCCGCTTCATCATGGAGCGCGCCGAAGAGGCTGCTGAATTAGATGTCTGATGGGAAGCGGGAGAACGGGGGAACGGGGGAACGGCAGACGAACTAGTTTTCGAGCCACGCTCGCGCCTGTTTCGACGTGTAGAGATACACCACCCATGCAGTGGCGTTTACAACGGCCAAAGCCATCAACGGGATCACGAAGCCGGGCTGAACGTCGTGTGGCAGTGCCGAAGCTAGTAGCGATTGGACCGTCGCAGCAGCGTTTGTCGTAAGCGCTGCCGTGGCAAGTGGGCGCGCAGCAGGGTTACGCCCGCGCAACATCCAGCCAGCCGTCGCACAGGCTGCCGTCACGATTCCGTGTACTGAGAGTTCCAGCGTTGCGGCTGTCCCGCGAGCACCAATCGAGGGAAGCGAGCGCGCCGCCAGCAGCGCGAAATTCGTTGGAACCCACACCATCAGGTAGGCGGACAGCACAAATAGCAATTTGGGCACTTTTCCCCGAACCCCGAGCCCCGTCCTCTCTTAGTGCTCGCGGGGCCCCACCCCCGCTCGCTGCGGCTCGACTCGCTTCGCTTCCGCCTTCGCTGAAGCTCCGGCGGACCCGCCGTAGCCTTGGCGGAGGCTGGGCGCTCGCCGCGGCCGCAGGCGCTCCGTCCTCCCGTCCTCAATCACCCCACCGTCAGCACCAGCTTTCCAATCACTTGCCCCGCCTCGAGCAGCCGGTGCGCATCGCCGGCACGCGTGAGTGGAAGAGTGCCATGAATCACAGGCGCCACCTTTCCCGTTGCAAGGAGCGGCCAGACGTGTGCTTCGAGTTCGCGCGCGATGGCGCCTTTCTCCGCGACAGATCGAATGCGCAGCGTCGAACCGGTGACGGTCAGGCGTTTCTGCATCAGTCTTCCAAGATTGAGTTCTGATCTGGCGCCGCCGAGGAGGCCGATCTGAACGAGGCGGCCGTCAACGGCCAGGCATTCAATGTTGCGCTCGAGATAATCGCCGCCGACGATGTCGAGAATGACGTTGACGCCGCGACCGGATGTCAGCTCGATCACCGCCTGAACGAAGTCCATCGTCTGGTAGTTGAGCGCGTGAGCCGCGCCAAGCTGTTCGCATGCGGTGCACTTCTCGCGCGAGCCAGCGGTCGCATAGACCGTTGCTCCAGCGGCCCGTGCGAGCTGAATCGCAGTCGTGCCAATGCCGCTCGCTCCGCCGTGAATCAACACGGTTTCACCGCTCTGGAGATGGGCGCGTTGAAACAGGTTCGTCCACACGGTGAAGTACGTTTCCGGCACCGCGGCCGAGCGAGTGGTATCCAGAGAAGCGGGAACCGGCAGGCATTGCGGCTCCGGGGCGACGCAGTACTCCGCATAGCCGCCTCCAGCGACGAGCGCACAGACCGCGTCGCCGATCTTCCACCGCGCTGCCTCAGGGCCGAGCGCGGCCACAGTGCCAGCCACCTCGAGACCGGGGATATCGGATGCGCCTGGCGGCGGCGGGTATTTGCCAAGACGTTGCAGGATGTCGGGACGATTGACGCCCGCTGCCTGAACTTGGATCAGTACTTCGCCCGCGGCGGGAACGGGAGTATCGCGATTGACCGGGCGCAGGACCTCTGGTCCGCCCGGATGGACGATCTCAATCGCCAGCATGCCCGATTACTTCCGCTTCTTATCGAGCCGGCGCACCTTGCGGTCACCCGCCGCCGTGTGCAAACGGGGACGTGCGGGGGAGAGGTCCGACGGGGTGTAATAGCGGGCGAGCCAACGACTCAGGCCGTCGAGGCCGGGAAACAGCACACGCTCGTTGACGTTGGCCTGATCGAGCTTGTCACGAATCTCCCATTTGAGCGCGGCCGGGACGTCCACGCGGCGGCAGAGATCCGGATGACGACGTAACCAGTCGCTCAACTCGGCTTCAGGACTGGACATGACCGAGAACAGTGCGAGCTGATTCAGGATTCGCTGGTCCAGTGCCGGCGGCTCGAGAAAGATGACGAACGGATCACGGCTGAGCGCGTCGAATTCGCGCAGTGTTTCGAATTCCGCGAGCATTTCGACGGTAAACGTATCGGATCCCTCCTGGTCGAGGATGCGCCGGAGCCGTGCCGGCAGACGCTTGTTCGCCTCCACGAAGTTGACGCACCAGACGACGCCGTCGAATGCGAAGTCGAGCGGGTTGTCGGTCGCAAAGTGCAGGGCCACGAGCGGAGAGTACGTCCAGTCGACCAGCCGTGTGGGCAATCCTCGATGCTGGCCCAGTGCGAGCCAGTCCCAGATGGAATCCGTTCCCACCGCCTCGCCGTGCGCGTACTTGCGGAAGTTGCGGAGCAGCGCCGTCTCGACGCGGCGTACGTCGGCGCGAGCGCGGGCGAGGCGGACGAGCGAACTTGAAAGCGAGTGATTCACGCGCGACATTCCGCGGAACGCGAATGGCGAGCGGAATCGTTGAAGCGCAGTGTTCCAGGATCCGTGGTAGAGACGGTCCAGAATGTCGAGCCAGTCGCGCGCCGGATCAGCCTCTCGCGCCTGCGATCGCACGGCTCTTAGTTGAGACTCGACGGAAGCCGGGGGGACGAGAGCAGCTTTTCAAATTCTTGCCAGCGCAGCGCGCTGGCGGCATCCGCAGTGGGACGTTCGCGCACTTCTCGCGGGATCTTCGACTCGATGTAGCGTTGGACCATGTCTTTGCCGAGGTTGTAGTTGATGACGTAGCTGCGGTACTGGTCGAAGAATCGGACGCGTTGAGTGGCCCGTTCACGCGGCATCAGGGCGTAGCGCTCGAGCCAGGCCACCGCCCCCTCGCGATCGATTTCGCGATTGATGTATCGCCGCGCGGCTTCGTTCCCCGCATAGGCCAGCTGGTCAACCAGATTGAAGACTTCGTAGTAGTTGGCCGCCTTTGACGGATCGAGACCCGCCGCCGGGAAAAGCACCGTCTTCTCGAACGTCACGCGCTCCATGCCCGGAAACGCAACCTCGATTCCGTAGTTGGCGGTTCCCTCAGCAATCAACGATTGAGGGGAGAACAGGGCGTAAACGCTGAATTCCGGCCACCCACGATCGCGCACGAGATGTTTCTCGAGCAGCGCGTTGTAGACATGGTGTCCCGGGTAGCCCTCGTGACACGCTAGATCGATCGCCCGATCGATGTAGATCGGCAGATCGGTATTGACCTGAATCAGGCTGCGGTAATTCCCCTGATACCAGTTGTAGCCGCTCCATGACTTTCCAGTGACGTACTCGACTTTGAACGATTCCGTCTGGGGAAGCGGAATATGTTTCAGCGTGCGCTCACGGCACGCCCGAATGGATGCCTGGAACACGGCATCGAGCTTTGCGGGAGGGATCACGAACGCCCGGCGATAGGCGTCGTATCGCTCCACAATCGATCCGCTGCCTGGAAAGAGCTTGTCCAGCCGGTCGAGGATCCTTTGAAAATAGACCTCCGGGTGAGTCGGAGCGACGGCGTCGTAGAGCGCCTTCGATTCCGCGTCGAACGACAGGCGTTCTCCCTGCAGCATCCGGACGCGAGCCTCGAGGGCCGACAACTGGCGCTCGAGATACTGATGTCGAAGCCCGCTGATTTCATCGCCCTGGGGGCGGCTTACACGTGAAAGGTCCGTGAGCAGCGCCTGGGCCTTGGTCCGGATCTGGTCGAGCGGGATCTTCGCGGACTCGGCTTCCTTCTTCCACTCGGCGGGCCCGTAATATGCATCCACGTAGTCCGCGTCGTGCTGGCCCAGGGCCAGGACGAGCTTCACATAGCTCTCGGCAAGTGCGTTCATCGGGCTTGCGTTTGGGGACTTCGCGCGCTGATTCGCGGTGCCCGCTGAGGCAGCCACCAGTCCCACACAACAACAGAGCACCGGCGCAATCCGCAGCATGCTCCTCGTATTCTGACACCCCATGCGCTCGTTCTTCTACTCCCTTCTCGGCTACTTCCTCACGCCAGTCGGCCTCATTGTCATGGCGGCGCTCGATTCATCCCTTATCTTCTTTCTGCCGCTGGGGATCGACTTTGCGGTCATCATCCTGGCGGCCAGAAAGCCCGACGTGTTCTGGCTGTATGCGATTCTGGCAACCGTCGGCTCACTCGCGGGCGCCGCGGCAACGTTCTGGATCGGGCGCAAGGTCGGCGAACATGGCTTATCGAAACTGATCAAGCCATCGCGGCTCGAGCGAGTCCAGCAACGCGTCGGCCACGGCGCTGGGATTACAGTCGCAGCACTCGGGATCATCCCCCCGCCTTTTCCATTTACCGCATTCGTGCTGACGAGCGGAGCGTGCCGTGTGAACGCGTGGACGTTTCTCACGACGCTCGCCGGCGTCCGCGCGGCGCGTTTTCTGATTGAGGCTGGTCTCGCCGCGCGTTACGGACGCCGGATCCTCACCTGGATGCAGTCCTCCGTGTTCGAAGCCATCGTGGGTGTGCTCATCGCGGCCGTGATCATCGGGACGATCGCCTCAGCCGTCGCGCTTTATCGGGGTACTCGCCAGCCTCTATCCGCTGGGCCCGCGTCGACCAGTACGAAACTCCCTCAGATGCGGAAACGCAGCAGAGCTGCCACCCCGCCATAAGCTGAAAGCAGATCCGGATCCTGAATGAAGGTGATACGGGCGGAAGTCTGCGCCGCTTTGGCGACCAGTTCGTCTGCGAGACGGACCGTTTCCGGCGGCGCCGCCGCCGCCTCGCCGGCGTGGACGGGCTCGACCATCGGTTCCTGGAGCACCGCGTCGTTTGCGACGGACGTTTCCGATTTTCCCCCGCTCAGGGCCTGCAGTTCATTGAGGTTTGCAGCCAGGAGCAGCTCGTCCACCTGCCCTTTGATAAGCGCATCGAGCGTGTCTTCGGGACCGACCACGCCCAGGGCCCCGGCGCGGTAACCGCCGACTGCAGCTTCGACTTTATCGCGCTCGGTCTGCTCTCGCACTCGCTGCATCGCATCGAGCGACGTCTTCACGACATCGTCGAGCGATCCATCCTTGTCAACGCGGATGTGATCGACGATACGCTCGGCGAGGTGTTTCGGCATTTGTTCGCGCAGCAGCGGAACGATCACCTCGTCGCCTGCAATGACGATGTTCTCGATGTTCTCGACCTGGACGATGCGATCGAGCGCGTCGATGACCTCTTTGGCGTGCTGCAAGTGGAAGTTCTCGATGTGGCGCTGGAAACGCGCTTGCGACCATCCACCTTGGGTAGTTCGACGCGTGCGGGTCCCCGTGATTTCCTTGTCTGTGACGACTGCGCCAGTCGATACAACGAGAATCCGCGCGGTGTTGGTGTTGGCCAGCACGACGGCATAGCGCGGGTAAAGCGATTCCACTCTGGCAAGGGGGTAAAGGTGCGGCCGGTCTCCGATATACAACCAATGCTGCTCGATGGGCGCCGTGAGCTGAACGGCCTCGAATAATTCCCCGGCGGAGCACGCAAAAATTGCGACGCCATTTGCGGAAGGCTGCAGTTCTGTCTCCAAATATCTCGAGATTCGGTCCAGATCCTGTTCCAGACATTCGCGTTCGGGCGAGTGCGGCGGATACGTCCGGCTGCGAGCCGAAAACTCCTTACGAACAAACGTTTGGTACTGATCGCGTCCGGTCTGCCCTGGCTGGGTATTAAGGTAGAGGCTGACGACCGGATATGGCGCTGGCTCGAGCGCCGCCAGTCTGTCGAGCTGGTCTGTTACAGACATGCGAATCCCTCCCTGAGTTCGAGCCGCAACTCCCGTGCCTGCACTTCTACGTCTGGGCGGACGGGGACGGCGAGTTTCTGCGCTTCAGACGCCCGCAGGTAGAATAGCGGCCGAATGTCACGGTTGGGTGCCTCCTACTGGCACGAGAGCTTCCCTCGCAGCCGCCGCCCCGCATACCCTCGATTCCGCGGACAAGCCACGACAGACGTCGTCGTGATTGGCGGCGGTCTGACTGGGTGCGCCTGTGCGTTGTCGTTTGCGGCAGCTGGCCTGAAAGTCGTTCTCCTGGAGGCAGATCGCATCGGGTCCGGCGGAACGCTGGGATCGGCCGGCTTGATACGCGAAGACCTTGATGCGTCGTTTCACGACGCCAGCGCCACCATTGGACTCCGTGCCGCGCGCCAGATGTGGACCAGCATGCGCCGCGCGTCACTGGATTTCGCTGCGGTCCTCCGCCGTCTTCGGATCAAGTGCGATCTCGCACCTGAAGATCTGCTGACGCTGATTCCCCGGGAACCCGAGTCCATCAAGAAGGCGCGCCGCGAATACCAGTCGCGACGCCATGCGGGTCTCGATCACACGTGGCTCACGGCCGCAGCGACCAAACGGGCGGCTGCAGTCGACGCAGGCGGCGCGATCAAAACCCGCGGCAGTGTTCTCGATCCTTATCGTGCGTGCCTGGGTCTGGCGGCGGCAGCATCCGCCCGGCGTGTGCCGATTTTCGAACAGTCCCCGGCGCGCAAGTTCAAACCGACGCGGAAGACCATCGACGTCGTCACTGAGAGCGGCGTCATTCGCGCGAACGCGGCGATTGTGACAACCCCTGGCGCACCCGGTCTGCAGGGTCTTCGACGGCATCTGCGTCCGCGACATGCCTACGTGGTGGTCACCGAACGTCTGCCGGCGGCCGTCCGCCGCGAAGTGGGACCTCGCACGGCAGCCTTGCGTGACGCCAGCGATCCTCCCCACCTGCTCCGCTGGCTCGACGGCGAACGCGCCCTGTTTCTGGGTGCAGAGCAGCCGCCTGTTCCGGTTCGAGCTGCCGAGAGGGTGCTTACGCAGCGAACCGGACAGCTGATGTACGAGTTGTCAACCATCTACCCGCCGATCTCCGGTGCGCGAGCAGAGTGGGCGTGGTCCACGGCGTTCGATGACAGCGTTGATGGGTTACCCTACATCGGTCTCCATCGGAATTTCCCGCGACAACTGTTCGCCCTTGGCCACGGCCGCCACGGTGCTGGCATCGCCTGGCTGAGCGCACGCATCCTGTTACGCCAGTTCACCAACGAGCCCGGCCGGGGCGACGAACCCTTCGGTTTTTCGCGAATCCTGTAAGAAGGGAAAAAGGGGGACTGTCCCCTTTTCGCAAACCGCGAAAAGGGGACAGTCCCCCTTTTCCAAAAGCGGACAGTTGGGGATATTCGCCGAAGAGGCCTCGGAAGGCGATGTCGATCTCCGGGTAGCGAAAGTGGTATCCCATTCCTTTCGCACGGGCGGGGATCACCCGTTGCCCGGTGAGGATCGAATCCGCGAATTCGCCAACCAGGAGTCGCAGGGCGAATCCGGGCGTCGGGAGCAGGGCGGGACGATGGAGCGCTCGCCCGAGCGCGCGGGCGAACTGACGGTTGGTCACGGGATGCGGCGCCGTCGCGTTGAAGGTTCCCGCCGCGGCCTCGGTCGCAACGATCCAGCGCACCATTTCTACCCAGTCAAGCCGATGAATCCAGGACATGTACTGACGTCCCGAGCCGAGAGGACCGCCCGCAAAAAACTTGAAGGGTGTCATCATGCGCGGAAGCGCCCCGCCAGAGCGTTCCAAGACGAGGCCCGTGCGGACGATTGCGACTCGGACGCCTGATTTCTCCGCCTTGCGCGCTTCCGCTTCCCAGTCCTCGCAGAGGTGCGCGAGAAAATCAGTGCCCGCCGGTGAATCCTCGGTCTTCGTTTCATCGCCGCCGTCTCCGTAATAGCCAACTCCACTGGCGCTGACGAACACTGGCGGCCGCTCGTCACACTCGGCCAACGCGGCAACGAGACTTCGCGTCGCGAGAAGCCGGCTGTCGCGCAACGTCGCCTTTCGAGCAGGCGTCCAACGTTTGTCGCCAATTGTTTCGCCTGCGAGATTGACTACCGCATCCGACCCGTCGATCGCACTTCGCCATGCTCCGGAACGGCCGTCGGGGCTCCAGCCGATTCGTGTGATTCCGGGAACTCCCGTGCCCGATTCGTGTCGCGAGGTCCCCGGACCCAGGGATCGGGTAAGCAGCCGAACGTCATGCCCTTCCTCGGCGTACACCTCCGCCAAAGGGCTTCCAAGAAAGCCCGTACCGCCCGCGATCGCTATCCTCATCGTTCGCTCCGGGTTGAGTGTTGGGCTGGATGCACTAAAGGCGGCTGCGGTCTTTCCCGAAAAGGTGCGAGCCACCCTTCTTTGGCAGTCTCCCGCATCGCAACGAGTGGTTGGACGTAGAAGAGCTCTCCGAGGTTTGCACTATAATGAACGGTACGCCTTCATTTTCAGTTATTTACGCCGCGTTCGCGGGCTCCACGCCGCGTAAGGTTGCCTCGGCAGGTCTCTGTCTGGGCGCCATGGCGCTCCTGTGGCAGCCCGCGGCGACGCTCCTTGCGCAGGAGCCGACGGTCCCCGTTCCGCCAAATGTCGTGGCCGACGGAGTTCCGCCCGTCCCTGTTGCTCTGGCGGACGCGATTTTCCCGTACGCGCAGTTCCGACGTGCCCGTCTTCTCGCCTGGCACCCGAAGGAACGGCGAATCCTGATCGCGACGCGCTTTGAGCAGCCGCAACTGCATGAAGTTCGGGTGCCGGGCGGCGCCCGCGTCCAGTTGACGTTCTTTCGCGACGGCGTTGTGGCGCCCGACGAACGCCCGTTCGCTCTCTACGAACCGGACGGGCGCTCGTTCGTGTTCCAAAAGGATACGTCCGGCGGCGGCGAGGCGAACCAGCTGTTTCGCTACGACCTGGCCTCCGGCACGTCCACGCTCCTTACCGACGGACGCTCCAAGAATCAGTATCCCGTGATGTCGAGGTCTGGCCTCGTTGCGTTCGCCACGACGCGGCGCAACGGCAAGGACTGGGACATCTACAGTCTGAATCCCGCGAATGCCCGTGAGGATCATCGTCGAATTCTCGAAGCCACGGGTACGTGGATTCCGCTCGACTGGTCTCCCGACGGCCGGCACCTGCTCGTCGTCGAGCTCATTTCAAACGCGCAGATGCACCTCTGGCTGATCGATGTGGCCTCGGGCGGACGCACCCCGCTGACCGATCGCGAGGGTCCACCTGCCCGATGGGTGCCGGCGAGTTTCACGCCTGACGGCAAGTCAGTTTTGGCGCTGTCCAACAAGGGCGGCGAAGCGACCTCGCTGTGGCGGCGTGACCTCGCGAAAGGCGAGTGGATTGCGGTTACGCGGTCCAACGAGAGTCTGGAAGGCTACGCACTTTCTCCCGATGGTCGGACGCTTGCCCTCATCGTCGATCGGGGCGACACCAACACGCTGCGGCTCCAGCCCCTCTCTGGTCGCGAGCGCGCGCCAGTCGCGGTGCCTCCGGGCGTGATATCCGATCTCGCCTGGCACCCGAACGGTCGAGAAATCGGCTTCAGCTTGAGCGGCGCGCGGATGTTTCACGACGTCTACTCTGTGGTTGTGGACACGAACAAAGTGGAGCGGTGGACGTCGAGCGAGATTGGTGGAGCGAATCCCGAATCTCTTCCGGATGCCGAGGTCGTGCGCTGGAAGAGTGTTGACGGTCTGACGATTTCGGGCGTTCTCTATCGGCCGGCCGCGCGGTTTACGGGGCCGCGTCCGGTCATCATCAACGTTCACGGCGGCCCCGATGCGCGTGAGCGGACGCGGGCGCTCGGGCGCAGCAACTACTTCCGCAACGAAATGGGCATCGCGCTCATTTATCCGAACATTCGCGGCTCCGTCGGCTTCGGCCGGTCCTTCGAGCGACTCGACAACGGACTGCTGCGTGAGAACGCGCTCAAAGACATTGGGGCGCTGCTCGATTGGATTGCGACTCAGCCAACGCTCGACAAGAATCGCGTCATGATTGTCGGCGCCAGTTATGGCGGCTACGTCGCACTCGCGTCTGCCATTGAGTACGGCAACCGGCTGAAGTGTGTCCAGGCCGCCTTCGCAATCAGCGATTATCTTTCGTACCTTCAAACGACGGATATGTCGCGGCAGGCGAATCGTAACGCCGAGTACGGCGATCCGGACGATCCCGAGGTCCGCAAGTTCCTGGGGAAGATTTCGCCGCTGACGAATGCAGCAAAATTGCGAATACCTCTGTACCTCGTGCATGGCGCCCGGGATACGCGTATCCCACAGGCCCAGAGCGACATGATGGCCAAGGCCGTCAAAGCAAATGGAACTCCGGTTTGGTACGTCATCTACAAAGACGAAGGCCATCTCACGCTGAGCCCACCCAACAACAATTTCAATCAATACACGTGGACACTCTTCGTCCAACAATACCTGCTCAACTAGTTTTTCATCGGGCTTCGCCCCACACCCCGACGTCCACCCCAGCGCGCAAGAAAACGCGCGCCGTGCGGGCCTTGGAGCCCGCGGCACTCTCTCAGACGGGCTCCTGAGCCGATGGACCGACGCGTCCGGGCGCTCGTCCAAACGCTCTGGAACTACCACCAGCTCAATCATCGACTCACGAAGTCCGACGCGATCATGGTGCTCTGCAGCCATGACCTGCGGGTCGCTGAGCGAGGCGCGCAACTGCTTCTCGAACGCTGGGCGCCCCTCCTGATTTTTTCGGGCGGACTCGGCGCCATTACCAGTCAGTTCTGGACCGAGCCTGAAGCGGACCTGTTTGCGGCACGAGCGATTCAGATGGGAGTCGATTCGAAAAGCGTTCTGATCGAGAACCGCTCAACGAACACCGGGGAGAACGTCCAATTTACCAGGCGCCTCCTGAATGAGCGCGGGCTGGATCCGAAATCATTCATCCTCGTCCAGAAGCCTTATATGGAACGCCGTGCTTATGCGACGTTTCGCAAGGTCTGGCCGGAGAAGCCACTCGTGGTCACGTCGCCGCGCGTGTCGCTCGACGAGTATCTCCACCAATTCACTAACGACGCGCTCTCCGTGGACGATGTGATCAGCATCATGGTGGGGGATCTTCAGCGGATCCGCGTGTATCCGGAGCGGGGGTTCCAGATCGAACAGGAGATCCCAGCCGAGGTGTGGGATGCCTACGAGGAATTGGTGAAAGCTGGATACGACCGCCACCTGCTGCGGTAAGCTTTGCCGCAGCCCGCCTTCGGTCCATACGCTTCGGCGGGGCAAGGTGACTATGCATCGCCGCGAATTTCTTCGTGTAATTGGCGCGTCCGGAACACCTGCGTTGATGACAGGGCGATTGGGCCGTCAGCAGACAGCATCACGGTCGACGACATCGGACGATCGTCAAACCTGGGTGGACGTGATGCGCCGGCTGGCCGATCCGGTGCTGACGAATCTGGCCGCCGAGACGCTGAAAGCACGAATGCCGGTCGAAGAGGCCGCTGGAGCGAACCGGCAGGCCGTCACGCACCTCGAGGCGTTGGGAAGACTCGTGGCCGGCATTGCGCCCTGGATCGAACTTCCGGCGGACGACACCCCCGAAGGGCAGCTGCGCGCGAAGTACGCGGATCTGACGCGACGCGCCATCGGTCGCGCCGTCGACCCCTCCTCCAAAGACTTCCTCAACTTCACTCGCGACCGGCAGCCACTCGTTGACGCCGCCTTTCTCGCGCAGGGTGTACTGCGGGCGCCTCGCATGCTAGGTGAAGCGTTGGATGCAGGAACCCGTCGACATCTCATCACCGCGTTGGAATCGACGCGGCCGATTCCGCCCGGTTTCAACAACTGGCTGCTTTTCTCGGCGACGGTGGAGGCTGCGCTCGCGAAGCTTGGCGCGCCGTGGGATCGCATGCGTGTGGATTACGCACTCCGCCAGCACGATCAGTGGTACAAGGGCGATGGCGTCTATGGCGACGGACCCGATTTTCACTGGGACTACTACAACAGCTTCGTCATCCATCCCATGCTGCTCGACGTGCTCGACGTGTGCCGCGACGAGATGCCCGCGTGGAAGGCGCTGGCGACGCGTGCCGAGGCACGCGCGGTCCGCTACGCGGCGATTCTCGAGCGTCTGATAGCTCCTGACGGAAGCTTCCCCGCGGTCGGACGTTCGATCGCGTACCGGTTTGGCGCATTCCACTTGCTTGCGCAGGCCGCGCTGAAGCACCGCTTGCCGCAGGAAGTGGCTCCCGCACAGGTGCGTGGTGCCCTGACGGCGGTGATCCGGCGCTCGAGCGCGGCCGAGGGCACGTTCGATCGCGACGGCTGGCTGCAGATTGGGTTCTGCGGTCATCAGCCCGGGATCGGCGAGCGATACATCTCGACGGGGAGCCTTTACTTGTGCGCAGTCGGCCTGCTGCCGCTGGGCCTGCCGGCCAGCGACGAGTTCTGGACCGCTCCCCCACAACCATGGACTGCCGTTCGCGCGTGGTCGGGGCAACCGTTTCCCATCGATCACGCGCTGAGCAGCTGAGCGGGGACGTGCGCCTGATTAGGTCGGCACTCGCACTTGGTCTCGCATGGGTCGTGTCTGTTGCTGGTGTCGAACAGGCAGCCGCGCCAGCGCGCCCGCGCATTACCGGAATCAGCCACGTCGCGTTTCGAGTGACGGATGCCGCGGCGGCACGCCGATTCTACGGCGGGGTTCTGGGACTGACCGAGCGTCCTGCTTCAGGTGGCGCACGCCTCGTCTTCAGCATTGGCGGGCGGCAGCGTGTGATGATCGAACCGGGATTGCGATCGGAGGACGAAGAGCGTCTCGACCATCTCGCATTCGAGACGTCCGACATCAAGGCGCTGGCCGCGTATCTGGCGTCGCGCGGGCTCCTTCCACCCGACCAGCCTCCCGTGGCCGGGCAAACAGCATGCGAGCCGGGCGCGATTCGGGTCATCGATCCAGACGGCCATCCGGTCGAGTTCGTGCAGGCGCGGTGGCCACCGGGACGGGACACGCCGGGGGCTGCGAGCGCGCTGTCTCAGCGGCTCCTCCACGCGGGAGTCACGATTCGCGACGAGGAGGCCGCGCACCGGTTTTACCGCGATGCTCTTGGCTTCTCGGAGATCTGGCGAGGGGGACGCAAGGAAGGCGTGACTCAGTGGATCAATATGCGCGTGCCGGACGGGACCGAATACCTCGAATACATGCTGGTCACTGCCGAACCCGATCGTCGTCAACGAGGCGTGCTTCACCACGCGGCGTTGATGGTTGCCGACATGCAGGATGCGTGGGAGGAAGCCGTGCGCCGCAGTCCTGATACACCGCAGACGCGGCTTGGGCCACCTCAAGTAGGGGTGAACGGCCGATGGCAACTGAACCTGTTCGATCCCGACGGCACTCGGATTGAACTGATGGAACCATTTCGCGTGCGCTAGGACTTATGCAGAAGACGATCACAGGACTCGCTCTGTCACTGCTTGCCACCGCGGCCCTGCTGACACAGACAGCAGCGAAGGTTCAACAGGCAACCAGGCCCAACATCCTGCTCATCCAGGCCGACGATCTCGGCTATGGCGATCTCAGTGCCTACGGTCAGGCGCAATTTCAGACGCCCTCACTCGATCGTCTGGCGCGCGAGGGCCTACGCTTCACGCAGTACTACTCGGGCAGCACCGTCTGTGCGCCCTCACGCGCGGCGCTCATGACGGGCCTGCACACCGGCCACGCATGGGTCCGGGGCAACGGCGACATACCGCTCAGGGACCAGGATGTCACCGTGGCGATGAGCCTTCGCGATGCGGGTTACCGAACCGCTGTGATCGGCAAGTGGGGTCTTGGAGTCCCCGGGACATCCGGGCAGCCCGACAAGAAGGGATTCGACTACTCGTTTGGGTTCATGGATCATCGGCACGCACACCGCCAATACACGGATCATCTGTGGCGCAATGGCGAGCGTGTGACGACCGACCTGAATTCGGAGTATGTGAACGATCTGTTCACGCGTGAGGCGCTGGCGTTGGTCGAGCGAAGCGATCCCCGGCCGTTTTTCATCTATCTGAACTACACGGTGCCGCACGCGGAGTTGCGTCCGCCGACCGATTCGCTCGCACCACTCAAGGGACGTTTTCCTGAGACACCATTCAACAATCCCGCGGCTGATGCGAGGTCGAGCGGGGCGAAATTCGACGCGCCGTCACTCGGCTACCGATCGCAGCCCACGCCCAAAGCGGCCTTCGTCGCGACGATCACTCGAATGGATCGCGACCTCGGCCGCATTCTGGAATCGCTTCGCTCGCGCGGACTCGACGATAAGACCCTTGTGCTCTTCATCAGCGACAACGGACCACATCGAGAAGGCGGAGCGGATCCGCAGTTTTTCAAGAGCTCCGGCGGTCTTCGAGGCATCAAGCGAGATCTCTACGAAGGCGGGATCCGGGTCCCGATGATCGCGCGCTGGACGGGCACTATCCCTGCCGGTCGCGTCAGCAACCATGTCTGGGCGCATTGGGACATGTTTCCGACGCTGGCAGCCTTCGCCGGGGCAAAGCTGCCGTCCGGCCTCGACGGCATGTCGATGGCGCCGGCGCTGCGCGGTGAGCAACAGCCCACGCACGACTACCTCTATTGGGAGTTTCACGAACGCGGATTTCAGCAAGCGGTTCGAATGGGAAAGTGGAAGGCGGTTCGGCTCAAGCCCGCCGCACCGCTGGAACTCTACGATCTCGACGCCGACCTCAAAGAGGAACACGACATCGCGGCGTCCCACGCGGATGTTGTCGCGAAGATCGAAGCGTATCTCAAGACCGCGCGGACGCCATCGGATCGCTGGCCTGGGAAGTGACCCACGCGTACGCCTCGTCCAGCACGTCCGCCAGCTCCGATCGCCTCTGCCGCAGGAGTCCGGCGCCGAATCTTGCTCGCCGGATTGCAATCCAGGCGCGGATGGCGTCGATCACCGCGGACTCTCGTTCCACAGCAAAGAGAGATGCAACGGCGGTGAGCGGGAGAGCGATTCCCGTAATCGCGGCAGCAACCGGTCCCTTCCAGAGCCACGCCAAGGCGATCGCACCGACGATCCAGAGAGCGTAGATGATCGATCCTGCGATGACCTTTGCTGACGCCGCGACATCCGGCTCGCGCGTCGCCAGACGCGCTGCAATGGCAGTGAGCCAATAGGGCACGAAAAACAGCACCAGGCCGGCGAGCGCCACTGGCACGAGAGGAATAGCCAGCAGTGCCTCACGCGCGGCGAATCCGGCGGCAGCATTGGCCGTCACGTCCATGTCAAGGTGACGATCTCGAAGGCGAAACCGGCGCAACCGGGCATCGTAGCGGCGAATCCGGAACAGCAACTCCTCATATCGCGCCGGATCGTTCGAGCGCATGCGCTCGATGCCGGTGGCAATTGCCTGCCGGCGGGCGATCCGTTCCTCGGCTTGCCGAGGCCTGCCCCGAGCGGCCGAGTAGAGACGATCCACACGATCGACGAGCCGCGCGTCCGCTCCAGGGTCGGCTTCAACCAATAACTGCCGCATGTGGACGGCGATCCTGTCGGTCAGCGTGCGCACGGCGTCCCGCTGCTCATCTGGGGTCCGGGCTTGGAGATCGGATGCGTAAAAAGCTGGCCCGTACGCCGCCGTCACTCGCGACCGGAACCGTGTTTTCCGATCGAAGTTCAGGCCGACGGCCACGAGCGCGACTCTGGTGCCAGACGCCTCGGCGGCAAGCACGATCCGCGCGGCGCCAGTTCGAAGCGCAATCAGCCGGCCCTGTGAATGGCTCACTCCTTCAGGAAAGATGCACACGGCGTCACCCTCCCGCAGCGCGGCGTCCACTGCGGCGAACATCTCGGCGTTCCGCGACGGATCAACACCTTCGTCCTTGCGGCGGTAGACGGGAATAGCGCCAGCGCCGGCGAGGAACGGGCGGAACAGACCATCGAAGAGCGTCGATTTCGCGAGAAAGCGCACGTCACGCCCAGCGGTCGTCCAGATGATGGCTGGATCGAGCAGCGCATTCGCATGGTTCGCGAGAAACAGCACCGGGCCGGCCGGCGGCGCTGTTCCCGCCTGGTCCACGCGATAGAAGAGCCAGCACGCCGTGTGCGCGAGCCACCTGAGGAGGGGAGATGCTTGGCTCAATTTCCGACCGCGGACAGATTCGTGTCGGCCGTGCGGGCGGCGCGCCGGCCGGCGTCGACATTTACGAACGCGAGGATGATCGCGCCAAGAACAAAAAAGACCAGGACCGACAGAATCGCGCTGCGGCCGCTTCCCGATCGGCTCACCACCCAGGCAAACACCGCCGGGCCCAGTACACCCGCATATCGTTCGAAGACGCTGAAGAACGCAAAAAACTCCGATGACTTGTGACGCGGAATCATGCTCGCGAAAAGGGAACGGCTCAGCGCTTGCGTGCCGCCTTGCACCATGCCGACCAGCGTCGCCAGGATGAAAAAGTGCGTGACCGTGGACATGTAATAGCCAAGTACGGTGATCACGGCGTAAACCGCCAACCCCAGGAAGACGGAAATCTTTGCGCCGATCCGTTCGGCGACGGCACCAAACGCGAACGCGCACGGCACGCCGATGAACTGCGTCATCAGGAGCGCCGTAATCATCGCATTCTCCGGAAGCCCGATTTCGCTCCCGTAGGTGGTAGCCATGCGGATCATCGTCTGGATGCCGTCGTTGTAGAGGAGAAACCCGAGGAGCATGACGAAGGCCTCGCGGTACCGCCGTAGCTCCTGGAACGTTTCCACCAGCCGATGCCATCCCGTGATCACCACGTTCGCACCCGGTCGCTCGTCCGCCTCGAGTTGACGGATCGGTTCCGGCACGTGACGAAAGAGCGGAATGGAAAACAGGGCCCACCAGACAGCCACACTGACAAACGTCAACCGGGTCGCGACACCGGAATTCGGTATTCCGAACAAACCAGGCTTCATGATCATCAGCAGGTTGATGGCCAACAGCACGCCACCGCCGAGGTAGCCAATCGCATACCCCGCTGACGACACGCGATCGAGCTGATCTTCGGGGACGAGGTGCGGGAGTAACGACTCGTAGAAGACGATGCTTCCCGCCACACCAACGTTGCCGATGACGAACAGCACGAGGGCGAGTTGCCAATCTCCGCGTTGGATCCAGAACATCGCGGCGGATGCCGTGGCCCCGATCGCGACGAATACGGCGAGGAGCTTCTTCTTCATTGCCGCGTAATCGGCAATCGCACCAAGCAGGGGAGCCACGATCGCAACGATCAGGATGGCAATCGTGGTCGCCCATGCGAAGCGACTCGTCGCCTGTGCGCCGGGAAGGTCGGCAGCAACAACGCGGTTGTAGTAAATCGGGAAGACGGCGGCAATAACCGTCGTTTGAAACGCCGAATTGGCGAGGTCGTACATCGCCCACGCGCGAAGGTCGCGCCGTCCCAGGCCGAGGCGGTCGAGAAACCTGTGCATCGCTAGAACGTCTGCCGCGCCACCCACTCGCGAAACAGTGAATCGACGACGAGGTATCTGGTGCCTTCACGGGCGAGGATATCTTCCCGGACCAGCGCCGCGAGGGACGCCTGAACGGTCGAGGCTCCGCTCAGTCGGTATCGCGCGCGGACGTCCGCGGACAGCAGCTCGCGGCCGTCCTCCAGCACGGCGGCACGCAGCGTCGCGCGCTGGCCGAGGGTGAGGCGCTGCCACATGCTCTCGAAAATCGTTTCGTGCTCACCGAGGAGGCGCCTGAGCGTCTCGTGCAGATCTTCGAGTCCCGCTGCCCGCCCCCCCACCGCGCGCACATCGTCCCACACTTCATGCGCGAGCCGCTGCACGTCGTAGGGCAGGTTTCCGGCGAGTTCCACGATTGCCGCGCCGAGCCCGGGCGCCGGTTTGACGCGTGTGGAACGAAAACGGGACTCGAGAAACTCCGCGAAGCGGTCAGCGGGAATTCGATCCAAACGCATGACCGGCCCGGCCTTGTAAAACGGACGGCTGCGGCCGAGCATCCGCTCCATCAGGGCCGGCTCGGACCCCGAAAACACATAACCCACATTGCGCTGGTGCTGGACCGCCGCGCGCAGCGCATGCTCGACGCTCCCGCCGTTGAACGCGGCGATTGCCTGAAACTCGTCGAGTGCGATCGCCATCTTCCGACGCCGGGCGTCCGCGATGCGGCCGGGGAGCGCAAACACTTCGGCCGCCAGCAGCGAGATGTCTTTCTGGGTCCGGGCGGCCGGGAAGGTGACCGACAACGCGAGTTGGCCGCCAGATTCCTGGGACGGCTCGACGCGGACTTCGGGTCGTACCGCTGACAGCAGGTCGCGAATCCACGTCCTCGCCCGGTCGAGGCGGGCCTCGATAGACACGAGCGCGCGGGCGTAGCCTTCGAGAAACGACAGGTAGGAGCTGTAGCTGCTGACTGTCACTTCCACAGTCAGGGCGCCGCCGCGCGACACGGTGCCGAGCGCGCGCCGCACCAGCGACGACTTGCCGTAGCGGCGCGGCGAAATCAGAAACACCTTCTGCCCGGCGAGCAGATCGCGCGCGAGCCGATCGAGCTCGGCCTCGCGATCGACAAACGCCCAGGCCGGCACGACCTCACCGTAGACAAACGGGTTGCCTTCAGCAGCCATTACGTCATTCTACGTAACGATTACGTATTCTAACGTAACGGCGCCGCGGCGACAATTGGCGCCGGCGGCGTCAGTACCCACGTCGCCGCGCCGCTCCAGACCGAGCGATCCTGGGGCAGCCACGCCGGAGGGTGCTCCCCCCACGGAAGCGTGGCGACGATGCGGAGGCCATCGAGACCGTTCGGAAGCATTCGGGCAAAGCTCGCCCGCCACGACACCCCGTCTGGCGGCGGTGCCACATACGTCGCCGACCAGCGCCCGCGCCGGATGATTCCCGGGAGATTGCTGCGAGCCGGTACGATCGTCTCTGGCAGCACGAAGGTCACGATAACGCCGGGCTGTTGCGGAGTCACGGTGACCGAAGCCTCAACCCCTTGATCGAGGACGGCGCTGGTGAAGTTGCTGATGGTGGCCGGCGGAGGACCGGGCGCCGCTGCGGTCGTGCGGAACACAAACGGAAACGTCAGACGTCCCCATGGAATGCCGAGACCGGCGGCTTCGTCAGAGACAGGCATGAAACCCCGCGGAGCGTCATCTCCAAGATCGAGCCCGGGCTCCACCGATCCGACTTCCCAAACGGCCTGCGCTGCAGCGCCGTCTTGAATCATGCGCACATGGCGCCGCAGCGGTCGCTCGGAGGTGTAGGCGGGAGCGTTGTAGGCCAGACCCGCCGTCACCGAAACGGCGATCAGCAGCATGGTCGTGAGGACGGATGGTCTCAGCAGCGGCTGCGCTGGTGTGACGGTCGCGATGAGCGGGGGCGCAAGCATCAAGCCGGCCGCGCCGACGAGAGCGGGATAAACAAAGGACGGCGTGACGATCGGCATGCGACCGAGCACCGCAACCGTGAACCAGAACAGCTCGAGCGACTCACGCAGCCAGACCGTGGCGGCAATCGCGAACATGACAGCCGAAGCAACACGAACGACACCGTCGATCGCCGGCGGCAGCACACAAAAAAGGATGCCGGCCGACAGAAGCGGCAGCGTCCAGAGGTATGCGGCCGAGGGCGCCATCCACAAAGCGATGCCACTGAGCGCAATCCAGACTGGAAGCGCGAGACTCCAGGTGAGCGCCGGATGCCGCGCACTATGCGCCCGAGCCGGCAGCAGTCGCCCAAACCGCGCCATCGTCCATCCCGCCGCAGTGCCCGTCACAACGAGCAGCGTGACGAGCCTTCCGGGATGCGCGTACCAGGGGTGGTACGCTTCGCGTGCGGCTCGAAGCAGCCAGACTGTTGCGACCATCGTTGCCGCAACGGCAGCGGCTGCAACGAGCGTCCACAAGGCCACTAGCAGCCAGCGCAAGAAGCCGCCGCTATGCATGACCGCGCGCATGAACCGCCACCAGGCGATGAATCCCAGGAGCAGTGCGGCCACGCCAATCGCCATGCCCGCGGCCGGGCCGTAGCTCACCGCTGTCGTGCCCCCGATGTCGAAGTAGGTGTGGGTAAGGGGAGATCGCTGAGTGATATCCACACCTTGCAGTCCCTGGAGGATCGCGACGAGATTTTCTCCCATCGTTCGCAGCGCCCGCGCGGACAATCGTTCAGCGGTGTCGCGCGGTGTGTGGTAGGCGTAGCTGTCTCCAACCGCGGCAAAGTTCAGGCCAGGAATGTCGTGCGTCTTGAGGATGGAAAAGTCGGTGTCGTTCGGGAGTCGTTTGTAGACCTCGATGCCGTACGAACCACCGCGGGGATGAGGGGCGCGGCGGGCCCAGACAGAGGTCAACCAACCGTTGCCGGGACCGGTTTCGAACAGGACGGGCACGCCGTCGGTGCCGATAGCCTCGACATTGACGTACGCCTTCAAGCGATCGACTATGTCGCGCTCGCCGACGAGTGCGGCCGCTCCCATGAGCCCGCTCTCCTCCGCATCCGTCATCACCACGAGCAAAGACCATCGCCTGTTCTTTTGGGCGGCGAGGACTCGGGCGCCTTCGAGCGAGACCGCGACGCCGAGCGCGTCATCGCCCGCGCCGGGCGCCTCGAAGACGGAGTCATAGTGCGAGAGCAGTCCTACGGCTTCGGTTCGTTCACCTCGAAGTACCGCGATGATGTTCGACACCCGTGCGGTCCGGCCCAGGTCGCGGCGACGGGCGTCGGTTTCCTGCACGCGGACTTCGAAACCGGATTGCTTCAGTTGTTCGATGATGTACGTCCGCGCACGGCGATTGCTCTCGGTGCCGGCGGGCCTGCTCCCGATCGTCCCGGCGAGCATGTTGACGTGCGCGCGGGCGTTCTGCTCTGAAAAGATGGGACGCTCGCGCGCGCAGGAAGACGCAACACACACGAAGATGAGCGGAGCAAGCGCCTGACAGGAGCGCGTCATTCGACGTGACCCTATCCTATCTCCGGTTTGGCGGCTCTGGCCAGGGTAGCCGGCCGGTGTACAACGCCATCCCGACGACCGCGTCGATCCCGAGCCGATCGAGTTGTGCGATTTCCTCGAGGGTTGTAATTCCGCCAGCTGCGATGACATCTCGCGACGTCGCCTCACGAATTCGCCGGAATACGTCGATGTCCGCTCCCTGAAGCAGGCCCTCACGGTCCACGTGAGTATAGAGAAACGCACCCACGAATGGTTCGAGCTCGCGGATGGCGTCGAACGCCGTCAGCGGAAGAGCAGTCCGCCATCCGTGAATCACGACGCGCCCACCTTTGCTGTCCACCGCCGCAATGATGCGGTCGCGCCCGATCGCGTCCGCGATTCGTCGCGCGAACTCCGCATCGACGGCATTGGCGCGGAAGAGAGCGGAGCTCAGAATCACGTGAGTCGCGCCGAGGTCGAGAGTCTCCCGCGCGCGTTCCACCGAACGGATCCCTCCGCCGACACGACAGGGAAGCCGGCTGCAGATCCGAGCCACGAGTTCTCGATTCGTGCCTTCTCCCTTGGCCGCGTCCAGATCGATGAGCTGCACCTTCGGCCAGCCGGTGCACCGCTCGATCCATTCCTCGATTGCATCCGTTGCCAGTGCAAGGGCCTCTCCCTGCACCAACTGCACGATGCGGCCGCGCTGGAGATCGATGGAGGGGATCAGCATGGGGAGGAAAGGTTCAGAAGGGTTCAGAAGGGGTTCAGAAAGGGTTCAGACAAGGTTCACAAGGGGTTCAAAGGTTCAAAGGGTTCAAAGGTTCAAAAGGTTCAAAAGGTTCAAAAGGTTCAAAGGTTCAAAGTGTTCAAGCTTCAAGAGGGTCGTTCGGCCGAAAGCAATCGCACCGGCACGCCGCACGCATGGAGGAAGTTCTTCAACCCTGCGACGCTGTGTTCGGCGAAGTGAAAAATCGATGCCGCCAAGGCAGCGTCTGCACATCCCCTGGTGAAGACCTCCGCAAAGTGTTCGAACGTTCCGGCGCCTCCCGAGGCGATAACCGGAATCGATACCGCGGTCGAAACCGCTGCGGTCATCTCGCAATCGAATCCCCCGCGGGTTCCGTCGCGATCCATTGACGTCAGCAGGATTTCGCCTGCTCCCCGTGATTCCGCTTCGCGGGCCCATTCGACTGCATCGCGATTGGCCGCGGACGTGCCGCTGCGCGCGAAGACCGCAAAGCGTCCATCACCGGATCGCTTCGCGTCGATCGCGACGACGATGGCCTGACTGCCGTAACGATCGGCGAGCCGGGTGATGAGCCCGGGATCGGAGAGCGCGGCGCTGTTGAGGCTCACCTTGTCGGCACCCGCGTCGATCGCGGCCTCGGCGTCGGTCTCCGAACGAATCCCGCCGCCAACCGCGAGCGGGATGAAGAGTTCGCGCGCCACGGCGCGAATCGTATCGGCAAGCGCACGCCGCCCTTCAAGGGTAGCGGTGACGTCGAGGATGACGAGTTCGTCGATGCCTTCGGCGTTGTAGCGCTTCGCCAGCGCGCGAGGGTCCCCGGCATCGCGCAGCCCTTCAAATTGCACACCCTTGACGACCGAGCCGTCGCGAACGTCGAGACAGGCGATGATGCGTTTCGAGAGCATGCTCAGTCGACGGCAAGCTGGACGAAGTTTCGGAGCACGCAAAGTCCGGCCTCGCCCGACTTCTCCGGGTGAAACTGCACGCCGAAGACGCGATCCCGCTCGACGACGGCGCTGAATCGGGTGCCATGGGTGGTCACCGCCACTGTTGCGCCGGTCACCGGTGCGGCGTAGGAATGCGTGAAGTAGACCTGCGCGCCGTTGGCCACGCCAACCAGCAATCTTGACGGCTTGAGGATGTCCAGTGCGTTCCAGCCGACATGCGGGACCTTGACGGTAGATGGCAGACGCTCGCATCGTCCGGGAAGCACGGCCAGCCCCGCAACGGCAGGTGCTTCATCGCTCGATTCAAACAGCCACTGCAGTCCGAGGCAAATGCCGAGGAGCGGCCTGCCACGGGCGATGGCCGCGGATATCGCGCGGCGCCATTCTTCCGAGAGCGCCTGCGTCGCGCCAATATGGCCGACGCCCGGGACGATCAGCGCCCGCGCCTCCGCAATGTCGGCCGGCGCCGATGGCATATAAACGCACGCTCCAACCGCATTGAGTCCCTTTCGGACCGACGTGAGATTACCCGCTCGGTAATCAATCAGCGCGATGCGCCCCATTCAGAGCAGCTCCTTCGTGCTGGGCAGCACCTTGAGCAGACGCCGATCGCGCGCGCAGGCGACGCGTAACGCCCTCGCGAACGCCTTGAAGAGCGCCTCGACCTGGTGATGACTGGAGCGTCCGTACAACACCTTGACATGGACGTTCGCGCGGGCGCCCTGTGCGAATCCTTCAAAGAAATCCTGAATCAATTCGGATTGCAGGTCGCCGACCTTCGCAACGGCGAGCTGGAGATCCACGACGGCGTGAATCCGGCCGCTCAAATCGATCGCCGCAACACCGAGCGCCTCATCCATGGGCATCACGAAGTAGCCGGCGCGATTGATCCCGTGTCGGGTGCCCAATGCCCTGGACACCGCCTCGCCGAGGGAAATGCCGACATCCTCGACCGTGTGGTGCTGATCCACATCGAGGTCGCCTTTCGCCTTGATGGTGAGGTCAAATCCGCCGTGACGAGCCACGAGCTGCAGCATGTGATCGAGGAATCGAATCCCCGTCTCGATGTCGTGGTTCCCCTTCCCGTCGATTTTCAAGCGGACGCGAATCGACGTCTCGGCCGTCTTCCGATCGATCAGGGCGCGGCGCACAGCACCTCCTCGAGTGCCGCAATGCAGGCTCTCGTATGCGCAACGACACCCGCGGTGATCCGGATGCAGCCGGCGCAGCCAGGATCGTGCGATCGATCCCGGACGGTGATGCCCCGCGCCGCAAGTCCGGCGAGCACGTCCGGCGATCGATCGCCAAAGTAGGCGAGAACGAAGTTGGCAGAGCTCGGCCAGACCTTCACATCGAGTCGCGACAGTGCGTCGAACAGCAGTCGCCGGGACTCGTCGACCTGCACGAGATACCAGTCGTAGTACTCGCGATCTTGGACGGCCGCTTCGAGCGCGGCCACCGCGTAAGCGTTGACCGAATACGGCGGAATCACGCGGCGAATCGGCTCGATCGTCGAAGGATCGCCGATGAGCGCGCCGACGCGAAGACCGGCAAGGCCGTAGGCCTTGGCGAACGTTCGGCCGATCACCAGGTGAGGCAGGCGAGCCACTGCAGGATCGCCAATCAGGCTCGTCCGCGAGAAGTCCACATAGGCCTCATCCACGAGTACTAGGGCGTGCCGCGCCCGCTCGGCGATCGCCAGAATCGCGTCGCGGGGGACCAGCACTCCCGTCGGATTGTTCGGTGTCGTCAGAAACACCACAGCGGTCTGCGGTGTAATCGCGTCCAGGACACGCTCAGTCGAAAACGAGAGATCCCCTTGGGGAGGGATTTGAACCAGCCGCGCGCCTACGGCGTCGGCGCATGTGGCGTACATGTCGAACGCCGGTTCCGGGATGACGGCCTCAGTTGCGCCTTTCTCGCGACCGGATCTCAGAGCGGCTGTCGCGACAGCAAGGATACCCTCGTCCAACCCGTTGGTGAGCACAGTTTCCGCCGCCGAAACGCCCAGCCGCGCCGCGCACAGCGCCGTCGCGCGATCGTAGTCCGGGTAGAACGCCGCCTGCTCCCGAGTGACGGCTTGCAGCGCCGCGAGTACCCGCGGCGAGCAGCCGGCCGTGTTCTCGTTGAGGTGCAGCCGAAGAGCAGATGCCAGTGCCACGGGCCGTTGGTATTGAGTCATGCTCTGTCATCTTTTCTTGGAGCTCGCGGGGTCCCACCCCCGCTCGCTCGGCGTCGCAGGCGCTCCCGCACCGAATCCGCGTGCGCCGTCAGTCCCTCCGCTTCCGCCAGCGCGACGATCGACGGAGCGATACGCTTCAGTCCTTGTTTGGTCACCTGCTGAACCGTCGAAACTCGGACGAAGTCGGCCGCTGACAATCCACCACGCCCCGCCGCCGCACCAGAGGTCGGCAGTACGTGGTTCGAGCCCGTCGCGTAATCGCCGGCGACTTGTGCGCTGTGTTGACCGACAAAGACCGTGCCTGCGCGAGTCAGCCGCTTCGCGACAGCAGCGGTATCGCAGACGACGTGTTCGGGCGCCATCCGCTGACAGAGTGCAAGCGCTTCGTCGAGCGAGCGAGTGACGACGATGCCGCCGTTGGCTTCCAGCGCTCGCGCCGCAGGTCCTTCATGCGGCATCAGACGGTCGATTTCGATGCCGACTGCTTTTGCGAGCCGGCGCGACGGAGTGAACAGGATGGCGCGCGCATCAGGATCGTGCTCTGCCTGCGCGATCAGATCGGCTGCGACCCAGGCAGCTCTGCCGGCCGTTGAAACGATCGCGATCTCACTTGGTCCCGCGAAGAAGTCGATCGCGCAATCGGCAGCCACTTGCGCTTTTGCCGTCGCCACATACGCGTTTCCGGGCCCAACGATCTTGTCCACACGGGGAATCGTTTCAGTGCCGTAGGCGAACGCAGCGATCGCGTGGGCGCCGCCGATTCGTAACAAGCGAGTTACGCCCGCCGCCAGTGCGGCGGCCATGATGACGCTGTCCACTCGCGGACATGCGGCGATGATCTCGGGAACCCCGGCGACCGCCGCCGGCACGGCGGTCATCAACAGCGAGGAGGGGAGCGGATACCGTCCGCCCGGCACGTAACAGCCAACACGGTCCAGCGGGACAACTCTCTGCGTAATCCTGATGCCCCTCGCCGGCGAAATCGTCCATTCGCGCGGCACCTGCCGGCTCGCCACGCGCGCAATGTGCCTCGCGGACAGCCGAATTGCCGACCAGACTCGTGGCTCGAGCAGCGCAGCCGCGCGCGCCATTTCGGTTCGGGTCACCTCGACCGGACCTGACAGGCCGTCGAGCTGTTTGGCGAATCGAAGCAGCGCTTTGTCACCGCCCCGGCGAACGCGTTGAACGATCCGCGACACACGCCGGTCGATCTCTCGATCGCGCGCCGGGCGCCTGTTCAGGAGCGCGTCTACCGCGCGCGTGTTGCTGGATTCAATAATGCGCATTGGACAACCCGGTTTGTTGGCAGGCCGCAGGCGCTCCGACCTCCCGTTCTCTCGTTCTCCCGATCACAGCACAATCTTATTGAGCGGGTACTCCACGATTCCCTGCGCTCGTGCCGCTTTCAGGCGCGGAATCAAATCACGCACAGTTCGCTCCTCGATGATCGTATTGATAGCCACCCACTCATCATCGCTCAGCGGCGAAATCGTGGGACGTTGGAGCGCCGGCAGCAGCGAGAGCACCTTGTCGAGATCAACTCGCCTGACGTTCAGCATCATGCCCACTCGCCCATGTGCTTCTATGGCCGCGCGGAGGAGCAGCGCCATGTTCTCCAGCTTGGTCCTCTTCCAGCCATCCTCCAGCGCCTGCGAGTTCGCAATGAGCTGAGTGTTCGACTCGAGCACGGTATCGATGATTCGCAGGCGATTGGCCCGCAGTGATGACCCGGTTTCCGTGACTTCGACGATCGCGTCGGCGAGCATCGGCGGTTTGACTTCAGTGGCACCCCACGAGAACTCGACGTTGACGTTGACGCCGAGCCGTTGAAAGTACGCTTGTGTGGCCCGGACGAGTTCCGTCGCGATGGTGGCCCCGTCGAGGTCCTGCGGCCGGCGAAACGTGGATTCCTCCGGCACCGCGAGCACCCAGCGCACTTTCCCGAAGCTTTGCTTGGCGTACACGAGGTCGGCCAGTGGCACGAGCGCTGCTCGTCCGGCCCCTGTCGTGGTTCCCTCGTATTCGGCAATCCAGTCCTGTCCGGTCAGCCCGGCATCGAGAACGCCATCCGACACATAACGCGCCATCTCCTGCGCTCGAATCAGCATGCACTCGATCTCGGGGTCGTCGATGGCGGGGAAGTAGGACCGCATGCTGGCGTAGATGTTGAAGCCCGCCCGGGCGAAGAGCTGAATCGTCGCCTCCTGCAGCGAGCCCTTCGGGAGGCCGAGTTTCAGTTTGTTCATTTCTGTTCCTCGCGCAGCTCCCGAAAGAAGCACGAACGCTCGCCGGTGTGACAAACGTTCCCGTCTCCAAGCCGTTCCACCTTGACGAGGACGGTGTCCTCATCGCAATCCTGCAGAATCCGAAGGACCCGGAGCCGGTTGCCGGATGTCTCTCCCTTCATCCACAAGCGGCCGCGGGTGCGGCTGAAAAACGTTGCGAACCCCGTCTCGCGCGTGCGTGTCAGGGCCTCGTCGTTCATGAAGCCCACCATCAGCACTTCGCCGCTCCTCTCGTCCTGAATCACCGCAGGAATGAGACCGTCGAGTTTCGAGAAATCCATGCTGCAATGCCCCTGAAGCAAACAAAAAAGCCCCGCCGGTTGCCCGGCGGGGCTCGGTAGTGCGCGTGATTTGTGTCTTGCCGCTACTTTGTGCGCAATTCCACCGGCCCGCCGGAGCAGGTGCCGTGATGGTGCCGGCGGCAGTGGCGCACGAACATGACGAATAAGCCTATCGTTCCGCTCCTGACCCTGTCAAATGACCGGGAACGGACGCTTTCGAGTCCGGCGTCCGCTTGTCGTTGATGCCGTAGGGCGTGCCGTCTGGAGCAATCCAGATCGAGTGCGCATCGCCTTGACGCCCTTGCACCCGGACGTCATGGCCCATACCGCGCAAGGCTGCCAGCGTCGCCTGGGAGACCGCGCCGCTCTCCAGCGTGACGTGTTCTGGGAGCCACTGATGGTGCATGCGGGTGAGATCTACAGCCTGACGGCCGTTCAGGCCGTACTCGGTTATGCCCAGCACAATCGTCAGGACAGTATTGATGATGGTTCTGCCGCCCGGCGATCCGGTCACCAGGACCGCTTTCCCGTCGCGCACGACGATGGTCGGTGTCATTGAGCTGAGCATGCGTTTCTCCGGCTCAATCTGATTAGGCAGCGTTCCAATGTCTCCCGTGGTGTTTGTTTCTCCCGGTTTCTTGTTGAAGTCTCCCATCTCGTTGTTCAACAAGAACCCCGCGCCTTTGACCACAACATGAGATCCATAACCGCCTTCGAGCGTCGTCGTGGTCGCGACGACCATGCCATTGCGATCGATCACCGAGTAGTGCGTCGTTTCATCGGGTTCGCGGACGGCCGCCGCAACGGTGACGATGTCCTTCCCCAATTCGACGCTGCTCGACGCCCTGCCCGGGTTGATGCTCGCAGCGACGGCGCGTGCGTGTTCTTTCGACGTCAATTTTGCGACCGGTACTGGACTGAAATCCGGATCGCCGAGGAACCGTGCCCGATCGAGGTACGCTCGACGCATCGCTTCAATCTGGAGGTGGAGTGCAGGAGCCGTGAGCAACCCTTTCGATTTCAGTTCGAGCGGCTCGAGAATGTTGAGCATTTCAACGAGAGCGAGGCCGCCAGAGCTTGGCGGCGGCATTGAAATGATCTCGTGCCCTCGATAGGTGCCGCGAACCGGCGTTCGAATCTTGGCCTGGTAGGCGGCGAGGTCCGCCTTCGAAATGAGTCCACCGTTGGCCGCCATGTCTTCGGCGATCCGATCGGCAATCCAGCCTTTGTAGAACACGTCGGCGCCGTCGGTGGCGATCGCCCTCAGCGTGCGGCCAAGGTCCGCGAGAACCAGGCGGTCGCCTGCATTCCATTGCCCGCCTCCAGGCTTGCCGTAAGCGGCAACGGATGCGGGGAACTTCGCCATCGACCGGGACAGCTCCGTGTTGAGACTCCGCGCGAGCGCGGCTGAAACGGCAAATCCCTGCTCGGCGAGGTTCACTCCCGGCATGACGACGTCTTTCCAGGGCAGCTTGCCGAATGTCTTGTGCGCGGCTTCAAGTCCTCGAACGCTGCCGGGCACGCCAGGTGCCAGATACCCGGCGTTCGTGAGACTCCGGTCAATCTTCCCGTCCTTGCCGAGATACATCGTCTTCGTCGATTTGAGCGGGGCTTTTTCACGGAAGTCGAACGCCGTCACATCGCCCGAGGGCGTGCGCACGATCATGAAACCGCCGCCGCCGATGTTCCCGGCGCTGGGGTGTGTCACCGCCAGCGCAAACGCCGTCACCACTGCGGCGTCCACGGCGTTGCCGCCGCTCGCCAGCACGGAAGCGCCGGCATCGCATGCGGGAGCCGAGGTACAGACAACGAGGCCCTCACGCGATGGGACGCCCGTATCCTGCATGGTGTACGCAGGAGCCAGCGAGAGAACCAGTGCTACAGCCGCGATCAGCGTTCGCCTCATTCACGCGTCCTTTCGCCAATTCCACGATCCCGAGCCCTCAGCCCCCGCCTTCGCGCTGCGCGCTACAGCGGGCAAGCCGAGTCCCGAGCCCGTCAGGCACAAGAATTGTAGCGCCTCGGCGGAAGCGATGAGCCTGACCCGAATAACGTCGGGTTTTTAGTCGGAGCGTGCATGCAGATTTGGCCGGGGCAACCATACCCGCTCGGTGCGACGTTTGATGGTGTTGGCACCAACTTCTCCGTTTTTTCGGAGCTGGCGGAACGCATCGAGCTGTGTCTCTTCAACGATGCGGGCGAGGAGACGCGCATTGATTTGCCGGAGATGACTGCGTTGTGCTGGCACGGCTACCTGCCCAACGTGCAACCGGGCCAGCGGTACGGCTACCGCGTGCACGGGCCCTGGACGCCTGAGCAGGGCCAGTGGTGCAATCCGTCGAAGGTGTTGCTCGACCCGTACGCCAAGGCCGTCGAAGGGGTGTGGGATTGGAACGAGGCGGTGTTTCCTTATCACTTCGACAATCCGGAGAACTCCAGGAACGAGCTCGACAGCGCACCGTTCACCGCGAAAGCAGTCGTGATCAATCCATTCTTTGACTGGGGCAACGATCGGCGCCCGAACACGCCGTGGCATCGGACCGTAGTCTACGAGACGCACGTCAAAGGATTCACGAAGACGCTAGCCGACATTCCCGAAGAGTTGCGTGGCACTTATGCGGGGATGGCGCACCCGGTGGCGGTGAAGTACCTCCAGAGCCTGGGAATCACCGCAGTCGAGCTGCTGCCGGTGCAGCAGTTCGTACAGGATTCGACACTGCGCGACAAGCAGCTGCGGAACTACTGGGGCTACAACTCCATCGGATATCTGGCGCCACACAATGAGTACGCTCGAGGACACCGCGGCGAGCAGGTGCAGGAGTTCAAACATCTCGTCAAGACGCTGCACGAGTCCGGCATCGAAGTCATCCTCGACGTGGTCTACAACCACACAGCCGAAGGCAACCACCTCGGACCGATGTTGTCGTTCAAGGGAATCGACAACCCGGCGTACTACAGGCTGGTCGCGGACAACCGCCGGTATTACATGGACTACACCGGCACGGGCAATACGTTGAACATGCGGCATCCGCACGTGCTGCAGTTGATCATGGACAGCCTGCGGTACTGGGTACTCGAGATGCGTGTCGACGGCTTTCGATTCGACCTTGCCGCCACGCTTGCCCGCGAGCTGCACGATGTCGATCGACTCTCGGCATTCTTCGACCTGATTCAGCAGGACCCGATCGTCAGCCAGGTGAAACTCATCGCAGAGCCATGGGACGTCGGTGAAGGCGGTTATCAGGTCGGAAATTTTCCACCACTCTGGTCGGAGTGGAACGGAAAGTATCGCGATACCGTGCGCGATTTCTGGAGAGGAGCGGACCAGACGCTCGCGGAATTGGCCTACCGCTTCACGGGAAGTTCGGACCTCTATCAAGGGACGGCGCGACGACCGTACGCGAGCGTCAACTTCATTACCGCGCACGACGGATTCACGCTGCGTGACCTCGTGTCGTACAACGAGAAGCACAACGAGGCGAACGGCGAAGACAACCGCGACGGCGAGAGCCACAATCGTTCCTGGAATTGCGGCGCCGAGGGGCCGACCGACGATCCGAATGTGAACGCATTGCGTTCGCGCCAGCAGCGAAACTTCCTGACGACGCTGATGCTCTCGCAGGGCGTTCCCATGCTGCTCGGCGGTGACGAGATGGGGCGGACACAAGGCGGAAACAACAACGCGTATTGCCAGGACAACGAGATCTCCTGGTACAACTGGTCTACGACCGATGAGGCGCTGCTGCAGTTCACGCGACGGCTTCTGCGTTTCCGTCATCGCCATCCGGTGTTCTGCCGGCGCCGCTGGTTCCAGGGACGAGCCATCCACGGGTCCCAGGTGAGCGACATCGGCTGGTTCACGCCACGGGGAACGGAGATGTCCGAAGAGGACTGGCAGGCCGGATTCGCAAAATCGCTCGGAGTCTTTCTCAACGGCCGTGCCATCCCGACCCCGAACGAACGGGGTGAACAAATCGTCGATGATAGCTTCTACATCATGTTCAACGCTCACCACGAGCCTGTGGATTTCACGCTGCCTGAGGCCAAGTGGGGCGAGTGCTGGACCGACGTGCTCGACACGAGTGCCGAGACAGATCTGCTGGACGAGGAGAAGGCCGGCGCCAAACACTCGGCCGGTGCCGTGGTCAACGTGCAAGCCTGGTCGCTGCGGCTGTTGCGCAGAACGTCGTGAGGCGCGGCGGAGTGGCGGGCATTCAGACCGAGTACGTCGACGCGCTCGGTGAGCGACACGTAGCGCCGGCAGAGACCATCAGGGCCATCGAAAGAGCCATACGCGGGACGGGAAGCGGACGGGCGAGCACCCAAGAGACGCTCGTCGTGACCGAGCACTCAAAAGTGCAAACCGGGCCTGCCGAGATCGTTTTGGAAGACGGCTCGTCGCTTACGATCGATCGTGATCTGCCGCGCGACGTTCCCACCGGGTACCACCAAATCAAGCGCCGCGGCTCGGAAGCGGGCCGTCTGATAGTCGCTCCACCCGTCTGCCATCTTCCCGGATCCTTTCGTGCCTGGGGCTGGGCGATTCAGCTTTATGCGGCGCGTTCGCGCAGAAGCTGGGGCATTGGCGATCTGGCAGATCTCCGTTGGCTCGGGAAATGGGCGTCCGCGCAAGAGGCTGGCATCGCCTTGATCAATCCACTCGCGGCGGCAACCCCCGTTCTGCCGCAGCAGCCCAGCCCCTATTTCCCGTCCAGCCGGCGGTTTCGTAATCCGCTCTATCTGCGAATCGAGGAGATTCGTGGCGCGCGCGGCAACACGCAGGTCGAAGCGATCGCCGTCGAGGCCCGCGCGCTGAATGACAGGCGCGAGATCGATCGCGATGCGATCTTTCGCTTGAAAAACAAAGCCCTGGAGTGCATCTGGGACAGCGTCCGTGGTCGAACGGATCGCGACTTCGAGCGCTTCCGGCGAGAGCAGTCCGGGCTTGAACAGTACGCGGCGTTCGCCGCGCTGGCCGAACGCTTCGGCACGGGTTGGCACCAGTGGCCCGCGGAGTTTCGTCAACCGACGTCCACCGCTGTCACCCGCCTGCGAAACGATCAAAAGGCTCGCGATCGAATCGCCTTTCACGAGTGGACGCAGTATCAGATCGATCGACAACTCGAGCGCGCGTCGTCGGTCGTCCCGGTCATGCAGGATCTGCCCATCGGCGTCGATGCGGACGGCGCGGATGCCTGGGCATTCCAGGACGTGCTCGCCGAGGGCATCAGCGTTGGCGCCCCGCCGGACGAGTTCAACACCAAGGGACAAGACTGGGGATTGCCGCCGTTTGTTCCAGACAAGCTGCGCGAGCGGGGATACGAGCCCTTCGTCCAGACCATTCGTGCCTGCCTGCGGCATGCCGGAGGCCTGCGGATCGATCACGCGATGGGCCTGTTCCGTCTGTTCTGGATTCCGGCAGGCGCCGAGCCCAAGGATGGCGCATACGTTCGCGGGCACGGGTCCGATTTGCTGTCAATCGTCGCCCTCGAAAGCCAGCGCGCGAAGGCGATCATCGTTGGCGAAGATCTCGGCACGGTGGAGGACGAAGTGCGCGTGGAACTCGCAAAGAAGAAGATCTTGTCGTACCGGCTGTTATGGTTTGAAAAGATCCCGCCATCGAAGTTTCCGAAGGGCGCGCTCGCGGCAGTCACCACTCACGATCTGCCGACGGTGGCCGGCCTGTGGTCTGGCCACGACCTCGAGGCGCAACAGCGACTGGGCCTCTCGCCCAACGAAGAAGGGACCGCAGATATCAGGGACCGAATCAAACGCCTGGCACGGGTCAGCGATAGCACACCGCTAACCGAGGTCATAGTGCGAGTGCACGAAGCACTCGGGCGCGCCCGTTCGCGAATAGTCACCGCGACGCTTGATGATGCAATGGCCGTCGAGGAGCGGCCGAACATGCCGGCGACGACCGACGAGTGGCCGAACTGGAGACTCGCGCTGCCTGAGCCGATCGAAGCGCTGACGCGGTCCACACGCGCCAAACGAATCGCGAGCGCGCTGTACAGGAGATCAGGAGATCAAGAGAAAATGAACAAGAGATAAGGAGATCAGGAGAAAGTCCGCGTCAGACCCGGCCCGCGTTCAACGGTTCTCGCAACGCGGACCGGGTCAGACGCGGACCCTCTTGATCTCATTACCTCCTGTCTACCCTCTCCTGACCTCCTGATCTCCTGTCATCGATTCCGCGCACCACTCGTCCTCCTTCGAGCACGATCACCGCATCCGCAAACCGTCGGACGTCCTCGGCGTCGTGCGTCACGTAGATGACCGGCACACCAAGCTCGTCCCGAACACGTTCCACGTAAGGCAGGATTCTCCGGCGCCGCTCCAGGTCTACCGCTGCGAGCGGTTCGTCGAGCAACAACAGCTCGGGGCTCGACATCAGCGCACGCGCCAGTGCCACGCGTTGTCGTTCGCCCCCTGACAGCTCGCGCACTTCACGATTCAGCAGGTCAGCGATCTCGAGCATCGAGACGACCGTGTCGAGTTCCAGGCGCTGGCCCGGTCTGCGTCCGTAGAGCACGTTGCGCCTGACATTCATGTGCGGGAAGAGCGCGACGTCCTGCGGGACGTAGCCGACGTGTCGATCGTAGGGAGGCACGTTGACGTGTGTGTCGCTGGAGAAAAGAAGGCGATCGCCGATGCGGATGGTCCCGCTCGCTGGCGTACGCAAGCCGGCTATCGCGTCGAGGGTCGTGGTCTTGCCGGCACCGGACGGCCCGAACAGGGCCGTGATTCGGCCGGCGAGCCGCTCATCGACGGACAGCGTAAACGAGCCCTGTGTGAGGGTGAATGCCAGCGCGATCATGCGCGCATGCCGGATCGCGCGGCGATTTGATTCGACAGGTACAGCGCCAGGAAGGCAATTCCTGCAGACACCAGGAGCAACGCTGCGGCTTCACGATCGCGTCCCGTCTCCGAGAACGAATAGATGGCAATCGCCAGCGTCCTCGTTCCGGGAATGCTGCCCGCGATCATGATGGTGGCCCCGAATTCGCCGAGGGCCCGGGCGAAAGCGAGCACCGCACCGGCAATGACCGCCGGGGCCGCGAGCGGCAACGTCACCGTAAAGAACACACGAAGCGGGCGCGCGCCAAGCGTCGCCGCGACCGCCTCGTAGCGGTTGTCAACCTGCTCGATTCCCGCTCGGGCCGCCCGCACGAATAGGGGAAGCCCCATGACGGCCATCGCCAAAACGACCGCTCTCCACGTGAAGACGATGTGGATGCCGTACGGTTCGAGCAGTCTCCCGATTGGCCCGCGAGGCGCCAGCAGCATCAGCAGAATGAGTCCTGTGGCAACCGGCGGCATCACGAGGGGAAGTGAAACGATGGTATCGAGCAGCGCACGACCGGGGAATCGCCGGCGCGCGAGTATCCACGCGAGGAGCAACCCCGGTGCGAGCAGGAGAGCCGTGGCGCAGAGCGCCGTGCCGACGGTGAATGCCGTGATCTGCCACACGTCCATCTCGGTTACCGGGTGCGCGCGACGGGGAGAAAGCCGTGATCGCGGAAGATCCGCGCGGCATCGGGTGACACGAGGAAGTTCAGGAATTTGCGCGCCGCCGTCTTGTGCGTGGATGTCCGAACGATGCACGCGGGATAAACGATGCGAGGAGCGTCGGAGCCGGTGACGACGAACGCGAGGCGCACATCTTTCGAGCGGTGCGCGTCGGTGGCATAGACGATCCCTGCGTCAGCCGACCCATTCGCGACGGCAGCCAGTGCGCCTCTGACGTTTGCTGCGGTCAGCAGTTTCGGTCGAAGCGCCGACCAAAACCCGATCCGCTCCAGGTACTGCTTCGCATACACGCCCGCTGGCACCGCCGTGGGGTCGCCGACTGCGAGTCGACGGATTTCCGGTGCGGTCAGTGTTGCAGCCGACGTGACCTGCCCCTTCCAGTCGCTCCGGACGACTACCGCGAGCTGATTCTGAACAATCGGCACACGCGAACCGGACTCGATCAGCCCTGCCTGGGAGACGAAATCCATCTGCGCCTCGTCTGCGCTGATGAAGGCGTCAACCGGTGCCCCATTTACGATTTGCCGGGCCAGCAGGTTGGACGCGCCAAAATTAAGCCTGACGGCTCCGCCGCCAGCGGTCGAGTAGCCCCTGGCGATGGCTTCCATGACCTCGGTCAGACTGATGGCTGTGGATACGGTGAGTGTCTCGTTGGAGACGCCGGGTGCACCGAGCGACACTGCGAGCAGGACAGCGGCGGTCCGAAGCATCCCCACAGTGTATTCGGGACTCGGGACACGGGGCTCGCGGCTCGTTCAGGGACGTTGGTTGGAGCGACCGCGACGCTGCTCTGATGGCGGCTCTTCGATTGGAACCGAGCGGCCATCGACAAAGACGTGGCGAAGCCGCATCTTCTCGTCGAACAGATCTCCGTCCGTGACGATTACGTTGGCAATCTTGCCG
>JBAROV010000246.1:0-40404 GCA_049642465.1 Vicinamibacterales bacterium
GGTCCAGACTGTTCCTGGAGTGAAGAATTTATGGACCTGGCCGATGACCGGCACCGCCCCAATCGCGACGAGTACTCCAATCAATACGGCTGCTCTCATGGTTTTCATCGTCGGTCGCTTTCTTGTGAACACGAGCTAACGGCTGCCGAGGGCGGAGACCTCCGCTAACCCCGGGTTCTTCAAGCACAACGAATGTTGGAGTATGGTGATGGCGCCGACGCCCTCTTCAGGAGGCTCCCAACGGGGTGCCGAACCGCCAGATAGTGACAGACGGGGCGTGTTGTGTCTGTTCTATAGTGCACACCCGCCGCATTTCGGGATGAGCGCGCGCTCTGGCTCCGCCCTCAGTGACCATCAGGCGCCCTTTCGAATCTGGCGCGCCCGCTCGAGATCGCGCGTCGCCGAGAGGACGACGGGGTGATTGGGGGGAAGAGTGCGTCGCAGAATGCTCACGGCGTCCTCGAGCAGCTGACGTGCGCTGGACAAGTCGTGGCCGGCGAGTCGCGTCGCTCCGAGTGCCGCAAGGCTCTCCGCCGTCAAAACGTGCTGCTCGCCAAGGAACTTGCGACGCATTGCGAGCGCTTCGCTGAGGCGCGACTCAGCGTCGGCAAGGTCGCCGCGCCGGCGCGCCAGTTGTCCCAGCTCGTGCAGCGTCTCGGCGACCTCGGGGTGAGACATGCCGTGCGCGGCTCGCATCCGATCGAGTACCTCGCGAAGAAGCCGCCCGGCCTCGTCGTATCGTCCGCCGTCAGCCAGTGCGCCTCCGAGCTGCCTGCGGATGGCCGCTCCCATCGGGTGCACCGCGCCCATTCGGCGGTGCCAGCGGTCGTCCGCATCGCGGAGGATCTGCTCGGCTCGAGCCGGATCACCTCGATCGCGATGGACACGCGCCAGACCGGCCAGTGTTATCAAGGCGTTGGGATGGTCAGCCCCCTGCGTTCTGGCCCACGAGTCGAGAACGGCTTGAAGGCCTTCTTCCGCCGCGTCGAAACGACCCAGCACCCGATCGATATTGGCGCGGTTGTTCCGCGCCGACAGGGTCAACTGATGGTCTTCGCCGTAGAGTCGTCGGAACCGATCCAACGCTTCTTGCGACAAGGCGGCGGCCTGCTGGAATTCACCTCGAAAGATCTGAAGCGCGGAGAAGTTGTGGACCGTCAGCGCGACGTGGGGATGTTCGTTACCGAGCAGGCGCCGACGAAGGTCGATCGTCTGGCTGTAGAGCGCCGCCGCTTCCTCGTAGCGACCCTGCTCTCTCCTGATGACAGCCAGGTTGTTCATCGAGTCCGCAATCAGCCGATGCTCGTTGCCGTAGATCGCTCTCCGGATGCGCAGCGATTCCTCTGCGGCTGATATCGCGTCGGCCAGCCGGCCGCGCTGGCGCGCCGCGATCAGCAGGACGTCCAGATCTTCGGCAACGTCCTGATGCAGGTTGCCGTACGCACGCCGATGCCTCGCCAGGGCCTCTCGCGCGAAACGGTCCGCGGTGTCTGCGTCGCCTCGTGCAACGGCCAGGCTCGCCTTCTGCCGCAGGTTCGTCCCGACAAGTTCGCTGTTGGCGCCGTCAATCCGCTCGTGAATGTTGAGGGCCTGATCGGTCAGCGCCGCCGCACGCTCGGTGACGCCAAGTTCGGCATAAATGCCGGCCAGAACCGTGAGAAGCTCTCCTTGCACGGCTGGCTGGCCCGCCAAGTCGCGCTGCACGCGCTCGGCGCCTTCGTCGACAACCTGCCGGAGCGTGATGTCCCGCCCGGCCGCCTGCACGGGATCGGCCCCTTGGAAGATGCTGATTAAGAACGCCTTCACCGCCTCGGCTTTCTGCGCCTCGAGCGTCTTCGCCCGCGCCTGCCAGGCCGTCGCCGTCAGCCCTCCCACCAGCGAGAGGACCAGCGACACTGCCACCGCGATGCTAACGCGGTGCCGCCGTACGAATTTGCCCGCGCGATATCGACGCCCCTCCGGGCGTGCCGCCACGGGCCGCCCATTGAGAAACCGCTCCAGATCCTCGGCCAATGCGCCTGCGCCGATGTAGCGGTGCTGCGGTTCCCGGCGCAGCGCCTTGATGACGATCGCATCGAGGTCGCCCGCCAGGCGCGCGGCGAGCGCTCGAGGTATCACGCCCCTCGCGTGGGCGACCTCGTCGATCGACGGGGCGTCATCGTGATCACGGACGATGGCAACGACGTGCGACGGCCGTGGCGGTTCGGTGTCGAGCGACGTGCGTTCGAAGTTGCTGCTCGCGGACCCTGAGGGCCGCCGTGCTGTGAGCAGCTCGAACAGAATCACGCCGAGCGTGTAGACGTCCGTGGCCGTCGACACGGGTTCACCCCGCAGCTGCTCGGGTGCCGCGTACGCTGGAGTCAACGGGCGCAGGCCGGTGCGCGTGAGCTTCGTTGTCTCCGCCGCGTCGTCATAGGTGAGCAACTTGGCGATGCCGAAATCGAGCAGCTTCAGATCGCCCGTCGCGGTGACAAAGATGTTCGCTGGCTTCAGATCGCGATGGACGATGAGCCTGCCGTGCGCGTACTGCACGGCATCGCACACCCGGCAAAACAGCCGCACCCGTGCATCAATCGGAAGGCGCCGCCGGTCGCAGTAAGTCGTGATCGGCTCGCCTTCCACCAGCTCCATCGCGAAGTACGGCCGGCCGTCGGTATGAAGGCCACCGTCGAGGAGCCGGGCGATGGAAGGGTGATCGAGCTGGGCGAGAATCTGCCGTTCGCGACGGAAGCGCACCGTGGTGTCGTCGCCGTCGAAGCCGCGCCGCACGAGCTTGAGGGCGACGACCTGCGCGAACTCGCCATCGGCGCGCTCGGCCCGATACACGATGCCCATGCCTCCACGCCCGAGCTCGTGGAGCACGCGATACGGACCGACACGAGCACCCTCGTCGAGCGCACCCTCCTCGGCGCTGCGAGCCGGCGTCATCGGCCCGCTGCGCAGCCATGCCTCGGCGCCATCATTCAGGAAGTCGCCTGCAGCGGCGTCTGCGGCGAGCAGCTGCTCGAGTCTTTCACGGAGGACAGGCTCGTCGCGACCGACGCGTTCGAGCAATGCGCACCGTCGATCGGCCGGAAGCTCCAGCGCCTGATCGAGCAACGCTTCGAGGCGCGACCAGCCAGGTTCGGGCAATGGGCCGTCCATTCGTCGCCTGTCGGGGCAATATAATGCGAACGCGAGCAAAAAGAACTGAAAGTCGTGACCGCTGATGCCTGCTTCGTCCCCGAGCTCAGCCGTCACTCATGCAACCCGACGCGTGTAAAGGGCGAGCGATGGCAGCCAACGACGAGGCACTTCCAGATCCGGGAGAGATCACGCGTTTGCTGGTGTCGATCAGCGAGGGGGACCGTTACGCGCTCAATCGGCTGTTTCCGGTCGTCTACGCCGAATTGCGAGCGCTGGCGCATCGTCAGCTCGCGCATATCCGTCCTGGCGACACGCTCCAGACGACCGCGCTCGTGCACGAGGCCTACCTCAAGCTTCTCGGCACCGCCCGTCCAGAGTGGCGCGACCGAAGGCATTTCTTTGCGGTCGCGAGCCGCGCCATGCGCCAGATCAGCGTCGATTACGCCCGTACGCAGGCGGCGCAGAAGCGTGGTGGAAACACGCCGACACTGACGCTCGACGAGCAGCGCCTGCCCGTCGCCGATCGGGCGCACGAACTCGTGCTGCTCGATCAGGCACTGACGGAGCTCGAGTCCTTGAGCGAGCGTCCGGCGCGGGTCGTCGAGCTGCGCTTCTTTGGCGGGCTTTCAGTCGAAGAGACTGCAGCGGTAATGGAGGTGTCAGAGCGCACGGTCAAGCGCGAGTGGCAGAAGGCGCGCGCGTTCCTCTTCGATGCTCTCCGACGCGAGGGTCTCGGCTAGCCCCACTTCCTGATTGGCCCCTTCCTCGTTCCATTTCCGTTTGAGTTAGGGAAGGCCGCAAAAGGCCGTCAAGAACAGCTGGCACACGGGGACTCGAGCCATGAACACTCGCGCCAAAGTACGAAGACTCGTCGTGTCAATCGTTGCGGCTGCATTCTTCGGCGTCGCGCTCGTCGGCCTCGCCCAGAGCGCGTCACCCCGCGTCACCTCCGTTCCGATCTGCCTCAAGCCCAACGGTCAGTTGCGCGTACTGATGGGAGGTGCCGGAACCTGCGATTCCTCCGAACAGCAGACCGAATGGGTTGTCAGCGGAGAAGTGACGGACATCACCCTCGGCCAGGGCCTGACGGGAAGGCGTGACGGCGGCACGATCCAGCTCGCGGTCAATCCCGCGCTTTTGGAGAGGGGCAGGGTGTTTTCGGGGTTCAACGACGGTCCGGTACCGCTGCCGCGCGAGTCTGGCCAGATCGATATCGCCACGCTCGAGCTTCCCGCGGGTTACTTCGCCATCTTCGCGAAGCTGACGGTCGTCAACAACGGGTTCAACGACGATGAAAACGCGCGCGATAGAGTCATCTGCAAGCTCAATGCGCTGCCTGATTTCGACAATGCGGAGACTCTGGTTGAAGAGAACGGCGTCTTCTTCAGAGAGGCGATGGCAGGGCTGACAATGCAGCTCGTTCACAAGTTCAGCAGCCCGGGCAGCGTGACTCTGAGCTGCTACGAAGACGATTCCATACCGGATCTCTATTTCACGAATCTCAAGATCACGGCTATCGAAGCATCGAGCGTCTCGAACGTGTTTCTGCCGGTTCCCTGAAGACAGGCAGCGTGGGTGCGAAGCTGGCGCGTTGCGCGCCGCATAACGGAGGGCGTGAGGCTGATTCGCCTCCCGCGATTTTGAGAGGTCTCCATGCATACCAAGATGCAAGCCATGTTGCGGCAGTCAGCTTGCGCGATTTTCGCGATCGGGATAGGAGCCGTCTCGGATTTCGGCGCCGAACCGCCGGCACAGCGCGAACTCGCGCAGCGTTTTGCGGTCTCTGTGAACAATTGCCAGACTGATCTGGGCAGTTGGCCGAAAGTCACCGGCCTGGATGCCACGATGGACCTCGCCGAGTATCGCTCGGGGGGCCGTGCGGTCAGCTTTCTTCGGTACCTGAGAGCGTCTCTCAGCGATGGAACGGTGACGCTGAGTCGGCCGGCCAGCAGTGAAAGCGAGTTCGTCCAGGATTGGCTCGCTCAATTTCATCTGTCGTACGAGCCGGCCACGGTGGACATTACGCTGCTCGACAGTGCCGACCAACCCCTCACGAGCTGGAAGCTATCGGGCGTCGTACCGGTGCACTGGCAGATTTCCGCTTTCGATCCCGCGCGGTCCGAAATTGCCACAGAGGTCCTTGTTCTCGCCCATGAGGGATTGGCGCTCGACCGATCGCCGACGCGTTGCGAGCCGATCCCAGAGAATGAATGACCCCCCACCAGCTGGCTGTCTGGCCCCTTCCTCGTTCCGTTTCCGTTTGAGTGAGTGAAGACCAGAAAGGGAGGTCGCTCATGTTTCGCTCACGCCGGACTCACGTGCTGCTGGCTCTCGCGCTATCTGTCCCGTTGTTCATGTTCGGGGATCGCGTGCTCGCGATTCAGGACTCCGAAGACAAGGTATGGTTCGGTCCAGTCGGGATCACAACGGGAGAGCGCGCCCTCATCAACATCTACGCGATTGGAAACCCCGACGTGGTTGGAAACCCAGACATCGCCCCCTGGAACTTCGTCGTCCGGGTGTTCGACCGGCGCGGCAGGGCCGTCCAGGAGCAGAGGCTGCAGCTTGCGGCCGGAGTGATCGGATCCGTACCGATCGCCATTCAGGATGAGGAGAACATTATTGGGCTTCTGTCGAGCCGGCGCACATTTCGCGCGGAGATCGTCGGGTTCAACCCGCAACCCGACCCGCCCGGCAAATGGGCGGTTACGCTCGAAGTGATCGATCGCTTCACAGGACGGACGAGCCTCCTCCTTGGCGGCCCCGACACACTGCCTGCTGCGACGATCGTACCTTCACCCGGGCAGTGAACACACGTTGAGTTCGGTGAGTGGAAGTGGGATTCCGTCGCGCGCAGCGGCCGCGCGATGTATCTCACGCATCGGGCATCTCATAGCGAACGAGGAGGATTCGATGATCAGGCTTTCTGCGTCTCGTTGCGTCGGCTCGCGGCAACAGAGGATTCCGGCGGTCGTGCTGATTGCCGTCTTGGGGGTTGGCATCTGGCTGGGTGGCGCGCTCGTGCAGGCGTATGACCCGCGGCTGGATGAAGCGCTCGCGGCTCTGCAAAAGGCCGCGGCGCTGGTCGAAGCCTCATCGGCTGGCGACGTATCCGCGCGCACGCAGCACAAGTTCGACAGCGACCTCGGCAAGGCGCTCGCCAGTATCCAGGACGCGATGGATCACATCGTTGCCGCTGGAACTGCCGCGGACTCTGACGGCGGATCGCAGTGAGCGTTTAGTACCTATAGACGAGGCTCTTAGCGTCACGCGAACCGCAGAGCTCGGCAACTGGCCGAGTTCTTGAAACAGCCCTCCCTCGCTCGACGCGGAGCACAGCGGTTTCGTGCGATGGACACGCTCCTGCGCTTTCCTCTCCTTATCAAGTCCGGCCTGTTTGTCGTGTGGCTCGCGATGTCCGTGGGAGCTGCTGGGTGCGGCTCCTCCAGCTCCACTACTACCTCCCCTGGCCCGTTGAAGAGGTGCGAGATTACCCTGGGGACACGCAATTCCACACTTCCGGCAAGCGGAGGGACAGGGAGCGTTACGGTCACGACCGAACGCGAGTGCCAGTGGACGGCGACGAGCGAGGCTGCGTGGCTCACTCTCTCCGGGACGACTGGCCAGGGCGACGGGACGATTCAGTACTCCGTCGGCATAAACCTCGATCCGGTTCAACGCACGGGCGCAATTGTCACCAACGACAAGCGGGTCGAAGTTACCCAAACTGCCGGGGAATGCAAGTTTGATCTCGGCTCATCGTCCACGTCATTCCCGAATTCGGGCGGCTCGAGCACGGTGCAGGTCCACGCATCGAGCGCCATGTGCGCGTGGTCGGCAACCTCCCACGTCGATTGGATCGACATTCGGTCCGGTCGAGATGGTAAGGGTCACGGTGCCGTCGCGTATGAAGTGGCGGCAACGACCGGGCCATCGCGCACCGGCACACTGACGGTGGCCGGCCAGACCGTGACCGTGACGCAGGGTCAGGGCTGCACGTACACCATCGGTCCGGAGCGTCATTCGATTCCCGCCTCCGGCGGAAACAGCTCCTTCAATGTGGCGGCGGCGGATGGCTGTGTGTGGAACGTGCGCAGTAATGCCGACTGGATCGCGATCGCATCGGCCGCGACCGGCACCGGGACGGCGAGCGTCGCGTACTCCGTGGCCGCCAACCCGGGTCCCTCGCGAACGGGTACGATCACGGCTGCAGGCCGTACGTTTACCGTCGAACAGGTCAGCGGCTGCACGTATACGATCTCTCCGGCGACGAGGGAGCTGGGCATGGCTGCCCAGACCGTAACGGTCTCGGTCGCAACAGCGCAGCTCTGCACGTGGACGGCAAGGAGCAACGCCTCCTGGATCGGTGTGTCCTCGGGAGCCAGCGGAACAGGCAGTGGGAACGTGCAGCTGGCGGTAGCAACGAACACAAGGGAGGCGCGGACCGGCACCGCCACCATTGGTGGCCAAATCTTCACAGTCAGTCAGGCGGGTTGTACGGCGACACTCTCGCCGACGTATCAGCTCATCCCGCCGGTCGGCGCCGTCGGGGAGTTCCAGGTGAATACCATCGCCGCCTGTCCGTGGAACGCCGTGCCGGGCGCGTCCTGGATACGAATTACTTCAGGTGGGAGTGGCGCGGGGGTGGGGATGGTCGGATTTATCACCGAGCCGAACCTGGGTCCTGCGCGCACAGGGACGATCGACGTCCTGAACCAGAAGTTCCTGGTGCAGCAGGAGGCCGTGGGGACCCCGGTGGTGTCGCCGCAGCAGGCGACGCTTCAGCCTCCGATGGAACGGTGAACGTGTTCCACAGCAAACCATGGGAAGCAACGCACGTTCAGACGCGGATTTGATCAAGTTGCTGGACCGCTTCGCCGACGCGTGGAACCGGCACGATCTCGACGCGCTGCTGTCCATGATGACAGACGACTGTGTGTTCGAAGCATCGGCCGGTCCTCAGGTGGACGGACAGCGGAGTGAGGGGAAGCAGGCGGTTCGCGCCGCTTACGCCGCAGTGTTCGAAGCATTTCCTGACGCGCACTGGGCCAACCCCAGGCATTTCATCGCGGGCAATCGTGGTGTGTCGGAATGGACGTTCACTGGCACACAAAAAGACGGCAAGCGCGTGGAGGTGACCGGTTGCGATCTCTTTACCTTTCGCGACGGCAAAATCGCCATCAAGAACTCGTATCGCAAAAACCGGCCGGCGATCTGACGTAGGGCGTCACCGCTACGGCCCTGTCTTCTTCGGCGTGGACGTCGTGACGGAAGTGGTGTTGTGTCCCACGCCCTCGCCCGTCAGATACGCGTGCGTGTGGCTCTCGAAGTCACCGGTCAGCGCGTCGAGCGCTTGACGTGCTGCGCCCGTTTGCGTCTCCACGTCCCCTCGAAGTTGTTCGACAGATCGGCCGTGCCGCTCGTCCTGTTCGCCGAGCTTATTCTGCAAATCAGAAACGATCACTTCCATGTTGGGTCCAACCGCTTCGAGCTGCGCGCCGAGCGTCGCCACGGCCTCGCGGAGAGACTCGACCATCCGTTTCAGCTCCGAGACCTCAGCCGCGACATCCGTCGGATTCAACCCCACGTCCATCTTGAAACCGGCAAGCTCAATCCCTGGCGCTCCAGCCAGCGCGAACTCGGCGACCGGATCGAAGAAATTGACCTTTGCGAAATCCGCGATGGAGACCGGCGCTCCGTGAAGCCCCGTTGTCGATCTGGCAGCTGCGAACAACTCGAAACGGTAAAGACGACCCTTTCGCACCTGAATGACGAATGTCTCGACCTTCGCCAGCGATAGCTGATCGATTTCGGGAACGGGCGCGGGGACTTTGCCGACCATCTTCCAGCTGCCCAGAAGGCTGCCGACCGAAGTGTCATCGATCACCCTGTAGTCGATGTCTCGATTTTCAGCGACATCGCGGATTCGTGCCGATACCGCAAAGGTGGATGTGCTTCCGGGGCTGAACGTCGTGATCCGACCGACCCGTCGGACTTGAAACGACACGGCAACGACCGCTGACGCGTTCTCGCTGGTTCCACAGTCCACCGTGAAGTCCGCGGACAGCTTTCCTCGCGCAAACGCCTCGATCTGGCGGTCGCCTGGAATGCCGAAGGGCCTGTTGACCGATGTCTCGAGGAGAATGGTCGGGCCTGCGAACTGGACGGTGGTGTGCCCCCAGATACTCGGGTTGGGGAGAGGGTCCGCGGGTAAGGTGAAACTGAGTATGGTCCGTGCCTTTCGGATCAGGGAATTGTTCACGACTTGCGTGTCAAAACTGAAGTCGTCCTTCAAATCCCCGGGGCTCAGGCAATTGAGGGTTTGCGCCTCGCCTGGCCGCGCCGATCCGGCCCAGATCGCGATGAGCATGGCGGCGATGCAAAACGTCCGTCTCATTGGCGACACCTTTCTCGGTATGGTTCCCACTGGCCCCGTAACGGTGCCGCAGGGTTCGCGGTCGAGCATGGCGGGCGCTGGCCCGGCGGGTCAATCACAACGACGATAAACGCATCGTAGACTGTAACGCCTTCATAACAGGCGCGTTACGACGTCAGCTTAAATGGAGTAAAGCATCTGGGCTATACTTCGGGCTTCCCAACGACCTAATCCATGGAGCGCCCTGAGTCAGGCCCGCTGCGCTTCGGCGTCTTCGAAGTGGACCCGGCCACGGGTCAGGTACGAAAACATGGCCGGCGACTGAAACTGCATGACAAGGCGTTCCAGTTGCTGTTGGCGCTCCTGGACCGTCCGGGCGAAGTGGTGAGCCGAGACGCGTTGCGTCAACGCCTGTGGCCGGACGATGTCTTCGTGGAATTCGACAACAATCTGAACAACACCGTGAGTCGCCTGCGGGAGGCGCTCAATGATTCAGCGGAGGCCCCGCGATTCATCGAGACGATTCCACGTCGCGGCTATCGGTTTATCGCGCCGGTGGAAGGGGCAGTCGCGCCTTCGCCGGTCCTCGCGACTAGAGCCGACGAGGCTTCCGATGGGACGCCGGCTCGTGGGCGAAAACCCATGTGGTGGCGGATGGCCTCTGCAGCCGTTCTGACGATGAGTGCGTCAGCACTGGTTGGCCTGCTCCTCTATGCATCCTGGAATGAAACGCCGACGCCGCTCAACTCCGTGGCCGTCCTGCCTTTCGTAGCGGCCGAGACTCAGGACGACTACCTCGCGTTCGGCGTGACAGAAGCGCTGGTGACTGAACTCTCCAGGGTTCCTGCCCTCAAGGTGATTTCGCAGACCTCAGCGTCGCAGTACAAAGGGGTCAGCAAGTCGCTGCCGCAAATCGCCCGCGAGCTCGGAGTCGCGGGCGTCGTCGAAGGTTCGGTTGTCCGCGAGCGCGAAACGGTGCGGATCACCGTGCAGCTGATCGATGCGGTCAGCGACACGCACGTGTGGGCTGACACCTACGTCCGCGACGCACGGAACCTGCTCCTGGCGCAAAGCGAGATCGCGAGCGCAGTTGCGCGCGAAGTACGAGTTCAGATGACTGGTGAAGATCAGAAGGCGGTTAATCAGGCCGCGCTCGCGCCCGCTCGGGCCGTCAACCCTCGAGTGCACGAGGCCTATCTGCGCGGTCGATTTTACATGGGCGTCGGAACCGAATCTGGACGGGCCAGCGCCCTGGCGCAGTTCGAACAGGCCCTCACGATCGATCCGAATCACGCGCCGTCACACGCCGGCTTGGCCGTGTACTACACGGTGACCGATTCCCTGCCGGCCAGTGTCGCGATGCCGAAGGCCAGAACGTATGCGCGCAGAGCTCTCGAGCTCGATGACACACTCGCGGAAGCGCACGCCTCCCTCGCGTTCATTCATTACTACGCCGATTGGGATTGGCACGCGGCTGAAGCCCAGTTCAGGCGAGCACTCGAAATCGATCCCGGCAACTCACGGACGCGGCACTGGTACGCGATGTATCTCAGCACGATGGGCCGGCACCCGGAAGCGCTCGAGCAGGTTCAACGTGCCTTGGAGGTGGACCCTCTCTCGGTGATGGCGCTCGATAGCGCGGCACTAGTGTGGATTCACGCGCGACGTTCGGACCGGGCGCTTGAAGCTGGCCGAAAGATTCTGACATTGAGCCCGGACAGCCCGGTCGGCCTCGAGCAGATCGCCATTGCTTCTCTTCTGAGTAACGACCACAACCGTGCGATGGAAGCGATTCAAAGGGGACTGGCGGTCTCTCAGCGCGACGCGGTATTCCTGGCGCTGCTCGCCCATCTTCAGGGCGTGCTCGAGCGAAGAGCAGCAATGCGCGAGACGCTCGAAGAGCTGACCGGCAAGGCCAGAACCAGTGTCGTATCCCCGACGTTTGTCGCAATCGCGTGGCTGGGCCTCCCCGAGCGGGAGATCGCCATCGAATGGCTCGAAAAGGCCTATGAGATCCACGACCCGTATCTCGTGTTGCTCAACGTGAGCCCATGGTTCGATCGGCTCCGCGAGGTGCCTCGATTCCAGGCGCTCTTGCAGCGAATGAGTTTTCCTGGATAGAGCGACGGGCGAGGCGGACGATTGCCGATGGACGGCTGTCAGGCGCTCGCTGTTGGCTACCAATTCAATCGCGACCGATACAGACCAATCAATCCAGCCTCACGCTTGATTAGCGGGTGGCGCTGATGCAGGTGCGCGAGTTCCGAGTAACGCTGCGCGCGGTCGAGAAAGTCATGGTGGCCGTGCTCCGACAGGTAGCTCGCAAACTTTCGAGCGAACCTGGCCATGTTTTTCGCCGTGACGAGGTTGATCTCGAACCCTGCGCGCTCGAACAATCGGCGTTTGATCTCGGCCACACCCGCTTTCGGGACCATGTTCAAACCGTAGAGCTGTTTGAGCTCTCGGGCACGTGGATGCAGCATGATGGTCGTGCTCATCCCGTCGAAATGATGGACGCGCGCATCGAGCAGGTCCACGCGGTAGCCTGCGGCCAGTAGCGCGTACGTAAAGTCGAGGTCCTCGAGTCCCGCGTAGTACTTGGTGTCGTAGCCTCCCGTTCGGTTGAACGTCCTTCTGACCATGACCAAGGGGACGTTCTTGGCAATCCGCACGCCGCTTGGCGCGACGACCTGGAACTCTGGGGTCACCGCCTGGCTGTCCGCGGTTAACCGCGCAACGGCCTTCTCCACCCAGTGGTCGTCGTCGAGCACGCAGTCGTCATGGAATATCGCGACGTACTCGCCGCGAGCCTTCGACACCCCTTTGTTGTAACCACGCGGTACTGACCCGAACCTGGAACGTGTTACGCGCCAGCCACGGAACTGTTCGAGATCGCATCCGTGACCGTTGTATACGACGATGATCTCCAGCGGAATGCCCGGGCTGGAAGCGATGATGCTCGGAATCAGCGTGCGGCGGACGAACAAATCGTTGGCGGTCAACAGAATGATGCAGGAGACCAACGGTCGTGACGCATTCCGAAATCCGCGGGCAAGCCCGGCGTCGAGTGCCGGCAGCCCATTAATGGCCGCAAAGGCGCGGGCCACCCGAAAGTCCCAGTCGGATGCTGGGCACTCGATGGCCAGAATGCTCCGGCCGCTGTCGACGACGTCGAGGTCGTAGCGGAACGATGCGGAGAAAGTCGCGAGCGCGGCGGGTAGTGTGTTCCCAGGATACCAGGAATTCGGAAAGACGAAGCGGCAGCCGTTCCGTTTCGCTTCGAACACGAATTCAGAGTCAGCCTCAACGTGCATCTGGCCGTTCCTCAGAGAGAACGACTAGAGTATAGCGTCGCGGTTCGCGCTTACTGCGACCGTGAAACGAACTGAGGGTGTGATGCCAGTCGCATCCACGCAAACGCGACCGATCCAGCTTCGATCCATACATCACGACGCGAGTGCGTCGATCGCGCGCGCCGTTCGGTTTTTGCTTCAGGCGCGGCGCGCCGATGGCTGGTGGCGCGACTTCGAGACGCTTGCCGGATTGAGTGACGAGTGGGTCACCGCCTTCGTGGCATCTGCGCTCGCTCGCAGTGGCCGCGAAGACGGCATCTCCGCAGCGCGCGACGCGTTGAAGAGACTCAACCGCCGGCAATCGTGGTCGGGTGGCTGGGGATACAACGCACGCGTGCCCGCCGACGCCGACTCGACGCTCTGGGTTCTGAGCCTCATGGGCGCGCTCGATGTCCGGCACTCCTTCCGTGCTCGATGGGCACGCACGTTCGTCCGCCGCCACGCGAAATCGAACGGCGGCATCGCCACATATGCGTCCCCGAAGCCGATCCGGTTCTTCACACAGCTCGCGTCAAATGTTTCGTTCGCGGGCTGGTGCGCTCCGCATGTCTGCGTGTCGGCGTTGGCGGCGACCGTTGAACTGTCGGTCCGTCCAGGTGTACTCGAGTTTGTTCGCCGATCGCAGTCGAGTGACGGCTCATGGGATGCCTATTGGTGGTTTGACCGCGAGTACTCCAGCGCACTCGCGGTCGCCGCGCTTGCCGCGACGGCAACGCCGGACGACGAAAAACGGATCGCGCACGCTGTGGCGTGGGGCATCTCGCGTCTCGAAGGCGGTGGTCCGCCACTTTCACCGTTTGCCGTCGCGTGGCTTCTGTCGCTCCTGAAGGCTGGCGGCGCTCCTGGACCTGGACGGAAGGCCGCTCTTTCGTTACTGCTCGACTCTCAGGCGCCAGATGGTTCCTGGCCAGCGACTGCACGACTGCGTATTCCACCGCCGGACGTTGTCGAGCCGGACCGCTACGACCGTTGGGTGGTCGGCGGCCGCGGCGGAGGCAGCGTTGTTCTTGAGCGCTCCGGCTGTTTCACGACGGCCGCTGCGCTCAATGCCCTTTGTGGGTTGGACCGTTGAGATGCATCAGGCTCCGGCGCTCACCGTCGATCGAATCCGCACCGCGATGTGGGCGGCACTGCGCGAAGAAGACCTGTGGCCCCATTGGGACGCATACGAAGCGGGACGCGGCCGGGTCGTTGGCTGGGGAGAAACGGAGATCGGCGAGCTCCAGAGAGTGGTCGGCCGTCGCGTGTGGCGTGCGGCGCTGGACGGCGCGGCGCGGCCAGTGAGCGACGCGGACGTGGTGCGGATTGTCGGAATGGGCAGGCTCTTGAGCGAACACCTGCTGGCTCCGCTCGCCCTGCCGTCAGACACTCGCACGCCACTGGCGCGCCTGGGAGCGTTGGCCAACCTGATTGTGGCTCTCTACGACAACTTTCTGGACGGTCGAGGGTCCGGGACGCCGCTCTCCCGGAGCGCGCTGTCTGCAGATAGCGGCAAGAGGGGACTGATGTTGTTCTGGCACCGCTCCCTGGGCACGGTGGACGAGCGCTTGATGGGGCGGCTCGTCGAGCTGTACTACCGGCGCCTTCAGCTGCTGACCCCGCCGTCGCTCGCGGGATCGGCACGCCTCGCGTTCATTCATCGGACGATCCGCCGCATGTATGACGCGGAGGACGCAACGCGAACCCGATCCGGCCCACCCTCGCGCGCCGCGCTACGGCGAAAGGCAGCGCTGCCTTTCGTGGTGATGGGTCTGCCCGGATGGCTCGTCGCCTCGCCTGGGACGACGACGCTGTTCTGGCACGTTGGCTGGCTGTATCGTGTTGGGCTCTTCTTCGGCGCGATCGATGACGCCGTGGATATGGAAGCCGATCGCGCGGCCTCCCACCCGAACACACTGACCTCGGAGCTGAGTCTCGCGAACGATCCCGAACAGGCGCTGCAACGGTTCGTCCGGCGCGTCGCGCGAGCCGGCACCGGCCTGGCATCGGCATGGCTCAAACGCGTACCGGAGCATGAGAAAACTGATCCGATCGTGTCGCGCGCGATTCAGATTACGACCTGCTCGTGGTTGGGCGGCAGCGGATGGCAGCCGTGGGCCGAAAGTGCAGGAACCAGCGATGGACCTTGATATCGCGCTGCTGTTTTCGGCGCAGGGTGGCCAGTGGCCGGGAATGGGCGCGACGCTGTACGAGCAGAACACCGTGTTTCGTGACGCGTTGCAGCAATGCGATGTCGTGATCGGCGACCTCGCAGGATGGAGCCTCGTCCGCGAACTCACGCGCGACCCGAGTCACTGGCGTCTTCACTGCGATCCGCAGTTGATCCAGCCCGCCCTGACCGCCCTGCAGATCGCCTTCGACGATGTGCTGCGGGAGGCTGGTGTGCGGCCGATGGCCACGCTGGGGCTGAGCATGGGTGAAGTGGCTGCAGCCTACAGCGCGGGCGCCTTGAGTCGGCGTGATGCACTCCAGATCGTCACGACGCAGGCTCGCCTCACGCGCCGCCCGCTTCGTCCGGGTCGGATGGTAGTTGCCTGCACATGCGCAATGTCCGCGGAGGAGTTGCTGCAATCCGAGACCGACGTCAGTGTGGCCGTCGAGCTCGCGCCGAACGTTATCGTGCTGTCGGGCGAGGCTGAAGCGGTGACACGCTGCGCGCGGCGCCTCGCCGCCGCAGGCGTGCAGGTGACCGACGTGCCAGTGGGCTTTGCGTTTCACAGCGGCGAAGTGTCGCCCCTTCAGACGGAATTCGTCGTGGCGTTGCGCACGCTCGCTCCCGGCCCTACGACCGTGCCGTTCTACTCGGCGGCGTGCGGCGGCCGCACCAACGGCGATGCGCTGCACGCGGAGCACTGGTGGAGGATCATGAGCGGCGGTGCACATTTCGTAGCCTCGGTCGAAGCTGCGCTCGCAGCCGGATGCCGAACCTTTGTCGAAGTCGGGCCGCATCCAAATCTTCACGATGCGGTGCGCGCAACCGCGGGCAGCGCGGGGATCGGCGTGACGTGCCTGTCGGTGATGGCGCGCGGGGAACATTCCACCGCCCTGCTCGCGTCGACGCTGGCACGGCTCAATGCGGAGAAGAAGCCGGTGTAGCACCGGAATGTGTTCAGAAAGGAGTCCGTGATGGAGAGCAAGGGGAAATGGACGGGAAAGCTCCTCGATGCGTCCGGGCGTGTCGGAAAGATCGAGATGGACGTGGGGGCGGAGGGTGGGCGTGGAGCGTTCACGCTGGAGCTGCAAGAACGTGATGGACGTCCCGTGACCCTCAAAGGGCCGATTACGCTCACGACCGAGGGCGAGACCTACCGTTTGCGATCGTCACCGGGAACCGAGCAAGAGCGCGGCAGAGGCGAATGGCAGGCGACGCTCTCGCGCGGCGATTCCGGTCGCTACGCGAAGGCCGCGATGATGGGAACTTACGGGGTTTCAGGTGGCGGGCCCGAACTCCCACTCACCGGTGGCGTCGTGATCCTCTGGCAGTTCTCGTGAGGCCGCGATCATGCCATTCAAAACGCATACGGAAGGCGGGAGCTGGACTGGCGGCGGCACGGAGGTGCCGAACTGCAACACGGCGGAAGTCGCAGCGATTCGCGCGGCATTTGCGTTCCTGGTGAGATCCGGACAGCCGTGCGTGGCGGGCGTGCCAGGCCTCGGAGGCTTGGCGGGCTGCCTCGCCGGAAAAACCGAAGCATCCGTGTTTCTCGACTGTCGCGGATCGAGCTGTAACGGCGCGTTCGGTACCGCTCCGCTCGGCGGCAACGAGGTCAACATGTGCGATCCGGCGCTGCCGCCAAGCGGTGTGCAGGCGGACACGGATGTGACGCTGTTCCACGAGTTGATTCACAGCTGCAACGGCATGGAGCTGGACTCGTGGAGCCTGGAAAACCATTGCTATCAAGGGCACGGGACGTTCGACCCGTCGGCCGATACCGTTCGTGGTTTCCAGGGCGAGACATCGGATGCGGGTACCGGCGACGGTTTGAGAGCCGGACGGTGGGTGGTGTGGGAGCCCACCACCGGCCGTGTGTTCGTCAAAGTCGAAACCGGTGGAAGTTGGGCCTCGGGGCCCACCATTTCGCGAGGAACGGAGCTGAACGTGAACAACAATGCCTACATCCTCCGGCCCGCAGGCGGCAGCTGGGTCTGATGACGTGGAAGACCTGGCTGCTCAGGCGCATCCACGCCGACCCCTATCGGTACTATGAGTGGATCCGCCGATTCCGCCCGCTCGTACGAGTCGAGCCGCTCGCATGTTGGGTCGTGACGCGTACCCCGGACGTTGTGCGCGTCCTGAAAGATCCCGAACGATTCTCCTCACGGGTGATGGCGGCGGCGGATCCCTATCTCCTCGGTGCCGATCCGCCAGAGCACGCGCGCGTACGTCGCGCGCTGCAGCGCGCCCTCGGCAACGCATCGTCTCCGTCACTCGAGCAGGCTGCAGAACGCGTGGCGGACGACTTCGACGCGCGGGTGCGAGACGCCCGCGAGATCGATCTGATGTCGGATCTCGCCGCGCCTCTGCCCATCGTCGTGATGGCTTCAATCCTCGGCGTTGACCAGCGCCAGCATCAGCAGTTCGCAGAATGGTCCCACGCAGTCGTAGCCGAATCATCCAGGCTGCCTGGCACGGCGGTTCCCGATGGGACGCGTGAGAAGGTCGCTCAGTTCGACGACTTCGTCGGCGGCTTGATCACGGAACGGCAGCGGCGGCCGGGAAAAGACGCGATCAGCACGTTGCTGTCGGGTACGCCGGAGGATCGGCTGACCGCGCTCGAGGCGAAGAGCCTCGTCCGTCTGTTGTTGATCGCCGGCAATGAAACCACGACTCACTTGATTGGCAATGCGTTTCTGGCCCTGGCCAGGGGGAACGCGTCAGTGAGCGCTCCTGACAGCGCGAGTCGCGTGGAACGCGTGGTCGAGGAAACGCTTCGCTATGACCCCCCCGTTCAGTTCCTGATGCGGGTTACGACACGTGAAACGGCTATGGCTGGAACGCAGCTGCCCACAGGCGCGATGGTCATGACGCTCCTGGGCGCCACAGGGCGCGATGCGCGACAGCACGCACATCCACATCGGTTCGACTCGAACCGTGCGTCGTCCACGCATCTGGCATTCGGTGTTGGGCCGCATGCCTGTCCGGGAGCTTCACTCGCGCGCATGGAAGCGCGCGTGGCCTTGAATCGAGCAATTCGTGCGTTACCAAAACTCCGGTTGGCGAAACGGCCGGGTGCCCTGGTCCGGAGTCAGTCACTTCAGTTGCGTGGACTGCAACATTTATGGGTCGAGGTAGGAAGGTGACTGCGGTTATTCTCGAAACTGCCAAAGCACAATGACGCCGCGCGTCATAGGCAGCTCCTGTGCAACCGCCTTCGCAACGTACTCGCCGAGCAGGGCCGCTTTCGCGTAGGGCGCAGCTTCGTGCTGTGTCAGGTTGGCCTGCCAGTCCATCGGGCTTTCCTTCGCGCGGTTCGAGACGCGAAGCCTGATCTTTTCTCCGTCGCGTTCGATGGTGACTTCACGGCTGATGTCCAGGGCGGCATCGCGGTCGCTGATTCGGATCCGAAGACGACCACTACGCCCGCGCTCTGAGGGAGTGAGCTCGATGGTGCCCTTGCGGCCGTTCGCGTCGAGAAAGCTCCCGCTCCATGCGGGCCTGGCGACCTGCTGTCGAGCGTGCAGGGGGGACAGGAGAAACAAGACTGACACCGCGACTGCGAGACCGCGCAGATATTTCATCGATCGCCTATGTCAATCTTAGTGGATTATTCGACGCGCGGAGGCGCGCCGGACATTCTGCGTCATCACCGACCGACTGGATGCACCTCGCGGTAACACACGACCGCATCGTATGAATCCGCCCAATAAAGCAGGCTGGCGTCGCTGGTCGAGAGTTGTTCCCGCGGGATCTGATGAAGCGCGCGCCGGATGGGTCGCAGATCGAAGAGCGATGCCGGGTATCGCGCAGCCGCCGCGAGCGCGCCAAATCCTGCGTCGTCCTTCGTTTGATCCAGGTCCTGGAGGCCGAACAGATTGATCTTGCCTCCCGCCGCGAAGAGCACGACGTGAAAGGATTGGAGACCCTCGGCAGCCGCCAACTCGGCGATGAAATTGCCGAGTGTCGAGACCCCGCGTTGATCGATGCCGCGATGCAGGTGATTCTGTCCGAAGACCGTCATGACTTTGGACCTGCCGCCTGCCGCCCGATAGTGCGCAAGGAAGAACTCCTTCATCACCGCCTCGCGTCGAACGGAGGCAGCAAGGCGATCGTTGCCTTGACGGTGGGCTCTCTCAGCTTCGACTTCCAGGGTCTTGATCACTTGCCGGCGCAGCGATATGCCACCGGGTGCGCTGTCCTTGACGTCACCCATCGTGCGGGCAAGATCCAGCAGTCGGGATGCCAGCGTGCGCTGGTAGCCATCCTTCGTCAGCTCCACCATTGACTGCAGTGCGCCGTCTCGAGGATTCGCCTCCGCCAGTGCACGAATGAGCGAATGCGGTTGCAGCTCCTCGATGTCGCTGCCGCGCACGTGAGCCAGCTTCAGCCAACTCGCAGCCCACGGGCTCATCTCTGCGGCGAGGTATTGGTAGCCGATGCTCGGCCACAATGAATCCACCAGCGCTGGCGTCTCTTTGTCACCGTGGAGTCCACCGATGAGAAAGAAGGAGGCGGTGCTGGCTTCCTTCTCGAGCAGCGCCTTGCCTTCGGTGGCGAGATCGTACTGATGAAGTTTGAGCAGGCTGGAAATGGATGGATCGGTCTGACCCTGCGACTGAATCTGAACATCGAACGCCAGCGCCAACGCAATCAGGACCGTCCACATGCGGCGGAAGTATGGCACAGAGGCACGGGAGTGTTTACCGCCGAAAGAGCACCATCCAACCGGACCGGATTCAATGTCGGTTGGTGCTTGAACTGGAGCGAGGAAAATGGGCGCCTCCCCCGACAAAGTAGCTCGATCTAAGCTCGGGTGGTCCCCTCACGCGCTTGCTCGTAGTCCGCACGCGGATCGCGCCCCGTGGCCCGCCGGTACCATGCCGGATGATGCGTCCACGCCCAGCGCCGGTCGACCGTGCCGCGCGTCATCGACTTGAACGTGCCTGGCTGCGCCGCCGTGGCTTCATAGAGGTGAACGATGAAGCCCAGAAGCATCAGCAGCGCAGCGATGTCGTGCAGCACGTAAGCGATCGATGTCGACGCGCGCCCGAATGTTTTCGGGAACCACAAGGGGAAACCTGAGAGGAGAAACACCACGGCGCTCGCGACGATGGCCCAGAAATACACCTTCTGTCCGCCGTTGAAGAAGTCGACATACTCCGGCTCGACGGGCTCGGCATTCGTGACATACGTTCTGATGTGCTTCATCCATCGGCGATCGTCCGCGGTCCACTTCATTGGTTCCAGCCAGTTCAGGAGCTGCAGCGCGAACGCCACGACGAAGCCGAGGCTGAACCACGGATGCAGCATCTGCGTCATCGGTCCGCCGCCGAAGAGTGGAGTCAGGCCGCGATAGAGCCAGGGACTGTAAAGCGCAAACCCGGACATTAGCGCGAGGGTGAAGAAGATCGCGACGGTCCAGTGGATCACCCTCGTGTAGACCGGATGCCGCACCAGTTCGTTGTCGCGCACGACCGTGCGTCCGTACCCTCCGACGCGGCGGCGGGCCGCTTCGTCGAAGCGCTCGATGGCGCTGCTCACGGCGCCGGCTCCTTCGGCCCTTCCGTGATGTAGTGGAAGAACGCCACGGGCGCGGCCAACAGGGCCAGCAGCAGGCCCATGGGCTTGGCGGCGCGTTTCCAGATCGTGTAGGCGGGCGGGATAGTCGGGTTTGCCGGCAACCCGCCGTACAGCTCCGGCTTCGTCGCATCGTGCAGCACGTAAATGACGTGCGTGCCGCCGACCGCCGGCGGATCGTACACGCCGGCGTTGGCAAATCCTGACTGCTCACGCAACTGCTGCGCTCGGGCGTCTGCAAGCGCCCGCATGTCGGCCTTCGTCCCGAACTTCAAGCAGCCCGTCGGGCACGCCTTGATACAGGCCGGCTCTAGGCCCTGTCCGACGCGATCGGAGCACAGCGTGCACTTGTAGACCTTCTTCGTCGAGCTGTTGAACTTTGGAATGTCGAAGGGACATCCCGACACGCAGTACTGACAGCCGATGCAGTTCTCCTGCTGGAAATCGACGATGCCGTTGGTGTACTGGACGATCGCACCTTCAGCCGGGCAGGCGCGCAAGCAGCCGGGATCCTCGCAGTGCATGCACTGGTCCTTGCGCATGAGCCACATGAACGTCCCGTCATCGCGCTGGTGTTCGTTGAACTTGATCAGGTTCCAGTAGTTCCACGATGTCGCGGGCATCGTCTGGTAGGTGTTGTCGAACGTCGTCTGCTGGAACGGCATGTCGTTCCACTCGACGCACGCGACTTCGCAGGCCTTGCAGCCGATGCACGTGGTGACGTCGATGTACTTGCAGACGTCCTCCTCGCGCTGTACGCCGCGTCCTGGAATCGGACCGCTGTGCGCGGAGATCGCTTTGATCTGCAAGGTTCCGCTCGGCATCGGCGCTAAACCTTCTCCAGCTTCACGAGAAATCCTTTGTACTCCGGCGTATACGCGTTCGGATCGCTGACGGTTGGAGACAGCAGGTTCGCCGAATCGAGTGATGTGTGACCGGCGTCTTCGGCAATCCCGCGATAGCCCCAATGGATTGGGACGCCGATCTGGTACGTTTTCGTGCCGTCGATGATCATCGGCTTGATGCGCCGCGTCACCATCGCCTTCGCGACATACGCCGCGCGCGCGCTTGTCACTCTGACGCGCTCGCCTCCCCGGAGGCCGATCTCGTCGGCCAGCTCCGCGGGTATCTCGACGAATGGCTCGGGGACGAGCTCTACGTTCATCGGGTTGTTCTTTGTCCAGTAGTGATAGTGCTCGGTGAGCCGGTACGTGGTGCAAACGATGTTGTATCCGCCCGCCGGTTCGCCGTACTTGTCGAACGGCGAGTTCATCTTTCTGGTGACGGGATTGGTCGATTGCGCCGGATGCAGCGGATTTGCGACAGGGCTTTCAATCGGCTCGTAGTGTTCGGGGAAAGGGCCTTCCGCAAACGCCGAAAGCGGCGCAAACAGGCGGCCGATGCCCTCCGGATTCATGATGAACGGGCCCATATGATCCGCTGGCTTCGAATCCAGCTTGAAGTCCGGCACGTCGTTGCCGATCCATCTTCCTGCGGCCTCGTTCCACCAGACCTGCCGCCGGTCCGGATCCCACGGCTGTCCCGACACATCACAGGACGCCCGGTTGTAGAGCACGCGGCGGTTGGCTGGCCACGACCACGCCCAGTTGGGAAAGATCCCGAGGCCGGACGGGTCCTCCGTGCCGCGGCGGGCCGTGAGGTTGCCGGCTTCGGTCCACGACCCGCTGTACAGCCAGTTGCCGCACAGCGTGGTGCCGTCGTCTTTCAACCAGGCAAAGCCTGGCAACTGTTGCCCCGCTTTAATCGGCTGCGCCCCCTGTCCCGTGGGATCCGTGAGATCGGCCAGTGCCTGACCGTTGATCTCTCGAGCGACTTCGGCCAGAGCAGGGTGACTGGGTTGGGTGTATGGCCAGCGCGCGTTGAGGATGGGATCGGGGTACTTGCCGCCGTCGGCCCGGTATAAGTCGCGGACCTTCAGAAAAATCTGCGCGAGGATGTCTTGATCGAGGCGTGCCTCGCCCGGCGGCGGAAGCGCCGCGTTCTTCCATTGGAGCCAGCGCGCCGAGTTCACGAACGTGCCGTCCTTTTCTGCGAAGCCGGCGCATGGCAGGCGGTAGACCGTCGTCTGGATGCTCTTCATCTCGTCGGCGCTGGTGCCGGGCGCACGCCAGAACTCGCTCGTCTCGTCGGGGTAGATCTCACCGACGACGAGCCAGTCCGTTTTCTTGAGCGCGGCGATGTTCTTCCGCGAATTCGGTCCGATTTGGACGCCGTTCATGCCGAACGCGAGCACCCCCTTGATGCTGCCGGCGTACATGTCGTCCCACATCTGCGACCACGAATAATTTCGATCGATCTTGGGCAGGTAGTGGAAGGCCCAGTCGTTGGCCTTCGTCGCCGCATCGCCATACATCGCCTTCAGAAACGAGACGGCGAACTTCGGTGTGTTGGACCAGTAGTTGTAGGACTGCCACTCGCCGGGGTTCGAAGCAGTCGGCGTTATTCGCTCGAGGTAGGTGGCGATATCCACATCGTCAGGACTCGGCATCTTGAGATAACCGGGAAGGATGTCGAAGACGCCGGCAAGATCAGTCGCTCCCTGTATGTTCGCGTGGCCGCGCAGCGCGTTGACGCCGCCGCCCGCCCGGCCGACATTGCCCAACAGCAGTTGGAGGATTGCCGCTGTTCGGATTATCTGTGTCCCGAAGGTGTGCTGCGTCCAGCCGACCGCATAAATGATCGTCGAGACCTTCTTCATGTCGCCGTTTATTCGAACCGATGTGAAGAGATCCGCCGCTTTCAGGAACTGGTCTTTCGGGATGCCGGTGATCCGCTCGACCATCTCGGGCGTATAGCGAGAGTATTGCTGCTTCAAGAGTTGAAACACGCAGCGCGGATGCTGCAGCGTCGGGTCGTAGGCGACATTGGCAGGCAAGGACGGCGGCTTGCCATGCGCCGCAGCCGGTCCGCCGGTATGGGATCCGGCTGCCCCGGCTTTCGCGCCGCCGGGTCCCTGCGCGCCGTAGCCAAGACCGGTGAGCGGCTGCGAGGATTTCGCTGACGGCGGCGCGCCGCTCGGCGACGGCCCGGGCGCCTGGGACATCGCCGTCCGGCCGCCGCCCTTTGCCGTTCCAGAGGCCGCCGCCGCAATCTGCTGCGCGCTGACTCGTCCGCCGGCTTCGTAGTTCCAGGTCGCCTTGTCGTAGATCTGCGTGGACGGATCGAAGCCGGAGTACAAGCCGTCCTCCGGCAGTTTGAATCCTTCATGAACGATAAAGGAGGCGTTGGTGTAGTCGACGAGGTAGTCCCGGGCGATGCGATCCCGGACGATCGCATGATTGATCAACCCGCCGAGGAAGGCGATGTCGCTGCCGGCTCGAATCTGCAGGAACAGGTCCGCACTCGCTGCGGTCCGGGTAAACCGCGGATCGACGACGATCATCTTCGCGTTGCGATGGAGCTTGGCTTCAATCGGCCACTTGAAGCCGCACGGGTGGTTCTCGGCCGGATTGCCACCCATGATCAACATCAGGTCGGTGTTCTTGATGTCGATCCAGCCATTGGTCATGGCGCCGCGTCCGAATGTGGGCCCCAAACTGGAGACCGTTGGCCCGTGTCAAACCCGGGCCTGGTTTTCCAGGTAGCAGACCCCCAGGCTGCGCATTGTCTTGACGACGAGATAGTTGAATTCGTTGGTGTCGGTGCACCCACCGTTCCACGCGATGCCTTCGCAGCGGTTGACCGTGCGGCCGCGCGGGTCGCGTTCGACGAACGTGGCGTCGCGCGTCTTCTTGACCCAGCGGCTGATCTCGTCGATTGCCTGATCCCATCCGATGTCCTCCCACCGATCGGTACCGGGGCGACGAACCTGCGGCTTCAGCAGCCGGCGCGGATTCAGGATGTCCTGCTCGAGCGACGACCCCTTGGGGCACAGCGTTCCGCGGTTGATTGGGTGATCGGGGTCGCCTTCGACGTGGACGACCTGCGGGACGGCATTCTTCGCTTTGTCGCCCAGCGTGTGAATGATCACGCCGCAGCTGACGGAGCAGTAGGGGCAGGTGCTGCGCGTTTCCGTGGTGCGTGAAATCTTGAGCGTGCGCGCCTGTGCGCGAATGGGCGTGACGTCGAAGCCGAAAGCCGTGACAGCCGCCCCGGTCGCGAGCGAATGCTGCAGGAAAGTCCGTCGGGAGATCGCCATCTGTACCTCCGAGACACGACCACCGTGGAACTCGCAGAACATACCACAGCCGCCAATCGTCACAGTCCGATCAGGTTCAGCTCAATCTTCTCGTAGCCGCGCTCGCGCGCCCACAGGTCGAGCGGCGCCGCCGCAAGCTCGTCCACCAAGGGCACCGCCACGCCCAGTCGGGTGAGATCCACGGACTTCAAGTAGTGTTTACAGGTTTCGCACGCATCGATCCGCAGGTGCTCGTAGGCACCCGAATGAAAGTATCCGAGCTGCCCTTCAGCGTCTTCTCCGCAGTGCGCGCACAACAGCCGCCGGAACGGCCAGGTGGTGCTGCACGTTCCGCACACGAGATCCCGTCCGCCCCCATCCGCATCCATCGCGTGATGAAGCACGGACACCTGCGGCGCCCCGCCGCAGAAGGGACATGCGGTGTGTCGTGGCGGTAGTTGCCGATCGATCGGGCGAATGCCATGTGCCGCGAGACAGGTCGCATACGGTTGTAAGACGACCTTCGCGAGGAAGCGCCCATCGGATGGCGTGCGCCATCCTTCGAGAAGCATCGAATCGATCACCCGTTGACCACCGTCGGCGAGCTCGCGGGCCTGCTCAACGACAGGAGGCGGGCCGAAGGCCGCAACTTCGTCGGGAATCCGGCAAGCGCATGCCCGCACGGACGGAAGATCCTGTTCGAGTGAGCCAGTCAGGGCATGCGCGTGAGTTTCCAGCGATGCATGGCAATCACGCTGGAGGATGAGCAAGCGCCGGTAGACGTCGAGGAGCGGCCTTGCCGTCTGATCTCGCGCCGCCAGCTCCGAGGCCCGATCGATTCGTTGCTGCCACGAGTGGCGCATACCGACCTGCACTACGACCGACGTACCTTCAGAACGCCGGGCTCACGGCTCGTGGACGGCGGAGGAGCTGGTCGCGAGGGCGACCTCCCAGGGGCCGGTTGGACCCCCTATGACCGCCCCTGTAGATTCTACGTTGGAAGCCACTTTTCTCGACCACGTTCATCCACGTGGCATTCCCTGCCGGATCACAGCGAAGTTCGTGTACAGTCTCCCGCGTCCTTTCCATGCTGCTCAAAGACTTGTCGTTCGCGCTCCGGACGCTCGCGCGCAGCCCCGTGTTCACCATCGCGGCCGCATTGACCATCGCCCTCGGCATTGGCGCGAGCACCGCGATCTTCAGCGTGACCAACGCGGTCCTGTTGCGTCCGCTGCCGTACAACGATCCCGAGCGTCTCGTCGTGATGTACATGGACCTGCGGAATCGGAACAATTTCGCGATGCCGCTCTCGAACGAGAACTTCGTGGACATCCGCGACGGATCGAAGAACAGTTTCGAGGACTTTGCCGCGTTTCGAACGGCGCGCCAGGTGCTGCCCGGGCGCGACAATGTTCCGGAGCAGGTCCGGGTCGCGATCGTCACGACGAACTTCTTTCGAGTGTTGGGACACGCCGTGGTCGTGGGGCGTGACTTTCAGGACGCCGATGGCATCCCGCAGGCGCAGCCTTCGTCGCCACAACCACAACCGGGCGCGGCCGCCGCGGCGCAGCCACCGCCGTTGCCAATCGCCGCCATCCTGAGCCACGAGTACTGGCAGCGACGCTACGGAGGAGACCCGAAGGTTATCGGCCAACGGATTGAGAGCGGCCCGCGTCCGGAAATCGTGGGCATTCTGGCGCCACGACTCGAGTTGCTGATGCCGCCGGGGACGAATGTGGAGCAGAGACCGGACATCTGGGTGGCAAACCGGCTCACCTACGACAACGCGAACCGCAATACGTTCGGCCTTCGCCCGATCGGGCGGTTGCGTGCGGGTGTATCGCTCGAACGTGCGCAACAGGAGGTCGAGACGGTTGCGGCACGACTTCGTGAGGACTTCGCCGTGGCGAAAGGCTCGGGCTTCTACGCGCGGCTGGAGCCGATGCACAAGACACTGGTCGATGAGGTCCGTCCGGCAATCCTGGCACTCATGGGCGCGGTGATTTTCCTGCTTTTGATCGCGTGCGCAAACGTGGCCAACCTGCTGCTCGTACGCACGTCTCTTCGCCAGTCGGAACTGGCCATGCGCACGGCGCTCGGTGCAGGACGCTGGCGCGTGATCGGGCTGATGCTGATGGAATCATGCCTGCTGACGGTGGCTGGCACGATTGCAGGCGTCGCTCTCGCGTGGGTGGGCATCCGACAATTGCTCGCCGTTGCTCCAGCGAACGTCCCGAGGCTGGATTCGATCGGCATCGATCCGGTCGTCCTCCTCTTTACCGCGGGCCTGGCGCTCGCGGCGGCGTGCATCTTCGCGATGGTTCCCGCCTGGGGCGCATTCCGGCTGGATCTCGTGGCCGCCCTGAACGGCACTGGACGCAGTGGCGGCCTCGGCCGCGGCAAATCCTTCAGGAGCGCGGTTGTGGTTCTCGAAGTCGCGCTCTGCTTCGTGCTGCTGGTTGGATCGGGACTCATGTTCAGGAGCTTTCTGCAGCTGCGGCGCATCGATGCGGGGTTCGATCCGCGCGGACTTCTGACGTTCCAGTTGCTTGGCGGACGGCCGGGACCCGCGGATCAACGAACGGCGATGGCGCGTCAGCTCGAGGATCGGTTGCGAGCGATTCCCACGGTCGAAGGAGTCACCGCGTCCTTTCCGTTTCCACTGACCGGTAATTTCAGCACGATTCGCTGGGGACTCGAGGAGGCCCTGACCGACGGCAGCAAGTACCAAGCCGTGGATTGGCAACGCGTTCGCCCTGGCTACTTCGAGACGCTGCGCACGCCGCTCCTGGCGGGCCGCACGTTCACCGAAGCAGACAACGATCCCAGGCGCAATCTCGTCATCGTTGACACCCTGCTCGCAGCCAAGGCGTTTCCTCATCAATCGGCCGTGGGCAAACGCATACTCATTCGCATTCGTACGCCGGAGCCCGAATGGGTCGAGATCATTGGAGTTGTGGGACACCAGCGCGTCACCTCGCTGGCGGATCCGGGACGCGAGCAGGTGTACTTCACGGAGCGCTTCGTTGGAGCCGGCGCGAACCGCTGGGCAGTCCGCACCACAGGCGATCCCGCACATATCGCGGGTGCTGTGCGGGCCGCCATCGCAGAGACCGATCCGCAATCCGTGGTGACTGACATGCTGCCGATGAGTGCGCTCGTGCGGAGAGCCCAGGCGAACACCCGGTTCACGCTCATGCTGATCGCGGTCTTCGCTGTGGTGGCGGCGCTGCTCGTCAGCGTCGGCCTGTATGGGGTGCTGTCGTCCGTGGTGCGCCAGCGCACGGCGGAGATTGGCGTCCGGATGGCGGTCGGGGCCTCGCCTGACAGCATTCTCCGTTTGATCGTCGGCTATGGCCTGCGCCTCAGCGCGTTGGGTGTGTTCATTGGGCTGCTCGCCGCGCTGGTGCTCACGAGAGGAATGAACACCTTGCTCGTCGGCATCAGGGCGACGGACCCGATCACGTTCGCGGCGATGGGTATCGTCTTCTTCGTCATCGTCGCGGTGTCGCTTTGGCTGCCTGCCCGCCGGGCAGCCGCTTTGGATCCAACTGCCGCGCTGCGCGAAGGATGAGCGCGTCGATCCCGAGTCCTTGAGTGCAGAGGGTCTATTTCTGGAGCACCCGTTTCACGTAGGCAGCGCTGTCGGTGATGCTTCGGAACGGATCGTGGGTGAAGTTCCCTCCCTGCTCGACGAAGAAGTGCTTCATCCCGGCCAGTTCGGTGTCCGGCCAGATTTGCGTGAAATCAATCGTGCCGTTCCCGAGCTCGGTGTAGTCCCGACTCACTTTGTGCATGTCCTTGACGTGCCACATGACAAAGCGGCCCGGCGCGCGCTTGAACCAATAGTTGGGAGGGAACTTGGATCCACGGGCGATCCAGTAGAGATCGATCTGCAGTTTGACGAGAGCAGGATCCGTCTCCTTCAGAATGATGTCGTAGCCAAGCTGCCCGTTCTGCTCGACGAACTCGAAGTCGTGATTGTGATACGCGACCTGCAGTCCTGCCGTCCTGGCCTGGGCTCCAGCGATATTCAGCCGCTCGGCAACAACTTTGAATCCATCCAAGGTTCGCGAATCCGCGTCGATGAGCGGCCAGGTGATGTAGGTGTGACCGACCGCCTTGGCGCCTTCAATGCAGCGGTCGACGTAGCGCTTGAGATCATCGACGCTTGTCGTTGCAAACCGATTCAGATCGTAGTGCCCGCTGGGCGTCGAAAGATTGAGATCGCTCAGGCGACGAGCGAACTCCTTCGCGTCAAGCCCGTAATAGCGAATCGCCTGAGGGTCGAACCCGTACGTCTCGAGCTCCTCATAGCCAATGCCGGCGATGCGCTTCAACGTGCCGTCAACGTCCTCTCGCATCGCGGCTCGCATCGTGAAAAGCTGCAAACCCATCTTGTAGCGCCGGCGCTGCACAGCACCGGAGAAGGCACCCGTCATCGCGGCAAACGCGGCAGCATGGTGAATGAAGCCTCGTCGGGTCATCATGGTGTCCTGCAGTCTACTCCGCGATTGCCGGACGGATCCAGCGAGAAGAGCGGCTCGTTTTATACTCGATGGCGCATATGACGATGAATCGACGGACGTTTTTGACCGCGGCGACGATGGTGCCGGCCGCGCTCCGGGCGCTTGATGCACAGTCATCGGGAGTTGAACCGGGCTTCGCTTCACTGTTCGACGGAAAGACGCTCACCGGCTGGTCCGTGCAGGAAGGACTGCCTTCAGCGTTCCGCGTGGACGATGGGGCGATCGTCGTCGACGAAGGGGCGAACTTCCCAACGTGGCTGCGTTCGGAGAAGCAGTATGAGAACTTCGACTTCCGGTGCGACTTCTTTCTCAAAGGCTGGATGAACTCCGGCGTCTACCTCCACGCGCCCGAGCATGGACGGAACACCTGGGTGGGGATGAAGATCAACATCTTCCATCAGGCCGACCGCGAGCCGCGGCCCGAGTCCGTCGGTTCGATCTTCCCGCTTATTCCGCCGCGCGCGATTAACGTCAAGAACAAGGGAGAGTGGAACTCGCTGCGCGTGTTGATGGACTGGCCCAGAATGCAGGTCTGGATGAACGACACGCTGGTTCAGGATCTCGACGTGGAGACGGTGCCCGAACTGCGGTACCGGTTGCGCCGGGGATACCTGGGTTTCGAGTCGCTGTCGTACCCCATCCGGTTCCGCAATATCCGCGTTCGCGAGCTGCCGGCCAGGGAGACGTGGCAGACACTCTACGGCGGCCCGGACGACTTCGCCAACTGGCAGATCTCCAGTGGCAAGCCAACGTTCGAAACGCGCGGCGCGATCCTCCGTGGCGACGGGAACGGTCAGCTGGCGACGCGCGAGACCTACCGCGATTTCGAGCTGCACCTCTATATCCGCGGCGTCCAGCACCACAACGGCGGTGTGATGTTCAGGTCGATACCCGGGATCCAGGGCGGGCGCGGCCAGAGCTACGAAATCCAACTCCACGACGTGGAAGGCGCGCATTACGCGACCGGATCGCTCTATTCATTCAAGCGCGCGATCTACCCGCGAATCGAGCCTGAAAAGTGGTTTCTGTTGCAGCTCGTTGCGCAAGGACGACATTGTCTCGTTCGAATCAATGGTGAAAACGTCCTCGAGTACGCGGGGCTCGACAACCTCGAAGCAGGACGCATCGAGTTGCAGGCGCACGACCCGGGCCGCTGGATCGAGTACAAGGAGATCAAGATTCGGCGGCTGTGACTCCACAGTTGTGTTAATGTGCCCTCGGAAACGCCTCTGAGCACCGCCGCCGCCCGCTTCTAAGCGCCCGTCAGACTCTTTCTCACGTCAACCAAGATTTGGTGTGTCCGCCGCGCGCGGACGTGTCAGAGGAGATCTACCGTGAATGTTCAATCCAACTGGTGGGAGGCGTTTTTCGAGGGCGTGGCGGTGGACTTGTGGCTCAAGGCTCTTTCGCCCGAGCAAAGCGGCCAGGAAGCAGAATCGCTCGCCAGGATGCTGGGCGTCCCTGCGGGCTCTCGACTGCTCGATGCGCCGTGCGGAGCGGGGCGGCTGTCCCTCGCACTCGCAGATCGCGGCTACGAGGTGACGGGCGTCGACTGGTCGGTCGACTTCCTGGCTCACGCACGATCGCGCGACAGCCGCCAACGCGTGCGATGGGAGCGGCGGGACATGCGCGACCTGCCGTGGCCGGCGGGCTTCGACGGCGCCTTCTGCGTCGGCAATAGCTTTGGCTATCTGGACGACGAGGAGAACGCGGCGTTTCTCCGCGCCGTCGCGTCAGCGCTGAAACCCGGGGCGCGGTTCGTGCTGGAGACACCGATGGTGCTCGAGAATCTGCTCGGACATCTGCAGGACCGTCCCTGGTGGCAAGTGGGGGACATCTACTTGCTGATCGTCAATACCTACGACCACACAAGGCAGCGCCTCGACATCGAGTACACGTTCGTCTCGAACGGCCGGGTAGAGGTGCGGAGGGGCTCGCACCGGGCGTACGCCTATCGTGAATTGGTGCAACTGATCGAGTCGGCTGGCTTCAGCGTCACGCTCGATCAACCCTGGAGTAGAGACGCACACACGGTGTCGTTCATTGCGACGCGGCACTAGTACGACTGTATAAGTGACTGGTAAGGCGACCGCTCCGTTGTCGCGGCCGCAATTCCGCGGGCCAACCAACGGGCGGCCCGCTACAGCACTGACTGCTACACGCCACTAGAGCGCGGCGCTATTTCCATCCGGTCGACTTGCGCGTGAATCGCGCGGGTAGCTCGGGCTTTTTCTCGGCAGCCGCCGCCGGTTCTCCTGAAGCGGCGGCAATCTCCCGTTCGAGCTCGTCCTCATTTGGCAGTCCCTGGAGGTCATCCACGAACAACAGGGACTGCTGCGAGGGAATCTCGAACTTCCTGCCGCAGGTTCGGCAGACGACTTCGTCCTCTACGCGAAGAAGATAATTGCGCAGCTTCGCGAACTTGGCGCGGTCCTCTTCGCCGGCCTGTGGCGGGAGACGATCTTTCTTCGTGCGGCGAACCCAGCGCACGCTGTACTCATTCGTACGCCGGCACTTTGGACACTGGTAGCGGCCCGAACGGTTTTCGGGCTTTTCGTTGAAGAAGGCACGTTCGTCGAGACTCATGTCTTGATCGTAGCAATGAACGGCGGCCAAGCGGAAATGGCCGGGGAGGAGCCGAAACCTGTCACCGGGGTGGGATCGTCCATAAGAACAAGTCCGTTCCGTCCGGCGCCCGCACGGTTTCGTCGGGCTTCCAGTCGCCAATGGGAAACTGGTGCGAGACGACCCTCGTCCCCGGCTTCAACTCTCGCCTCAACTTCTCTTCGAGCTGCCGATTGACGGTTAACGACAGAAACAGGGTCACGACCGTCGCCTTGGAGATGTCGGCCGTGAAGAGATCTCCTTCTATGAACGTCACTTTGTGATCGAGCTGTGCGTCCCGCGCAACCTGGCGGGAAATCTCCACGAGCGGAGGATCCAGCTCGATGCCGACGCCTCGCGCCCCGTACTCCTGCGCGGCGAGGATGACGATGCGGCCATCCCCCGAGCCGAGGTCGTAAACCACATCGTCCGCACCGACGCGCGCCAGCTTCAGCATCGTGTAGACGACGTCTTGTTCGGTAGGGGTGAACCAAATATCCGGTGGTCGCGCCGGCCGCCGGGGAACGGTCCACAGAAACAACTCGTTACCATTCGCACCGCGCATCGTCTCCCTGGGAATCCAGTCGCCGATGCCGAACTGATGGGACACAATCCGAGTGCCTGGGCGAAGCTCCCGCTTCAGCTTGTCCTCGAGCCGCCGGTTGATGCTCGGCGAGAGGTAAAGGATCACGACGGTGGCTCGGGAAATGTCCGCCGTGAAGAGATCCCCTTCGATGAATGTGACCTTGTCGGCGACGCCCCGCTCACGCGCCGCCCGGCGCGACGCATCGAGCAGGTACGGCTCGAGTTCGATGCCCACGGCTTGCGCGCCGTACTTTTGCGCGGCGAGAATCGCGATCCGGCCATCGCCCGATCCGAGGTCGTAGACCACGTCGTCAGACGTCACGCCCGCCATCTTCAGCATGGCATCCGCGACAACCTCGGGAGTGGGTGAGAAGTAGATGTCGGGCGCCCGCGCCGACAGTTGAGCGGCCAGGGCCAATGCGGCGGGAGAGGTGGGCATCGCACAGCCGGTGAGCAAGGCGCCGATGAGCCGAGCATTCATCTCGAGTGAGGCCTACCGTTGCCGTTCGGTGGGCTCCCTCCAGTGCAGATGCTTGTGCAGGAACGCGAACGTGCCCTCGCCGTTGATGCTGTGGCCGCCTTGGAAGAACTCAATCTCGGTCCGATCTGCGAGCCCGAGTTGCGCGTAGAGGAACCGCACCTTCGCATACTCGTGCGCGACCCATTGATCGCGGCTGACAAGATCGAGATGACCGCGTTCGACCATGAACGGCCGCGGAAAGATCAAGTACGCCATTTCTGCATAGTCGAAGTTCTGGCCCCAGTTCCAGTACGGCATCTCCCATTCAATCGTCCGCATGAAACTGAACGGCTGATCCGTGGCGGCGACCTTGCGTGTCCACTGGTTGAAGTCACCGGAGCAGATTGAGAGGGCGTACTTGTCGAGAAGCGGCGGGATGCGGACGGCGGTCTCGCCGCCGTAGCTCAAGCCGTAGAACGCGAGGCGACTGGCGTCGACAAATGGCAGGGACCCAAGCCAGTCAAGGATGCGCTCGTGCTGCCCAAGGATGAACGAGAACAGCGTCGCCCGGATCGTGTTGGCTTTGCGACTGAGCCATCGATAGCGGTCCTCACCTCGATACAAGTTATGCGGCGCGAACACGATGAATCCACGGTCGGCGAGCGCCGCCCCGAAATTGTTGTAGGCCGATGTGCTCCGGTCGATGGTCTCGCGTGGAAGTCCGTTTCGACCGTGCTGCACGACGACTACCGGACGTCGCTCGCCGGTCGTGAGGTCCTTGGGCACCACGAGCACGCCCCAGGCAAACACATCGGGCCAGACATCGAGCACGACGTCCCAGGCCGTCCAGCGTGGGGTTTCAGCGATTTTGCGGGTTCGGGGGTTGAGCGCAACGTACGACGCGTCGAATACGCCGACGCCATCCTTGCGGAATCGCTCGCGGTAGGCGCGCGCGCCTGCGATGAACTTCTCGGCCGGCAGCGTCGGACGACTCTTCTCGGTGCTCCACTTCAGTGCCGTCAGTTCTGGCAGAACGCTGAACAAGAAGCGCTGGTCGCGGACGTGCTCCGCTCCCCGCACCATCGCCTGGACGTGGCGCTCGATCTCGCGCGCGGAACGTTCGTGCCGGGCGACTGGATCGAAGTGTGTCCGCCGATCCGTTGCAGGCGGCGCCGTACTCGACGGCCTCACCCTGAAACCCAGACGCTTCGCGAAATCCGCGAGGGCCTGAGCAGACAGCGGGCCTACGGGCTGATCGCGGTCACCAATCACAAGCGAAGGCTTGGGAAATGCGGCGACTGTCGGGATCCGTCCGAATTCAGCGCGTACCGATGGACCGGCGGGTGTGTTTCGGGCTCCTTTCGTGCTGGTAAACGAGGCAACCTCGGCGTGTTCGATCACGAGATGCCGCGGTAAGACCAACGAGGCAATCTCGGCATCTCCGAAGCGTTCGAGCAGGCTCCAGATGTTCCGGTCGATCGGCTCCTCCCAGACGCGTGTACGTTCTGCGAAGTAGCCGCTGACAAGCGCCGCGTCAATCCGTGGATCGATCGCCGCAGCATAGAGGGCAATCAGGCCACCGTCTGCATAGCCAACGACGCCCACTCTTGCGGCGTCGCCGCGACGTGCGCGAAATGCATCGACGGCAGCGAGCACCTTCTGAACTTCGTACCCGATCGGATGACGTCCCATGTGGAACGCCTGCCGATACAGCCACTCGCGCCAGGTCTGCTGACTTTGCCGGAGCTGTGTGTCGTTGGTGGGGATCAGTTCCCGCCGGATCAGCACCGGGATCAACAGTTCGCAGCCGCTGTCGGCGAGGATTCGAGCGAACTGTCGCTCGGCTGGCAGACCCGGCGCAAGACCGAGGATCTGTTCAGGAGTCTCCGTTCCATCCGGCAAGACGACGAGATGTGCAGAGGCGCGTTCCGATGGTTCAACGAGTAGTCCTTCCGCTGACACGCCTTCGAGGACTGCCCACCGCACTTGAGACACGCGATATCGAGCCGTCTCTCCAACCAGCGCCGGGTTCTCGTCGTCTCCAAAACGCTCGATGGCCGGAGCAACCCGCGCATCGATCGCGCCGATGATTTCGCGCAGTCGCTGGCGGTTCTCGTCGAGCGACGAATTCCAGCCGGACGCGGAGGACCTGTCGTACTTCCAGAATCGCGCCGCTCGCGCCTGCGTTTCCGCGATCTGACGTTCGACGAATCGATGCGCGCCGTCCATCATTCGCGCCGACAGGTCCTCTTCGGGCCAGTCGAGCGCGCTGGTCTGCGGCAGCGGGACGCTCGCCGCAGGGACCTGCAAAACGCCGATTGTGCCGGCCGTACCCAGGTCAGGGTTGAGCGCCGCAGTGGCTGCGAGGCAAATGGCGAGGATGAGGAGACGCAACGGCCTTTCCGGGTTACTTGACTTTGGTTGCTTTTCCTTCGAAGGTCGGTGTCCACGCCTTGCCGTCGGCGGACATCTCGCACGCAATGGCCAGCGTGCCCCCGCCTGCGCCGAACGTTAGCTTGCAGCGATCCTGCAAAGACTTGCCGCCCATGTTCGAGGTGCCCGACGCAGTCCACGTGGTTCCGCTGACCGTCAGCGTCCCAGACCCGATATTGCCCATGCTGTCAAAGGAGTTATACGTGTAGACCTTCTTTCCCGGATCGTAGGCGAGGATTTCTATCCCCTGCATTTCTCCCATGACTCCTTGGCCCGTGAACCGTCGCTCGAGAAAGAAGTTGCCGGGCAGCCACTGAATGCGATCGGTGCCGGTCATCTTTCCTCCGGGTCCCATCGGCCCTGGCTTGACCTCACCTTCGAACTTCCAGTTGCCGACGAACGCTCGAAGTTTTTCATTTTCCGGACCCGGTTTGGGCATCTCTGGTGTTTGTGCGGCGAGGACGCCAACGGACGTGACGACGATGGCAAGAATGGCTGGGTAGCGCTTCATCGGATCTCCTTTGCGGATGTGACCGCCAGATCGCGTGAATAGTAATCCAATGTGCCGCATTGCCTCGGCGTACTGGAAGGTTTGTAACGATGAGCCACTCGACGTGAACCGCCGCGGAGGAGTTCGCATTCGTGCGGAAGAATCCGCGATGCCTCCGTCACATTGCGGCGAACCGTGCTGGAACCTCTGAGATCTCGCCACTTTCGCCCTCATTCCAGGGCACCTGTCTTGCTGTTCCCGAATGGCGAGGTAGGTTATGTCCCGCATCCGTCCTTACATTGGAGGGGTTGGCGTATTGGCGATCGTGGCCCTGTCGGCCACGCTTGTGTCCGCGGCCCAGCAGGAGCAACGAACCGCACCGGGAGGTCGTTCCGGTCGCGAAGTTTTTGAAACGACGTGTATCGCCTGTCACGGACCGGACGGACGCGGGACCGCCAACCCGGTCCTTACGAAGATCCTGACGCTGCCTGATTTCACGGACTGCAATTTTGCCGTCCGTGAGCCGAGTGCCGACTGGCTTGCGGTGGCGCACAACGGCGGACCCGCCCGAGGGTTCTCGCCGCTGATGCCTCCCTGGGGCACTCTGTATACCGCCGACGAACTGGAGCGCGCCGTCGAACATCTGCGGACGTTCTGCGCGGACGACAGCTGGCCACGCGGCGAACTGAACCTTCCGCGGCCGCTCGTCACAGGGAAAGCCTTTCCCGAGGACGAAGTCGTCGTCTCGACTTCGTCGAGTACCCGAGGTGATGGCGAGGTCGTCAGCAAATTCATCTACGAGCGCCGGTTGGGCGCTCTCAATCAGGTGGAAGTTTCGATCCCGTTGTCGTCAACCCAGAGCGCGACGGGTGGTTGGGCAACCGGCGTTGGCGACATCGCACTCGGCTACAAACGCACGATCACCCACGATGTCAATCGCGGCAACATCTTCAGCGTGTCCGCCGAGGTCGCGCTGCCGGTCGGAAGCGAGCGTCGCGGTCTTGGAAAGGGCTTTGCGATCTTCGAACCCTTCGTGACTTACGGCCAGTTGATCGGCTCTGAGTCGTTCGTGCAGGTACAGGGCGGCTTCGAGATTCCAGCCAGACAAGACGAGGACAGCGAAGCCTTCTGGCGCGCGGCGGTGGGGCGAAGCTTTCGAGAAGGGCGCTTCGGACGGACGTGGTCTCCGATGTTTGAGCTACTGGCGGCGAGACCTTTCGCGTCGGGCGCCATCATCAATTGGGACGTCGTGCCTCAGGTCCAGATCACGTTGAATGCGCGGCAACACATTCGAGTGAACGGCGGCATACGGCTGCCCGTGAATAACCGGACCGATCGATCGCCGAGCGTCATCTTCTACTTCCTGTGGGATTGGTTCGACGGCGGGCTGCTTGACGGTTGGTAAAGCACCTGCGAGGTTCGTGATGACTGACAAACATCGATTGCTCGGCGCCGCCCTCGTGGTGGCGGGTTGCCTTGCCAGCGCCTGTGCGCCGCTTCGGTTGGACGACAGCCCGCAGATTCGCGGTACGGTTGTCACCGTGGACGACGGAACGGTCGGCATAAAACATAAAACGGGCGGGACGTATTACGTCGAAGTCACGCCCGACACGCGCATCGTCGACAGCCGACAACCCGGCAATGCGAAGCTCTGTCCGGGTCAGCGTGCCACGGTGTTCCTCACCGGCAATCGCCGCTTCATCGCCTCGTCGATCACGTTGTGGAGCGGCGAGTGTAATTAGGATCGGGCGTACTCGTCGCTTCCCACAGCCCGTTTGCGACTTTTCCGCACATGATGGGGAATATTCTTCGACCCGTAACGGCTGCTTCAAGATTTTGATCGCCGCATTCAGCACGAGCACGGTGGCGCAGGTATTGCTCGGCTCTCCGCGAGCCCTGTGAAAGGCCAGCCGTTGTCTCTGAAATGTGCGTGCGCCGCTGCAGCCCGGTCCCCTCTCAAGCGACCCGCATTTCGTTTCCAGCGACTCCAGCCACCGCCTCCAGCGGGCGTCTTTCGCCGCTAGCCCGACGCGATTCGCGGTCGGAAGGAGTCTTCCATGGATCGACGAGGTTTCTTGAAAATCGCGGCCATGGCCGGCACGGCTGCTCTGATTCCCTGGCGACGCGCCTGGGCGGCGTTCGCCCAAACGATACCGCTCCAGAAATTCGTTCAACCGCTGAGAGGCCTTGGCGGTCCCACCGGGATCCCGCTGGCCACTCCGAATCGCACCACGTATCCTGGCCTGGACTATTACCGGATCGCGCTTCGGGAGTTCCAGGATCAGTTGCACCCCGATCTGCTGCCCACTCGATTGTGGGGCTACGGCGATGCGGCTCCTGGCGCACCGTTCCGGCACCTCGGCGGCGTGATTGCCGCCGAACGTGGCGTACCGGTTCGCATCAACGTGGTCAACGCGCTCCCCTCTACACATATCCTTCCGGTCGATGAATCGATTCCTGGCGCCGAGGCGGGGCAGCCGCAGAATCGCGCCGTCATCCATCTGCATGGCGGGTTCGTGCCATGGGCCAGCGACGGGGGGCCATTCCACTGGTCCACGTGCGAGGGCCTGCGAGGTCCGTCCGTCATCGACTGGTTGCCGACGAACGACCCGCTGACTCCCACCAACAGCGATCATTACTATCCAAACGATCAGAGCGCGCGGTTGATGTGGTACCACGACCACGCAATCGGCATTACGCGGCTCAACGCCTATGCTGGTCTGGCGTCGGGATATGTGCTTCGCGACGCAGCCGAACTGGGCTTGATTGCGGCGGGCGCCATTCCATCACGCGAAATCCCGCTGATTTTCCAGGACAAGATCTTCGACACCGATGGCAGCCTCTGGTATCCGCGAATCTACGATCAGGACTTCTTCGCCTACGAGCCACCCGACGATGCCCCTCCGCTCCCAGTGCCATCCACTGGCGCAGAATTCTGGGGGGACACGATGCTTGTCAACGGTACAGCGTACCCGTTTGTCGAAGTCGAACCGCGCCGATATCGGCTGCGCCTCCTGAATGCCTGCAACACGCGCTTCCTGAGTCTCCGTCTGGTTTATGCGAAAGGTCCGGTCTTCCCGGACAGCGCCGAACCCAATCCCAATCTTCCTGGTCCCGCGTTGCAGCAGATTGGCACCGAGGGCGGCTTCCTCCCGGCGCCGGTACTGGTCGGCGTCGATCGCAACACCTTGCCGCTGATTCTTTCGCCAGCGGAGCGCGCCGATGCGATCGTCGATTTCGGAAAGGCCGCACCCGGCGACGTCCTGATCCTCTACAACGATGCCCCCGTGCCATTCCCCGATGGGACGCCGCTTGCGGACTTCTATCCCAGGAACAACAGACTCGGCACGCCTCCGCCGTCTGGATTCGGCCCGAACACGCGCACGTTGCTACAGTTCCGCGTGATTACCCGCAACGGCGGTCCGGAAGGGAAGCCGGTCAAGCTGCGCTTGCCGCCCTCGGATCCACCGCTCCTCGTACCGATTGGAGTAATGACGCCTCCCGCGGGTGCATTTGTGAGGGACCTCACGCTCAACGAAGCGGTCGACCAATACGGGAGACTGTCGCAGCTGCTCGGAACGAGTGTTCCGACTGCGCCTGATGCGTTCGGTCGGCCGTACGAGAGCGCTCCCACTGAAACGCCTGCGATCGATGCGGTCGAGGTCTGGAGGATCTTCAATCTGACTGCCGATGCGCACCCGATCCACTTCCACCTGGTGAACGTGCAGATCCTTTCGCGTCAGGCGTTCAAGGCTGCACGGTTCAATGGCACGCCAAACTTCACCAGTGCGCCGATCCCGCCGGATCCAAACGAGCTTGGATGGAAAGAAACCGTCCGGATGAATCCCGGAGAATGCACCACCGTCGTGATGCAGTTCAAGCTTCCGGTGGTGAACGATTGGAGAAATCCGGGGAGCACGATTGATGTTCCGCCGAGTCCGAGAACAGGCGGACACGAGTACGTGTGGCACTGCCATATCCTCGAACACGAGGAGCACGACATGATGCGGCCGCTGATTGTCGGGGGATAACAAGGGAAAAGGGAGAACGTCTTCCCTTTTCCCTTTTCCCTTGTTATGCGCCGGTCTTCTTTCCCGGCTTCACTTTGCTGCCCTTGTACCCTTTCAGACCACAGAACCCGGCGACTTTGTAGCCGTGTTTTTCGAGCATGGCCGCGGCACGCGCGGCTCGGCCTCCGCTGTTTCAAGCGGTGAGTATCGTCTTGTCCTTCGGGATCTCGCTGAGCCGGCTCTCGAGCTGGGGCAACGGAATGTTGACAGCTCCTTCGTAGGTCCCGAGTTCCTCGATCTCTTTCGGCTCACGAACGTCGAGCAAGAAGATCTTCCCGTCAGCCATGACCGAATCGATGTCCTCGGTCTTGACGCGCTTCTCTTCACCAACCGCCGGCATCTTGGAGATCTGCTGTTGCTGCTCCGGCGTCAACGGCGACTGCGCCGGTGGCGCCGTTTGTTGCGCACGGCTTTCACCCGCGCCGGCCAAGGCGAGCAAAAGCACCACAGGGACTGCGTATCGCATCGAGTTCACCTCCAGAGACACGATTCTATCAGGCAGTCC